>NZ_FOTS01000005.1 GCF_900114615.1 Pelosinus propionicus DSM 13327 | reverse complement strand
TGAGAGATAAAGAGTATTCTTGTTTGCGGATCAAGGGCTTGAATCGTTTCTGCGGCTTTGTTTTGGTGATCTGCATTGGACAGAAAACAAACCAGTGTTTTGATCTTAACCGACCCATGATTTGGCAAAGTTTTCTCCTGCCAAACTTCTTCAAATGTCATCATTTCAATAGCTTCCTTTCTGTATTCTCCTGTATTTTGATGCCTTTCATCCGAATACAAATCTTCCCTTGTTCATTCAATAAGCTGATATCAAACCCAGGAAATTCATCCTGGGTTTCACTGCCATTAGGATTACGAATTAGAGCCCACATTGTAAGATCCGGCGGGCAAAGGATCCCGATTTCTTGTAACGCAAGGAGAGCATACATGCTTTCATTATCAAATCCAGCCATTAGAACCATTGCTGCCTGCAAAGCAGCGTCCAGTAAAACGGGATGCAGGATAAACTGATGCTGTGTATCTGCAAGAGAGGAAGGCAAAGTCAGCTTTGCTAGTGCTTGTCCTACTCCTGCGTACACCTTTTCAATCCCTTTATACTCTGCCTTATAGATACCCTCTAACCTCTCATAAATTTGAACAGATGTAAGGATAGTCTGGCAGCACTCCTTTTGCAATGCTCCAATATCTAATGCTGGCGATTCTTCAGCGGAAAATAATTCTGCACTTCCCTGGCTGTAAACTTGCAGCTTTGCATCAGACTTTTCATTCTCACTATAAATTTCGTAAGAAATTTCTCCATTCTCTTCAGGACAAAGTCCGATATACAGCTGAATCCCCTGCTCGCCGATTGCATCCGGGCTAGCCCAAACCACATTTTTCAGCCGTATCTCATTTCTGTCTTTATAAAAAGATCCCGCCGAATGCGAGATTGCTGCTCGCGCTATTTCAAGATAAGCAACTGCTGTCAAAGACCGATGACCACTCACAGCAGTATGATTTATAAAAAATTCTTGCCCCGTAAAGTTTGAGATAAACCGCTGTTCAGAAAAATCAGAGATATTTTGATGCAGCAGCGGATGCAGAACGGTTGCAGCTGTTAAACCAGAAGCAGATTTAGTTCCACTGGATACCCAATAACGTTCCTTGGCAAATGGATATGTAGGCAGACTGACTCTTCGAGGCTTTGCCTCACCATAAAGCTTATTCCAGTCAAAAGACAGTCCCTTCGTCCATAAATTTAAAATCTTACTATACTTTCTTTTGGCTGCCCAAACATCAATTATTTGTTCAAAATCTTCATCAGCTGTAAAAACAGCGACAGTATCTTTATTACGCTTGACCTGTCCGCGATATACATCTTTAGTATTTTCCGGCTCGTTTAAAAAGCTTTTTAAATTTTCCTTAAGTTGTGCAATGGATTCCGCCATCACTGCCAAGCGTTCCTCCATAGCTTCTCGCCCTACCTGAAGGGTATACGCTATATCAGCCAGGTGATAATCCTCAAAATGCTGTTCTTCTATCGTGGTCAACAACTGCTGGACCTGTTCTTTCAGCCGCTCTTCATTCTTGGCTGACAATACAATCAGTACCGGATTCTGGGCATTGACCGGAATTGGATTGATGTTCTGCTCTTTGGGGATATATTCCTCAATTACCACATGAGCATTGACACCTCCAAAGCCAAAGGAACTCACTCCGCCCCGTCTTGGAATTTCTTTTCCTGCTGCGTCCTGCAGAGCTTTCCATTCTGTCTGCTCCTGCACAATGTAAAACGGGCTGCCTGTAAGCTGTATATATGGATTTATCGTATCGCAATGAAGACTTTTCACCAGAGTTTTATATTTTAGCTGCAGCAGCAATTTGATCACACCTGCTACTCCTGCTGCCAGCTCCAAATGACCAATATTCGTCTTCACTGAACCTAAACCGCAATGCCTGCTTGTCGCTGCAGCATCTCCTGTTGCTTGGTACAACTCCTTAAAAGCTGCTTTCAGTCCATTGATTTCAATAGGATCGCCAAGCGCAGTACCCGTTCCATGGGCTTCAATATAGGTAACGGTCCTGGGATCAATTCCTGCTTTTGTATATGCAGTTTCCAGCAGCTTAGCCTGTGCCTTGGGATTGGGAGCTGTCAAAGAATTGGCGTGCCCTCCATGATTCTCAGCAGTTCCTTTAACAATCCCATAAATATGGTCTCCGGCTGCTTCTGCATCTTTTAGCTTCTTTAGAAACAGCATTCCTACTCCTTCGCCTCGTACATAACCGTTGGCTTGGTCAGAGAAGGTCTTGCAGCGTCCATCCTCAGAGAGCATACCTGCTTTATTAAAGCTGATATGATTCTCAGGTGTTACCATTGTATTAATGCCGCCGGCAATCGCCATCTCACAGGCTCCATTTTCTATCGCAGTTACAGCACGATGGATCGCTACTAAGGAACTTGAACAAGCCGTTTCAATGGGTTCGCTGGGCCCATGGATATTTAAGAAATAACTCATCCGATTCGGACCTACTGACGGCAGCGTACCTGTAGAAGAATATCCTTCAAGTGCTGCATTAGAAAGCGATACTAAGCCGCTATAGCCGCTGCAGCTTGCAGTCCCTACGAAAATTCCTGTTTGCGTTCCCGAAAGACTTTGAGCCGAGTAACCGGCATCTTCAATTGCCTTCCAGGCATAAATCATTAATAGGCGCTGCTGCGGGTCCATTAATTCAGCTTCTCGTGGAGAAATTCCAAAGAATAAAGGGTCAAACTCCTCTATGCCATCAATAAATCCCCCCCACTTAATGTTAGTCTTATTGATGTCTTTCCCAGGATCACCATAATACTCCCGCCAATCCCAGCGACTTTTAGGAATCTCTGTAATACAATCCTTATCCTCCAGAAGATTCTTCCAAAGTTCGTTTATATCTTTAGCCATGGGGAATATGCCACTGACACCAATTATTGCAATGGCTTCCTGCTCTTTTTCATCTACCTTGGCCAACGCCAGGGGCATTGTCCTTATAAATCGAGAATAACTTTTCGTATACAGGTCCTCTGCGGGCACATATATCGTGGTTTGTTCAGCATTCACAGCTGCTGCAAATTGTGATGCCAGCAGAGTACGATACTCTTTAGTGAGATATTCTGCAAAACTCTGAATGGTAGAATATTCGAAGAATACAGCAGGAGTTAATTCAAATTTATATTCCTGATTCAGTAGATTCGCAAATTCAGTATACATAATAGAGTCAAATCCATATTCATTTAATTCCGTATTCCTGTCAATATCATTGGCTCTAACTTTGAGCAGGCTCGATACGACTTGGATCAAAATCATCTGTATGTTCTCTAGCTGACTGCCATTATCAATGTCTTTAGGTGAAATAAAATCTGTATCCTTTTGCCCTGCTATTTGTGATGAAAATACAGCCTGGTAACTTTCGAACAAGTACTCAGCAAAACGATGGAGAGTTGGATATTCAAAAAATATAACAGGTGTTAATTCAAGTTTATACTCTTGATTGAGCTGATTGGCAAATTCGGTGAATGTAATGGAATCAAAACCATATTCATTCCATTCAGTATTACTATCTATTTCTTCCATCCTGACCTTAAGCAGCTTGGATGTCATTTGTATTAAAAGGGATTGGATTCTGTCCAGCAGATTACTGGCATGAGCCGCTTCCGTAAAAGTTGATGCTGCAATGATTTTATCAGGCTGGGAGAACTGTGCTGTTAAAAGCAGTTTTTCCTGTATTCGCCCTGGCTCGCCTGTTATTACCAGCACTTGATCCTTATCTGTATTCAACCCTAAATAAAATAATCTTAGACCGCTGGCAGTAGGCATGGCGGCCATACCCATATTCCGCATCATTTTTTCGATTGCTTCGTTAACATTCATCCCGCCCTCTTGCCATAAAGGCCAATTGATGGCAAGCGTCTGACCCTGCCGCTGTTTTGCTGCTGCCAGACCATTACGATATCCGGCATATGCATTCATAAAGTCATTGGCCACAGCGTAATCAGCCTGTCCCACATTACCCAGACTTCCTGATATAGAGGAAAACAGAATGAAAAAATCCAGCTTCATATTTCTAGTGGCGTGATCCAGATACACCAGCCCTGAAACCTTCGGAGCCAAAACTTCCTGTATTTCTTCTTTCGTCTTTTTTATAATAAAATTATCCCGGATTACTCCTGCAGCATGAATAATGCCATGAAGATCACCAAATTGCTCCTGAATGCTTTGGATCAATCTGATAACCGTTTTCTTATCCGTTATGTCGGCCTGCCTGTATTCGATCTTAGCCCCCAATTCCATCAATCTCTTCAGTTTTTCACGCTTTTCTTCGTTAAGGGCAGATCGGCCCGTTAAAATAATGACCGGATTCTTAACTTGCTGTACTATCTCTTGAGTAAATAGTAACCCTAGACCTCCCGCACCTCCTGTGATCAAATAGATTCCCTGCTCTTTCCATGGAATGGGTAAAACCTCCAGGGAGCTTTCTATTTCCCTCCAAACAGCAACCCGGCGTTTGCCATTCAAATATTGAATTCTCCTATCCATCGGGCAGCGACTATTCTCTGCCAGCTTTTCCGAAAGTCTATCCCAAGACTCCCCTAATTCCACTTCAATCAATTGCCCCCATACCTTGGGATTTTCAAGCTGAGCTGTTTTTAGTAAGGCAAAAAGTGCAGAAAAGATCTGCTTCTCATCTTGTATTGAAACAACAAGTTGAATTAAAACATTGTGTCCAGGTTTGCTTCTAAGTACATTTTGAATTTCATCAAATACTTGAAATACATAGGATTGGAACCGCTCCTCCACCTGCTCCTGATTCGACTGTAAAATAAGGTAACGATTGCTGTTCATATTTCTCTTGATTTTTTCCTTAACCATTTCAACCGGTTCACAAAAGATTACGATCTGCTGCATATCATTCGGGAAAGCAGCTTCTGCATTGACATCTTTTACTATCCAGCTGGGATGGAACAGCAGCGTTTCCAGAACCGCTGCTGATTCTTTCTGAATCGTATCTTTCTCCATTCCTCTGGCGGAGAAGCCCTTTAATCGTACACAAATACCTCCCAGCTCATCACATATATCAATATCTAATTTTTGTATTTTATCGTCTGGTTTACTTCCATTGCTATAACGGACATGAGCCCATATAGCAGATGTACATTTCCCAAAAATCTCAATCTCTTGTAAGGCAAATGGTACAATTGGTTTTGAAGGCTCTATTTCGCCATAGCTCATGATTAAGCCAATGGATGCTTGTAAGGCTGAATCCATTATGCTGGGATGCATAATAAACTCTTCCTGTATATCACGAACATACGATGGCATAGAGAGCTTTGCCAAAACCTGATATTCTCCCACATAGATTTCCTTGATGCCCTGATGCCCTGGCCCATAATCAATTCCCATAGTCCTGTAAGCGTCATAGCACTGACCAGATGAAATAGTGCCATGACTGCATTGTCTTTGTAAGGCTTGCAGATCTAATGGGGGAGGTTCGGTAACCGGACTCAGTACAGCACGCCCCTGACTATGTACGATTGCTGCAGTGCCGCCCAACTCTGACTGACTAAATATTTCATAATGAATATCTCCATTTTCTTCCGGCAAGAGTCTGATTTGTACTTGCAATTCTTTGTCTCCCACAATCATCGGACGAATCCAAGTTACATTCTTGATTTTAATATTATTCTGTTTTTCGTGAATACCTGAAGCCAATACGACTGCCGCATGAGCAATTTCAAGATAAGCAACGCCCGGCAGCACTCGCTGCCCCTTAACAACATGATCCTTAAGAAAAAATTCATTCCCTGAGAAGACTGAACTAAAACGCTGTTCAAAAAAGTCAGAAGTATTTTGATGCAGCAAAGGATGGAGCCGCCCTGACTGTACTTCATATTTATTTACCAATACATTTTTATTGATAGGCAGCCAATGACGCTCCCTGGCAAAAGGATATGTTGGCAAGCTGATTCGTATGGGCTTAGAATGGCTGCTATATAACAAGCTCCAATCTACCTCTGCTCCTCCGACCCAAAGATGAGCCAAATTTTTATATTCCTTTTGCCTTATGACTGTTGCAAGAAATTCTTTACCACTGCTTCCTTCAAACAGGGCTGAAATGTTCTTTGTTTCCACTCCTCCGGCTCCTGTATAGACTTGTGTTATTCCTTTTTCATCGGTACAGTACTGTCTTAGCTTCTCAGTCAGCTCTCTTATATTAGCAGCAACGATGGCAAGTCTTTTATTCATAGCCTCGCGCCCCATCTGCAAGGTATACATCATATCAGTAAAAAAAGTCCCTATCCATTCTCCTTTTTCCTCACGTGCTGCAAATTCTTCTAAAAATGCAAGCATATCTCCAGCATATGCTCTAAGCCTGTCCTCACTCTTGGCAGAAAGCAGAAAAATATTGAGAATCTGATCGTTTATTTCAGCTTTTGCTTTCGTATTATAATATTCCTCTAGAACAACATGTGCATTTGAGCCGCCAAAACCAAAAGAACTCACACCGGCTCTCCTTGGTACGGTTTTCCCTGCACTATCCCTTATCCGTTCCCATTCCTGTGTTTCAGCTGCAATATAAAACGGCGTTTCTTCTAAGTTGATGTACGGATTCTGTTCCTTAAAATGAATCATTCCAGGCAGGACGCCTTTTTGCATTGCTAGTACTATTTTTAGCAGTCCTGCAACACCGGCACCAGCTTCCAAATGTCCTATATTGCTCTTTACGGATCCAAGGCCGCAGTACTTTTCCGCTCCTATTCTTCCCCACTTTTTACCCAATTCTTCGAAGGCCATCTTTATGCCGTTGATTTCAATTGGATCTCCCAAGCTAGTCCCTGTCCCATGGGCTTCAATATAGGTTACTGTCGATGGATCGATTTGTGCCTCACTATAAGCATTGATAAGCAAATCGGCTTGTGCATTAGGATTCGGAGCCGTTAATGAATTTGTCCGTCCTCCATGGTTTTCAGAAGAACCCCTAATAACTGCATGAATATTGTCACCATCCTTAATGGCTTTGCTGAGAGGCTTCAAAATGAGTACTCCTGCCCCTTCTCCTCTTACATAGCCATTTGCCTGGCTGTCAAAAGTTTTGCACCGCCCATCCACACTAAGCATCCCATTGATTCCCAGAGCAGTATGCATGAAAGGATTCAATATTACATTAACGCCGCCAGCAATTGCCATATCGCAATCACCATGTTGCAGCGCGTTCACAGCCCTATGAATTGCTACTAAAGAACTTGAACATGCGGTATCAATGGTTGCACTGGCCCCTTGAAGATTCAATAAATAAGAAACCCTGTTTGCAATCACACAGTTGATATTCCCTGAAATGGTATACGAATCAGCCTCAAGCCCGGAACATAACATCATATCCCAATAATCTGAGCTTACAGCTCCAACATATACACCTGTTTTAGTACCAGAAAATTCTGATGCCTTATAGCCCGCAATCTCGATTGCTTTCCATACTGTTTCAAGAAAGATACGCTGCTGGGGATCCATCTGCTCAGCCTCACGGGGTGAAATATTAAAAAATGCTGCATCAAATTTATCAACATCTTCTAAAAAACCTCCCCACTTTGCAAAAGGAATCTTCTTTTCCTCTGCGATTTTAGCATAATAATGATTGGAATCCCAACGCTCCCGAGGTATTGGTGTAATCAAATCTCTCTTATTTACAATATGATCCCAAAAAGTATCCAAATCAGGGGATTGAGGAAATGTACCTCCTATACCAATGATTGCTATGGGCTCTTTTTTCCATTTTCTCTGATCTGAATCGAATTCCATATTTGTTTGGTTGAAATCATCCACAGGATTGGTTTCCTGATTTTTAAGCTGACTTTTCTCTGAAATTGTCTTTACTTCAGCAGACACGCTGCCATACGACTTTTGAAGTTCATCTCTATAGGTATGCCAAAGAAATTCAATTACTTTCTTTACGGTCGTATAGGTATAAAATTGTGCAGGAGTGACGGAGATATGATATGTATCCTTAATTCTTTTGCTTAGCACAGTAAATCGGATCGAGTCAAAACCATACTCACCCATGGGAATTTCAGCATCAATCTCCTCAGCCGAAATTTTGACTACGCCTGCTACAAGCTGTGTGAGATCTCGTGAAAAAAGATCGAAAGCGGCTTCATGCGCTGAATCGACTGCTTCAACTTTAGTTTGGGAAAGCGACTCCTGTATCTGTTTCGACTCTTTGCCATAATGTCTGCTTAGCTCCTCTTCATAATTCCTTGACATGTAGTCAATTAATTTATTAACGGTTTCATAAGTATAAAATTGCGCAGGAGTAACAGCTATGTTATATGCATCCTTAATTCTTTTACTTAGCACAGTAAACCGGATCGAATCAAAACCATATTCACCCATGGGAATTTCAGCATCAATCTTCTCAGCCGAAATTTTGACTACGCCTGCAATGATCGATCTTAGTCAAGTCCTCTGCAAAATGAGCTGCCGCCTTAGAATCCTTTTCTTTCCTTTCGATGGTCTTTATACTGTCATTAATAGTAACGCTCATAAGATGATTTATTTCTTTATAGCCATACTTTTCTATCAGCTGAAAGTCAGGGACTGCTGTCAGCACTTTTCTGTCCACTTTCAAATTAAGAGTCAAGGGTAGCATCTCCAGATACACAAAGGAAGCAGGAATCATATAATCGGGGAGGAATTCTCTCATTGCTTCTTTAAGCTTGCTTCCTGCAATAAGATCTGTGAATTTATCTGGCACCATAAATGCAGCTAAGCTTTTATATCCTGTAGTATCTTCTTTCATTACGACTACAGCCTGTTTGACATCAAGTTGTTTTTGCAAGACTGCCTCGATTTCACCAAGCTCAATCCTGAATCCTCTCAACTTCACTTGATTATCGATTCTTCCTAAACAAATTACTCTGCCATCCGGCAAATATTTAGCAGAATCTCCAGTTCTATACATTTTCAATTGTAAATCCGCGGCATATGGATTTAATATAAATTTCTCACTAGTCAATTCAGGACGATTCAAATATCCTTTTGCCAACCCGTCACCGCCAATACACAGTTCCCCTTCCACTCCATCAGGTACTGGATTTAGATGCTCATCTACTATATAAAATTGAGTATTTCCAATAGGATACCCGATCGTTATTTCTTCCCTCAGATTGACTTTGGAAACAGAAGACCAAATTGTCGTTTCCGTCGGTCCATACATATTCCAAACTTCATTACTTCTTTCTAAGAGCTTTTGTGCTAATTGTCTGCTTAACGCTTCTCCGCCGCATAAAATCTTAATCGACGTTCTTTTATCCCAGCCAGCCTCTAAAAGCATTTCCCATGTTGCAGGCGTAGCCTGAACAACTGTAGCCCATTCATTTTCAACTCGTTCTTTTAGTGCAAATCCATCTCTGGCAATTTCTGTAGGCAATATTTCAACCTGCCCTCCAGTAATAAGAGGCAAATATAATTCAAGACCTGCAATATCAAAGCAGATTGTCGTTAACGCCAAAATTCGGTCTTCTTTTGTAAAACCTGGACACTTTGCCATCGCACAAAGAAAATTTGTCAATCCCCTCTGGGTTATTTCCACACCTTTTGGTCTTCCTGTTGAACCTGATGTAAAAATAACATATGCGAAATCCTCAGGTCTGACAGTCTTACTCGAATAAGAATAATATTTTCGCGAAGAGCTTTTGCCGCTATTCTTAGATATTTCCTCCCAGTCTGTATCTAGACATATTACCTTGGCAGTACTGCCAGGCAATTTATGCTTAATCTCATTCTGTGTTAGAATCATTTTAATATCTGCATCTTCAATCATGTGCAAGATTCTTTCTCCAGGATAAAGGGGGTCAATCGGCACATAGGTTCCTCCTGCTTTCAATACGCCCAGTAATCCCACCAGCATATCCAGTGATCGTTCCATAAAAATCCCTACCAAGGTCCCTTTACCTACCCCGACTCGATTTAAAAAGGCAGCAAGACGTGATGCTTTTTCTTCTAATTCCATATACGTCAGACTTTCATCCCTGCAAAGTACGGCAATTTTTTCCGGTGATTGCTTAACTCTCTCTTTAAATAATTCATGCATGCACTTGTCTCTTGGATATTCAGCAACTGTATGATTTCTCTCATATATTGCTTTGTGAAATTCAGCATCTGTCAAGGTAGTCAATTTACTTATGGGAGCATCTGGCGTGGCAGCAGCCCGCGCCATACATGCTGCAAGCCGATTCGTACCATTAACAGCTTTTGTTGTTGCTAACAGCGCCTCATTGAAAACAATCCGCCAAGTATTGCCCTTCTCTGGCACAAGTAATGAAATGCCGTATCGATTGCAGGCCTGCTGAGAATAATCCGTAAGATCTTTTACATATTCCACTGTGAATGACAGCAATTTTTTTTCATATACAGCAGAATTCGCCTTCAGTTGAGGAGTTCGAACAATAAGATCATGAAGAAATGTCTTATGCTCCTTTACAGATTGTATTTCTGCCCTTGCATTATCACAAATATCCCTAAAAGTAAAAGTATCATTCAATTCCAACTCCATGGGCACATGGACAGCAAACAGCGTATCCACTCCTTGAATATCGGCTCTTAATTCCTGGTATCCAAGAAAAATTTGAACACTGTTTGTCTTGCATTCTTTGGATAAAAACGTACTAATGGCAGCTAAACAACTTGCCAATCGACTGCCGTAATCCTGCTCTGCATAAGTGATAAACCCTTCTGCTATTGTAAAATCTACGAAGGAATTATGAAGGCTATCTATGCCCTCCGCATTTTGAATAGCACCTGGCCAGATAGCAGCATCCATTTTTGACATTTTTTTAATCCAATAGTCTTCAAATCGGCTTATTTTCTTATGCAATGCTGTAATTTTCGTACTTGTTTTCTTATCAATTTTAGGCAATACGCTCCCAATGTTTAAATTATATTGTTTTATAAAATTAAAAATTGACAATTGTGCTCCATGGATAGATCTGACTGAACATATCTCAATATCATTGCTTACCGTCGCCACTGTAAAGCTCAAATCTGTAATAGCAACAATCGTTCCAGGCTTTGCATCTGATTTATTTTTGGTAGCAATAATCTGGTCAACAATAATATACTCATCATTCACTGCCAACTTGGCAATTCCAAGTTGATTCTGATATTTTCCGAATTGCAGAGCTCTTACGGCTGCATCCATTTCCTCAGCAGAAGAGTCCCATGATAAAACACATCCGGCAGGAGGATGCTGATATTTTCCATAATACATTCGACGATTTAAATCTTGAAAGGTTAGTGAATAGCTCCCCTTAGCCAGCTCCTCTGCCAGATCCCTAAACGATTCCACCCCCGCCTTATAACATTTCACATTTAAAGAATGTGCTGTCTCCCCCTCTTCAACTGGTATTATCATTTGTTTTAGAATATTTCCTTTATCAACCGCAGAGACCATTTCATGCCAGGTGATTCCATGCTGTTTCTCCTGATTCAGGATAGCCCAAGAAGTCGCGTGTATCCCCGCATATTCAGGCAATAATGCATCATGAAAATTTATCGCCATTTTTTGCGGCAATGCAAGTACGTTTCTGGGTATTAGGCTAAGATAAACGATGCTAAATAAATAATCAAAAGGCTTTTGTTTTAAGAAATCCGCATAATCACTGTCATGATCTGCACATGTTATTCCTTTGTCTTCAGCCCATTCCCGAATGGAAGGATTGGAAGAAATAACTCCGTAAATATCATGACCGGAATCAATTATGAGTTCCCCGCAAGCAGTAAGTAATGCCCCGTCACCAATAATATAGCAGCTGAATTTACCGTCATTACCCATATGATCCCTCTCCTCAATCGATTTTCTTTGACTGATCGTCATTTCGTACTATCTACGTGTTTAAAAAACAGTTATAACCTGCCGGCTTTCAGCCAGGCAGGTTATAACTGCAAAAAAGTCCTTATATTACGTCCTCATATTTTAAGCCAAGTCTGTTAAGGGCATCCTCAACATATTCCATGGGAATTGGTGCATTAATAATATGAAGTGCCCTCTCTCTGCTCAATTCACCTTTGCGGATGAGAGTGCTTAGTTCAGTCTCATGCTGTGAATAGCCAAAGTTTTTTACTGCTAAGTGCTGAGACACGTAGTTAAAAAAGCAATTTGTTGAATCTGCCGGCCAACTCTTCTTAGGAAATCGGACATTAAATTCCCGGGTAAGAAATTTAATTATGCTTTCATCATCATATTTCATATATTGAAAAGGGTTTATTTGAACCATGGATTCAAACGTCTCATATAGATATAGCGCATGGTCATCTAAAATAGATAAAATGCCTTTAAAGGCAGGCTCTTTGCTAAGTTCATCATGAATGCTCTTATCGGATATATCAAATAACCAGTATAACTCCGTATTCTTAGCATATTCCTGTCCCTTGGTGTATCCTCCTAGTATTAAATTTATCCCGTGTTTGGATGCTATATCCCTGACATACACATCAAGTAATTCATGACAGGGCCTGCAATAATATATAGGCTTCTTCGATTTCAAGAGATAAATTAAGAAATTTTTAATTTCACCTGGCTTATAGACAATAAGATCTACTCCCAATTTACTGGTAACATTCTGTATATTATAGTACATTTCTTCAAGAGCAAACCCATTATCAATAAAAATTGCCAATGGGTTCAATCCTAATTCTTTTTTAGCCAGGTATAAGGTCATAGTACTATCCTTACCGCCAGAAAGTCCCACCGCACAATCGTACTTTCCAGTATTTTTCGATCTAGACTTTTCGATTTTAGCTTTTAACATTTCAAAATTTTTGTCTTGGCTGCTGGTATCCTCATCCTTTCTGTCTTGCTGCTGATTGCAGATATTACATACCCCTTTTTCATCTAATACAATGTGGGGATTTGTTTCAGGCATTATACATTTTTCACAGCGTATCATAAAAAGAACCTCCTCTTATTCTTCTACTCTCTTTTCCTTCGTTAAGATGGCATTACGATACCATTTATTAATTACAATTCTCCAAGAATTTCTTATAACGCTGATTTAATAATTCTACAGTCTCATTCATTAATTTTACTGCAATCACATCGACGTGTCTCTTCTTCCAATCTTCTAAATCGGTTCCTTTAACCCATTGATTGAATGCCCCAAGAGCAGGTCCGCAATGTATTTGATAGTCAACTTTATTTTCCTCACTTCCTCCTAAAGCCAGTCGAGTACTATAACCAAAATACCACCGAAAAATTAGAGCCATTTTGTGTTTAGGATTTCGCTCTGCTTTTTCAATTTCTTCAGTAGGATAAAAGGATTTGATATCTTGATATACATCGCTAAAACTTTTTTTAAAATATTTCTCCTGTATCTGTACCTTAGTTTTTTCATCAATCTCATCCAATGAATTATACCTCCGATACAATTCATACAATTTATTTGCCCTTATCGGAAAGAATAGTCCTTTTTTTAATACCTGAATTTTGGCACCCAGTTCAAACATATCTCCTGCAGGCGCATAATCCGTATCCTGAACATTCATCTGCTGCAGCAAGTCTTTTACATTATTGCTTGTAGATGCCTCCACTGTGCATTGATTAATGGAACCCGTCACAATAAAATCTGCTCCCATAATAAAAGCTGCAGCTGCAGCCTCAGGAGTTCCAATACCCCCAGCTGCGCCAACTCGTACTTTTTTCTGGTATTGATATTTTCTCATCATTTGATCGCGCAGCGTAATCATTGCCGGTATTAAAGCAGAAGCTACTCCTCCATCTGTATGGCCTGCCGAATCTGCTTCGGCACAAATATCATCCGCCATAGGAATGACCTTTAACAGATCCGCTTCTTCCTCTGTAATTTTCTTTTCTGCCAGCAGTTTCGCAACAATCCGTTCCGGAGCAGGACTAAAGAACGCTTCTGCCACTTCCGGCCGCGATACTTTAGCAATGATCCTGTTGAGTGCAATAACTTCGCCCTGGGTATTTCGCCTCATTCCTTTGGCCCGATATTTAACTAAGGCTGGAGTAATACTGATAAAAGCCGCTGCTTCCAACGTTTTTACACCATGCAACAAATAAAGATCTACGATTTCTTCTTCTTTATTTGGATCAATTGGATTATGGAGCAAATTCATTCCGTAGGCCTGCCCTTCGGAAAGCTCTTTTTGAATATATTGGATTGCTGCTTCAATTTGCGATACGTTTAAACCGCCAGTTCCAAGAAACCCCATCATTTTTGCCTTACCCATTTTTATTACCATTTCTTTTGAAGCGATTCCCCGATACATTGCACCAGTTATATAGGGATATTGAATATTATAGTCTTTCTTAAACGCTGCACTTCCCAACGATGATGAGGATATTCCCTCGAATGTTCTATTATTTCCTTTTGCTGTTTCTGGATTGCCTTTCTGATTATGAATCTTGACTGTTTCTGTCTCAATTAAAAAAGATGCTCTCTCTGGCGGTATAGAAAGATCATCTTTTTTCACATCATTCTTGCATTCAATATCTGTAAGTAGTAATGGCTGCGCTTCTCTTTTAATTCGTCTAATCAATCCTGTTAAGACATTACCAGAGCCAATCTCTACAAATTCCATTTCTCCAAATCCCATCAGGTAGCGAATACTTTCAGTCCATTTAACCGGTTGAGTGATTTGTTCAATTAAATTCTGCTTAACAGCGAATTGCTTGTAAGGTCTGGCATAAACATTTGAAATTACGGGGATGTGCAGCTCAGAGAATGTAAAGTCCTGCAAGAATATTTCAAATTCCCTTCTGGCTTCCTGCATATAGCGAGAATGAAACGCACCGCTTGTCTTCAGTAAAAGGAACATTTGTACATCTTTCATTCCTTCAAAAACCGGCTGTGCATCTTCAATCTCTTTTCTTAATCCAGAAATTACAATCTGCGTAGGTGAATTATAATTTGCAATATCGATGGTCAGCATATTATTTTTCTTTAAAGCATCAGATATTTGTTCTTCATTTAGACCAATCACTGCTCCCATGCCGCCTCCAACAGCGCGGCTCATAAGTTGACCTCTCTTTTGTACAAGTTTTAATCCAGTTGTAAAATCAAATGCTCCTGCAGCAAATAAGGCATTATATTCCCCCAAGCTATGGCCAGCGACATAATCGGGTTCTTTTCCTGTATCCTGAACTTTTTTAAGATAACCTAATGCATTCACTACATACAAAGCAGGCTGAGTATATTGTGTCTCACCTAATTTTGAATCTGTATCTTCTAGACAAAGCTGCTTAATTGAATAACCCAAGATCTCATCTGCTTTTTCTGCCAATTCCTTAAATTCATCAAAAAGCGATCCCCCCATTCCTTTACTCTGGGAGCCCTGACCAGGAAAAACATATGTAATCATGCAAAATAAACCCCTTTCATAATTTAATTGAGTGATTCTATTACTCTTTGTAGTTTCTTGGCGTCCTGTCCAAAAGGAGTTAAAATCGTATAAACATTTGACTCCGAGCCAGAAGCCAGATTTCTTTTTACAAAATTAGCTAATGTTCCAGATGGACCTAAGTCAATATACGAAAACTGATTTTCTATTTCAAGCCTTTGTATCGTTTTTTGAAAATTGATCGGCTGTCGAAGTACATTCCAAAAATGCTCTGCATCAATATCCTCAATTTTTCCAGCTGATACACATGATATAAAAGGTATCTGAGAATGCTTGAATGTTAAATTACTTAACTTTTTCTTATATTCTCTCGCTATCGGTTCAATATTGGCAGAATGAAAACCATACCTTACAGGGAGTGTCTGAAACATAATTCCCTCGCTCTTTAAATATGATTCTACAGATATCCATTCATCACGATAATTGCCGGATATAATAAAATGGGAAGAATAATTGATTGCAGCAAGCTCAAAATAATCATGAATAACTGAAATTTGTTTATATAATTCAAGCTTATCAACAATCGCTGTCATACTACCTGGCTGGCAATCACTTTGGATTAATGCAGATTGAATCAAGAGGTATTCTAACGCTTCTTCCAATGATAATATACCGGTAATCGCTGCTGAAACAAATTCTCCTAAGCTTGCTCCTAGCACATAGTCCGGTTCTATCCCATTTTCTATGCATACTCGCGCTAAGGAATATTCCACCATAAAAATAGCAGGATGCGTGTAGGATAGCTTATCAAATTCTGTAGATTTATGTTTTGCTGGGTTGTATATTTCTTCTAGAATGTTAATTCCAGCATTTTTCTGTATGATCTGATTCATTTTAGGCATCCAATGCTGAAAAGTTATATTCGTTTCATATAGTTCCCTGCCCATATGATAATACTGCGATCCTTGACCTGAAAACATAAATATCTTGGATTTTCTCAATTATTCTTCTCCCTTCCAATAGCTCTGTTTTTTCTTAACTATTTCTTTCAAGCTCATCAGAGAATTCAGCTACTCTTTCTTCTCTTACATTAACCCATCGGAATAGATTGGTCTTGTTTTTTTTGCTTCTTGCCTATCACCTTCTCCGCTAATCGTTCAACAGTCACGTATAACACTGGAATAATAAAAATACCTATAATTGTAGCCATAAGCATCCCTCCTATTACCGAAGTACCCATAGAAATACGGGCACCAGCGCCGGCACCAGTAGCAACTGCCAGAGGTATACATCCAAGTATAAAAGCCATTGAAGTCATTACTATAGGGCGTAATCGAAGCTTTGCCGCCTCAATTGCCGCATGAACAGGGTCCATGCCATGATCCACCCTAACTTTAGCAAATTCCACAATTAATATCGCGTTTTTTGCAGTTAGTCCAATGAGCATTACCAGCCCAATTTGCATATAAATATTATTTTCAAGATTTCTTAAGAATTGAAACAGGAACGATCCAAAAACAGCTGTAGGCACTGATAAAAGAACTGCGAAAGGTACAATCCAGCTTTCATAAAGTGCTATCAAGCAAAGAAACACAAATAACAGTGAAAAAATAAATATCATAGGAGCGCGCTCACCAGCAATTTTTTCATCCCTACTTTGCTCAGCCCATTCATAACTAAAACCCGGTGGCAGTACTTGAGCTGCTACTTCTTCCAATGCAGCCATAGCTTGTCCAGAACTATAACCAGGAGCAGGATTTCCCCCAATCTGTACTGCTCTAAAACCGTTAAATCTTTTAATAACAGTTGGCGCATTAATCGGTACTGTTTTTAACAGCGTATTAAGAGGAATCATCTCTCCTGCGGCACTGCGTAAGAATAAGAACCGCATGGAATCCACACTACTTCGATATTGTGCTTCTGCCTGTATAACCACCTTATAAGTACGCCCAAATCGATTAAAATCATTAACCTCTAAACCGCTTAGAAAGGTTTGCAATGCATTAAATACGTCCTTTATCTGTATTCCCAATTTCATCGTCTTCTCACGATCCACTTCAAAACGATAACCGGGAGTATCTGTTCGAAAAGTAGAATATACCAGTCCAATCTCAGGTCTCTTACTAGCTGCACCTATGAACTGTCGGGAAATATCGTCTAGCTTCTCAATGCTGCCGCCTGTCTTATCCTGAAGCATAAACGTAAATCCGCCATAGGTACCTACTCCTGGAAGTGTAGGCGGCTCAAAAACCAATATTGTTGCTTCAGAAATCTGACTTGTATTAATAAAGGCAGAGCGTATCTGATTTTCTATCTGCAATTCTGGTTTTTGTCGCTCAGACCAAGGTTTTAACAAAACAAAGACTGCTGCAGCGTTTGGTTTACCAGCATCAGCCAATACATCATATCCAGTAAATACTGTAGTAGACTCAACACCAGGTATATTTGCAAGGGTTTCACACGCTTTATTGGCTACCTCCCTTGTACGATTCATAGTTGCCCCTTCTGGCAAATTTATAGCCACAATATAATTTCCCTGATCTTCACCTGGCACAAAAGAAGAAGGTAGTATATGAATTAACATAGCAATCATAATGATCATAACTGCTAGGAGCATCATACAGAGGCGTATTTTTTGAATAGCCCATCCAACACCAATCTCATATTTTTTAAGTATCCGTTCAAACCAAGCATTAAATCTTTCTAATGCTATCCCTAATGGCCCCGTATAATCCTTAGGATTATACGGTCTTAGTAGCATTGCACAAAGTGCTGGCGTCGTAGTAAGTGCCACAAAAGCCGATAGCAGCATCGACACTACAATCGTTAAAGCAAATTGTTTGTATAATACTCCTACTGTTCCTCCCATAAAAGCAACAGGAATAAATACAGCTGCCAGTACAAAAGCAATCGCGATAACCGGTCTGGTCACTTCGCCCATTGCTTGTTTTGTCGCTTCTCTGGGAGACAATCTGTTATAACGGATATGCCGCTCGACTGCTTCAACTACAACAATCGCATCATCTACTACTAATCCTACAGCCAAGACCATTGCAAACAAAGTGAGCGTATTAATAGAAAAACCTAGCAGCAAGAATGCACCAAACGTTCCAATTAACGAAACAGGAATCGCCAGCATCGGAATGAGAGTTGCCCTCCAGCTGCCCAAGAATATAAATACAATGACAAGTACTAGTAAAATCGATCCTCCAAAAGTTTTAAGTACTTCTCTTAAGGATTCATCCACATAACTAGTGTTATCAACACCAATATTGCATTGTAAATCAGAAGGAAACTGCGCCTGTGCGTGCTTAATGACTTTCTTTACTTGAGCGACTGTCTCAAAGGCATTCGCATCGGGAGTCAACTGTATGCCGAACAACACTGCATCTTTACCATTAAAATCACTGGAATATGCATAATGCCTGCCACCTAATTGAATCTTACTGACATCACTAAGTCGTATCAGAGAGCCATCTGATGTAGCTCGAAGAATGATGTTTTCAAATTCTTTTTCGTCTGTTAATCTTCCTTTTACTCGACCAGTATACTGATATTCTTGCCCTGGAATATAAGGTGCTTGACCAATAGTCCCTGCTGGTGCCTGCACATTCTGTTTCTGAATAGCATCGTATACATCATTTGTTGTGATTGCCAGTTGTGCCATTTTGTCTGGCTGCAGCCAAATTCGCATTCCAAAATCAGCACCATATTCGTTGACATTCCCTACACCTTTTATGCGTCTGATCTCGTCATTAATATTAATCGTAGCATAATTTTTCATAAATACGCGATCATAAGTTCCGCTTGGGGACCACAACACAAAATATAAAATTGTATCCGGTGTTACTTTGCGGGCAATGATTCCATTTTGCTGAGCTTCTTGTGGCATATTTGCATTGGTCTGGGCTACTGCATTTTGGATTTGCACTAATGCCATATCCTCATTTTTACCTAATTCAAATTTTACATTTAGCGAATAATATCCGTTATCCTGACTGGTAGATTGCATTTCTACCATATCTTGTACTCCATTAATCTGCTGTTCAAGCAGTTGAGCAATTGACTGTTCCACTACTTCCGAATTTGCACCAGAATAGCTCGTATTGACATTAACCCTCGGAGGCACAATCTGAGGATATTGAGAAATAGGCAAATGAAAAGCTGCAATTAAGCCAACAATTACAATAAACAATGATAAAACAATGGCAAAATTCGGGCGATCAATAAAAAAAGTACGCATAGCTAGCCTCCTAATTTACAGCTGGGATTTATACAATTATCCAGTTGCATCATATCACTTTCATCAAGGTGCAACAGTGCTATCAGACGCCCTCATTTTTAGCATTGATCAAAACACCTTCCAACTCTATTATCTTTTTTTCTTCTAAGATTGGGACCTCTACAGTAATGCGCCGGTTCCTGCTAGAAAACTTTTTAATCATATGCTCAAAACCCAATAATGGTCCATCAATCACTTTTATTTTTTCTTCTGTTTTTTCAATTTTGCTTACTTCAACGATTTTTCCATAATCCATTAGCCCCTGAAGTAATTTTCGTTCTTGATAGGATATAGGGACTAACGATCCTGCGCTCCTAACTAGTCTCACTACATTAATTTTATAAGCACGCAACAAGCGGTCAAATTTACCAATGTCTCTATTATTTACTGATACGAATAGGTAGCCTTCAAATAAAGGTCTAATGATGCTGACAACCTGTCCACTTTTTCGCCATCCGATTCTCCTTTTTGGACAAAAAACTTCAAAATCTGAAAATACTTCCATCTTTTTCAAAATTGATAACACTACTTCTTCTTTTCCACATAAAGTACGCAGCACATACCAGTCCATAGTACCCCTCCTAAAGCTTCTACTTGAAGAAATTCTATATAATAAACATTTGAATATTGTGCTTAACTTAAAATCATACAGCTAGAAGAATCATCACCATGAAGGAAATAAATAAGATTAATTAGCTTTATTTTTTTTGCGAATCGGTACTTAAAAGAACTTAGGGACAAAAAAGATATCCATTTATGCCCTTATATATAACTTATATATAGGGGAATAAATGGACTTTTCTTTATCTCTAGTCCAAAACTATTTTATTTTTCGTTAGCCCTCCTTAGATTTTATTTATACGATATAATACTTTCATTCACAAATTCTTTTATATTTTGTCGGTATACTAATATAATTTGCTTTTCTTAGTATATTCTTAACAAAATAAATGGAATTATCAGACAATTATAGATATACAACATGATAATTTTTCAAAATAGACATAAACATTCCATGAAGCATAAAATTGCCCCTTATACATTGAGGATATGACATTTTCCTCATTTCAATTAGCGCCTCCGCAATCGAATTTTAAGGAAAATTTGTTGCACATTCTAATTATACCATTTATTGAATATTTTACCATGGTATTTTTTTGTAATATTTTGTTATATTTAATCAAGCGAAAAAATATTGATCTCTAGCCAGATCTAGTTTTTTTGCCCTAACGATCCATATATATGTTTTTTTACTAGTAAATCATGCATTTACATAGGAATGCCTCTTACTATACCAAATTGTATGTTCATTCATACTTTTTGTATAGAAGAGGCATTCCTGATTACTATAACCATATATTTTATCTGCCTATTGTGCCAAATTCTTAATCATCTGTTCAATTGTGCTATCAGTCATTCCATTATGGAGCGGAACAGCAATATGATACTGGGCCATTAGAGAGCTCTCTACTGCAACAGCAGCTGCTATAGACAAATTTATCCCACATTTTGTACTATTATGACCAATCATTCCTGTCAAGTTACCAAACACATTTTTCATGGAATTTGCAATCATTCTGCCATCACCATTCCTCAGCCATGTAATAGCAGCACTGGCACCTGATACAGCCGCCACCGGACAACCGTATAAAGTTGGCAAATGATCGGTACGAACTTTTATATAAATAGTAATCCCAAGACTAATCGCAATGGCCCTAGCTAGTTGTTCTTTGGAAACGCCTATTTTTTTACCTGCAGCATACACAGGAAGAATTGCTGCTATTCCATAGTTTGCACTGCCTGCGCAGCTCATAATCTTAATACTTTCACCAGACAAGTAGGCATCAGCAGCAGCGACTGTCAGCATCTTTGCATAATTGACAATGTCATCTGATAGTACACCTTCGGCTATTAGGGAGTGAAAGAATGCTCCAATACCCAGGCCCATTTTTTTTGCAATGCCAATTTCTGCGGCGAAACAATTCATTTCCACACCATCCAGCAGAAATTCCATCTCATACCAAGGCATCTTTTCAACAATAGAAATCATATCTGCAATGCGTATTTCATCCCCTTGAAAAACAGCACGTTCTTTTGCAGTCTCCCCACTCGCATCTTGTTTAAAAATAAATTGTCCATTTTTTGTAATGCTGACTACATTCGTATGTGTATCTTTGATAATAACATGACACTCTTCGTGGCCGAATCTAAGATATGCCTCAATCCATAAACCGTTCTTGCTATCGTCAATGGAAATAGTAACGTCTTTTTGTTTTAATGCGTTTTTTCCCTGATCCAGCTCTTCGTCTGTTATACTCGCTAATATAGATAGTTGCTTTTCTGGTTGTCTTTTGATGGCTCCAAGTACTGCTGCAACCTCCAAATTTGCTTCCTTTGTACCGGGAATGGCTGCAGCATCTGTATACACCTTTGCATTCACGCTGATGGAAATGCTGTCAAATCTTCCCCCCAATGTCTCACTGGCATAAGCAGCAGCCAAAGCAATTGCCCCAGCATCCGGACTCCCCACTGTTGGCAATACCTCTGCTTTTAATATATTCAGCAACAAATTGTAATTCACAACCCATTACCCCCATTCATGATCATATCCATCATGCATCAAATGCTACATTAGTAATCCCAGAAATATTTAAAAGACCAACTGTCACCTGATTGTGTTCTACTTCCTTAGGAATATATACTGTAAAGACTATTTTAAGCAATTCTTTTTGCTCCCGAACATCTACATTTCGAATTTGAATGCCAGATACCCCTAGAACCGAAGCAATTTTTCCGATTTGCCCAGGTGTATCTATCGTTGTAATCGCCAATTCCATAAGAGAGTGATGATCCTTTTTTTCAATACGAGATAAAATACTTAATGTCAAAAATACAAAGCCCGTCGTCATGAAGGCTCCCATATAATATCCGCTGCCTACAGCTAGTCCCACACCGGATACCACCCACAAGCTGGCTGCTGTTGTTAATCCTTTAACGGTAGCTCCTTCTTTCATAATACTACCTGCTCCTAGAAAACCAATGCCACTGACTACCTGGGCTGCCAGCCGAGTAGGATCAGCATTTGTATATCCTTGTACGGATGCATAGATTTTAATTGACAAGATCATAATTAAACAAGAACCAATGGACACTAAAATATGCGTCCGAAGTCCTGCTGCTTTATGATGTGATTCCCGTTCATAGCCAATAAAACCGCCCAGAAAACTGGCCAGTAATAATCGAATCGCCATCTCCCACTCTACTACCATATCTTCCCCTCCCTTGTGTGCATCAAAGGTGCAAAATAACCGCTTATAAACTACAATATCTAACGTATAGTATACATTCTTTTCTCACTACATACAATCATTGCCATTTTCATAATCTGGCAAGAAGATAAATCAACCGCAGAGGCACAGATAATACAGATAAAAGATAGAGACGTAACTACGCGTTACGCCTCTTATTATTTCAATACCGTTTACGTTTTGCTGATGAAGGGATATTCTGTTCCTCTCGATATTTCGCTACAGTCCGCCTAGAAATTTTCATTCCATGCTGGCAAAGAATTTCAGATAGTGCCTGATCACTAAAAGGATCAGAAGAATCTTCTGAATTAATTAACTCTTTAATTTTTTGCTTTACCTTCGTAGCTGATACATCTTGGCTGCCATCACTACTTTGTACAGCTGTCGAAAAAAAGCTGCGTAAACTGACAACCCCATGAGGAGTATCTACATATTTATTAGCAATTGCACGGCTCACAGTAGATTCATGAACCTCTATCTTTTCAGCTACTTTCTTCATAACCAAAGGACGTAAGAATTTTGCGCCTTTATCAAAAAAGTCCTGCTGCAGCTCAATAATCGCTTCCATCACATTGTATAAAGTGCGACGGCGCTGTTCAATACTCTTAATCAGCCAAACAGCAGAGTTTAAACGGCCTTCGATAAATTTTTTGGACTCGCTGTCAGCTTCCATCGCCACACGACGATAGTAAGGATTAATCGTCAATTTAGGAACACTCGTGTCATTTACAGTAATCACGTACTTGTCATTGACTCTTTCCACAGTCATATCTGCCACAATATAACTGCACTGGTCATTTCCAAATGCGCGACCCGGCTTCGGGTCAAAAGTACGAATCACATCTACCGCTTGTTGTATTTCCTGAGGGCTGCAGTTCAGTTTTTCCGCAATTGCTTTATATTTCCCCGCTGCCACTTCCGGCAAATAATGACAAATAATATCTTCCACTATTGTAGTATAAGTGCCTTTTTGCTGACACTGCAGCAATAAGCATTCTTTTAAATCTCGTGCCCCTACACCCATGGGGTCAAAAGTCTGGATCAGGTTAAGAACTTCTAAAACCTTATCTTCACTTGTTCCAAAAATCTCTGCAGCTTCTGACAGAGTACCACATAAGTACCCATTTTCATCAATGCAGCCAATCAGATAATGTCCAATTTGTTTAGCAGTCTCATCGCGTACTGCCAGATGCAATTGGAATTCCAAGTGTTCATGCAATGAAATATTATTTTTGACAAACTTTTCTACAGTAGTTTTTTCATCATCAACTACCATATACTCCGACTTCTTATCGATTCCTTGATTAAAGTAATCATCCCAGTTCAAGTAATCATCCAGCTGCTCTTTTGGACTTTCGGGTACAGGATCTACTTCAGGATCATCAGCTTCTTTTTCCGCTATCTCTAATACAGGATTTTCCATAATTTCCTGTTCGATCATATCTGACAATTCTAAGGCAGAAAGCTGCAAAATGGCGATTGCCTGCCGCAGTTCAGGTGTCATCATTAACTTTTGGTTCAATTCTAATTTAAGACCATAACCTAGGTTGATAGGAATCACCTCCTATAGCTTATTCAACATATGCGCGGCAATTGATCACCTACCAGCATATCCAGTAATCGAACGCCGCCAATCCTGGTACGTAAGCCAACCTGTCCACGAGCTTCCTTCACGACTTTGCCTATTACTCGTGCTTCACTTCCGTAAACATGTTGTTTCATAATATCCAATACTTGATTTGTCGATTCCTGCTCCACAAAAACAATCACTTTTCCCTCATTCGCTAAATACAGCGGATCAAAACCTAAGATATCACATGCCGCTTGAACAGCTGAAGATATTGGAATATCCATTTCCTCTAACATAATACCAACCCCCGATTGCAAAGCAATCTCATTTAGAGTCGTGGCAAGTCCTCCCCGTGTTGGATCTCGCAAGACAGCAATCTTAGGCACCGCTGTCAGCATCGCCTCTACCAAACTATTAAGCGGTGCACAATCACTGCGTACACTTTGAGGAAAATGTAAACCATGACGTTCTCCCATTACCGCTAAGGAATGCTCACCTAGATAACCACTCAAAATAATATTCTGGCCAGGTAAAGCATTTTTCCCTGAAATATGAATACCATCCATAATCTTGCCAATCCCAGCAGTATTGATATAAATACCATCTACTGCTCCTTTTTCAACGACTTTCGTATCTCCGGTTACAATATAGACTCCAGCTTCTGTGGCAGCTTGCTGCATGGAGGCAACAATGCGCTGTAAATCAGAAATAGGAAAGCCTTCTTCCAGTACAAAACCAGCACTTAAATACGAAGGGAGAGCGCCATTCATTGCTATGTCATTTACTGTGCCGCATACTGCCAGCTTGCCAATATCTCCGCCAGGGAAAAATAAAGGTTTTACTACATAAGAATCGGTAGAAAACGCCAGACGACACCCATTAATATGAAGCTGAGCCCCATCATTCATTTCACCTAGGATCTCATTAGCAAAAGCAGGCCACATTATATCTTTTATTAAATCATGGCTTAATTTCCCGCCGCTGCCATGAGCCAGCTGAATACGTTTATTACTCACACCTGCCACCTCCCTGCTCCGTACTTATACCATGCTGCACAAGTACCTTCTACAGACACCATACACGATCCAATGGGATGTTCAGGTCTACAAGCTTTTCCAAATAAAAGACAGGCTGACGGCAGAAGCAGTCCGCGCAGTACTTTTCCACACTGACAATGACTGGCTTCTTTTGTCTCCTCTACTACTATAGGTATGTTCAAAAGAGCATCAAATGCCTGATATTTTGCACGAATGGACATTCCTGAATCAGGAATTTTGCCAAGTCCCCGCCATACAGCATCTGACTGCTGATATACTTGAGACAAAATAGCACAGGCGGACGGATTTCCGACTTTTGGCACAATACGGCTGTACTGATTCTCCAACCTTGCTGTCTGATCATGAACCTGCTGTATAAGCATATAAACGGATTGCAAAATATCTAATGGTTCGAAACCCGCCACAACCCCTGGAATATGATACTCCGTACTTAAAAACTCATATGGCTGCAGCCCAATAATAGCACTGACATGACCAGGCAGTAAAAAGCCATCTACATGACTTTCCCCTGATGCCAGCAATGACCTGAGAGCAGGAGGTACTAATTTATGAGCTGATAATACATAAAAATTAGTACAACGTGCCTCACTCGCCATTAAAATGGCTGCAGCTGCAGTAGGAGCCGTTGTTTCAAAACCGACTGCCAGAAAAATCACTTTTTTATCAGGATTTTTTTCAGCAAATTCCAAGGCTTCCAGGGATGAATAAACAATACGGATATCAGAGCCTTGTGCTTTTTCTTGAGCTAACGTAGAAGAAGATCCTGGTACTTTTAGCATATCCCCAAATGTCGTAATCATAACATCAGATTTTCTGCTATAAGCAATTGCAGTGTCTAAATATTCATTTGGCGTCACACACACAGGGCACCCTGGACCGCTAACCAGTTCTACATGTTCTGGCAGCAGCTGACGAATACCGGATTTAAAAATCGACACAGTGTGAGTACCGCATACTTCCATTAAACGAAGAGATCTCCCTTTAGATAATCTTTCAATCTCTCTAGTGAAAAAAGCTGCTGTTTTTTTTACGCCTTCATTTGTCATGCTCAGCATATTGCTCCAACTCCTTGAATAAGGCCAAGGTTTTCTGCGCTTCTTCTTCGTCTATAACCTGAACTGCAAATCCTGCATGCATTAATACAAAATCTCCTACCTGAGCATCAGGCAAAAGCATAACACTCACCTTTCGCGTCACACCCCCTACTTCAATCGTAGCTAGCATATCCTGCCTCGCTAGAATCTTTCCTGGTACAGCTAAACACATAGGATCACCTCTTTCTTATACATGCTCCAGCCACAGCTGCCTGTCCGAAAGCAAGACCCCCATCATTAGGTGGAACAAGCTCATTCGTATAAACACTTATGCTGTCTTGTTGCAAGATTCCGACTACTTTTTCTAAAATAGTAATATTTTGCCATACACCGCCACTGAGTACAACCTTTTGTATGCCTGTATCCTCTTTTATTTTCCGAACCATAGTAACAACTGCATCGGCTATGGTTTCATGAAAGCAAGCTGCTAAAAGTTCAACTGAACGTCCTTTACGAACGGCTTCTATCATAGCTGCAAAAGTAGGCATAAAATCTAAAATATAAGGACTTGCCTGAGAAATATCATAAGGCAATACCTGACCATATTGTTTGTACCCTGCCCGCTCTAATTCAATTGCTCCCTGCCCTTCGTAATGAATGGTATGACAAATACCTAATATGCCTGCTGCAATATCAAATAAGCGGCCTGCACTTGAAGTCAGCGGAGCATTGATTCCCTTCGCCGCGGCTTGTACCATCAACTCCCAGCCTGGAGACAAATTTCGACTCAATTTAATATCAAAAGCAGCAAACTCTTGCCCATATAGATTATATAACACCCAGGCCGCTATGCGCCATGGTTCTTTAATCGCTTTTGCACCACCAGGCAAAGGTAAATATTTACAATGACCAAGACGGACAAATTCTGTGCAGTCGGCTATTAAAAATTCTCCCCCCCACAAGGTTCCATCGCATCCATAGCCAGTACCATCAAAAGCAACGCCGATGACCTTCTCATCAATGCTATGCTCTGCTAATACAGAGGCAATATGAGCATGATGATGCTGTACCCCCAGATGGGAAATAGGCAAAGACAAGGCATATTTTGAAGCTAAATATTCTGGATGCCAGTCATAGGCGACCAGAGTAGGCTCAATTGAAAATAACTTTTTATAATGCTCAATAGCAGCAAGATACGCCTCATACGTTGCCATATTCTCTAAATCCCCCATATGACTGCTCATAAAGGCAAACGAACCGCGTGTCAGGCAAAAAGTATTTTTCGCTTCGCCACCAACCGCCAAAATAGACGGCATTTCCTGGGAAATTTTTATAGGTTGCGGAGCAAATCCTCGACTACGCCTCAATATTTGTCGCTTATTTCCTGTTATTCGAACCACAGAATCATCACTTTGCTGAAAAATTTCTCGATTATGCACTAAAAAATAATCTGCGATTCGTCCTAATAATTTGATAGCATCTTGGTCTTTATAAACAATCGGCTCATCACTTATATTACCACTGGTCATTACCCATACGTCCTGCTCTTCCAGCAGCAGCCAATGAATCGGAGCATAAGGCAGCATCATACCCAAAACATCTGTGCCGGGCGCAACACTCTGTGCTAAATCAGAATCAGACTTTTTAGTTAATAATACAATGGGACGTGCAGAACTTGTCAGCAGAAGTTCCTCTTCTTTCGACACATCACATATTTGTCTGATTCTCTCTATACTACCACACATAAGGGCAAAGGGTTTTTCTTCTCTAATCTTACGAGTGCGTAATTGACTGACGGCTTGTTCCTGACGAGCATCACAAGCTAAGTGATAACCGCCGATTCCTTTTATTGCCACAATATTTCCTGCTGCAATCAGCTGCCTCGTTTTTCTGGGGGCATCACAAGCAATCGGTGTTCCCTCACTAGTAAGAAGACGAAAGGCAGGACCACATTCTGGGCAGGCATTAGGCTGGGCATGAAATCGCCGATTACCGGGATTATCGTATTCAGCCTGACAGCTGGAACACATAGGAAATGTATTCATGGTTGTAGCAGCTCGATCATAGGGAACATCTTTAATAATACTATAGCGCGGACCACAATTTGTACAATTGATAAACCCATAGCGATACCGCCTATCCGCAGGGTCTGTCATTTCTCCTAAACACTCAGAACAAGTAGCAACATCGGGAGAAACCCACGCTGTTTTTTGCATTTCTTCCCTACTATAGCGGATTATAAATTCAGTATCTCCACGCAGATTGACTAGATTAACGGTCATTTCCTCTATTACTGCAAGAGGAGGTGCAGAAAAACTCAGTTCCTCAAGAAAACGTGAAACGGTCGGAGAATCTCCTTCTGCCTCAATTTCGACCCCTTGAGAATTATTCAGCACCCAGCCTGTTAATTGGTAGTGCTGTGCTAGATTATAAACAAAGGGGCGGAACCCCACCCCTTGTACAATACCGTTTATGTGTATGGCAAGACGCTGCATAGTATTGTCCCCTCTACTATTTTCCGCTTTCCAATCTTAACAGTGCCTGAATCATTAAGGCACATTCCAGTCGTTTTTTTTGTAATTCACAGCCAATTTCATAGGGAATATTTATATCCTTGTTGAACAAGTCTGCATTTGCATGACAACCTCCGCTGCAATAAAAACGCGCCCAACATTCACGACATTCACTTTTATTTAAAACATGGCTTTGGCGAAATTGATCCGGTAAGACAGTATTTTTCACACCTTCAAATACATCGCCTAGTAAAAATTCTTCCCGCCCGACAAACTGATGGCAAGGATACAGGTCCCCTTCAGGTGTGACAGCAAAATACTCATGTCCAGCACCACAGCCGCTTAAACGCTTTGCGACACAAGGTCCGTTATCAAGGTCTAAATTAAAATGAAAAAATTCAAACCCCTGTCCCTTACGTTTACGTTCCAGATACGCTTGCGCCAATAAATCATATTGAGCAAATAATTGTGGAAGATGCTCTTTTGTCAGAGCATAATCACAGTCCTGAGCTACAACAGGCTCCACAGATAACTGGGTAAATCCCTTATCAGCGATATCTAATACATCCGCAGCAAAATCTAAATTATGAGCAGTAAAAGTGCCTCGCAAATAATAATTTTGCCCATTTCGAGAATCAATGGTTTTAGTTACGTTTTTCAAAATCATATCATAACTGCCCGCACCATTCACAAATGGTCGCATGTTGTCATGAACTTCGCGCCGCCCATCCAAGCTAAGTACCAGGCTAATATTGTTATCATTCAGATACTGGTTGATCTCATCATTTAAAAGTACGCCATTCGTCGTCAACGTTAGTTTAAACTTCTTGCCAGTCTCCTGCTCACGACGACGAATATAAGATACAGCGTGACGCACTGTACTCATATTCATGAGAGGTTCACCGCCAAAAAAGTCGATCTCACTATTAATACGTGGGCCACTATTTTCAATAATAAATTCTACTGCTCTTTCAGCTACTTCCTTACTCATCATACCGCGGGTATGACCAAAGTCTCCCGTCCCAGCAAAACAATAGTTGCAGCGTAAATTACAGTCATGAGCTACATGCAAACATACCGACTTTACTAAGGCCTTCTGACTAAAATGCAACGGTACTTCTACCATCTTAGAAAACAGCTTATTTTCATCCATTAATTGATGTAATTCAAATAATACTTCTCTTAATTCTTCGACCGCATACTTGGTAGAAAATGCTGCTACTACTGCCTCATCATTACTGCCATCAAAAACGTCCATCATATCATAAACCAATTTATCTACAACGTGGACAGCTCCACTGTTAATATCTAATATAATATATAGACCATTTAAATAAAACTTATGTATACTCATTTCATTCACCTTTAAAACAAATTATTTTAATTGCAAGCTAAGAAAAAACTTTAAACCACAAATACACAAAGAACAAAGGAGAGAATCATTCTTACTCCTGCCCTTTGTGGTTGATTGACTACTTAAGAAGAGACTTGGCTTACGCCAAGTCCTGAAAACGCAGGCAAAAGCCTTCATCGCTCTTACTTGAAATCAAGCCCTCTGCCCATTAGGACAGAGGGCTGTCTTGACGGTCTACTTCTGGCAGACCTGATTGCCAACGGTGCATGATGTCTTGCAGGCCGATTGGCAGGAAGTCTGGCACTCTCCACAGCCACCAGTATGTACAGTTTCCTGTAAAGAAGCTTTATTAACAGTAATAATATGCTTTGCCATGATAAATCCCTCCTTGCCCATAATTTTTATTTCTTGCTTTACCTATTTTATACGTTTTTGCAATACTAAGCAATAGCTATTAAAAATTGCCTTATCAATAGCAGATTTACTAGAAAATGCAAAGATTAGCCCCTCTCTCTGCACAGTCTGCATCTCTGCTATCATTCTTCTTTATTTTCTAGTTGTCAGTAGCACTCTCAACTTACTACTATGCCTGCGCTTGCACAGCTGTCATTGCAATTACGCCAACAATATCTTCCGCCTTGCAGCCTCTTGATAAATCATTAATCGGTTTAGCAAGTCCCTGAGTAACAGGCCCATAAGCTTGCGCTTTCGCAAGCCGCTCCACAAGTTTATATCCAATATTTCCTGCATTGAGATCAGGGAAAATTAGTACATTGGCCTTTCCTGCTACAGAGCTATTTGGCGCTTTTAACTTAGCCGTACTAGCAACCAATGCTGCATCTACCTGCATTTCTCCGTCAATCAGTAACGTAGGTGCTTTCTGTTTTGCTAAGGCAGTTGCTTGTACCACCTTTTGGGTGAGGGCACTATTGGCACTGCCATAGGTTGAATAGGAAAGCATAGCAACGCTTGGGGTAACACCAAGCAGGTTCTGCATAGTGTGAGCCGATGAAATTGCAATTTCAGAAAGCTGCTCTGCATTCGGATTTTCATTTAAACCACAGTCCGAAAACAAGAAAACTCCATCTTCTCCATATTCACAGTCCGGTATCACCATAATAAAGAAGGATGAAACTAAACTGGTACCCGGTGCAGTCTTAATAATTTGCAAGGCAGGTCTTAACGTATCTGCCGTAGAATGAATGGCTCCAGAAACCAATCCATCTGCATCATTATGTTTAATCATCATATTGCCAAAATAGACAGGATCTTTAAGTGTCTCCCTTGCCTCTTCTATTGTAAGTCCCTTGGACTTTCTTAGTTCATAAAAACTTCGAGTATATTCTTCACGCTTTTCTGCCGCTTCCACATCAATAATGGTAACCTGTGATAAATCAATATTCCCAGCTGCTTTCAAGATCTCTTCTTTACTTCCTACCAAAATAATTTCGGCAAGTCCCTCTGTCGCTGCAATGCTGGCGGCGGTCAAAACTCGTAGGTCAGTACCTTCTGGTAAAACGATTTTCTTTTTACTGAGCTTTGCTTTTTGTTTCATCTCATCAATAAAACTCATCACTAACCCTCTCCTCGTTCTTATTATTACTTTGACTTCGAAAGCATTAAAAAGACTACTTGACACAATGGAGTTACATCATAGCTTTATTATATCATACTTTTTCGACACTAGAATGCCTTATACTACATTTTTCCATCCCATCGATGTTTTTTCATATCCACGCATCCATATTTAGTAAAAGTAATTCCCTCTGTTTCAAGCAGCTGACGTTGCACATCTTTACCGCCAAAAGCAAATCCATCCGTAAGACCCCCATTTTGAAACACGACTCTATGGCAAGGTAATGCCCCATGATAAGGATTTCGGTGCATTGCATAGCCTACCGCACGAGATGCCCGATAACTTCCGGCCATAGAAGCAACCTGACCATAAGAAACCACTTTTCCTTCCGGGATATGACTGACAATTTCATAAACCTTATTGTTAAATCCTATAATAATCACCTTCATATACTGTAATAACTCCATTATATCTTTAAATAACATTTTTCCATCATATTATATAATATGCCTTTAATAATACTGACTCTGCTGCAAATAGGATTTATTTATACGTCATTTCCTTCATGTCTTTATTGAGCTCACCGCCCATAGCTTTAATTGCTTCTAGTACGGAATGAATTTTTTCAACCGACATTTCTTCTTCTCTAGATTTATTCGACGCCTGCATAAATACATTTTGATTATAATCAATAACTTGTGCCAATTCTTCTAAAGTTGGTGCAATCTTATTCACAAATCCTATGACTTCCTGAATAGAAGAATGGATTTTCTCAGTTGAAGTTTTGCTCTCACCTGCTAATTTCCCGATTTCTCGTGCTACTACAGCAAAACCACGTCCTTGCTCACCAACCCTTGCCGCCTCGATTGTCGCATTAAGCGCCAGTAGGTTAGTCTGCGCTGAAATATGTTTAATTGCCCCCGTCACATCACCAATATTTTGGGTTGCTTCTAATAAATTTTGGGCAAGATTTTTCAACGTCGCCAATCTTTCTTTTTCATTACCCATGTCCTCGTTAATCTGGCTAAACTGCTCCGACTCTTGTCGGAATACTTTTTTTAAATGATTGGAAATATTGGTAATCTCACTTAAATTTTTATATAACTCCTGCATTTTCTCAGTAAAATTCTCCAACATTTGGCGATGATCCTTCGAGACAGCCCATTGCATCAACTCACAGGCTGATTCAAGACTAGCTGTACGAAGCGCCCCAATAATCACAGCATCTTTACGAATATATGAACCAAATTTACGCTGCATCACACCATTTTTCCCAACGGTATTTTCTACTCCAATGAGGTATTTGGCACCCTTTAATTTTTTTTCGACTTCCTGCTCACTCAAAGCTGCAATTTGGATAATTTCCATATTGATGTGCTGAATATAATTCTCCTTACAGCGCATAATCAACCAATTTGCATAGTTAATCGAATCACTGAACAAATACGCTGTTTCCCCTGACGGTATCCGTGCAACCCGCGAAAAAAAGTCTGTCGTAGGCACTAAATCAATGCCGACAATTTTTTCATGTGGTACTCTTTCAGCAACTTTTTTCTTCATCGTAGCCACACAAACGACTAAGTCTACATGATCCAAATTACGCGGTAATTCTGTCGCCAGGCAAACATGTCCTACCGCATTCTCACCTAGTACCCGAACCACCGCATCATGTACTTCTTGGGCACTAAATTTACCCCGTGCCGTTCCAATAAAAGAAATTTTTTCTTGCATTTTTTCCCCTCATTTCATTACAAAATTTAAAGATGACAAACCCGAACCATGCGGAACAGGTTTGCCATCTTTTAATCAAAAATTCGTGCTAACTTGGAAACGATAATAATTGTCAGCATCTTTACCCGTGCTTTTCTTTTCCATATTAAAACCAGTTAAAAATTCTGCTAAAACGTTTTCCGCTACGACATAATGCAGGCTTACTCCCGGTCCCTTAACGTCATTACAGGGGATATTAATACTTTTATTTAATGTACCCGGTACATTCCCCTTATCAACATCTGCATAGTACAAACGCGCTTCATAAGAGTGCTCATTTCTATAATTTGCATTGCCATAACTTAAGGTAAAAAATTTCCCTACTGGCTTATCATCAATCGCTACATTTTTACTGTAATCACCAGCTAAACTCCAGTTCTTTCCAATGTCACTCTTAAAGCCTAAACCGGTAACTTCATAATCCACTGGACTGGCGTCCGCATTAGTTTCCCTGATATGCCATGCCTGTAACGCTGTAGCTTCACTGGGCTTGTATCCCAATTTAAGAAACACATTCTTTTCTATTTTATTTGCTGTAGTCCTTTTCCCGTCGGTTGAACTATTATTATCTTTTGCACCGCCCCAATCACCAAAACCAGCCGATACTTTTACGACTTTGCCTGTTGTGACTTCGATGCCATCATACATGCCGAGACTCCCTGCGGAAGACCAATAACCTGTAGTACCAAAGCTATGTCCAAAGCGACCTAGCTTTATCGAAGAATTCTTATCGCCATAAAGATTGTTAAATTGCATGTATGCATTGTCAATTTTGTTATAATTATCGCTAGTACCAGTCGCGCCCATTTCATTTTCATTCATTATAATCCCGCGAACTCTGAAAAAAGCATTCTTATTGATTTGCTTTTCCAAATTGAGCCGGACTCTCTGTTCAAATTCGTAACCATCTCCAGAATCTATCGACCGTACTCTTGCATCACCATAGAATTTCACGTCACTGTCTTTACTTTTCTTAATGGTTTCCTCTGTTTTTTTCTGTTTACTCTCTTGTGTCTTTAACTGTTTTTCAACTGTTGCTAAACGCGTCTTTAACGCACTTAGCTCAGCTTGCTGTTCCTCAAGGGTCGGTTCTGCAGCATATGCACTGCCAGTAATGCTTAAGATAAGCGCTGCGGCGATGCAAGTGAAAACATGTTTTTTCATCAATAAATCCCCCCTTAAAAATTCTCAATACATATCAATTTCATTGCCTGTTTTGATATCAATTGCTTTTTGCTTATCCTGTGGTACAGGAATGGTCTGATTCATTGGTGGCTCAATGCCCTTTTCTACCCAATCCACCAACATGTCAAATGCTTGGTGAGAATACGGTAAAATTGGCTGCATCAAATGATTTTTATCGACTTTGGGATCACCGACAATCGCATCTGTATGATGGGCATGATCAATAAGGTATAAACGGTGATTAGCAGCTTTGCCTTTTTCTGCGATCATCTTGCTATAGTAAACAGAATTATAGTTTGGATTGATCTGAACATCCCAAGTACCATGCAAAGTAATCATTGGCTTTTTAATATTACCCGTTAACGCAAAAGGCTTAATATTATCTTTGACTTTTTGTGGACGATTGTGCCAATTATAATTCGCATAATCTTTCGGATGCTGTCCATATTCCGACCAATCGCGATATTTCCATTCCGGATCATACTTCATCCGTAGAGAATCATCCAATAAGCCTCTGCCGCCTCTAATCGTTTTATCGATTAAAAAATCAGATTGTTCCGAAAGTCCATAATGAGCTCTCGCCGCTGCTTTTTCTTCTGCCGTTGCTTTAGGGTCACGAATGATCTGGATGTCTCTGTATTGGTCTGTTTTGATGCTGATATTGTTAACTTCCGGTGTCCAAAGAACGCCCATCCAGTCAATTCCTCCATCATAAAGGCCGCCGTCATTCTCCAGCGCATAACGAGTAACATATCCGCCATTGGATTGCCCGTTGATGTAGGTATATTTAGGACCTACACCTTTTAGTTTTTTCAGTACATCTTTTGCTGCCACTGTAAGCTCATGCATTCTTTTATTCCACGTAGCAATACCGTCTTCTGAATGCAGAAAAGCAGTTCTGCCACGCCACGCTTCTTTGATTTGACCATCAGTAGTAGGAATAATTTCACCACGGGCACTTTTATCTGTATAGGCATAAGCATATGAATTTCCAGTTTCATCGAATTTAGTTAGAATATAATCGCTTAATCTTTGATCTGCCGATAGTTCACTGCCCGTTCCCCCTGGCGCGCCAACAACGAGTCTGCCATTCCATTTATCCGGAATACGCATCACAAAATGGGCATCACCAATAATTCCTTTGATTTGAATTCCCGGCACGATCCCTTTTGCTACCGTCCAGTCTGGACGTGACGGATTGCCTGCTACATCCCAGTCACTATAGTTACGGCCATCATTTTTTAAAGACTCGGTAAAAGCTATATTTTGCGCTGGATTATTGGTCGTCATATCATCTAAATGTTCTACTTTTACATCATGCGCACCATCAATAAAGGTCGACATTGCCTGCACATTCGCCGTAATCATAAAACCACTTATGATCACTGCACCAGCAATTAATCCTCTTTTAATGAGTCTGATTATTTCTAATTTTCTCATCATTGAACCCTCTCTAAATTTATTGATTCATTTCTCACTTCTGCCCGATTCTCAAGAGTAAAACCGGGCAGAAGCCTAAAAATCATCTTACATTTTCCAATCGACCACATAAGCAATTGTCTTACAGAGCAATTTATATCGCGGCACTACCGTATCAATTTCCAAGTATTCTTGTGAACTGTGCGCACCTCCTCCGACTGGTCCTAAGCCATCGATAGTCGGTGTACCTGCCGCTGCTGAAAAGCTTCCATCGGAACCACCGCCGCTTGCTGTCCAGCCAAAATCCATCTGAAGTGATTTACCGATTTCATCAATTACATGAATTAGTTCTTCCGTTTTTTTATTTGGCAGCATTGAAGGCCGTGTAATTCCTCCAGCAACATTCGCTGTCGTTCCTACGATGTGCGGCTGCGCAGCCAACCCTTGCATCATTTCTTCAATCTCGACCACTGCTCTTTTATCATAGAAACGAATATCCAGTTCTGCTTTTGCCTTATCGGGCACAGCACTAATCGACGTACCACCAGAAATTTTACCGATGTTCAGCGTGGTTTCCTGTGCATAATCTGTTCTGCCTTGCAAAGCTAAAACCCAATGTGCAATCTCCTCTATGGCATTACGCCCCTTTTGATGGTCAACGCCGGCATGTGCTGCAACGCCATCAACTTCAATATAATAACGACCAATCCCCTTTCGTTTATGCACTAGATTTCCATTTGCACGCGCCGCTTCAAGCACCAAGGTACACTTACTTCTTTTTGCCAATTTTTCAGAATGGTATTTTGAATACTTCGAGCTAATTCCTTCATGGTCACTGTTTAAGAAAACACAAATTGCTTTGCTTGTAAGTTTTCCTATCTTTTCTAATGACGACAAAGCATAATAACCACTCAGCAAGCCAGCCTTACAGTCAATAACACCCGGTCCGTAAGCACGTCCATTTATGATAGAAAATGGTCTTTCTTTTGCAGTACCAATTGGAAATACCGTATCCATGTGCGCCAAAATCAGCGCATCATATTGTGCTGCCACTTTATTGGTGATTTCAAGACAAGGGCCAATTGTGTCATTAAAATTATGTTCTTTAACTTGCCAGCCTAAAGAACGATATTTTGCTGTCATAAATTCTGCGATTTTTGCTGTACCTGCTGCATCAGAAGATACACTATCAATATTCACTAAGTATTCAAGTTCTCTTAAATAGTTGGATACTTCCAATCCTTCTATTTCCATAACACGATCACCCTTTTCTTATTTCTACTACAACATCAAAGATGCTATTGTTGTCACAACTAACCCTGCTCCTAACGGAATCATCGTTCTTTTCGCAATATCAAACGGTGAAACCATCGCAATACCCGCAACTGCTATCATAACCGCTGATATGGGGGAGACCGATCTGGCAAGTGTTGCTGAAAATTGCATTGGAATGAGCATTTCCACTGGATTTACTCCATGATGTGCAGCTATAACAGGTGCTAGCCCAGCGAAGGAGAACACAGCAGCATCACCAGAACCTGTCAAGATCGTCGCACCGGCAATAACCGTTTGCAGCAGAATCGTCATTGCTTCTTCGCCAAACCCAGCAATTTTAGAGGCATTGATTACCGTTTCTACCGCACCAACCGCATCTAAGCCTTTGGCGAACAACTCCCCGGCTATAACCAGGGTAACCACTGTGGCAAATGCACTGCCCATTCCATCAAAGAATTTTTGTATGCCTTTAAAAACTTCTTTCAAATTACGTGTACGGAGAAACTCAAAGACCATTGAAATAAATAAGCCAAAAAACATCGCGCTGACTAAACTCATTTTAAGTTTCGACCCAACGACTGGACTGAACATAAAGATCATTACTAACGGCAAAATTGGTAGAATAGCGTAAATTTTTGGCGGTAATTGACCTTCTTTTACTTCAAGTTTCTCATCCTTCACTAAGCCTTCTTTTTTGTCAAAATACTGCTGTACGATCGAATGCAATACTGCTATCGTAAGGATAACCGGAATGGCAACCACCAATTGATAAGTAATAAAATAATCAACGACGTCAATTCCAGCTGTTTTTGCCATTAAATTGGATGTTGCCGCTGCCGGTCCCAAGTCAATACAGGAAGAACTGACAATTACCGCTGCTGCCGCCCCCCGTGATACACCCAAGCTAAGTAAAATTGGAAACATTGTCGCCATAAGTAATACACCAAGACCCGCTGCGCTGGTAATTGCCATTTTCATCATCTGCCCGATAAGATAAGCAAAAGCTAATACTATATAGGGCGAACGAATCAGCTGCAGCGGCTTTACACCAATATGAACAAATACCCTGCTAGCACCTATATAATCCATATATTTAACAAAACCGGTAACCGACATGATCATTAATCCTAAACCAGCAACACGATTACTTGCTAAATCTTCAATGACTTTAAAAATATCAAGCCATGGATTTCCCATACTCTGTTTTGCTGCAATAATCGGATTACCAATTATAATTGCGCTGGCGATAAGGATCATGCCTCCAAATAAAATTACAGTCTGGGGCTTATATTTCTTATAAACCAAATAAGCAATGAGTACAATAACTAAAGTGGCAATGATAACTCCAACCATAAAACGACTCCTTTCTTTGGCATGAACATTTAATTATTTTAGAATGTTCAGATATTTGTTTTTTTTTGCGCGCATCTTTCAATCAAACCATTTATTCCTTACAGTTAACTTATATTGATAATATCGCGTGTTTCAATGAAAGTACAATTCGTATTTCTACTATCATTATTAGAAAAAAAAATCATATCACACCCCATAATAATGATATAATGACATAATCATAATGAGTTGAAATAGAGCCGAACCTAACGCTAAACCTTGGGGTGATTAACTTGCTGTTAAAACAAATACAGTATTTTCTGGCAGTCGCCGAGTGTAAGCATTTCACTCGTGCCGCAGATCAGCTTTTCGTCTCGCAGTCTGCTTTATCCCAACAAATTACTAAGTTAGAAAATGATTTAGGCATGAGACTCATCAACCGCATCAAGCACCCTATTGAATTAACTCCCGCAGGACAAGACTTCATGCTATATGCAAAGAAAATCACCCACGAAGTTGACCAAATGCACCAACATCTGCAAAAGCATCTTTCAATTGAAAAACGTACGATCCATCTCGGTGTCATTACGGGGCTTGGCAATCTCAATATCGCCAATATCTTTACTGCATTTAACAGCGAACATCCCAGCATCAAATTTGCCGTCACCAATGAGCTAAGTAAAGAGCTTTGCAAACTGCTCTACGAGGGCAATCTTGATCTCGCGCTCTTTGCTGCACCTTATGATATTGATAGCTATAATTTTGAAGTTCATCCATTAGAAAAGGAAGAGTTCGTTCTCATCACACCGACGAATCATCCATTCTCCCAAAAAGAAACGATCAAATTAAGCGAAACCGCTAACGAGAATTTTATTTTCCCAACAAAGAATAATGTATCTTATGACATTTTCTTCACAGAATGCCGCAAAGCTGGCTTCACGCCAAAAATCGTAAGTGAATGCAATGGCCCCGGTAGAAGAATTGACCTCGTTCAAGCTGGTCTAGGCATTGCCTTCATCTCCCTAAGTGGTCTGCAGTACTACAACAACAGTGCCAGCCTCCCCACTGTCCGCCTAGTAGATCCCTTCTACAAACATATCGTCCTCGCCCGGACTAAACAAGAAAAAGCCTCCATGTCATTACTTATGTTTTGGCAGTACATTCAGCAATGGAAATGAAAGAAGAACCAGCTTCAAGCTCAACATGAGCTTAAAGCTGGTTCTTCTATTAGTTCACTTAAGGACACATTCTACGATCTTGTACCTTACTTACTTTTGTCCATAAACATATTGAAAGACTTCCACTGCTTTTTGTATCTCTTCCTCTTCTAAGAGTACTGGCTCACCAATGCTTTTGGCAAAGAGATACGACTTAGCATTATCTTCTAGCATCACAGCTGCCGTTAAGGCATGTTTTACAGAAGTCCCTACAGTCATTACACCATGATTGGCTAATAAGCAGCCGCTTTTATTACCAATCACTTCTATAACACTGGGTCCAATCAATCCTGAATTCACTGGTGCATATCTGGCAACAGGCACAGAGCCTCCCACTTCATTGGCCAAGGTAGTTGTAGCACATGGAATCTCCCTATGGAGCATTGCAAAAGAGCAGGCATAAGTAGAATGCGTATGAATAATGCTAAACAGATCTTGCCGCTGTTTGTAAATATATAAATGATCCGGTGTATCGACAGAAGCTTTCCATTTTCCTTCTATGACATTGCCCTCGATATCGATAATGACAATATCCTCAGGAAAAAGTGCTTCATAAGGCATCCCGCTGGGAGTAATGGCAATATATCCCGTTGCCTCATCCCGCCCACTCACATTCCCTCCTGTCAAAGTAACCAAGCCGTATTTTAACAAATCCACAGCAGCTTCCAAAACCTCTTTTCTTATTTCTTCTAACAGCATAACTATAAACCTCCATTATGTAAAAATATAACCTGCATGTTTCATTTTTTCTTGTACCCATTGTCTTGCGTAAATCATTTTTTCTTTGCTGTCCACGTTATTCTCAGACCACATTTCTATGACAAAAGGCCCCTGATAATGCAATTCATACAAAACTTGAAAAGCCTTCGAAAAATCTACTATGCCTTCACCAAAATCAATTCTGCGAAAGACTTGATTCACAGTATCTTTTATATGAATTCCTACAATATGACCACCGCCCTTGCAGAGTTCTTCTTTTATGCTTAAATCCCAGGCCGTCAGATTTCCAATATCGGGATATGCCTGCAACATGGGAGATTGATACAAGTCTATATATTCCATGACCTTGGAGATGGAATTCATAAATGGATGGTCCATATTTTCAATAGCAAGGATGACATTGGCTTTACTAGCCAATTCTACAGATTGGCGCATGCTTTCGCAGTAAAGCTCTTTCGTCTTTTCATTTCCTGCTTCATAATAAACATCATACCCTGCCAATTGGATAACCCGTATTCCTAAATCCACGGAAAATTGGATGGCTTTCTCCATAATATCCAGACTTCTTTGCCGCGTGCTATTCGATTCACTTCCCATAGGATATTTTCGGTGCCCGCTGAGACACATACTCAAAATAGGAATGCCCGTTGCCAAAATCCCTTGCAAAAGTTCACTTTTTTGATAACGATTCCAATGTAACCGTTCTAATTTACTCTCACTTTCATCAATGGATATTTCTAAAAAATCATAGCCGCATTCAGCAGCCAAATTGAGTTTTTCCATCCAACTCATTGTCTCCGGTAAGGCTTTTTCATAAATTCCCACAGGCGTATTCTTTACTATGTTCATATTGTTATCCTTTCACCGTTTCTGTTTTAGCCAAATAAGCTGAATAATTTCCAGATGGCCAAGGTAATTGGATTGGAAGACCCTACAAAACTAGACAGGGTACTCGCTCCCTCCGGCATTGTAAAACCCGCTGCAATCGCCATGGCGGTATGTGTATCTGCGTTAATGGTTGCACTATATAAGGCAAATACTGTTAAAAAGGAGCCAATGAGTACATTGCGGAATACATTTCCTTTCGTAAATATATTGACAATACAAATCATAAAGGGTATCGTCGCGAGATCTCCAAAAGGCAGTACCTTATTGCCAGGCAGCACAATCGCTAATCCCAAGGCGATTGGCACCAATAACAAAGAAGAGGCTAGAACGGCAGGGTCTCCTACGGCGATGGCAGAATCCAGACCAATGGTAAATTCTCTATCTGAATATTTTTTTGAGAAAAATTCCTTTGCTGCATCTGATACTGGCAGCAGTCCTTCCATTAAGATCCCTACCATCCTTGGCAAGAGCATCATCACTGCGGCCATAATAATCGCTAAATTCAAGATCTTACTAATATCGTAACCCGCCAGGATGCCAATACCGGCACCTAAAATGATCCCCATTACAGTTGGCTCTCCCATAATTCCGAACTTTTTCGAAATGGTTCCTGGATCGGCTTTTATATCTCGAATTCCAGGGATCATATCAATTATTTTATTAAGGGGCCAGCCAATAATCGCAAAACCATTGGATAAAATATGGGGAATCGACACCCCTTCATAACCATAATATTTTTGAAAATACTTCGCAGTAAAATCACCCGTTTTCAAACCGACGATGAGAGCAAGACCTGCTGCTGCATAGCCCAATAATAAATTATCCGTACTTCCATAAACTAAAGCTCCTACAAAGGTAAAATGCCAGTAATTGAAGATATCCACATCCACAACATCTGTCATCTTGGTTACAAGCATGATGGCATTAATCGTGATGCCCAACGGAATAATAAACGCTCCTATCTTTGAAGCAAAGGCAATGCTGGCAGTAGCTGGCCAGCCCGCATCCAATACAGTGAGATTGACTCCAAAACGCTTAACCATCGCTTCTGCAGCCGGCCCTAAATTACTCACGAATATCCCTAGTATAGCTCCAATGGCAATAAAACCAATCCCAATCGTAATCCCGCTGCGAATGGCCCGCCCTGGCTTCTGCCCCAGGATGATTGCAAAAATACTAATTAATATCGGCAAAAAAACAGATGCACCTAAACCAAGAAAGAACTCAAAAATACCCGCAATAAAGTCCATTTCATCGATCTCCTTCACTTATTTTAAAATTGCCTGATAGATTTCCTCTAATCTTTTTGCTACACCAATTCCCGTTAAAAAAGGCTTCCCGTCAAACACCGGAATTTGATTGCCTAAATCAGCTACTGCTGTGATGGAGATAATTACATCGGGCTTCATCATATCAGCCAAGGATGGAATCTCCGCTGCCTTACAGATCCTCCACTCCAGTTTTATATCCCGTTCGCCACAATAATCCTCCAATTTCTTCGCAACAATCGTCGATGAAGCTACACCGCAGCCGCAGGCAACCAGCGCTTTCTTTTTCATCATCTTTTTTGCCTCCTAATGATTAATATAACAATTTAATTTTTCATAAATAGCATCCTGTTTCAGTTTTACGATCTCTTGCATTTTTTGTTCATCCTGAAATATGATAGATAGCTTGCTCAGCATTTCAATATGTTTTTTCGGATCATCAATGGCAAGCATAAAGATGAATTTTACCAATACTTCCTCCTCTTCTGCTCCTCCCATTACATGAAATACAATTGGTTCTTCTACTATACATACGGCTATAACAGCCTGATTCACATGAATACTATCAGAATGGGGTATGGCTACGCCGAAGGCTTCTGTTTGCAATCCAGTGGGATATACTTTTTCCCGTTCAATTACGGCTTGTGCATAGGTTCCCTTCACATAACCCTTTTCGTACATTTTAGTGGCCATATATTGTAATATTTCATTTTTGTCTCTTATCTTCAGGTCGTTAAAGATTAACTGTTTATCAAATGTGTTCCTTACAGGCATCCATGATAGCCTCCTTTATGTCTTTTGCAGAAGTTAGCTGCGCAATTTTCTTAAAATCCTCTGTTATGATATAACCTAACATGGTACTTAACGCGGTAAAGCAGTTCTTATCCACCGCTAACATGACAATAATATTGACGTATTTATTCTCCCACAGGATTGGATTCTTCAGTGTGGCTATGGCAATGGATGATTCAAGGACACTGGTTTCATCCGAATGAGGAATGGCCACGCCCCCCTCTAATTCTGTAGTGAATAGTTCTTCCCGGCTGAATACGCCATCTAAATACTCATCTTTTACTGCTTTACCCTTAATCAACTCCTTGCATAAATACGTAAGAGCATCTTTTTTGTGATCATAGGGCAAGTTCACATATATATTTTTTTCTTGAATCAGATTATCAAGCGTTGAAGCAGGCAGAGGTTGATCCTTACTACTATTAGACTTCATCATAATAAAGTCTTTAAACTTCTTCATTCCCTCGTTTTTTAACACCTCTTGGGCATTAACAAAGTGAATATCAGTAACAACCAGATGAATGGTACTGACAATGGCTATGATGTTTTTTCTTTTTTTAATTCTGCTGATTTCAATATCCATTTTGGGAAACTCAATAATACCTTTTGTCTCTATGTGAAACTTCAACTCAATACCCGGTATGGCATCCACAATTTTGTTTCTTATGATCTTTGCCGTTCCACTTCCTGTGACGCAGATTATTAAAATCGTCGGTTTCTTGCCATTTGCTGTATCCACTGATGCTTCTTTATACTCAAGGCCACCAGATAGTTCATATCGAATCGATGCCATAATATCGTCAATACTAAGGTCCGGTAAAGTCGCCCTGCGGGTTACCTCAATGGCTAATACCGTATCCACTCTGGTTAGGGTTCTTGTTTCGATCCCTGTTTCTTTGGTGATAAATTCTCCCAAATAAGCCAAAGATCCCATATCGACAAGAATAATAATACCCCGGCCTTCATCAATTTCTTCTGCCATTTTAATTACATCCCTTATGGTTTCCTGGGGGCTCTTATCCAGGTGCATGTCGAGAGCCTTCACATGATTCATAACCCCCAGAAGTTTATTGACCACCTCCGCAACAGCACTGGCAACCCGACCATGAGCTATGATGAAAACGCCTACTTTCGGTACATGATAAAAATTCTTTCTATATCCTGAATTTAAATAGATTGCGATAAATCCAAGCTCTTCCTCCGGCAGACAAATGGAATAGGTCTGTTCAAGATAATCAGAGATTTCACGGGCAGCAGTAAATTCCTGAGGATAATTATTGATAATTTCTTTCAGATTATTATTCTGTATTTTCTTGCCTTCTTTCAGCCTGCTAATCGTCGCTTTCAAATGAATCGCCAAGCTGAATTTTAAGCTGCCATCAAGCTTCCCAAACCTTTTTTCAGCAATGTTTATAATGTCTTCTGTTAGTAAGAGAATCTGCTTACCCACAACCGAAACTAATTCTCTCAAATCCATATCTCCAGTATAGGTCTTCATACTCTTGATATACTGTTGAATTTGTATTTCAACTTCTCCTCCAACAATCCGGTTTATTGCTTCCACTTCAATTCCTTCAGACAGCAAAGACAGATATCTCTCTTCCGTATACCGGTATATTTCCTCTGGAAATTGATAAATGCTATCATTGGTTCTTATTTCATGCACATTGGCATCAGGAGAGATCTTGACATCCCCAAGCACATATTTTTCTACCTTATCACGGTGATTACGGATATCAATTAAACCTTTCATTACATGTTCAGAAACTTCTGAAATATTAACAACCACATTGTCCTGCTGCTTTGCCAGCTTGTTTAGCAATCCTCTTGCACATGCTACTTGTATATCGCTTCTCAGTTGTCCTAAATTGCCATGACATTTATATAGCATTAGGGCTTTATACACATCTGCCTTAACCAGAATGGCAATCCCTATTCGATGTGCTTCATTAACAAAAAAATTGTTAATAATATGGTGTCGTTCCACCAGCGGTCTTGAAGTTAAATCCGGTATTTCGATGACCATAGGAATTCTTCTTTTAAATGTGGTCAATAAGTAGGATTCAAGAGGCTCTGATGTAGCACTGATTAGCATGACTTTAATCGATGTGGATAATTTCGTTTCCCCTAGTCTTCTTACTTTTCCTTTGTCGATCAGCTGAAACAATATTTCCTGACCCTCATGAGGCAACCGATGTATTTCATCAATAAAGAGAATTCCGCCATCTGCTTTTTCTACCAAACCCATTTTATCCATATCTGCACCGGTAAAAGCACCTTTTATATGTCCAAAGAGCTGTGATAACAGCAATTGCTGATTTTCAGCATAATCCGCCGCATTGAAAACAACAAAGGGAGAGTTTTTCTCAAATACACCAGACTCAACAGCAAATTCGTACATACATTCAGCTAATTCACTTTTTCCCACACCCGTAGGCCCTGTAATAATCGTATGCAACCCATGGGGAGGATACAAAACAGCGGCCTTTGCTAATTGAATAATCCCTTTTAGACTTCGGCTATGTCCAACTAATTTTGAAAATACATCTGGCTCTGAGGCTCCTTGGGATTTTTCGAAAGCTGTACTTACTACCTGGCCCTGCTTCTGATCATTCCTGCTATTTTGTCGAATTTCTTCTGCATATCGCACTACAGTACATCTTGAAACCTCATACCCTGATGCATTCAGTGATCTTGTCACATCAACCATGGTTCTATTCGGGGCCTTTCTCATCAAAAGTTCTATCTTTTTTAATAAATCAACTTTTCTCCTTTCTCTAGAATCTGGAATCTCCAGACTATTTCTAATCATTGTAGCTTCTTCTCTTCTGATCTTTAATTTTTGCGCAATTTCCGTGTCCGTCAGCGGATTTTTACCATCTTCTTTTTGGATTAGCTTTTTTAATTTCTCCTTCATTGCTTCTCCCCTCACCCATAAGTAATGCAATTTATATGCCAAGAAATGACTTTTTTGTTTAGCCCCTCGTAGATCCTTTACTATCAAACGATCTAACATACAAAAAAAGCAGCATGGCTTTTAAAAGTACAAATAGATCATTAAAATTAACAAAAAATTCACTCTTTACATGAAATATTAAATACACTTTATAACAAAAAAAAGTCTAAGAGAAGCGTCTCAACAAATTATTGCAATTGATGCTAAACACAAAATACCCCTTGTATTGGACTTCTTCTGCAATGTCCAATACAAGGGGTTCCGTTCAACCGCCAGATCATTTTCTTTTTTTGACTTTCACCATAACGAACGGCAATTATACCGTAATCAAATGCTTGCCATCCTTAATGACTACCTGACCATCAATCGTCAGGGTAGGACTCAGCAGGATGCCATCCAAATGCATCGGTACCTGACATGTACCGCCAAATCCGAAATTATTCCCCAAAGCAATATGAACCGTTCCCATCACCTTTTCATCTTCTAAAACTCGCCCAGACAGAATCGCCTGATCGTTGGTACCAATGCCCAATTCCGCAATATTACAAGCCAATTTGCCATACTCGTTCAACATAGCTTCCAACTTTTCAGTCTCTTTTCCGCCTTCTACTTTCGTAACATAACCTTTTTCTACAGTCAGTTTAATGGGTGATTCTAGAACACCAATGCCTGCCATGGCGCCATCAATAATGATAATGCCTTCTGCCGTTTCCTCTACAGGAGCGACATAAGCTTCACCTGCTGGCAGATTGCTAAAATCCCCTGCTGCATGATTAATGCCTGTATCCGCGTGACCTTCCCTGCCCGAGATAGATAAAGTCAAGTCAGTACCAGCCAATGTAGAAATATGTACTGCTTCGCCGTCGCTAAGCAGTTTGGCAAATCGTTGACTTAGCTCTGCAATATGCTCATAATCAGCACTTAAGGTACGCTGCATAATATCTTCTGTAATACCAGGCAGAGTAGCTATTCTCGCTCCCTTTTGACTAGCGTCTTTCCGAGCCTTCGTATGGGAGAAGGAACAGGAGGTAGCACCTAAAATGACATCAGCATGTAACATTGCCGCAGCAATAGCGGGCGGTGGCTCTACACCGTCATTTTTACGTGGCAGCATTTCAACATATAGAGCCTCCGCTCCAGCTTCCACAGCCTTTTCCCATAATACTCTCCCTACATTGCGAGTTGGCTCGTCAGTGACCACAAGAACGGTTTCTCCCTTTTTAACCGCCATACACTGGCGGATTGCAATTTCTGCGCTTTTCTCCAAATGCTTTGTCATAATCTCATCATCCTCATGTCAAGTTATCGTTCCATTGTTGTCAAAAGATACTTGGGTGTTTTTCCCTGGTCATGCTTAACAACCAGTCCACGACTAATCATATGTCGAAGTACCGCATCAGTAGCGGCTCGGGCATCTTCCACTTGCAGCTTATAGCCTTGCAATTGCCCCCCCACACTAAGATCACTAATTGATTTAGCAATTTCTTTCAGCGTTGCACCATGACTTTGGCTAGCAAGGAGGGTCTGAATTCTGGCTTCGATTGCCTGCCCCATCTGCGCATGCAAACGGCGCGGAGTGCTGCGGGACTTTCGATACCCCCAAATATACAGGATAGCTCCCATAACAGCAAACCCTAACGTCCCCATTATAAAACCTTCAATAGGCAATACAATCCCCCTCCTTGTCTAATCCTGAAGGCTAATTAGCTTTCTGCCGATCAGAATTCTCAAAAAAACAATTAGCCGCTCCATGACAGGTTCTGCTTCCGCACCAAACTCTTCACTCATTAATCTGGCAATATCACCAACAGTATACTCGCCATTGCAATGAAACCAGACAAAGGAGCCATAAGAATCAAGATTAAAAAGGTTTGTGCCGGTGTACGAAAAAAGCGAGTGCAAAGTTTACTAATCCAATGATTGTGGTGAACAACTAAACGTGATTCGTTAGCCTCATCAACCGCAACATGGGGGCGGCCGATAGGGCGTTTCAACAATAAATTATTTCGCTGTTTCATAAACAATTTCCTTCAAGATTTTTTCGTTCCCCAGAATACAATGTTCTAATTTTCCTTATCCAACTTATAAGTCAGGCAATGACGCAGGAAGGCAATTGCCAATATTACGAAAATCCCCATAGATACTTCATTAAGCATGCCGCCCCACTTCATATCCATAGAAAGATCAATCCCTTGGTAAACTAAAAGTGCCAGAACAACGCCCATTAACGAGTCACCAGCAATTAAGCCAGAAGCGAGTAATATGCCTTCTTCTGTACGTCTTTTCAATTGATCTGCATTTTTTATTACCTTAGACATAATTAAGCTAAGCAGACCACCCGTAGCAATCGCTGCATTCAAATGAATTGGTAAATACATACCGACTGCAAAAGCCAATACCGAAATACCCAGCAATTCTGCAACAACTGCAACAGAAGCACCGATACCGACTAACGCCCAAGGCAAAGAACCATCAATAACACCCTTGACAACCAGTGACATCAATGTAGCTTGGGGTGCTGCCAATTCTTTCGTACCAAAACCATAAGCACTATTTAACATAGTCAGCGTCCAGCCAATAACTGCAGCCGAAGCAACAACGCCAATTAAGAGAGCATACTGCTGGCGGTAAGGAGTAGCACCAACTAAAAAGGCTGTTTTTAAATCCTGAGAAGTATCTCCTGCCATTGCTATGGAAATACAAACCAGAGCGCCAATACTAAGAGCTGCCAGCATACCTTCAATACCTGTGAAACCCATTGCTTTTAACAGTACACTTACTATAATCAAAGTACCAATGGTCATTCCAGAAACCGGATTGCTGGAAGAACCAATCAGACCTACGATACGAGAAGACACCGTGGTGAAGAAGAAGCCGAATAACACCACCATAATACCGCCAATCACGCCCATATGAAGCTGCGGCAAGAAGGCACATGCAAGAAAGATAACGACTGCACCAATTAAAATAATGGACATCGGCATATCTTTTTGGGTTCTAAGATTATCATCAGCAGAAGCGCCGCCTTTTGTCAGCCCTCCAAGAGAAGCCTTAAAAGAACTAACAATGGTAGGTAAAGACTTAATTAAGCTAAACATACCGCCAACAGCTACACCGCCTGCACCAATATAGCGAATGTACTTACTCCAAAGATCCCAGTGATCCATTTGAGAAATAGGTGTGGTCGCTGGGAATACTGGCGCTGTTAAGCCGCTGCCGAAATAAGCAATTAACGGCATAAGGACCATCCAGCTAAGAAAACTGCCGGCAAACATAGTAAAAGCCGCCCGCGGTCCGATAATAAATCCTACGCCCAGCAAAGCTGGCAAAACATCAAATCCGATAGCCGCTCCTTTCAGACCAGGAATCGGCCACTCTGGATTTTCGTTCCAGATTCCTAGAGCTCCCATTAAGAACTTATACCCTGCACCTATACCGATCCCGGCAAATACTGTTTTCGCACCAGTACCGCCCTGATCTCCTACGACTAGCACTTCTGCGCAGGCCGTACCTTCTGGATATGGAAGATTGTGATGTTCATCTACAATCAAATAACGACGTAATGGAATCATAAGTAACACGCCCAGTGAACCACCAAGTAATGCCATCAATGTCATGGTCATCATATCAGGTGCGTATCCCCACAGGAACAGAGCCGGCACTGTAAAGATCATACCTGCAGCAACCGCTTCACCTGAAGAAGCAATGGACTGCGCCACAGTATTTTCTAAAATGGTTCCCCTTTTTAAAATTCCCTTTAAAATACCCATAGAAATAACCGCCGCGGGTATCGTAGCACTTACGGTCATCCCAGCCTTTAACCCCAGATACGCATTCGCCATACCGAACACAATTGCCAAAATAAAACCGATAATGATTGCTGTTGCTGTAAACTCCGGAATGACTTTGTCTGCTGATACGTAAGGAACATACTCCTTCCCTGACACATTCAGGTAATCTAACCTTCGTTCTTCACTACTCATCGACTATTCCCCCCCTTAAATTAGTATTACAATACTGGCAGAATAATCATACTTCTTACAGGGAATATATGTCATTGTCACTATGGCACAAAGAAAAATAGAATACACTTGTTACAAAGTTACAACGTACCATATCTTTAGCGTGCTCATTAAACATACTTTGGTTTTATATTAATGCAATATTTTAACGTTGAGAAATTTTCCTTATCTTGAGTGCCAATTGTAAATTAAAACGTACTTCCGAATCGTCTAAATCTACTCCCAGTATATCTTGAATCCTCTTTAATCGATATGTCATACTATTGCGATGAAGATACAAAATTTGAGCAGCTTTAAAAATATTTCCATTGACAGTGAAATATGCCTCTAACGTTTTTATAAATTCATTATGTGTCAAAGTATCCAACTGATCAAACCTACCTAAGATCGCCTCATAGTAATCCTTCAACTCCGTCATATCCTTTAGTTTAGTAAGAATTTGATATACCCCTAAATCCCCAAAATAATATACCTTTGCAAGCGGATCTAAAATTCGTCCGACCTCCAGAGTCTCCTTGGCATCACGATAAGCTACGGGCAATTGTTTGTAGTCTTCGCAAGGTCGGCTTACTCCCACTGCAACTTCAAGCTCTGGGGCAAATCGCTGCAGTTCCTGTCGGATTATCTCTACCCGCTGCATCACTTGCTCCCGAGTTTGACTATTGACTGTCGTTGGACAAAAAATGGTGATCCACTCCTGCTTGCAAGCTACTAATAAATCTTTCTGCTTAGCTGTTAATTGATCAATGAGTATTGCCAGATCCCGCTGTTTACTAGCTGCCTCTTCTGGCATATTGTCGGTAAAATGCCTCCGCCTGTATTCCTCAAAATTTACTAATTGAATTTGGATTATGCTCCACGTCGCGTATAAAGAAATCTGTAATAACTTGGCCTGTTCGATTGTTTCCTGACCTAAGGGCAGATGTCCTTCCAGTACATGAAATAAAAAATCATTGCGCTGACGACGGGCAACCTCTTCCTCCACTACTTGTTTATAAATCGCCATTCCTGTTACAGTAGCAGCCTGTACCAATGCGCCCCAGTCTTCTTCCCGCATTCGCTGGTAATCCTCCAATACAGCAATATATCCAAGGATTTCATCGTTGACTAAAACCGGTACCACCACCCAAGCTTGCTCGCCTTGTTTACTAAATAAGACTTCCACCCTGTCCGCTTTTTTCGTCTTGCGTATTTTATCAATAAACCCTGTTCGTTCCAGATTATACAAATACTGATCCAACGTTCTTCCCGCATACACTTTACGTTTATGATTCTTATGCTCCTTTTCCCAAAAAGCAAAAGAAAGCAGCGAGAAATTCTGATCTGCTACAATGATTGTATTACCCATCAAATTTGCAATGGTTTGTGAAATCTGATGCAGATTGGCACCAGAAAATGCCACTTTAGTAAGCTGTTTCTGAATTTCCTGAGAACGCTTTAAGATTGCACTTTGCTGTAAGAAAATCTGCTCTAAACCTTCCCTAATAATATTGGCAAATACAGCCCCTTGAGGCAATTCTACAATGGGAAATTGCAGACGATTGGCCTCTTCAATCATTCGGGATGATAGCAGAGTCAGATAGCGGCCAGGCTCAACAACAAGCCCTGCAGCTCCGATATCTTCCATATGAGCAATCAAAGTCTCCTGCAGCTTCTCATTCTCATGAAATGCAAATCCACTGGTAAGATATAAAACTCGTGGTTTAATAAGTACATCAATATCAGGATGTTCCAGTACATCAATATATTCTACTTCCCGGATAAGTCCCCGCACACCGGCTAAGGTATGGGATAGCTTGAAGGTTGGTAATTTTAACAAATCCGCTATCCGGACAGCCACCTACATCATCTCCGTTCATTCTAATTTTCCCAAGGACAATGGGACAGGTTCCTTGTCCCATTACGTCCTATCACACTTTTTGATATTCTGCAGCTTTCCTCCTATTCTCTGAAAGCATATCTAATGCAGAGTCGATATTAACGATAGTAGGAGTACCAGTATACTCATGATAGCTGCTGCTGATTCTCTTTACTACTTGAGATATCGATTCCTCGTTCTCTCTTATCAGTAAATGAATATGATTATCCATCAAACAATACCCATACAGCATGTAATTACTAATCATTTTGTAATACTCTAACGTTTCAATAGATTCCACTTCTGATTCTCTCACGAGCCTGTCTTGGCATGGTATCACCTCAACTACAGTATAGCACCTTTGTTTTTCTGGGACAAACAACCTGTGCCTATATCCCAAATAAGATTATTCCTTAGCTTTTCCTTTATTATAAAAATGACTCATCATTTCTTCAGGAACCATACTCCCACCAGTAGCCCAAACAATATGAGTGGCATTTTTCATTTTAGACATAAGATCACCATATTCTAAATATTGTTTGCCCCTTGATTCTGAAAATAATCTAAGGGGGCCAGCAAAACCTGCTAGTGCAGATGGTTCAAGATAAATTCCTTCGGAATCCGCCAGCCTGCTGAGCAGCCGATACAATTCTTGATCTTGTATAGTAAAAATACCGCTAATATCTTTCTCAAGTGTCTTGCCTACAAATCCTGAAGGTCTGCCAACTGCAAGACCATCTGCATCCGTCCTATTGTCAATTCCAAATTCTTGAGCCGATACTTTATCATGCAGCCCTGTCATAAGCCCCAGCAGCATGGCGGGAGAGTGAGTAGGTTCTGCAAAGAAGCAATGAACATGCTCATGAAAAGCGGTCTTTAAACCAAAGGTAATACCGCCAGGTGCACCACCAACGCCACAAGGAAGATAGACGAACAATGGATGATCTTGGTCAACAAGAATCTGCAGCTGCTCCAGCTGCTGTTTAAGCCTTTTACCTGCAACAGCATAACCTAAAAATAGATTCTGAGAATTTTCATCATCAATAAAGTAACTATTTTCTTCCCTTTGTGCTTGAATTCTGCCAGCTTCAACGGCTTTACCATAATCCGAATCATATTCCACTACAGTAACACCTTTTTTTCTAAGCAAATCTTTTTTCCACTGTTTCGCATCCGATGACATGTGAACTATCACTTTAAAACCTAATACGGCACCCATAATACCAATGCTAAGACCTAAATTTCCTGTAGATCCTACAACAATTGAATATCTAGAAAACAGCTTTTTGCATTTTTCACTAGCAAGAATCGTATAGTCATCGCTTTCAACTATTATCTTTTTTTCAATTGCTATATCCTCAGCAATTTTCAATACTTCATAAATACCACCTCGTGCCTTGACCGACCCCGAAATAGGCAGATGACTGTCGCACTTAAGATATAAAGAGCCAATAATCTCTTGATCATATAACACCGCAAGCTCTTTTTTCATTTTATCAATCTTCACAAGAGGAGATTCAATGATCCCTTTTGTTTCCCATGTTTGTGGAAATACTTTTGCAATATATGGAGCAAATCTAAGAAGTCTTTTTTCTGCATCTTGGATATCCATTTTCCTTAAATTCGGGGTTATAATTCTGTCACTAGAACTTACATACTGAGGATTTGTCCAAAACACTTCCTGAGTCTTGATAATCTCTTCCAATAATGGATGTCTGTTCTTCCATTCATCAAGATTTTTTCCCATAATATGTTTTTTCACTTTCTATCCTCCCAAGACATTTCCTTGTACTTCCTTAAAAAGATTTATAAAACGCTGTTAATATTTTCTATTTTTACCATATCGATAGTATATCACCTTTTGATTTTGGGGACAATGAACCTGTCCTTATACCCAGATAATTAGTTGATCTATACTCATAACACTAGAATTAAAACCTATTAAGAAAGACAGGCTGCCAAACCGTATGATCAATCATAAATTTATGCTTGTCTTTTGTCACAACCTGAATAAAGAAAAAATAAGGTACCTTTACCTGGGTTAAAGGGATCTTAATAATTACATCATCTTGGTACCGAATAATCGCATCCGATGGTAAGTTGGTATCACTCTCGCTAAAATGGAGCACGTCCTTCTCACGAATTGTTTTGTTGCCTCGCAGACCAAAGGCCACAATAGACACCTGATATTGATTTTGTTTGCCCACAAATCCAGGAATATGAAGATGCAGCCAGATGGTCTTATCTTGCAAATAACTATCAATCGTGGATATCTTACCTTTATGTTCTAAGGCACCGATTAGGCTTGTACTTCGCGTATTCACTAAAATAGATTCTTGGCTTGACCAAGCGCTAAGACTTGATAGATCTGACTCTGATGGTTTTTGTATAACATAAGGAATATAAGGGTCAGCAAACAATTCATTCTTACGTATGAAACTATGCAATAAACTTGACATTATGGGAACTTTCGTCTGGCTTGCATATTCCTTAATTGCTTCCTCTTTTAAGACTTCAGTCTCCAAATCAATTGGATACGTCATCCAGTTGCTATGTTGCACCTGATATAAAGGTCTGGGCGGTAATAGCAGCGCATCGTTTTGATATCCATGTGGTATGGGAAAGTCACCACGATGGATTAAATACGTGTACAAATGCATACCTGATGCCCTCCCGCTGTTGCTTATCTTCGCAAAACAAGTCGCAGCAAAAGCCCAGGCAGCAGCATGATCCGGATGCTCATCTGCTGGATGTGGTACTACTATAACATTTGGCTTAAAATTCAGCATGATTTGTTCTAGATTCTCTAATACAGCTTGCCCAGCATAAGGAGCATTTTTTTGATAGCTATTACTATATGGTGAATGATCACTCCCGGTATAGCGAGATTGATATGGCTGATCTTTATTCCAATTATCCATCCATAGATGTTCAAGGCCCCGATCGGGATAACCAAGCAAAAATATCTGTTTTTCTGATACCCCTAGCAGCTGTAGAGCTTGTATTGTTTCTTTTTGGCGCGTATACCCTGAATTCACATAATCTTCGCGAGTGAGAAACAATCGATGAAACTCTTCTTCTGTAGCAATTGTAAAACCATCACCATTGGTCATAACAACAACCAAGACTTGTCCGCCTGCTTGTAGTACATCATGAATCATCCCTCCGCAGCCAAGTACTTCATCATCACAATGAGGAGCAATCACTAATAAGCGAGTCTCTTTTGGTACAAGAGGGAAGGATGGAAGCTGTAGATCTTCCTCAGGCTTTTCCTGATAATAAAAGTAAAGAGAACTAAGACAATACAAGGCTAAAGCTAGCCCTGCCGTGACAAGTAAAATTTTGAAAATAATCCGTAAGCGCATAATAATCCTTTCAACATTTTATTTTGATAAAATTCTATAGTTATCCAGGATAACAACTTCGACTGATATAACCTTTTTCTGCATATATGTAGCTATAAGAGGTGGTTGCGATGTGAAAAGTATATATATTGCCAAAAGACAATGTATCTTATGTTTCTTATTTATGCTGCTGATAATCGGCACACTCTATGCTCACGATGATATGACTCATAAACTGGCGGGTAAAATCATTGTTGTGGATGCCGGCCACGGCGGTATTGATACTGGTGCAAATCGATCAGGAGTTCTTGAAAAAGACATTAATTTAGCAATCGCCCTAGAACTAAAAAATGTTCTTCATCAGTATGGAGCAAAAGTAATTCTCTCTCGTCAAGCAGACATTGAGCTTAGCCCAGAATGCGACAACGAGAAAGTTAAAGGACGCTACCATCGCGACTTAGCTGCTCGCGTAGAAATGGTCGAAGAATCGGACGCAGATTTATTTATTAGTCTTCACGCAAATGCTGCTTCTAATACCAAAAGACAAGGTCCAGAGGTGTTTTATTACGCTAAATCAGAGCCCAGTAAATCATTAGCAAATACGATACAAAATGAACTTAGTAAAGTAATAAAATCCGCTTCAACTGCGAATCCGGGCAACTACTTCGTGCTGCGCCGGAACAAAATACCTGCGGCCTTGATTGAACTTGGTTATATCACGAATATAGAAGAACGTTCTCTCTTACAATCACCGGAACATCAACGCAAATTGGCAGAAGCAATTGCAAAAGGTATTTATAACTATTATTAGCAGCATCACAATGAAAAATAATGACCGATGAATCAAACTAACGTATTGCTGAAGCAATGAATAGATATACTATCATTAATAGATCATTCAGAACTAAATAGCCTTTATTCCCAATAACTATCTACAAACTGGAGCGTGAATACTATGGTCAAAGGTAAAATTGATACCATGCAGGAATTGAATGAAGCACTTCCTGATAAACATGAAGTAGCAAAGGAACTGGGCATACCACTAGATCAAGGTCACAATGAAGAATTAACAACTAGCCAAGTTGGCAAAATTGGTGGTCGAATCGGTGGACAAAAAGTTAAAATGATGATTGAAATGGCTGAAGAACAAATGGCAGAAAATGCAGCCACAGAGGCTGCTGAAGCAAACAACCATAAATAATAAGTTAATCAAAAAAAAGACCATCCAAGCTGGATGGCTTTTATCCTAATTAAATTCACTATGTCCCTTTTAAAAAAATCCCCTCGAAGAATCCGCTTAGTATTCAGCAATTCTTCGAGGGGTTCATCATTATTTAACTTTTTCAGGAGTAAGTATTAATTTAATAGGCAAGTTGGAAGCTCCTGGAGGGCTGAATGTCATCCAAATGGATTTGCCGCTTTCATAGGTGCCAAGATAAGCACTTTCACTGATTTTGTGAGAGCCAAAAGACATCACATCGGCAGGGGTTGGAATCGTATGTACATCCTGATGACGATATTCTAAGCCTAGCCAACCTGCATATTCTCCTCCACGAGGATTCAGGTAGTAGGAAATTTTATCACCAGAAGTGGAAGGCAGGTATATTTTATATACAACACCATAATTTCCATAATTCAATGTTGGTGTACCGTCTGTAGCATCAACGCCTCTGACATATTGGTCGAGATAATTATCTGCCAGAGTGAGTGCAACAGTTCCATCTTTCTTGCTATCGTAAGTTTGTTTTCCAACGATCAATCGATCTTTGCCTTCAAATGTTCCTCGCAAACGATGTTCACCAGGGTCAGCAGCCAATACTTTTGCTTTTGCTGCAAATTCTTTAACATCAGCATCTAAAGGCATCATCATAACCTTAATGGTAACCGGATGATCAATTGTTAAGTCATACATGCCGTTCACCAGCATATTCGTTTTTACAATGCTGTGATCCAAAGAAGAAATCAAACTTCTTGATTCTTTGCAGGGAACCTCTACAAGATACAAATTACCGCCTTCTAAATATTTTTGCTGTACCTCTTTGCCGACTTGCAAATAATCAAGGCTTGGACCACCTAATCCATTTTTAGTTACCGTGATATGAGCTGTCTTTTCCCCAGCATTTTCTAGCAGCACTACAATTTTTTTGTCTTCCTTCGTTGCATTTACATGATGAAAGAACAGACGAATGTCACCACTTACTGTATCTTGATACATAATTCCATCATCAGTCACCATTTCAGGGCTATCAGATAGTAATAATTTCCCACTGGAAGATGATACGGTAACGGGCCATTCTGATAAGGCCAAACCATTTAATTTAACAGTCGAATAGGTATCGACTGCCAATGCTGTACTATGTAACATCACAAACATAATCAGCGGCACTATGCCAAACTTAATCCAATACAATATGCTACCCCCTTGTTAAGACATAGCATCATTATACCAATACCTTAATCTTATGTAAAATGACAAAATAATACCATTATGTCAGTTGCTGTAACATTTTATCATCTGACATGCCAAATTGTACATTTTACAGTTGATTACCTACCGCTTGATTTGCAGCGTCGATTGCCCGATGAGATAAGTCAATAGACTGCCCAAGAGTATGTAGTTCTTGTACAGAGTTGTGAAAACCCATGCTGTTGGACGCCGCTACATAATCCCAGTACCACTGTGCTTGCCGCAATAGCTCCCGTGCATTTGTTAGTTGTTCTTGATTCGCATTCGGAATATTTCCAGCTTTAGCAATAATCTCATGGGCTTTAGCCACATTCAATCCAGCAGTATGCTGCAGCTGCCAAACATTATCCTGTGTCGCCTTTACTTGATTATACAATTGATCTGTACCATCTCGATGACAAGGCATACAAGATACATCCAAATTTTTCAAAGGGCTTGTCATCCAATGAGAGCTATATTTTTGTCCATTCTCACGAATGTAAGGCATATGACAGTCGGCACAAGATACGCCGAATTTAGCATGGACACCGTTTTGCCATTCTTCGAAATCAGCATGCTGAGCTTTTAATATAGGTGTTTTCGAATCTGGGTGTATAAAATCCTGCTGAAATCCATTAGGCTTCGTAGCATAATATTGATACATTTGCTGAGGTGTAGTTCCTTGATCCCAAGGAAACACGACTCGCGATGTTCCTGGTTCAAAATAATATTCCGAATGACATTGTCCGCATACATAACTGCGCATTTCTTCCCGGCTTGCCTTATTTACATCAATGCCTTGCCGTCCCATTGCTTCAATAAAGGCAGGATTAATAACTCTCAGCTTCATAGTCTCTGGATCATGACAGTTGGCACAGCTGACAGGGTGCTTGGATTGATCAAGCAGCTCAGTTAATGGCTGATTGGCAAACCCCCATCCAGATTCCTTATAAAACTGCTCCACATAAGGAGTTTTACAGGTAATACAGGCACCTTTACTCGTAGGACCAATACGTTTGGATTCCTTAAGATCTTCAATGGCATACAAATGTCCTCTATCTTCTGTATAATCCTTACTAAAGGGATTACCCTTAAAATTAGTGTAAATTTCAGGCTGCATTTCTGCTTTCTGTACTTTTGCGCTTCCTCCATACCCCGTTGGCGAGGCGGCCATCTCTAAATTTTTTTGGTAGCTGGCATACTCCAAAGGATATGCTTTCCCCCAAACAGCCGGATCATATTCGCCAACAGCTAACGGTGATAGTTTCATAGCTGAAGGGGGCTTTACTGCCCATACACGGACTACAATACCACCAAAGAAGACGACCATCATCCCTAAAAATACGGCTAAAAATTTCTGCGCCCTATTCAACGCTAACCCCTCCTGGACTCCTATTTTGACCATGAACGATACCACGATGACATTTTATGCAGCTTTGCCCACCTGCTGCCATGGCTGTATTTTCCACAGTAGAATAATGACAGCGAAGACAATTTCCCTCCGTAATCCTTTTACCTTTCGGCGTAAAATATAAGGTATCAGGATAATCACGCAGAAATTCATGATATACATCCCGCATTCCGTTTTCTCCCTTTACGTACATCATAGAAAAAATATTATCATGAGGAACATGGCAGTCACTGCAAGTTACAGTTTTATGATTTGATGCCTGCCACGTATAATATACATAATTCATAGAGTGGCAGCTGCCACAGAAACCTGGACCGCTAGAATATACAAATCCAGCACCGGACAGTGCCATTCCCACCACTGCAACTACAATCCCTAGCAAAATTAATTTAAGTGAACTGCGCTCAAAGAATTTTCCGAAATCCAACCACCCCACTCCTTCCTAGTCAAGTTACAATGCATAGCTATGTAAACCAGGCAATAATACATTCACTCCGATAAAAGTGAAGAGTACCGTAATGAAACCAATTACTGCCCAATTCATTGCCCTTTTCCCCCGCCAGCCTAAAGCCACACGACCATGAAGATACATCGCATAAATTAACCACGTAATCAGTGACCATGTTTCTTTGGGATCCCATCGCCAGTAGGATCCCCAAGCATACTCTGCCCAAACGGCTCCTGTTACTATAAGCAGGGTTAGAAACGGAACAGCAAAGTGAATACACCGATTCACTAAGGTGTCCAATATAGCTAAAGATGGCAGCAGGCTTATTATTGTTTCTTGTCCACCCGCTTCTTCCATACGCTGCCGCCACAAATACATGATTGCCAACGCGAAAGAAATCGCCAGTGCTCCATAAGCGATAACCGCTGTGATAACATGAATCAGCAACCAATTACTTTTTAAAGCAGGCATGAGGGGACGAACCTCTTGATAAAAGCTAGAGAATATACCTGTCAAAACAAAGGCTACTGGCAATACAAAGGCACCTAAAGAGTAATTCTTGTAACGACACGCAATATACAAATAGAAAAAAATCAATCCCCAGACAAAGGCCATACCAAATTCATACATGTTAGCAAAAGGAATACGCCCAGCCTGAAGGGTACGGGAAGTTAGCGCTAACGTATTTACTACAAAACCGATCACCGTCAAAGCAATCGCCCAGCGTCCAAGCCTTTCCTTCAGCCAAATGAGATGTCCAATATTAAAACAGCTTGCTAAAAAATAACTAACAAATGCAGAATTAAAAAACTCCTTTTCCAAAGCACCCACAAAATTCCACCTATCCTTTTTGATTACTGACTAAAATTGTTTTTTATAAAGACTGACAAAAAAGCCAAAAGCAAGTAAAAGAAACCCAAACCACACCAGGGGTATTCCAGGGTCCTGTTTAATGAGCAACCCCGAAAAAGGCTGTGCCTCTATAAATTTCACTATTCCCATTTGCGGGCCGATGAATCTGCTGCTGCCTAACGATGCAGCTCCCCAATCATATTCTCGCTCGCCTTTATAGACAATATACATAATTTGAGGATTCAATCCCCCGACATACCGCACTGGCAGAATCATCATATCTCCCTCAAGCACCATCCCTTGTCCCTCTCCTAGGCTAGCTTCCTGCAGGACCTTGCCTGCAGCATCTAAGTACTGGGTTTGTATTGCCATGCCAAAAGAAGATTGATAAATACTAATCCCGTGATAGATCAAAGGATGATTTACTTTCACCTCTTGTATCAATCGATTTTGCCCATACTGTTCAATACGAATGTGACTGATCCAGTCGGAAACGGTTCCATCAGAGTAATATTGGGTTTCAAAATTCTCCAAGTGTAATGCAAAAGGCTCACCAATTCCCTTGTATTTTTTCTGATTAATTTCATAATTCTTCCCAACAGCAAGATTGATCTCTTCGCTAACTCCGTAGATATTCCCATATAAAGCTCCTAAAAGAATCAATACAACTGCCATGTGCACTGAAAATGTCCCCCAAGGAGCCAAATGACGCCATTTGTTTGAATGGCGCAAAGCAGCAAGCTGCTTCATGCTGCAAATAAAAGTACTGCCACAAATCAAAGTTAGCAATAAGCGAAAGCCCATACTATGATAGATATCATATCTCTGAGGTGAAATGACAGTCCCTATCATTGCTGCCCCAGCCAATAGCATGAGCAATGCCATAGTAATCTTCATAGACGTAACAATATGAAGTATCTGAAAAACTCTTTTTTTATATGCTGCTCGCTGGACGATAACATCCTGTTCGTTCATTATGCCCTCCCACTTATCTTCAATTTATCAATATAGTATTGGCAAAATTGGTTAAAAAAATAAGTCAGGCCCATAATAATTATGGATCTGACTTATTTTATAATCCTAATTTACTGTATATATGGGCTCGAAAGAGACGTAAGCGAAATTCCCACAAACCATATTTGGGCTGAGGCACATTAATGCGCTTTAATGCATAGGGATCGGTATTTTCATTGTTTAATCCAGCTAGACCAGTGCAAGCACCTCGATATCCGGTTTCTTTTAAGATTTGCTGAGCACCTGCTGAAAATTGCCCATAAGGATAGGCAAAAAACTGAATGGACGTACGAATTTGCCTTTCTAAAGCCGCTTTTGATTCCGCTGCTTCCCGCCGCTGCTCTGTAGCATTAATTTCATTCATTCCCACATGAGACATCGTGTGGGAGCCTATTTCCGTGTGCCTTTTCTGCATATCGGCTACCTGCTGCCAGGATAAGTAATCTGTTGTGCCGATTAAGCTTGGTACAACAAAGACCGTTGCCGACATGCCGTACTGCTCCATAATCGGCAGTGCGGTTAGATAATTATCTTCATACCCATCATCAAAGGTAATTACAATAGGTTTTTCAGGTAAGGCTGTCTTTCCAGTATAAGAATTAAATAAGTCTTCTAGAGAAATAGCATGGTATCCATTTTCCTTTAGATACTTCATTTGTTCTTCAAACTGACTGGCTGTCACACTGTAAATCTCCTCATCTACTTCACCTACCTGATGGTAAGCTAAGATCGGTACAGCATTCGTGGGCCAAAATAGCCAGCCTAAAATCGCTACCATAAAAAGGATACCACATGCCAAAAATTTATTCATGTTCCAACTCCATAGCAATCTGTTCTATTTTTCGCAGTCGGTGATTCATTCCCGATTTTCCAACTCTGCCATCCATAGCATCTACCAGTTCCTGTAAGGTAGCTTCCGGATGAGCAAGTCGCAACTTAGCAACGACAAGCAGAGAGGGAGGCAGCTTATCAAGCCCTTTTTGCTGGGCAATGAGTTCAATGCATTTTACTTGCCGCACCGCTGCATTCACCGTTTTCTGCAGGTTAGCTGTTTCACAATTTACCAGTCGATTGACTTGATTCCGCATGCCTTTTACTACACGAACATTTTCGAAAGTCAAAAGAGCATTATGCGCACCAATCAGCCGCAAGAAATCAATAATGGCATCTCCATCTTTTAAGTACACAATATGATCATTTTTGCGTTCAGTCATTCCAACAGGCAATGAAAAAAACTTCATCAAGCGTACGAGGGCTTTTGCAAAATCTAAATTGCCTGTAACCAATTCCAGATGATAATCCCCTTCCGGCTTATTTACTGACCCACCACCTAAAAAGGCACCTCGTAAATAAGAACGACGACAGCAGGATTTCCGTAAAATACCACTATCACTGCTTACATTCAAATTTTCACCCTGCATAATTCCTAACGCTGCTAACAATTCCGTCACCACTGGTGACGGCACTACTTTGATCAAATAGGAGTTATTCTTCTTTAAACGACGACCACGAGTAACAACCACTTCTGTTTTTAAATGAAAGCCACTTTTAATCAAGGTGAGAGCTTTACGTGCTACAGCAGCATTCTCCGTAGTAAAATTAATCCCAAGATTACTATTGCCGCCAATTAACATGGTACCGCCCATACGAATCAGAGAGGCCAATTCTGCCATATTGCAGCACTCTTGTTCCTCTACGATCCGAGCCAATTCATTTCTTACTTCAGCAGAATAAGAAGCCAATCTATTTCACCCCCGTCAAGCTGCTTTGCCTTAACGCCGCAAAACTCAGCGATCCGTTTTCTTAAGGTCCTTAATACTTTCCGCAATTAAATAATAATCCAATAAGCGCATACGCTCCGAATTGGTCTTAAGTTTATATATCATCGAGACAATAGTTCGAGACAATTTCAGAGGATCATGACGAACTAAATTCGTCTCATTAATAACATCCGCCTGAGTCACTTTGATCCCCATAGCTTCCACTTTTTCCGCATCGTTTTTTACAGGATAAGCTCCCTGACCCGCATATTTCTGCTGCAATTCTTCTGCAACATTTTGACTATTGATCACAACATAATCAATTACACCAGGGCCTACATGATCTAAAATCGCCTGCACATGCTCCGATGCGCTATAGCCATCTGTTTCTCCCGGCTGAGTCATTACATTGCAGATATAAATTTTGACAGCTTGGCTTTTCCGCAAGGTATCCGCCACTCCCCGCACCAGCAAATTGGGAAGAATACTGGTATATAAGCTTCCAGGTCCTAAAATAATAGCGTCGGCATCTCGTATAGCCTCCAGAGAACTCTCTACGGGCATGGTTTCTTCCGGCTGTAAATACACTCTTTCAATACGTTTATTAACAAGAGGAATCTGGGACTCCCCTTCCACAATACTGCCATCCGTCATTTTAGCCCATAATCGTACTGTTTGCGTCGATGCCGGCAAGACTCGGCCCCGTACCGCCAAAACCTTACTTGATTCTTTTAAAGCCTGTTCTACATCTCCTAGCACTTCTGTCATCGCAGCAATGAATAAGTTGCCAAAATTGTGCCCCGCCAATCCCCCTGTACCACCAAATCGATGCTGAAAAAGCTTTTCCATCAATGGTTCCGTATCTGCTAATGCCACTAAACAGTTGCGTAAATCACCCGGAGGAATCATACCCAAATCTTCTCGTAATCGTCCTGAAGAGCCGCCATCATCAGCAACGGTAACAATCGCTGTAATATTACTGGTTACACTCTTTATACCCCGCAGCAGCACAGATAAACCTGTGCCTCCGCCAATCACTGTCACTGCCGGCCCCCGATTCAGTTTGCGCTTTTGAAAAATAAGCTCAATCAAGCGTTCAGACCCATCGGGAATGAGCACACTGATCACCGAAGCAATAATCTGCTTCGTAGCCAGCGTCATCAGGACCATACCACCTGCAATAATAAAGATACCTACAATCGTCGTAACCGTATAATAATACCTGCCTGTCGTCAGGTATACCATTCTAAAAATGGTCTCTTCAAAGTTTCCTACATATTTATAATTGAATACAATGGCAAGCCCCATGCTTGCAATAATAACGCCCATAGAAAATAATAGCAGCCACCGTTTCACCTTAATGCCTGGGTACATCCACTTTAAAAAGTGCATAGATATTACACCTCAATTTCTATCTCACCACTACTACTCGCTGCTTTTTCAGCAATATAGCTTCATCGATACTATGTTACCCCTCAACAGGTGCTTCTAACACATTATGTTTAATATCCCGATGATCTACATTTACCTTATAGCCTTTGTTCTTTAAACCTTCATAGATTTTACCAGCGACAAATACAGAGCGATGCATTCCGCCAGTGCAACCAATAGCAATGATCAGCTGACTTTTTCCTTCTTTGATGTAATTCGGCACTAAAAAGTCTACAAACCCAGAAACCTGTTCCATAAATTGCTGGGTAATTGGCCATTTCCAAATATAATCTCCCACTTCCGCTACCGCTCCACTTTTACGGCGCAAAGACTCTACGTAAAACGGATTCGGTAAAAAGCGTACATCAAAAACCATATCCGCATCTAAAGGAATACCATATTTAAATCCAAAAGAGACAACGGTAATATTCATACGCTGCTGCTCATGTTCACTGGTAAAAAGCCCAGTGATTTTTTCCCTGAGTTTAGCAGTGCTCAATTCTGATGTATCTATTATTTGCGTAGCTCTTCCTCTAACGTGGTCAATCTTTTCTCGTTCACGGCTAATTCCCTCTATAATGCGGCCATGGGGTGCCATGGGATGCCGCCGTCTGGTTTCCTTATAACGCCGGATTAGGGTTTCATCTGAAGCTTCTAAGAAAAGCATTTCATAACGATACCCCTGCTTTTCTAAATCTTCCAGGGCTTGTATCAGGGTGTCAAAAAACTCTCGCCCACGAATATCCACGACTAAACCAACTTTATTTACCCGCCCCGCTGATTGGGTACAAAGTTCGGCAAATTTAGGAATCAGCATAGGAGGCAGATTATCCACACAAAAATATCCCAGATCTTCCATGGTTCTCACCACCTGAGTCTTGCCTGCACCTGACATGCCCGTGATAATCACCAAACGAACGTCGTCCATATTCTACACCTCCAATTCACTAATTCACGCTGCTTTTCCGATTGGAACGACGGTTTAAATGATGCAGCACATTTTCAACCGACGTATTGATCACTAAATCAGGAGAAATTTTATATTTCTCTAACACTTCAATAGCCTGACTGAAGTCTCCTATCGCTAGAGCAAAATGGCTGTCTGTACCCAAAATAATTTTCGCTCCATACTGTTTCGCTAAAGCAGCAATGTTTTCACAATAGGGTCTGCTGCCCACGCGAGATACTTTAAGAGAACTATTATTAATCTCCAAAGCAACATCATATTCTACAGCTGCTTTTACAATCGTCTCAGCATCTACCAAAAATTCAGGATTACCCGGATGGACAATTGCATCTACCCAAGGATTTTTCATAGCATTGACCATCATTTGCGTGTTTTCAGCAACCGATCCATTCGGGGAACAAACCGTGTGTAAACCAGCTAATACGATCTCCAAGCTACTGAGTCGATCTACAGGCAAATCTAAATTCCCTTCAAGATCAATCACATTCGCTTCTACCCCTTTTAAAATACGAACACCGAATAGTTCGGCCGGCACTGCTTTTAAATTGCCAAAATGATAGGCATGGGGGCCTCCTGGCATATCTGGACCGTGATCCGTAATTGCAATCATTTCAAGACCTTTTTCTGCTGCTGCAGTCACATTTTCCAATATCGTGCTATAGGCATGACCACTTGCTACCGTATGAATATGTAAATCAGCGACAATTTTCATACTCTCGCCCTCCTTATTACCTATATTATCTTTCAATTATATGGCAAATCCTCTAAAAAAGCAAAAGAGCGCATCATATTTATGCGCTCTTTCGAAATTTATATCAGAACTGCGGCCACATCTCTGGCACCATACTGCAGTGGTTCATCTTCTGTAATTTTTTTGATTGACAGGTAAATAATATCCAGCATATGCTCAATTTCAGCAATTGTACTTACCAAAGGCGGCATAAATACTATAACGCTGCCAATAGGGCGAATAATTAAACCATGTTCACGGGCCTTTTTGCAAACCTTAGCACCAATCGCCATTTCCCAAGGAAAAGGAATCTTTTCCTGAGGATTTTCCACCAGCTCAATACCAATCATCAACCCTCGCTGGCGGATATCCCCTACATGTTTCAATGTAAAGCCAGCTAGTTTATTGCGAGCTGCATCGATTTTTTCAGAAAGATTTTCTAGTACGTTTTCGTCGCGGAATATTTTCAAATTAGCCAAGCCCGCTGCACAGCATAACGGATTTCCCGTATAGGAATGTCCATGGAAAAAGGTTCGCTGCTGCGCATAATCTCCTAAGAAAGCATTATAAATTTCATTTGTCATAAAAGTGGCAGCCAAAGGCAAGTATCCTCCTGTGATGCCTTTTGCCACCATCATAAGGTCAGGCGACACCCCTTCATGATCACAAGCAAACATTTTACCAGTACGTCCAAAGCCCGTTGCGACTTCATCCACCAGCAGCAGCACATTATATTTTTGGGTTAGCTCTCGCAGCCGTTTCAAATAGCCAGGGGGCTGAGTCAACATACCAGCTGCTGCCTGAACCAATGGCTCCACAATAATAGCGGCAATCTCCTCATGTCCTTCTTCCAGGATTTTCTCAATTGCCTTGCTACAGGCCATATCGCACAGCTCATTCCCGGAAGATAACTTGCAGTGGTAGCAGCAAGGAGCTGGAGCCTGAATGGTTTCAAACAAGAGATCCGAAAAAATGCGATGAAATAAATCAATGCCTCCCACGCTAACGGTACCAACCGTATCACCATGATATGCATTGGCTAAGGTAATAAACTTTTTCTTTTTAGGTTTTCCTTTTAGCTGCCAATATTGAAATGCCATTTTAATCCCAATCTCTACAGCTGTAGAACCATCATCAGAATAAAATAACTTTTTCAATCCTTGAGGAACAATTGACATTAATTCTTCTGCCAGCTTAGCTGCTGGTACATTCACTAAACCTAACATGGTAGTGTGAGCGACTTTTCCCAATTGCTCAATAATCGCCTGATCAATAACAGGGTGACGATGCCCATGAAGGTTGACCCATAAAGAAGATACACCATCATAATAGCTGTTGCCCTGGTCGTCAATGAGCTTGATACCTTCCGCTGCGTTAATTACCATCTGGGGCTGTGCCACCCATTCCTGCATTTGCGTAAAAGGATGCCAAATGTATTCTTTGTCCTTTTCTTCTATACTCTTCATTGCACTCTCCTCCCTCTTATCACATTGAAAATTGCATCCATTTGCAAATATTCTTCTGCTAATTGTGCTAAACCTGCAGTTTTCCCTTCCGGCACACTGATCTCAGGGACATAAGGAAATTTTCCGAGAACCGGCAATCCTGTCATTTCTTTTATATATTCTTCATTAGAGATTTCCAAAACGCCCGCATCCTCCTGCTTCCAGCCATTTATAATAATTCCAGCCATATGCAGCCCGCGACTTCGTCCATACTCGACTGTCAATACCGTATGATTTATGGTTCCAAGGTTAGGCCTGGCAACGACAATGATAGGCAATGCTAATTCAAACATCAAGTCAGCTACTGTGTAATGTTTCCATAATGGAGCAAGAATACCTCCTACTCCTTCCACAATCACAGGGTTATGAAGCTGGCTTAACTGCTGAAAGGAGGCGATAAGATCCTGTATGTTAATGGTTACTCCACTAATGGCAGCTGCTACGGCAGGGGTTAGAGCAGGCGCCAAACATACAGGGTTCACCAAACGGCTTTCTCCTAAATCAATGCCTGCTGCCTTCATCAAAAAAACAGCATCTTCCGCCACCAGGTTTCCCATTCGATCCGCTACGCCGCCGGAAGCTGCCGGCTTCATCACACCTACATCGCAGCTTCGCTCCCTAAGTGCCGCAGCAATTGCTCCTGTAATTACGGTCTTCCCAATTTCTGTATCTGTTGCTGTAATGAATAAACCTGCCATATTTCACCTCTTTACATCTTTTTTGCAACTTAACTTGACTCTTCTACTCACTGCAATGATGCTTTCCACCGCTTTAGCCAATTCTTTCCTGTCATGAGCAGCGGATATTGTCAGGCGCAATCGGCTGCTGCCAGAAGGTACTGTCGGCGGGCGAATGGCTGATACGAGTAAGCCTTCATCTTTTAATAACGCAACCATCTCTACTGCACGGGCTGCTTCTCCTACCATAATCGGCAGTATCGGAGTGATACTTCCTTCTACAGGTACGCCAGCAGAAGCTAATGCCTCTCGTACATACTGAGCATTCTGTAATACAGTCTCAACCAGCTCCGGATGATTCTGCAGTTCCAGCAATGCCCCATGAGCCGCGCCTACTGTTGCCGGGGATAAAGCAGTAGAAAAAATAAAACTGCGGGCCTTATTTATTAAATAATCAATCAGCACTTGACTGCCAGCTACATAACCACCTTCTGATGCCAGGGACTTGCTCAGTGTTCCCATTTGAATATGAATCCTTCCCTGCAGACCAAAATGATCCGTTGTACCGCAGCCCCCACGTCCCAAAATCCCTACTGCATGGGCATCATCTACCATGATCATAGCCTCATAGGTTTCTCCTAAGGCGGCAATCTCATTCAGAGGTGCAATATCACCATCCATACTGAACACCCCGTCAGTAACAATGAGACGCCGACCTGAGCAAGGCGTGTTCTTTAACTTCTCTGCTAAATCATCTATATTTCCATGGCGATATACCACTCTATGAGCCCTAGACAAGCAACAGCCATCAATAATGCTGGCGTGATTGAGTTCATCACTGAAAATTATATCGCCTCTCCCCACTAAAGCGCTAATCACTCCTACATTCGCCATATAGCCTGCATTAAAAACTACAGCAGCTTCTGTCTTTTTAAACGCTGCCAATTCTTCTTCTAATTCTTGATACAGAGGATGGCTCCCCGTTGTCAGTCTGGCTCCTCCTGATCCTGTACCGTAGTGAAAAATAGCATCTATCGCTGCCTGCTGCACAGCAGAAGAATGGGTTAGCCCTAAATAGTTATTCGTCGATAATGATAAGTAGGTTTTACCTTCCAACTCTACATGAACCGCATCTAAAAATCGATATCTCACTGGCTTTCGGTATAAATTCTCTTCTTGAACTTTCAAAAGATGTGTTTTACAAAATTCCATATTATACCTTTTCCTTTACAATTTTACAAGCACTGGCTGAAACTGTAAATAGTGTTCTAAAAGGGTTATATCAGCAGCAGGATCTACAAAAAAGATTCTCCCACCCACAGGGTTTCCTAATGGCTTGCAATGGGGAATGCGAATGTATCCCGAAGCAGAAGCAACATACCCTGTTGTATATTCAGGATCATCAGACCAGCAAAGTTCAGCTACTACGCCAGGAGCAGCAGCTACTTTACTTGCCAGCACTAGCGCTTCTTGCACATGCAGATTGTGAATCCCCAGCTTTATCAATCGATCAATCAATGCATTTTCGTTTTCAATATCCATACGAGATACACGAATGCCTCTGCTTTCTGTATGATCAAAACGCTGGCCTGTAACAGCACATAACAGCATAGCTCCGCGCATACTGTCAGCTAAAGACAATAAACTTAAAATCCCTTGCTTTGCGCTGACAGAAGTTACCCCTGCTGCAACTAATGCATGTTCTGCCGCCTTATGTCCTTCCTCTGCCGTTAGGAAAGAAGAAGGATAGACAGAAAGCAAAGGAACCTGCTGTATCGTACTGGGCTGTACCGCTTCGATCGTAATAGAAATAAAATCAGCCTGTCCCCGGCTATGAGTGAAGGCTCTTTCCAGCATCCCAGCCGTTGTCTGCTTCACTTTATCATAAGGAATGATGCGCTCTGCACCAGAAATATGACGCCCGCCCTCTTCATGCCGCCTTCCCTGGGCGGCCCGCATTCTAACGCTGAACACTTTGTACCACCCTTTCCGTCTGCAGCTTTACCTTTTTTAATAATAAAGTAAGAGGCCAAGCAGTCAGTGCTGTATAAATCATACCTGGTATTGCTGCCACTAAAAGAGGGATTGCTCCCTTACCCAATATTTCTCCAAGAACTAGGCGAGCCGCACTGGATCCTAAGGGCCCTGCCATGACTAACACAGGCCATGATGTTCCTAAAACAGTCACACAAATGCCTACCACTAATCGAAAAATCATGGCAATACCTACATTCAGCAAGTTCTGAGTGCCCAATATAAGTCCAATAAAACTCGATAAGATACCTGCCGTTATGTACTTGGTAAAGCCAAAAACTCCACAGATCGCCACTGCCAATGGAGCAGATAATTGAAACTCTGTACCGGGAATGAAGCCAGGCAATTTAATCGCACCAGAAACGGTAATCAAAGTAGTCAGCAGCGCAGTCTCCGTTAATCTTCGAGTGTTAAAGTACATTCTGAAATCCCCCTCTTTTGTTAACCAATATTTTGTCAAGGTTAACAAATTGTTTAAATAAAAAGGCATTTTGAACCGCGGAGGCACAAAGCCAGTGAAGCAATCTCTTAACAGAAAGGAGATTGCTACGCGCTGCTCGCAATGACAACTCGATGTTACTTTATTTCTTTTGGTAAACCAATCGATTAATATCAGTTAACAATATTATCATACACTCATCATTACAAAATGTAAATTCTTTTGCAGTAAAAATTTACAAATAAAAAATAGAGACTATCTTTATGATAATCTCTATTTTTTTATTGTCTTGTATCATTTCGCTCGTGCATAGGCTTCAGGCCATTGTATTTCCTGCTGCAGTACATGGGCAGCCTGCAAAGGCCAATAGGGATTTCGCAGCAATTCTCTGCCTGTATACACTAATTCAATGCCAGCCTTAAGCATTTGCTGAACTTGAACAGGCTCTGTAATAAGCCCTCCTGCCAATACAGGCAGCTGGGTCTGCTCTTTAATCGTAAGTGCCATAGCAATCTGATAGCCGGCATAAGCACGCGGCATTGCCGCTATAACAGCCCCAGAGCTTACATTCACCACATCAATGCCATGATGCTTCACCAGGTTTAGCATAGCAGCCACAAGTTCCGGAGTGTTTCCTTCGGGATGATAATCATCTGCTGACACCCGAACAATGATTGGCATCTCTTGTGGAATGACTTCCTTGACTGCAAGCAGAACCTCTTCTAAGAAACGTATTCTCTTTTCCAAGCTTCCTCCATACTCATCAGTGCGAGTATTGGTTAAAGGTGATAAAAACTCATTAATCAAATATCCATGTGCCGCATGAATTTCAAGAATATCAAAACCAGCCGCAACTGCCCGCTTTGCTCCTTGCGCAAACTTTTGAACGACTTCTTTAATTTCCTGCACAGTCAAAGCTTTAGGTAAGGCATATTCTTCGCTAAAAGCAATCGCAGAAGGTGCTACGGGTGTGCTGTTCACAACGCCGCTCTTTCTGCCGGCATGAGCCAGCTGAATTCCGATTTTTCCCCCTTGAGCATGCACCTGGTCAACTACTCTTTTTAGGCCTGGAATATGGTCATCATCCCAAATGCCCAAATCCTGATTGGAAATACGTCCGCGAGGCTCAATACCAGTTGCTTCTACAATAATCAGTCCTACTTGACCTACGGCCCGTGTCACATAATGGGTAACATGCCAATCTGTCACCTTGCCATCATCTGCCGCGCTGTACATACACATAGGCGGCATGACAATTCGATTCTTTAACGTCAGACTTTTAAAAGAAATAGGAGTAAATAGCATATATATCACCCTTTCATAATTTGTAAGATCATATATCGATCACTCTTAGTCATATTGAAGATTCTACCAATTCATAGCTTTATTCTATATGATTAGTTACTTCAATACAAGTACATACTTCCTGGTATTATAGTAACCAAAAGCATACTTTTATAAAAGTCTATATCCAGTGTATCCTGTTATAAAAGAGAAAATATCACTTAATAAAAAACTTCGTCCCTATCTCATCTAAGAACGAAGTTTTCCTTTATTTTAATATATATTTTTCAATTGCTTCTGCTACACCATGGGCATTGTGATGACCTGTAACTGCTTTGGCAACCGCTTTTATCTTGTCGGTTGCATTCCCCATGGCTACACCAAAACCAGCATATTCAAGCATTGGAATGTCATTATTCGAATCACCAATCGCCATGACTTCCTCGCGGGTAATATTTAAGCTTTGTGCTAGTAATTCTAATCCATGTCCTTTATTGACACTGGGATGCATCATTTCTAAATAATTGGATTTAGAAGAAGCTGCATAGATCTCTCCAGCGAACTCTTTATTGATTTTTCTTTGTATCTCAAGTATCTCATGAGGTTCAGCTATCGCCAGCATCTTAGTAGGCTCATGCTTCATAGAATAAAACGCATCACCAATAGGAACTGCTGAAACACCTGCTATCGTTTCATAAAGCTTCGCCTTTTCATTGCGCTCTACTACATATAATTCATCATTCATATGGGATTGCAAATACCAGCCTTTTTCGCGAAAGAATTCTACTATTTTTCCAGCTAATTCTGGGACAATGGTTTTATGAAATAACATTTCTTTGGTAAAAGCAGACCGTATCATGCCACCATTATAAGTAATAATTGGCGTCTGCATATTAAGTTCTTGGGCAAAAGGCATAGCCGAGCTAAACATTCTGCCTGTAGCGATTGTTACTAAAACTCCTTGTTCATGAGCCTTTCTGATCGCTTCACAAGTCCGAGGTGAAACTTTTAAAGTTCCATCCAGCAATGTATCATCCATATCTACTGCCACTAATTTAATCGTCATACAATAACCTCCGCTATCTCGTTATCGGTCTTTGATTACTTTCGATAAAGTGCAGCTGCAAAGGGTCATTAAACAAACGCCTGTCACAGGTGCAGCCATGCTGTAAATTTGATAACCTGGTAAGGTTTTTATTACTAGCATAGGAGTCAATATATTCATAAAAAAAGTCAATCCACCTAAAGTGAACCAATTTAAAGGTTTCGTTTTTAATGAGAGCAAGGGCCTTACAACACTATTGGCTAATCCAATAATTACAGCACCCAGTAAAGCACCGCCTAAGGTATCAACAAAGATCCCAGGTAATTTTATGATAAGTAAAAACAATAATACAGCATTTAAAATCATACGCAGCAGAAAACCGCACACGCCTTGACCCTCCTCGTCATCTATGAATCATTAAATAACACTGTCTTTTATTATATACCGTAGGACAAATTTTTGACAATATTTTTTTGGCATAATCATTGAACCCTAAGATTCAGCAATACCGCTTTCCAGCAGCAGCAATGCTTGTTTTAATTCAACTCCCCCGCCAAATCCTGTCAGGCTGCCGTTAGCTCCGATTACTCGATGGCAGGGAACTACAATAGGTACACGATTGATATGTAATGCTCCCCCTACCGCTCGTACAGCTTTTGGATTGCCGATTTCCCTGGCTAATGTTCCATAGGAAATGGTCTGTCCATAAGGAATATTTGCCGTAAAAGCAAGAACAGCCTTCTGAAAAGATGTATAGCCACGCCAATCAATAGGTACTCCAAAGTGAATCACAAATCCCCGCCAATACATGTTTAACTCTTTTCTCAATTGTTCTGACCACAGATCTACATCTGATGTGGTCGTCCTCTTTGGTTCTTGCGGCTTAATTTTCATGGGGAAATCCAGTTCCCACAATCCCATATCTGTCCACGCAGCTTTCATATAACCCCAATCTGTTTCTAGTATTGTATGCATTTGTTGCATCATTACACTTCCTTATTGTGAAAATACGTTTAATTCTATTGCAACTAACAGATAGATAAAGCTAGAGCAGCTTTCTATCTGTTCGGCTATCAGCACATAGAATCCTTCTATTTTAAAACAAAATTACCCCTCTGCAAATTTCAGCAACGAAATGAGCAGAGGGGTAATTCTTATATGCTTGTCTTTTATTGAATTAAACTACTTTCAGATCCACTAATACTGCATTCATTTTGCGAACAGCGTCAGCGCTCTTATTGAATTTTTCTTGTTCTTCTGCATTTAATTTATAATCAACAATTTTTTCCCAACCATTTTTGCCGATTACAACTGGAACGCCTAAGCAAATATCTTTTTGTCCATACTCACCGTCTAAAGCAACGCAGCATGGATATACTTTCTTCTCATCACGAACAATTGCTTCTACTAGTAAAGCACCTGCAGCGCCAGGAGCATACCAAGCGGAAGTACCTAGTAAACCAGTTAATGTAGCACCGCCAACCATCGTATCAGCAGCTACTTTTTCCAATGTTGCTGCATCTAATAATTCAGCAGCAGGAATACCCATATATGTAGCAAAGCGAGTTAAAGGAATCATAGTAGTATCGCCATGACCACCAATTACTACACCGTGAATGTCAGTAGCAGGTACATCCATAGCTTGACTCAAATAGCATTTGAAGCGAGAGCTGTCTAAGATGCCGCCCATACCAATGATGCGATTCTTAGGCAGACCACTTGCTTTTAATGCAAGATATGTCATTGTATCCATTGGATTACTAATGATTACAAAGATAGCCTTAGGGGAATATTTCAAAATATTATCAACTACACCTTTAACAATACCTGCATTGGTGCCGATCAAGTCTTCACGCGTCATACCAGGCTTACGAGGAATACCAGAAGTGATTACAACCACATCGGAATCTGCAGTTTTGCTATAGTCACTGGTACTACCAGTAACCCTAGTATCAAAACCAAGTAAGGTTGCAGTTTGCATCATATCCAATGCTTTACCTTCAGAAACCCCTTCCTTGATATCCAATAAAACCAATTCGCTTGCTAATTCTCTTTGTGCGATTACGTTTGCGCAGGTTGCGCCTACATTACCAGCACCAACAACTGTAATTTTCATCCTGACATCATCCTCCTAAAGTTTGTACATTCTTTTTAGTATATGTTAATCCTAAACATAATTATAACTCTCTTAACATAGGTTTGTATAGAGCTCAAGTGAATTAAATTACATACTATTATAAAATTATACAATATTATGAAACTAGAAAAAGAAATAAAATAGTAAGAAAAGCACTTTGTCATTGCAAGCGATAACGAAGCAATCCCTTCTTGCCAAGAGATTGTTTCATTCGTGTTTGTAATGGCAGACCTTCTAGCACATAAAAAAGCCCTTCTACAATAGTAAAAGGGCTGATTTATTAGATATTAACGACCGCTGTTTTTGCTGAAGCAATCGCGGCAATATACAGGACGATCGCTGCTTGGACGGAAAGGCACTTGTGTTTCTACACCGCAAGCTGCACAGGTTACATCATGCATTTCGCGTTGTGGACGAGCACCACCACGGTTAAAGCTGCTACCGCCATTATTTCTTTGTTTACGAGCTGCACGGCATTGCGGGCAACGACCAGGCTCGTTAGTGAAGCCTTTTTCGTTATAAAATTCTTGTTCTGAAGCTGAGAACACGAATTCTGCGCCACATTCGCGGCATGCTAAAGTTTTGTCTTGAACCATTGTAATAGTCCCCCTCAAATTTTCTGGCCCAAAATGGTATAGGGTTCACTACTGTCCTTACCAAAAACCTACTTGAGAAGGATATATAATGGAATCTCACTAGACCTATGTACTTGGGCTCTATTATAAGTATACTATTATTTTTTTAAAAGTAAAGTTTTTTCTCTAAATTATTCTTTATATTTTTATATTATTTCCTTTTTTTGAAAAATATTGGGAGTTATATTTTAATACGATGCATGAAGCAGAAAAAAGCTGTACATACTATTTTTGATTACAATAACCTAAAAATTCTATAGGGAGGCTATTTACATGACGATTCTAGACAAAGTAAGCTCAGAGACTCGTGGCATCTTCAACATGTTTTTTGACAAAGAACCTCTTAACTATTTAGAAGCTGCCGGATTATACGGAATCATTGCCCAAGGCCGCTATAATGTCGCTGCCCTTGAGGTTCTTTATAATCATGCACAAGATCGTGATTTAAAAGCATTAATTAAGGAAGCAATCGATAGACAAAGCAAAGTAATTATCGAGCATTCCGAAGATTTGCTGCAAGAAAGCGGTGGTCGAATCCCAACATTATCTTTCAGTCAACGTACTTTACACAAAGATTCGTTAAACATTCCCACAGATGCTCATCTAACAGATGGCGAAGTTGCCATTGCTGTCGGCACCATGGGCAAGGCAGCACAAATGGCCTTATTAGCTGCTTTGCACCAATCCTATCAAGTAGAGGTGGCCTTAATGTACCGCAGAATGCTAGATGCTGGTCTTGAGTGGGACTACCGTCTATTGCAACTTATGTTACAGCGCGGCTGGCTCCCCAGATTGGCTAAAATTCAGCATTAAAAAGAACCCGCTGGTGTACATTTAAACTTATAAGTTATCGAATAAAAAACCTTCCAGCATACTGGAAGGTTTTTTTATATTCGTTTTTATTATGCTTGTTTTTCGAATTGGTCTTTGCCAACTCCGCATAATGGACAGACCCAATCTTCAGGGATATCTTCAAATTTAGTGCCAGGGGCGATACCGCTATCTGGATCACCAGCTTCTTCATCATACTCATAGCCACAAACTACGCAAACCCATTTTTCCATATTAATCGCTCCTTTTTCTTGTAAAATTAGTTAATCTGTTATCATTTTACCATATTTATAAAAATTAGCAACTACTATCCATTATCCAATCGTATTTACCACTTTCGGCTGGAACCGCCGCCTCCACCAGATCCTCCGCCAAAACCACCACCGCCGCCTCCACCGCCGCCTCGTCGGGATAAAGCAGACAGCAGCATATAGGTTATGGCCCCGCCAAAAAACAGCCAATCCATCATAAGCAGCAAAACAACCCCAACAGCAATAGCAATTTTCGCCCACCAAGGAAGTGTATCCCATCCTCCTTCTTGACTGGCAGCATGTGCCCTCTGCTGTACCGGTTTGGCATCGGTCTTAAGTTCAAGCTTATATTCTTTTGCTACTTCCGTGGCTACCGTCAGATAGCCATTCAAAATGCCTTTATCATAATCTCCCTGTTGAAAATAAGGAATCATATAATTATCTTGAATACGCCCGGTCTTAGCATCCGGCAATGCGCCCTCCAGCCCATAACCGACTTCAATTCGGGACTGCTTATCATTTACGGCCACTAAAATAAGAACTCCATTATTTAAGGTCTTGTCGCCGATGCCCCATTGTCTGAGAACTTCTAACGAATACTCTTCCAAAGGAGCTCCCTCAAGTGTTTTAGTGGTCATGACCACAATTTGCGCCTTTGTTTTAGCAGCAAGCTGGCTTCCTAAATTATTAATGCGGGACTTCGTTTCGGGACTTACTACGCCTGCATAATCCTGAATGTAAATGCTATTCGTAGGAGCTGGCGGTACTTGTGGCTGTGCCCAGGCTACTGCAGCGATCAACAGATATGCCACAAACACAATCCAGGCTAGCCTCTTTTTCATATTCTTCCCTCGCTTATACGAATCATACTAATAAGGAAAATAAACTTTTCCTTATTAGAACTTCACTTGCGGCACTTGCTGTGCACCTTCAGCTGCTTTGAAGTATTCTTTTGGTCCAAAACCCAACATACCTGCATAAATATTTGATGGGAATGTACGAATTTTCGAATTGTAAACCTGTACTGCATCATTATAATCTTTACGTGCTACAGCAATGCGATTTTCAGTACCAGCTAATTCATCAGCCAGCTGCCTAAAGTTCTGATCCGCTTTAAGATTCGGATAATTTTCTGCAATGACTAATAATCTAGAAAGTGCGCCGCCTAGTTCATTATTTGCTTCTGCTTTAGCAGCAACACCTTGACTTCCGGCAAGTTTTGCCCTTGCATCTGCCACTGCTTTAATGGCTGCTTGTTCATGCTGCGCATATCCCGATACAGTCGCATTTAAATTAGGAATTAAGTCAGCCCGACGCTGCAGCTGATTTTCCACTTGACTCCACTTGCCATTTACCGCTTCATCCATATTAACTAAACCATTATAGCCAGAAAATGCACCTACCACTAGCACAGCAACTAGAGCAAGCACAATCCATACTGTTTTGTTCATATCATCCAATCCTCCTCAACATTATGTTACTTACATTCTATCCAACTTTACAGGAAATGAAAAGTACAATTTTTACCAATTCTAATGTCCTTGCTGGCGGAAAAAATTATATACGGCTTGTGCCGCTGGAAAGGTCATCGTGTTTACGGCTGCCAGCTCCTCAACCGTAGCTGCTTTCATCTTAGCCAAGCTGCCAAAATGATCCCATAATGCTTTACGCCGCTTCCCGCCAATACCTGTTACATGATCAAGAACCGATACCATATTGCGTTTGGAACGCAGCTTCCGATGATAGGTTACAGCAAAACGATGAGCTTCATCTCGAATGCGCTGAATCAGATATAAAGCTTGTGAATGCCTGGGTAGAATCAAAGGTTCACTATCACCTTCACGAAAAATATGTTCAAATTCTTTTGCCAGACCTATAACAGGAACCTGCAGCCAGCCAGCGCCTCGAATGATTTCTAAGGCAGAACTTAACTGTCCTTTACCGCCATCGATAATGATTAAATCCGGCGGCGGCTGCCCTCCTTGGGCATATCGCCTGCTTACTACCTCCTGCATAGATTTAAAATCATCTGGTTTCCCCTCTACTGTCAACAATTTATAACGACGATACTCTTCTTTTTTCGGCATACCACTTTCAAAGACCACCATCGATGCCACAGTCTCTGCTCCTTGAATATGTGAAATATCAAAGCATTCCATACGTTCCGGCGGACCACCTAACCCTAAATATCTCCCAAGATCAGCTAATGCTCCTTCTGTCTGCTCAGAATGCGCCTTTATCTTTCCTTCCTGTTCTTGAAGTACGAGAGCTGCATTGCCATCTGCCATGGTGACAATATCTTTTTTCGTGCCTCGTTTGGGTGTTTCCACAGCCACTCGACTGCCTTTTAACTGGCTTAACCAATCCCCTAACAAGGACTGCTCTTCAATGTTCATCGGCAATAAAATTTCTTTTGGAATGAATGTACTTTGGCTATAATACTGTTTGAGAAAAGCGGTTAGAACTGCCTCATCCTCTTCCTGCTCACTGCCTGCTAACAAAAAATGATCCCGACCTACCATTTTTCCACTTCGAATAAAAAATACCTGAGCGCAAGTTCCCAGGGCAGAGCGAGCTAACCCAATGGCATCCTGATCTCCTGCCCCTGTAACAATATTTTGTTTTTCTCTAACTTTTTCTACCGCAGCCAATTGGTCTCTGAGCTTTGCTGCTTGTTCAAAGGCCAGTTCCTCAGCTGCAATTTCCATTTTCTTCTTTAAGCTTTGCACTACCGTATCACTGCGGCCTTCCAGCAGCAGGCAAACTTCTTTTATCATACTTTGATATGTCGCAGCATCTACAAAGCCAGCACAAGGCGCTAAACATCGCTTAATATGATATTCTAAACAAGGGCGTCTGGCATCTAAGATTCTACAGCTGCGCAAAGGAAATAATTTACGCATTAATTTGATGGTTTCATGAACTGCTCCAGCACTGGTATAAGGACCAAAATAACGGGCACCATCTTTTTGCACTCTTCGAGTAGCATATAAACGAGGAAATTCTTCATTTATTGTTACCTTTATATAAGGATAGGTTTTGTCATCTCGCAAACTAATATTATATTTGGGGCGATGTTTCTTTATTAAATTACATTCTAAAATTAAAGCCTCAATTTCCGATGCTGTAACGATATATTCCAGATTGACAATCCGCGATACCATGGACTGCACTTTAGGGGAATGATTACGGCTGGATTGAAAATAAGAGCGAACACGGTTTTTCAGCACTACGGCTTTACCTACATAAATAATACGCTCCTGAGCATCTTTCATTAAATAAACACCAGGCTGATCCGGCAAATGGCTTAATTTCTCAATTAACTCATCAGTCATATTGCTAAAATACTCCTTTGGAAAATAATATCTCATTGCCAAAACACTAAAAGTATGAGATAATTGTAACATACTTTTAGCACCAGCTAATAATTTTTTTAAAGGTTCAATGTATACATGCGCTAAACTCATTGTCGACTTAAATGTTATATACTATAATTAAGTCCATTAACGTTAAAATATTTAACTTGATATTTGCAAATGGGAGGTCGCTATTGATGTTCAAAAGAATACTCATCGCCAATCGTGGTGAAATTGCCGTTAGAATCATTCGAGCCTGTCAGGAACTAGATATTGAAACAGTCGCAGTATATTCAGATGTTGACGCTGAAGCCCTACATGTCCAACTAGCCGACTATGCGTATAACATCGGGCCTGCAGATGCAATGAAAAGTTACCTAAATATGGATGCCATTATTATGGCGGCTAAGGCTTCAAAATCCGAAGCTATTCATCCGGGATACGGCTTTTTGTCAGAGAATGCTGATTTTGCCGAAAAAGTTACCAAAGCAGGCTTGGTCTTTATTGGACCTAGTGCCGAAATCATCCGTCAAGTAGGTAATAAAGATACAGCCCGAGAGGCTATGAAGGCCGCCGGCTTACCTATGACTGTGGGCAGTGACCCCATTATCGATAATGAACATGCCTGTAATTTAGCTGGTGAAATTGGTTATCCAGTCATTTTAAAACCAGTATCTGGCGGCGGCGGCAAGTCTATGTATGTTGCCAACAGCCAACTAGAGCTAATCAGTGCTTTAAACAAAGTCGATGTAACACGCAGCCCTTTTTACTTGGAAACTTATATTTCTGAAGCGCGACACATTGAAGTACAGATTATGGCAGACACCTATGGCAATATCCTTCACGTGGGTGAACGAGAATGTTCTATACAGCGCCGTAATCAAAAAGTACTCGAAGAATCCCCCTCCAGTGCCTTAACCCCAGAAATGCGGGCCACTGTTGGAGCACTAGCAATTCGCGCTGCCAAAAGCATTTATTATACCAATGTAGGGACCGTAGAATTCTTATTGGATGTGAAAACAGGCAAGTTCTATTTCATGGAAATTAATCCTCGTATTCAAGTCGAACATGCCGTAACAGAAATGGTTACAGGTATTGATCTAGTTCGTCGGCAAATCCGAATTGCTGCGGGTGAACCTTTAAACAAAAAACAAGAAGATATATTATTTATCGGCCATGCCATTGAATGCCGAATTAACGCAGAAGATCCAGAGCAATGTTTTATTCCTTCTCCTGGTCATATTGATTTTTACCACGAAGCTGGCGGTCCAAGAGTTCGTGTCGACAGCGGCGTATGCGCTGGCATGACGGTACAGCCCCATTATGATTCCATGGTTGCAAAAGTCATTGCCCACGGACGAACCAGAGGTGATGCCATTAAAATTATGCGCAGAGCCTTAGCGGAATATCGTATTTCTGGTATTAAAACAAATATTAGTTTTCAACAGGAAATTTTAAATAACCCTCATTTTTGCAGCGGCAATATTGATACTCAATTCGTTTATAAACGTATGACTCCCATTCAGGAAATAGAATGTGAAATTGACAGCGAAAATAAAAAGTATTATTCCCAAGGGTAGGCATTATGCCTACTCTTTTTTTGTAGGTGTCATTGCGAACGACAGTGAAACAATCTCGTTTCAAGCAGAAGATTGCTTCATTACCATTCGCAATCACAGTATTTTAAAATCGTTACTCCCGTATTCCTCTTTCCAGAATTGGCGCTAGAAATTGTCCTGTATAGGAAGCCTTGACCTTTACGATGTCTTCCGGAGTTCCTTTGGCAACAATGGTACCGCCACGGCTTCCGCCTTCGGGTCCTAAGTCAATTACATAATCCGCAGTTTTAATGACATCCAGATTATGTTCAATAACAACAACGGTGTCACCCCCATCGACTAAACGCTGCAGCACAGTAAGCAGGCGGTGAATATCAGCAGTATGCAAACCTGTAGTAGGCTCATCGAGAATATATAAGGTCTTGCCCGTACTGCGTCTTGCTAGTTCCGTTGCCAACTTAATACGCTGTGCTTCCCCCCCTGAAAGAGTCGTTGCAGGTTGTCCTAATTTAATATATCCTAAACCAACATCCTGTAGTATTTGCAGCTTGCGCTGAAGTTTGGGGAGGTTCTGAAAGAATTCTACTCCTTCATCTACCACCATATCCAGAACCTGAGAAATACTCTTCCCTTTATAACGAACTTCTAGGGTTTCCCGATTATACCGAGCTCCTTTACATACTTCACAAGGAACATATACGTCCGGTAAGAAATGCATTTCGATCTTAATAATCCCATCACCGCGGCAGGCCTCACATCGCCCGCCTTTTACATTAAAGCTGAAACGTCCTGGCTTATAACCTCGCATTTTTGCTTCCTGGGTTTGACTGAATACTTCTCGAATCACATCAAACAAGCCCGTGTACGTAGCTGGGTTAGATCGAGGAGTGCGACCGATGGGCGACTGATCAATCTCAATAATTTTATCAATATATTCTACACCACGAATGTCATCATGAGCACCAGGCCGAGTCTTTGTACCTCGATATACCCGTCCTGCCAGCCCCTTGTATAAAATCTCATTTACCAGTGTACTCTTCCCTGAACCAGATACACCTGTTACAGCAGTAAACACACCTAACGGAAATTTGACCGTTAATTTTTTTAAGTTATTTTCTTTCGCTCCTACAACTTCCAGCCACTTTCCATTGGGTTTACGCCGCACGGCGGGTATTGGGATATACCTGCTTCCTTTCAGATATTGTCCTGTAATGGAATCTGAGCAAGCCTTAATCTCTTCTACCGTCCCTTGAACCACTACTTGACCGCCATGAGCACCAGCAGCCGGACCAATATCAATAATGTGATCCGCTTCGTACATCGTATCTTCATCATGCTCAACTACCAGCAGACTATTGCCAACATCCCTTAAATGTTTCAAGGTAGTTAACAGACGGTTGTTATCCCGCTGATGCAAACCGATGCTTGGTTCATCCAGTATATATAGTACACCGACCAGCCCGGAGCCAATCTGAGTAGCTAGCCGTATACGCTGAGCTTCTCCCCCTGATAAGGTGCCTGCGGCCCGACTTAGGGTTAGATAATCTAATCCCACATTGAGAAGAAATCCCAAACGAGCATGAATCTCTTTTAGAATTTGGTGAGCAATGGTCTTCTCTCTTTCAGTTAAGTCTAGATTAGAAAAGAAATGCTGCGTTTCTGCAATGGTTCCTGCTGTCACCTCATAGATATTTTTACCGCCGATCTTAACCGACAAGGTTTCTGGTTTTAATCGTGCGCCCTTACATGTAGGGCAAGGCTTAGAACTCATATATTCTTCAATATCTTCTCGGGACCAATCAGATACTGTTTCCCGATAACGACGATTTAATAATGGAATTACACCTTCAAAAACAGCGTGATAGGTTTTTGTTTCTCCATACATATTATCATATACAAAATCAAATTGTTCTGCACCTGAACCTGTCATAATAATCTCTTGCACTTGTGGAGATAAATTTTCCCAGGTGTCGTGCAAAGAGAAATTATATTTATCCAGTACCGCTTCTAACTGGCACATAAAATAAGAGTTAGTATTTTTACTCAAAGGCGTGATAGCACCATCAATAAGAGCCACACTCGTATCAGGGACAATTAAGGAACGGTCTACTTCCATATTATTGCCTAATCCTGTACAATCCGGGCACGCACCAAAAGGGCTGTTGAAGGAAAACATCCGGGGTGCAATTTCAGGCAGACTAATACCGCAATCAACACAAGCAAAATTTTGGCTAAAGATTCGCTCCTTATCTCCTATTACGTCCACATTGACGACACCTTCACCCAAAGTGAGAGCTGTCTCAAGAGAATCAGCCAGTCGCTGATTGATTCCTTCTCGGAGAACAATCCGATCTACCACCACTTCAATCGTGTGCTTTTTATTTTTTTCTAACTTTATTTCATCTGCTACGTCACGAACTTCACCATCGACTCGTACTCGGACATATCCATTCTTACGAATATCTTCCAGCACTTTTTGATGCTCGCCTTTTTTTCCTCGCACGACTCCAGCAATGAGCATCAGACGAGTTCCTTCAGGCAAAGCTACTAATTGATCAACCATCTGCTCAATGGTCTGCTGCGTAATAGCCTTGCCGCATTTGGGACAATGAGGACGACCTGCTCTGGCAAATAACAAACGTAAGTAATCATAAATTTCCGTTACTGTCCCTACCGTGGAACGAGGATTACGGCTGGTTGTTTTCTGATCAATGGAAATGGCAGGAGACAAACCTTCTATATAATCTACATCAGGCTTGTCCATCTGCCCCAGAAACTGACGGGCATAAGCAGACAAAGATTCAACATACCGCCTCTGCCCTTCTGCATAAATGGTATCAAAGGCTAAAGAAGATTTGCCTGACCCGCTTAGCCCTGTAATGACGACCAGCTCATTACGAGGAATCTCAATATCAATATTTTTCAAATTGTGCTGTCTTGCACCTTTAATAATAATTTTTTCTTTCATTGGTATATTCCTTTCTGTAACATAAATACAAAAAAAATTTAATCGAACACAAAGACATTCTCGAAAGGGTGTAAACCCTATACCTTTTTATCTTTGTGTGTCGCATAGCGGCATTATGCCTTTGCGTTTCAAGGTATTCACTACTTTTTCTTCTTACTTCTAGGGCTTTTTTCTTTTACTGCTTTCCCTACCCGCCCTTTTAGTTCGACAATCATATCTCTGAGTTCGGCGGCGCGTTCGAATTCCAGTTGTTTAGAGGCGAGACGCATTTCTTTTTCCAAGTTGCCGATAAGATCTAGCATTTCACTTTGGCTCATATTACCTAAGCGGTCAGTTCGATATAACTCAGGGGTTTCAGCCACTTTTGTCGTTTCAATCAGCTCTTTAACCCGTTTCTGAATGGTGGTAGGAGTAATGCCATTTTCCTCGTTATACGCCATCTGGATATCACGGCGGCGATCGGTTTCATCCATAGCCCTTGCCATGGATTTGGTAATCACATCAGCATACATAATAACTCGTCCATTCACATTACGAGCTGCTCTGCCGATAGTCTGAATCAAGGAAGTATCAGACCGCAGAAATCCCTCTTTATCCGCATCCAAAATGGCGACTAACGTAACCTCCGGCAAATCCAATCCTTCTCGCAAAAGATTGATACCGATGAGCACATCAAACACACCAGCTCTTAAGTCACGAATAATCTCGCCCCGCTCAATAGTCACGATATCGGAATGCAGATACCGTACGCGAATCCCCATTTCCTTTAGAAATTCTGTAAGATTCTCTGCCATTTTTTTCGTTAGCGTCGTAATCAGCACTCTCTCATTTGCTGCGACCCGTATTTTGATTTCACCAAGCAAATCATCCATTTGTCCCTTAATAGGACGTACTTCCACTTCTGGGTCAATGAGACCCGTAGGACGAATCACCTGCTGTGCAACTTGGCTGGCTTCTCCCAGTTCATAGGCACTAGGAGTAGCAGAGACATAGACAATTTGATTAATACGTTCTGAAAACTCTAAAAAAGTCAAAGGTCGATTATCAAAGGCCGATGGCAATCGAAAGCCATTTTCCACCAAAGACGCTTTACGAGCCCGATCTCCTGCATACATAGCTCGAAGCTGGGGCAGCATTACATGAGATTCGTCAATAACAATTAAAAAATCTTCAGGAAAATAATCAATTAAGGTATACGGAGACTCTCCTGGATTTCGTCCTGTCAAATGTCTGGAATAATTTTCGATTCCCGAACAATATCCCATTTCCTGCATCATTTCTAGATCATATTTCGTGCGTTGCTCCAATCGCTGAGCCTCAACTAGCTTCCCATTTGACTTGAATGCTGCTAGCTGTACTTCCAATTCCGCTTCAATATCTGCTACAGATCGCAGCATGTTTTCTCGCGACGTTACATAGTGAGATGCAGGATATATAGCAATATGTTTACGCTCTGCCAAGATTTCTCCTGTAAGCGTATCAATCTCTAAAATACGTTCAATTTCATCACCAAATAATTCCACTCGAACGGCTCTTTCTCCATAGGCAGCAGGAAATATTTCAACTACATCTCCTCGAACTCTAAATTTCCCGCGAACAAAATTAATATCATTGCGCTCATATTGAATCGCTACTAACTTACGCAAGATTTCATCTCGATCTTTAGTTTGTCCTTGGCGAAGAGATAGTACAAGACCATGATATTCATCAGGAGATCCTAAACCATAAATACAAGACACGCTGGCTACAATTATCACATCGCGGCGCTCAAATAAAGAACTTGTAGCAGAGTGACGCAATTTATCAATTTCATCATTGATAGAAGAATCTTTTTCAATGTAAGTATCCGTATGAGCAATATACGCCTCAGGCTGATAATAATCATAATAACTAACAAAATATTCTACTGCATTATGAGGAAAGAATTCTTTAAATTCGCTGGCAAGCTGAGCAGCCAAGGTCTTATTATGGGCAATCACCAAAGTTGGCTTTTGCACTTCTTCAATTAATTTTGCAATGGTAAAGGTTTTTCCTGTTCCTGTCGCTCCTAGTAAAACCTGCGCCTTTTGCTTCGCTACAATACCATCTTTCAACTTATGGATTGCAGTCGGCTGGTCACCCATTGGAACAAAAGGAGCTTCTACTTTAAAAGGAATCCCACCTTCATGGTATACCGTATTCAGTTTAGGTACCGTTGCCATAAACATCACCAGTCTTTACAAATATTTCATTAGAACGTATGTACTGTAATTTTATCACAGTACATACGTTCGGTCAAAGTAAACTTCATTAACTTATTGCACATAAAACTATTATATAATAATTCTCTAATAATAAGAAGACTTCATTGATGTCAAGATTTAACTTCATGTGAATTTTAGTCACTCTTATGATTTTTCCCCCACACATTTTTGACTTTTTCCCATAACCAAAATTTATCTTCTGTTAATTGAACATAATATAATTCATTGCCTTCCGGCACTAACATTACACCTAACATTTTATGATTTTGAGAAAATTTCACTTTTTTTTCAATCTTGCGCTCATTACGCATGATTTCTACTAAAAATACAGGAGGAGCAAGAAATATAGCTTCTGCTAACTGCTCCTTAGTATTAATTGTCAGATTATGCAGCTTCAGCAGAATGTCACCTGATTTTAATCCTGCCTTTTGTGCTGGAGTGTCTACTACCGTATCTAACACCATAAGACCTTTGGCAGGAGGTACATAACGGGGAAGTCCTTCTAACTCCTGACGGCTGTCAATCTGAATCAGCATCTCATGACCTAAGAAAGACACCATTGCTGCCACTGCCTGAAGCCATTTATAATGGACTGACAGCAGAGCGAGGGCAAGCAGTACGATACTATAAAGACCCAAATGCAGAGCAGATTTACGACGGCGCATTTGCGGTGAACTGGCTACTGCAATATCAGTATATCCTAAGGCAGCCACGACTGATACCATCGCATACATCCAAATATTTCCCTCTGGCAATACCCCCTGTACTGGCAGCAAGGGCCACCAGTCTGGCATTCCTAAGACACCCTCAGGCACATTTAACTCTGGTACTGCAACAGCCGACATTAATAAAAGAGGAAGAGGCCAAAAGTTTTGCAGATTGAAGGCGCCGACTAATTGTCCATTTTTACGCTGTAAAACAATTGGCATACTGCCATAAATTCCACTTATCGCAATTAAGATACTTTCTGTGATATGAAGAACTGCAACTAATACTAATACCTGAGAAACATCAACAGATGGCCAACCAAACAATACTTTTGATAATGCAACTACGCCTCCAGCATAAGCAAAACACAAAAATCGCATATTAACCATCATCAACAGTATCGCTACAGGCCAAATATAAGCAAGACCCAATTGATCTACATTGATGCCTACCAGCGTCAGCAGAAACGTTCCCACGATGCCGCCGATACTTCCCAGACAAATGGCTAATGCAATCTGCTGGGTCAAAGAAAAACCGCATACACCAAACATGCGCAGCTGGCTTTTCTGCAATTTCCAATACTGAAAGCCAACTAAGGCAATGATCATCCAAAATATCGGTTCAAAGAAAGCAGCTACTACACCGCCGACCGAAAGCCGTATTAATTCCTGCCATGGGAACATAACTTCACCTCTAATCAAATTCTGATAACGATAATTTTGCACGTTATTAAAAATAATCGAACCACAAAGGCACAAAGGACACAAAGGGATCTAAATTATTTTTTTCCTTTGTGTGTCGCATCAGCGGCATTGTGCCTTTGCGGTTCAAAAATTCTTATATTATTTCACCTATAAAACTTATACTTTCTCTATTAGAAAAAAGCGGCTAAGCAAAAGCCAGCCGCAAACCTTTATTTTCCCATCTTTTCTTTTACAAATTCGATCGCTTTGTCTAATTGTACATCTGACTTTGCATCTTTATCCATTTCTACTTTTATATCAGGCTCTATACCAATGCCATTTATGGAGCGGTCATTCGGTGTCAAATATTTCGCAATGGTCAATTTAATAGCGCCGCTATCTAAGCGAAGCACAGTTTGCACTGATCCTTTACCATAAGTCTTCGTACCAATTAATGTACCAGATGCTGTATCCTGGATTGCCCCTGACACAATCTCTGAGGCACTGGCACTGCCACCGTTAACTAATACAGCTACAGGATATTTTATCGCTTCTAAGCTAGAAGAATGAGTTTCACGATGCCCATCCCGGGTAACAACGGAAACAACTGGTCCTTTGGGCACGAATTTACTGGCAACTTTAACACTTTCTTCTAATAATCCGCCTGGATTATCCCGAAGATCGAGAATAATACTTTTCATACCTTCTGCTTCCAGTTCTTTATACTTTTGAGCAAAATCATTGCCTGTATTGTCATTAAACATGGATATTCGGATATATCCAATCTTATCAGGGAGCATTTTCCCTGCTACGGTTTTAATTTGTATGTTAGACCGAGTCAACGTAATCTCTTTTGTAGGTTCATTTTCATGACGAACGGCTAAACTGACAGTAGTTCCTTCAGGACCCCGAATTTTATTAACCGCTTCATCTAATGCCATATCTTTCGTATCTTTACCGTCAATTTGAAGGATTTGATCGCCGCTTTTGATTCCAGCTTTATCACTTGGCGTACCTTCAATCGGCGAAACAACCGTCAAAGTTTTGTCCTTTACTCCCAAAACCATACCCACACCGCCAAAAGATCCTTCTGTTTCTACCATGAATTCCTTATACATTTTGGCATCCATATAAACAGAATGAGGATCGCCTAAGGAACTGACCATTCCCTTGACAGCCCCAGCTACCAAAGTTTCTGTATCGACTTGCTCTACATAACGGGCTTTCACAACCTGTAATGCCCTAAAAAATTTCAACGTACTTACAACATCAGAAGAATTTCCCTTCAACAGATATAAAAATCCGCCAGCCGTTACCATAAAGGTAACGATTACTAATAAAACAGCTGATACTATAATCTTACGACGACTCATCTATACACCCCAATTCCAAAATAGAAATTTGAATACCCTTTCAAATTTCGCTACTTTCTTCTCTGGCAACACACACATAATTAAATATATGTAGAAAATCCATGAAATATTCCATAAGGGCACCCACCGCGGGTACCCTTATGGTCACGTTATTTACATTTACGGCAAGTAATCCATCGGACTGGTTGGTGAACCATTTTCACGAACTTCAAAATGCAAATGAGGCCCAGTGGAATATCCGGTTGAACCAACGCGAGAAATTACTTCTCCTTTTCGTACTCTTTGTCCCTCTACTACAAGCAATTCCGAATTATGTCCATATAGCGTAGAGATACCATTTCCATGTTCAATAATCACGGCTTTACCATAGCCACCCATCCAATCTGCATAAATAACCACTCCACTATCAGCAGCACGAACGGAGTCACCATAATCCGCTCCGATATCAATACCACTATGATAACGAGACGTACCAAATATTGGATGCGTACGCCAGCCATAAGGTGAAGTAATTTCTGTAACGTCCGTAGGCCACATCATAGTCCCTGTACCACCGCTGGAACCTTGCTTTCCACTTTGGCTCTGGCGAATCATCTGTTCAATTTTTCGGGAAGTTTCTAATAGTTCCTGATAGGACTGCTCCGCTGCATCTCGCTCATTTACAGCAGATGCCAAAACAGCTTCTCTTTCTTTTTTACTGGACTCAATGATTTTTTTCTTTTCAATGGCTGCTTGTTCTAACTGTAAAATAGCAGCTTTATCGCTTTCCAGCTCAGCTCTTTTTTGCAGTACCAGTTCTCGTTCTGCTTTCACTTTTATAATTAACTCAATGTCTTTATTCATAATCCGTTTCAAAAGATCCATACGAGTGGTAAAATCACTAAAGTCATTGGCACCAAACAAAACATCCAAATAACTTAGCTGACCATTTTGATAAATATCACGAATCCGTTTATTCAATACTAAACTGCGTTCAGATAAATTCTTTTCAGCTTTTGCTAAAACAGTCGTATTTACAGCAATCAATTCTTCCGTTGCACTTCGTTTAGCCTGAATCGCATTATAATCTCCCTGGGCATTATCTAACTCCATCTGCACTTTATGTAATTGATCAGCAACACTATTAACCTTTTGTTTTGCTTCAGCAGCTTTTTCCTGCTGAATCTGCATCTGCTGCTGAACCTGCTGCTGCTGCTCAGCCAGCTCACTGGCTAATGCAGGGCCAATCGCCACGCACATTGCCACAATTGCTAAGCTCATGGCTAAGTACTGCCTAATTTTAAACATCCAATCCCTCCTGCTACCCTCTATACTTGCATATAGCGACGTAGTGATATTGTACTGCCTAAAGCACCAATTACTGTTCCTGTCACTAATAGCACTACACTAATATTCGTAATAAACGGGTATTGGGGAATTAGCGGTAGAAAGGCCAAGGATTCATATACTTGATGGATTAGAACCCCATAGGTTTCGTTTAAAAACAAGACTGCAACTAATGCCCCACCAAACCCTAACATCATACCTTCCAATAAGAAAGGCCAGCGAATAAACCAATTGGTAGCCCCTACATATTTCATGATGCCAATCTCCTTACGCCGGGCAAATACCGTAATTCGAATGGTGTTTGAAATAATAAAAAGAGCAGCCAGGGCCAGAAATACGATAATAATCAAACCAAAAATACGCACCATTTTTGTTAAAGCAAATAACTGTTCGACTACTTCCTGACCAAATTTAGCATTTTCTACCCCTTTAAACTGCATCATAGCCTGAGCAGCAGCTTTTACACGTTCAGTCTTGTCCACCTTGACTTCAAAAGCATTTGGTAAAGGGTTTGCCTCACCTAATGCATTCAGCAGGCCTTGCTGCTCACCTAGACGTTCTTTAAAACGACTCATAGCTTCTTCTTTTCCCACAAAATTCACTTGCACAACACCGGGAATTTTGGTGATACGAGTTCCCACCTCACGCATTTCAAGATCCGTTAAACCATCCTGCAAATATACCGAAATTTGCACCTGGGATTCCAATGTAGAAGCCATATTATTTAAGTTAAGTACCATAACTAGAAACATCCCCAAAATGAGCAGGGATAAAGCTACCGTAGTCACGGATGCGAAGCTCATTAACCCGTTGCGTCTTAGAGAAGAAAGAGCTTCTTTAATAAAATATTCCATGGTTCTAATCTTCATAGCCGTATACTCCTTTCACCTGATCCCGAGCAACACGGCTTTTTTCAATGGCAATAACACGCTTTTTCATAGCATCCACCACAGTTTTATCATGTGTAGCCATCACTATAGTAGTCCCATCTCGATTAATTCGTTCAAAAATCTTCATAATTTCCCAAGACGTTTCTGGATCAAGATTACCAGTGGGCTCATCTGCAATGACTACCACGGGATTATTAACAATCGCCCGCGCAATCGCAATACGCTGCTGCTCACCGCCAGATAACTCGCCTGGAAAATTTTTAGCTTTATGACGTAAACCAACCAAGTCCAATACATGAGAGACCCGTTTTTGAATATCACGGCGCGATGACTCAATTACCTGCATGGCAAAAGCTACATTCTCATATACGGTTTTATTGGGCAGCAATCTATAATCCTGAAACACGATACCTAAATTACGCCTCAGATATGGTATCTCTGAAGGCTCTAACTCACCAACATTACGACCATTGACAATTAATTTACCCTTTGTCGGAAGTTCCTCCCTAAAAATCAATTTTATAAAAGTGGACTTACCTGCACCACTAGGACCTACCACAAATACAAAATCACCTTTTGGAATGTCAAGCGTAATATCGGAGAGGGCGACACAACCATTGTCATAAATTTTAGAAACACCATCTAAATGAATCAAACTTCCGTCACTCTCCCAACAACCAGAAAAATTTCAATTCTAATATTAAATCTTTGACGTTAATAGCCAAATCCCTTTTTTTTGCTATTAATTTTCATTATCCAACTTTTACAAAGTAGTAATTTGTAGAAATTAAGCTGCTTACATCAGAACACGTTCTACTAATTGCTATTACAAGCAGCGGTAAACTTTAAGCAGGGGATTGCGTTACTATGTCCCGTGAAAAATTGCTCCAATATATAACGTGGTGATTCCTAATACAATCACTAGACCAAAATACCACCAGCCTACTGCTAAACGCTGTTTCATGGTAAGCTGATAATAAGAATAATTCTCCTCGACATCGACATTCTTCCAAGTTCTGTATAATGAAAACAAAAAGAATATAAATAAAAAAAAACTGTATGTTTGCAGGAATAGTATGCCAATAATTAGGCTTCCCAGCCACCAAAGACGGTGAGTTACGGCAACAGCAATGCGTCCTCCATCTAGAGGATCACAAGGAATGAGATTAAATAAATTTAAAAGACAGGCTGTATAGGAAAGAACCAGCATTAATAAACTGTCCGTCCATAAGTAAAATGCCAGACAAAGTAACGCACTCAATGTCCCCATGGCAGGTCCGCCGATTGCCACATTAGCCTCCATTTTAGCGTTGACTGGCAACTTCTTGATGCGTATAACAGCGCCAAGAAAAGGTATAAAAATAGGTCGTGAAACAGGCAAGCCAACCACTTTAGATGCCACCAAATGCCCACATTCATGCAAAAGCAGTAAAATTACAAATCCAACAGCAAATTTTAAACCAAACGCCAGCGCATATACCAGAATCGAAATGATCATTGACACCGCCATCGCTACTGTAGACCCCATCTTCAGCATAGCAATAAAGCCCATCATACAAAGTGCTAACTTACTTAGCATCCGCCTGCCTAAACTGACAACCCGCCATGCCTTCATCCTTTCCCCTCCATACACCATAAAAAAAGGTTCATACATTCTTTTGCCGCAGCCCAGTTTCATTTTCATGTTGTCTTTGCGAGCACAGCGAAGCAATCTCTTAACAAAGAGGGGATTGCTTCGCTATGCTCGCAATGACACAACCTAGACAATAAAATTCCCCTCTACATGTGTATGCATGCGAGGGGCATTTTATTGGTATTGGTATTTATTTCTTGCGGCTAATTACTTTTTTAGCAGCTGCAGCAATATCTTCCGCAGTTAAATGATATTTTTTCAAAAGAGCACTAGGTATGCCAGACTCACCAAAGGTATCGCATACACCTATACGTTCCATGGGAACAGGACTGTTTTCTACTAGTACTTCCGCAACAGCACTGCCTAATCCGCCAATGATGCTGTGTTCCTCACAAGTGACAATGGCACCTGTATCAGCAGCAGCCTTTACGATCGCATCCTTATCGATCGGTTTAATGGTATGGATATTCAGCACTCTGGCGCTGATACCTGCATCTTGTAATTGCTTAGCAGCTTCTTTTGCAGCACCAACCATAATGCCAGTTGCAATAATAGTAACATCTTTACCATCTTCCAGCTGTACAGCCTTACCATGCTCGAAAGTATAATCAGCAGCAAATAAATCAGGAACTGCCATACGTCCCAGACGAATATAAACAGGGCCGTCATATTCAGCTGCAAAAGCAACTGCTTTACGAGTTTCTTCAGCATCTGCCGGCACAATGACTGTCATATTAGGAATGCTGCGCATGAGAGAAACATCTTCAATGGCTTGATGAGAAGCCCCATCTTCACCAACTGTTAAACCAGCATGCGTAGCGGCAATCTTAACATTCAATTTTGGATAACAAATGGAATTCCGGATTTGTTCAAAAGCCCGGCCAGCAGCAAACATGGCAAAAGTTGATACAAATGGTATCTTTCCACCAGCAGCCAATCCTGCTCCTACACCCATTAGATTTTGTTCTGCAATTCCGACATTAAAAAACCGCTGAGGAAATGCTTTTGCAAATACAGCTGTCTTAGTAGATTTGGATAAATCCGCATCTAATACAACAATATTTTCATATTTGCCCCCAAGTTCTTTTAGTATTTCTCCATATGCTTCACGAGTTGCTAAACCCATTCTCTACACCTCTCACTGGCTGGCCTATAAACACATCTAAAACCAGCCTATTTTTTATTCTGCTTCTAATTCATTTAGTTGGGACAGAAACAAATCACATTGTTCACGACTTGGAGCCTTACCATGCCAATCAGCAATATTTTCCATTTGGCAGACGCCTTTACCTTTTATCGTTTGGGCAACGATCATTGTAGGTTTGCCTTTTATTGTTTTAGCAGTTTGAACTGCATCATAGATCGCCTGTATATCATGTCCATCAACTAGAATCACATGCCAATTAAAAGCGGTCCACTTCTCTGGGATTGGCAATGGTGATAATACTTCGGAAATAGGACCATCAATTTGCAATCCATTAAAATCTACAAAAGCAGTCAAATTATCCAATTTATAATGGGCAGCAAACATAGCAGCTTCCCATACCATACCTTCCTCCAGCTCACCATCCCCCAGCACAGTGTATACGCGGCTTTCGCTATTATCAAGACGAGCAGCTAATGCTAATCCTGCAGCAGCGCTCAGGCCCTGTCCTAATGATCCGGTAGACATATCAATACCTGGCAGATTTTTCATGCTGGGATGTCCCTGCAAACGGCTGTCAATTTTACGCAGCGTCAGCAATTCTTCCTTTGGAAAGAAGCCTCTCTCAGCTAATGTAGCATACAACACAGGAGCAGCATGACCTTTCGACAAAACAAAACGATCTCTTCCTACTGCCTGAGGATCGCTAGGATTTACATTCATCTCAGCAAAGTATAGTGTTGTGAGAATATCGGCCGCTGATAAGGAACCACCTGGATGACCAGATTGAGCCTCCGTAACCATTTCTACAATACTATAGCGAATAGACTGTGCATATTTTTCTAATTCGGATACTTTTTCTTGCGTTAGTTTTTCAGCCATATCTATGACCTCCTTAAATAAAACTTTTATATTTTTACTTCTGTAAAACCTTCACCTAATACCTCATGCGCAGTGGTCACAATCACAAAAGCCTTAGAATCAATATGATAAATGACTTCTTTTAACTGGGTCACTTCACTGGTACTTACTACACACAATAGCATTTCACGGGGATCTCCAGTATAACCGCCTTTTGCTTGGAGAACGGTTACGCCTCGATCCATTTCCGTAATAATAGCATCTGCTACCTGTTTTGGCTGACTGCTCATAACAAAAAAAGCCTTAGACGTGCTAGGACCCTCTTGTACCAAATCAACAATCTGTCCTGTCACAAAAATCGAAATCAACGCATATAATGAAAGTTCAGCACTTTTAAAGGCCAAACCGGCAAAAACAATTACAAAAAAATCAGCCGCCATCATGGCTTGGCCAACGCGAATCCCTAATAATTTATTCAAAATAACAGCCGCTAAAGCTGTCCCTGCAGTATTGCCTTTAAAGCGAAAAACAATTCCCATGCCAATGCCGCCTACAACACCGCCATATAAGGAATTGAGCAGTAAATCACCTGTCAGCACAGGTGTGTAAGGAGCCATCACATCAATCGCAATCGAAAGCATTGCAGCTCCAAACAAGGTATTAATACCATAACGCGCACCCATAACTTTAAGCCCCATAATGAATAAAGGAATATTAAATGCCAGCATAATAATCCCTACCGGCCAATTCAATAAATAATGCAGCACTGTTGCTAGACCACTGACACCACCTGCTGCCACTTTATTCGGGATTAAAAACATATTGAGGCTAACTGCTGTAATAGCCGCTCCTACTGCAATTCCCAGGTAATCACGCCATATTATTTTTTTCATGATTTGCCTTCCCCCACTTTCTTTTAGAAATGAGTTCCAACGCTAGTTCCGCATTTTGAAATGCCTTATCCCTAAGATATGTACTCTGCTCTACTTTGGATTGCTTTGCTTCTTTGCTTGTCGGCCATAACTGGCGTACTTTTTCTACCAAACTCTGAACATTTAAATTTTGCAAATCCCCAGCATGACATTCTCCCAAAGACTCTAAAAAACGATCAATTTTAGGATCATAAGAAATCCCTACCATTGGCACGTGCATCACTGCAGCAAAGATTAAGGCATGAAGCCGAATACCAATCAGCATATCAAAGTTTCCCACTAAAGATAATAATTCACTGGTGGTATATTCTTCTGTGAGTACGACGGCCTTGGATTTCGTACGAATGGCCATTCTTTTCGATACCGCACAATCCTCCGGCCATTGCATGGGCAAAAATACAATTCTTGCCCCAAATTCTTCTCCTAATTGATTGGCGGCTTCTACTAATACGTCTTTATAATGTTTCCAATCCTTCCATTCACGCACCGATATACCAATCAGAGGCACATTGCCCTCTACCCCCGCATTGCGTAAAATTCTCCGGCCTATTTGTTTATCCACCTGATGCATTGCCAGTACTGGGTCTGCAGTTACATAAATTGGCGGCTTTACTACATTCAGACGCTTTAATTCTGCAAGAGAGCCTTCATCTCTGACAGTAATTAAATCCACCCTATTACCAATATAACCCATGGCACTCCTTGCCAAGGTGCCACGTACTGGACCAATTCCCTGCGCATAGAGCATAACCGGAGTTCCCAATTTTTTCGCTAGCATCATAATGCTCAGATAATAATATAAGCTGCGTTCACTGGTGACATCCTGAAGTAGGCTGCCGCCACCGCTAATTAGCAGCTCACTTCGGGATAAAACTTTGATAATTTCAGGAAAGTTTAAACGATATACAGCCTCGACCCCGTGACGCCTGCAAGTATCTTCTGGGTTACCGGAGATCACTGTAATTTTTATATCGGATGCAAGTTCAGTCAATACCTCGATCATGGCCGCCAGCATAGCTTCATCGCCAGCATTGCCAAAACCATAATATCCTGAAATAACAATCTCACTCATTCTTAACAGGTCTCCTTCCTAGGACAACAGACAAGTAACAAAGTACTTGAACGGCAAGTACTGCTACTATACCTACACCAATCCCTGCTACCATGCCATCTATACCGCGAACAAAAGACATTAGCACTGGAGTCCGCAAATGGGCAAAGGTTTCAACTAAAGAGCCTTGAGCAATCGTAGCAACTACAATCATTGCATAGTGTACCACCCGCGGCCATTTGCGATACAAAGCCATAACTGCTAAGAAAAAAGCAGGATGCCCAATCATAAATTCTTTGCCTCGTGGTCTGGCATACATGGCTCTTTCCAAAAAGGCCCGCATTTTTAATTCGATATCCAATACAGGCACACCTGCAGTATGACCGGATCTGCCAATAAAGACCCAAGCACCAACGGCTACCAGAGCAGCTATTAATAAGGTTTTAATGTACAGAGGATAATTCAGTAATTTTACAACCTGACTCCAAATATCTTTTTCATCTTCTACTTCGTTTTCAAATAGATTATACCGCGCTAAGTAGATTATGGTAATGAGAAGCAAGGGAGCCACAAAAGTCACTTTTACGCCTCGAAATATTTCCATTTCCAGAAAGAAACGTACATCACCTAATACAGCTGCCACATACATACCACCAACCATGGAGAGCATTACAGTAATGATCAAACCGCCTATTCCATCTTTTATAATTCCCATTAGACTTCCCCGGCCTTCTATCGACATCTTCCTCCAACGGTCAAGCTGCCACGTCATCGCTAAAACAGGAAAAATAACGGCACTACATAAAGCTACTGCCTGACGCACTGCATTGCCACTGCCTTTTAGCAAGGGAAATGCAAAGACAAGAGAGAGTAAAAGAAATAATGCATATTGATAGCCGACAGGAAACGGACGCACTAAAGATAAAAATAATACTCCCGCAGCCACAGCTCCAACTGTAATTGCCACTAATAAAAAGATATTAGGAAAATAGGGATGAAAGACTCCAGCTTTACCAATAGAAAAACCACTGGCAATTAGGCCATCTCTCACATTGGCTACATACTCCAAATTCGTTTCTAAAAGAGTTTTACCTGGTTCTGCTTTATCATATTTTCGAAGCAGATTAATGCGTATATTGCGTTCTTGATCCGTTACAATCCAACGCTGTACTGCTTCGGCTGATTTTAATTTAGGTTGTTCATCTTTAGGAATCACATATACACGAGCTGCTTTGTAATCATTAGCGATAGCCATAGGGACAAGTCCCTCTTGTTTAAAAAATTGCAATTGCAAAGGATGTTCAATTAACCCTAATGTCAGTTGTTTGCCTTTGACCTTCTCCAAAGTCAAAGGCAGCAAATCAGGATACCCCAAAGCCTCATCACCAACAAATATCAGTGCAGAAACATTTTCAATCCCTGACAATCGGTCGAATACGCCTTCTACATTTTCTTTTTCCACTTTAGTATAATTGCTCGGCCTTGCTACTATATAAAATCCTTGGCCAGATACATACCGCATTTCATCGGAGGGCAAGCCAAGATTCCATTTTACTACTTTTTCATAATTTGCTTTCACAGCTAAAATCTGACGCTGGCTGTCAAGGACTGTTACTCTCTCAGGGCTTAACCTTTCAATTAGATCTTCCTTTACTTCCGCAAAAACTTGCGGATCACGTCCAACAACATAAACATCTTCTGCTTGAATGCGGCCTGTTTCTATCAAGTTACGCCAAACTACATCTCCCTGCATGCCTGTATAATACTGCTGCATCAATTGGGCACCCGACAAAACAGCTACCTTGCCGCTTTTATTTAATTTCTCCAGTGTAGTCTCATATACCGCCAGAGAAGTAATTCCAGCTTCTTTCATGCGCTGCATTACATGGTCAGTCGGAACTCCCTCAAGCTGAGCCAATTCCACAACATCTTCATACTCCATAACCATCTCAATGATCGTGCTGCTTTCTTCTATTTTATGGCGCTGCCAGACAATGGTTAAAGCTGCTGCTAGACCGATGACGATGCACAGTAATAATATCTTATTATACTTAAACTCTCTCAAAACAATCTATCCCACCTTATCTATCAAATACGGTCATATAAACACTATTGTAACCCCTAGTTGCAATACTTTATGCAACTTCATCATATTCTGGCAGAACACTCCAATATCCTGCTTTTTAAGGATAATTTTTATAAAAAACTGTGCGCCATAAGAAAAAATACAAATGTGCTTTTTCATCATTGCAAACATAGTGAAGCAATCTCTTAGCAGACAGAAGATTGCTTCGCTATGCTCGAAATGACAGATCAATATTATTTTAATCGGATAAAAGGGACGGGATGCATTGTACAGCATTTGTAATTGCAAAAAAAATTGCCCTATCAAGGGCTCGTACAGCCTCCACCCTAATGCCTCATTCCTTCGCTTGCATGTCGTAAGAATAAGAAATGTACTAAATGATGTAATGGTTTTAGTGCAGCTAATACACTAGTGTGAACGATTATCTAGATATAAAATCACTTTCCCGTTTTCCATTACAATGTCACGAACATTTACATGAAAAGGCAGCTTATTCAGATCGACCAAAGGAATCTCTGTTAAAAGAGATCCTCCCAAATTACCAGTCATTCGATTATTCAGCAGAAATCGGTCCGTAACAAACTTGATCTTTTGTCCGTCACCTACAATCTTGCCTTCTAAACTAACAGCCACATTGGCAAAGCCTCCTAAAGCAAAGCTGCTGCTGGCTTTTATTTTATCGGATTGAATATCAACTACGGCATTCTTAACCCCTTTAACGGTTTGATTTAAATACCTAGCCAATTCATCTTGAGTTACTGTACCCCGAATCTCTACATCACCAATGGACTGAAAAGCAACCAAACGACGAGTAACGAGTGCTCCCATATCCAACTGGGCATCTTTTAATACAATGCTCATATCATCAAATACTAGCTTATCCGCTTTAGCCTGCTGAGCTTTAACGGTAATATTATCAAATTTACCACCCAGCATGAAGAGAGCTGGACGTTTAGTCAACGCAGCTGTCACTTGCTCACTACCTACCAGTCCCCTCATTCCTTTGGCTACAATATCTGATAGTATCATTGGCAGAAACACCTCACTAGCAACTGCTAACAACAATACCACAATTACAAGACGCAAACCCTTTGTCACAGGATACGCCTCCTTATTTTTAAATCACAGAAACATAAAGATATCAGCTTACTTCTTCCCTTGTTTTAAATACGCCTCAATGAAAATGCCAAGATCACCATCCATGGCGGCGTGAACATTGCCAGTTTCCGCGTTTGTACGATGATCTTTTACCATATTGTAAGGATGAAAAACATAAGAACGAATCTGGCTGCCCCACTCAATGGCCTGATAATCGCCACCAAGCTCATTTTTTATATTTTCCTGTTTCTGACGTTCTAATTCATATAATTTAGCCCGCAGCATTTTCATACATTGTTCACGATTTTTGATCTGAGAACGCTGGGTCTGACACTGCACTACAACACCCGTTGGAACATGTGTCATACGTACGGCAGAATCTGTTTTGTTAATGTGCTGACCACCCGCCCCGCTAGCACGATAGGTGTCTACACGTACATCAGCCATATTAATATCAATGTCTACATTATCATCAATTTCAGGCATAACATCTACAGCAGCAAAAGAAGTATGACGACGGCCGCTGGCATCAAATGGAGAAATACGTACTAGACGATGTACTCCTTTTTCTGATTTTAAATACCCGTAAGCATTTAAGCCAGAGACTAAAATAGTAGCACTTTTCACTCCAGCTTCGTCACCTGCTAAGAAATCCATCGTCTCTACTTTATAGCCATTTTTCTCTGCCCAACGGACATACATTCGCAGCAGCATTTGGGCCCAATCCTGAGCCTCTGTACCGCCAGCACCGGCATGGAGTGTTAGTATGGCATTGCTGCCGTCATGTTCTCCTGAAAGCATTAAAGCTACTTCCAACCTTTCAATATCCTTAGTCATTTTATCAACGGCTTCCAGAACTTCCGGGTAGATGCTTTCATCTTTTTCTTCCATACCCATTTGCCATAATAAACTTAGATCCTCATAGGTCGTGGATAACTGCTCAAACTGAGCCACACCATCTTTCAATGCATTGAGTTCCTGAGCAACCTTTTGTGCTTTGTCAGGATCATCCCAAAAACCTGGCCCCCCCATTGTATCTTCTAATAAGGAAATACGCTCTTCTTTGCCGGCAACGTCAAAGAGAAGCCCTCACTTCAACTAATTTTTGTTCAAAAGCAGCAATCTGTACACGCAAATCTTCTAACAACAACTGTATCAACTCCAATAAAATAAAAGTATTTTAAAACATGAAGTCTGCAAAAAAAGGAACGATTTTTAACCACAGAGGCACAGAGGACGCAGAGGAATATTTACATCCTCAGGTTTCTTTCTCTGTGTTCTCTGTGTTCTCTGCGGTTCCGTTTCCTAGTCTCGCGCCCTCTTCTACCTACTTATTAACACCGCAACATTTTTTGTATTTTTGGCCTGAACCGCATGGGCATAAGTCATTACGGCCAATTTGTTCTGCATTGACAATCGGCTGCTGCGCTTTAGGTTCTTTAGCCTCTTCTTCATCATCATGACTAGCATGACTAGCATGAGCCTGCTGCAAGCGATCTTCAGGAGGAGCAACAATATTGACTCGATAGATATATTTCACAATATCTTCCTGAATAATATCAATCAGCTGCTGGAACATGTCATAAGCCTCAATCTTATATTCAATCAGCGGATCGCGCTGACCATAAGATCTAAGACTAATCCCTTCTCGCAGCATATCCATGGCATCCAAATGTTCCATCCACTTGGAATCAACCACTTTCAGCATAACAACCTTTTCCATTTCCCGCATATTGACAGAACCAAATAAAGCTTCACGAGCATTATAGGAATCGGTTGCTACTTTGAGCAATTCTTCCTGCAGTTCAGTGCGGCTTAGATTACCAAGCTCCTCTGCTTTTAACTGACCTTCTGGAGCAAAAATATCTTCGCAGTATTCAACCAGACCTTGTGTATTCCAATCTTCGGGATACAATTTTTCGTCAGCAAACAATTCCATACCGCGATTAATCAGTTTTTCAATCATATGGAAGATATTTTCTTTCATATCTTCGCCCGTTAAAATTTGCCGACGCTGTCCATAAATGACTTCCCGCTGCTGGTTCATTACATCATCATATTCTAATACATGTTTACGCATGTCAAAATTACGGCCTTCGACTTTCTTCTGGGCCTGTTCAATGGAACGAGTAATTAAGCTATGCTCAATGGGCTCATCTTCTTCCATTCCCAATTTATCCATAATCGCTGCAATATTATCGGAACCAAATAAACGCATTAAATCATCTTCCAATGATAGGTAGAAGTGGGAAGACCCAGGATCTCCCTGACGGCCAGCACGACCACGCAGCTGGTTATCGATACGACGGCTTTCATGCCGCTCGGTACCAATAATATGAAGTCCTCCTAACTCAGCCACGCCTTCGCCTAACACGATATCTGTACCACGACCTGCCATATTCGTAGCAATAGTCACGGCTCCCGGCTGCCCGGCTTGAGCAATAATCTGGGCTTCCATTTCATGATATTTGGCATTTAACACATTATGAGGCACGTCTTTCTTTTTTAACATATCGCTCAAATGCTCTGACTGCACAATGGAGGTCGTGCCTACCAATACCGGCTGTCCTTTCGCATGGCGCTCTACAATGGAATTGACTACAGCTCTATATTTTGCTTTAGTCGTTTTATAAATCACATCTGGCAGATCTGTACGGCTTACTTCCTTATTGGTCGGTATGGTGATAACGTCAAGCTTATAAATCTTTCGGAATTCTGCCTCTTCTGTTTTCGCAGTACCTGTCATGCCAGACAATTTGTTATACATACGGAAATAATTTTGGAAGGTAATCGAAGCTAACGTTTGACTTTCTCGTTCTACTTTTACCCCTTCTTTTGCCTCAATAGACTGATGCAGACCATCAGAATAACGGCGACCAAACATTAAACGTCCTGTAAATTCATCTACAATGACGACTTCTCCGTCTTTTACCACGTAATCCCGATCTCGCTTCATTAATCCCTTAGCTTTTAATGCCTGATTAAAATGATGAGACATTTCAATATTCGCATGGTCATATAAATTGGTGATTCCAAGGAGTTTTTCTGCTTTTGCAATACCACTTTCCGTTGGTGCTACGGTGCGAGTCTTTTCATCCACCGTATAATCTTCGCCTTCTTTTAACTTCGGTGTAATTCTTGCTAAGACATGGTATAGCTCCGTTGATTTTTCCCCTGGTCCAGAAATGATGAGAGGCGTACGCGCTTCATCAATTAAAATACTATCCACTTCATCCACAATGGCATAGTTTAGTGGACGTTGTACCATTTGTTCTGCATAAATAACCATATTATCCCGCAGATAGTCAAAACCAAATTCATTATTCGTACCATAGGTAATATCAGCATGATACGCCTGTTTACGATCAACAAAATCCAGACCGTGTACAATCAATCCAACTGTTAGACCTAAAAAGCGGTAAACCTTGCCCATCCATTCACTATCACGTTTCGCCAGATAATCATTAACGGTAACGACATGGACACCTTTACCTGTCAAAGCATTGAGATATGTAGCCAGCGTACCTACAAGAGTTTTACCTTCCCCTGTACGCATCTCAGCAATATTACCTTCATGCAGCGTAATACCGCCTAACAGCTGAACGTCAAAATGTCTCATGCCCAGCACACGGCGAGAAGCTTCCCTCACAACAGCAAATGCCTCTGGCAAAATGTCATCCAAAGTCTCGCCGTTTTCTAAACGACGTTTAAACTCACCAGTCTTAGCAGACAGTGAAATGTCGCTTAATTTATGCATGGCAGACTCAAATGTATTCACTTCTTCCACATATTTCATCATTCGTTTTATTTCTTTTTCATTATCATCACCAAAGAGATTTCTTAGAAACTTAAACACCTGGTATCAACTCCTTAAAAGTTAGCGCATACGTAAAAAACTTCTGTTAGTTTACAGTATATGCCTAATTCTAAATTTTATCAAAAGATAATACATAAGTCAAAGTAAATAAAGAAAGACTTGCCTCACAGCAAGCAATCATCTTTATATGGAAAAAGTAATAAAAAAGGAACCATCAGGGGCGCAGAGAATCATTTTTTAAGTATAAATTACTCATAAAATGGGAATACCTGAGACTATAGAATCGTTTTTTATTTTAAGGAGGAATTACCTTGCAACTAAACTCGATCAACGTAATTGGACAAATTGCAGACTTAAAAGATACGGATTATAAGAATACCTTAGCAATCACAGTATTAATTGATTTACTTATTGACAAAAAAATCTTTACCCGCGAAGAATTCGCACGTAAGGCCAGAGAATTGGATACCGCAACCCTTAGCGAACTTGTAACAAATCGTCGCCTGGAACTCTTATCCTAATCAGTAAATCAAAAAAGCATGTTAGCATTCTATGCTGAATTCTTTAAGTATATTTTCTTATTATCTTTATCCGCAAAGATACGAAAGTTTTCTACAATAAAACAGTAGGCCAAACAGCCAATAGCCACCAAACCAAGACTAGTTAATACTTCCCATACAGTAGGAAGATAACTACCTTGTCCTGGCTTGGACAAGCCAATAAATACAATGCTTAAACGGTTAAGAATTACGCCGCCGCTAACCAACAGCCCATATGATAATAAACCTTTTTTAGTAATACCCCATTTACTAAAAACAATGCCAACCGGAAGAATAATACCAGCTATCATTTCAATTAAAAATATATTACCTTCTATATTGCCAGTAAACATCAATCTTAAGATTCCCCTTTCAGAAAGATCATATATTTTCAATACGAAATAAAGAATCATTGCGCAGCTGCTAATTTTGGCTAAGCCATGCAGTACAGATGTTGAAATATCGTGGTTAAAGGCTCTGCCGGCTATAATGGATTCTACACAAATCATCGCCGGACCAACAAAAAATGAAGATAATAGGAAGAAAATAGGGATAAAGCTTGACCACCATAAAGGATATAACTTATATACAGCAATTAGAAATAGCCCTCCAAGAGAACTTTGATGCAACGTGGGAAAAATCACTCCCACAATCAATAGGATAGGCATTAGTTTTTTCATCCATGCATGAAACTTTACACCAACTCGCTCCGTAACAATTTCGCCGAATTCTAGAATTTGAATCGTCGTATAAATGGAAAGACACCAAAATACTTCGAAAAGTACTGAAGAATGCCCCCAAGATACAAAAGGCCGCCAGAAATTAAACCATTGGCCAATGTCTAAAAACAAACCAGCCATTACTAAGATATATCCAAATAAAGATGTTAAAAGTGCGCTTCTTGCCACAGATATGTATTGCTCTTGATGCAGAATATGAACAATTAATGCCGTAGAATATCCGCCTCCAGCCAAAGCTACACCTGCAAGAACGTCAAAAGCAATCCAAAAACCCCATGGATGATTGTCATTCAAATTGGTTACCAGACCAAACCCTGTAATTAAGCGGAAAACAATAATCGCTGTACTTACAGCCGCCAAAAACAGCAACATCATACGAGGCTTGGTAATCGTAAACCGCCAAGGTAAAAAGTCATTTTTCATTGTTCTTCCTCCTAATCATCATGCAATTTTCTTAGAAAACCACTAACTATAAACAAAGGATAAGCGTAGGTTCGTAACAAGAGCAACGTTAGTTATGCTTATCCTTTGACGTTTCAAATGATTTTTCCCGAATAACTTCCTTTTCCTGTTTATTATCACTACTATCTTCTAATTCCTGATTTTTAGTTAACAGCTCTTTTTTTCGTTTACTGTAATAATACAGGACTGTTAGCACCATCCCCCAAATGACAGCTATGCCTGGTATATACTTTAGATAATTATGACTATAAATAGGCAACGAATCACTTCCCAGATTTGTTTTAAATCCCAACTGATCAAAAGCAATATCAGAGATATACAGCCATCCTGTTCCACCAACTTCTTTTTCTCCGTAGATACCTCTTATATAATTTGAATCCTTATTCATTTTAGCTTGTGCCTTCTTTAACAAAGAATCGCGTTCATCAAATTCTATGGCACCTGTTGGGCAAACCATCACACACACTGGAGCTTCTCCTTGGCTAATCCGTATTGAGCACATTTGACACTTGGTTACTAATGGAAATGTCTTATCCCATTCATATCGAGGAATATCAAAAGGGCAAGCCACCATACAGTAACGACAGCCCACACATAAATGAGGATAATATACAACTGCCCCATCACTATTTTTCTGCAGTGCCTTAGAAAAACACGCAGAAACACAGGCAGGCTGCTGACAGTGCAAGCATTGCTGCTTTATAAAACGCCAAGCAGGACGACTCTCCTTATCTATCACTTCACAAGATACGATAATCGTCCAATTCTTATCACTCAAGACTGCTTCCTTCCCACTAGAAGGATATCGATCATCAAAGTCCACCTGATTCCATAATTTGCAAGCTACCGTGCAACTGCCACAGCCTATGCATTTAGGGATATCCACTAAAATGCCTTTCGTCATCATCGTCCTCCTCCATTCATAAAAAACAGCCTCTTGAAAAGCAGCTACGCCTCAAATCATTTCTTTCTGATCGTTAGATCTTTAGCACGATCGATATAATGAGTATGTAATAATGTTTCGGCAAGTTCACTCCCCGGATGACCAAGATATTCTTTATATAAATTTTGAACTTTCTGATTTTCAAAGCTAGCTCTTTTTCTATATACTCTGCCATCTAAATTGTAGAGGCTAGCCATGCGCGCTCGCCTGACTTCATCCGCAGACGCTAAGGACGTTCGAGGCTGACCACCACCGCCAATGCATCCTCCTGCGCAGCCCATAAATTCAATAAAGCTCCAAGGGGAATTGCCCGCACGAACCTTTTCCAAAATCATTCTGGCATTCTTTAACCCATGACAAACTGCAACTTTCAGGCTTCCTTTGCCCGGAATGATAACCTCAGCTTCCTTGACACCATCAAGACCTCGCACAGCATTAAGCTCAAGCAGCTGCTCAGGTGGACGCTGTTTGCTGACCAAAAAATAAAGAGAACGAACAGCCGCTTCCATTACTCCTCCAGTAGCACCAAAAATGACACCTGCCCCACTGCTTTCTCCCATCAACTGATCATATGCTTCATTGTCCAAACCATTGAGATCAATCTTTCGCAATTTCATTAAACTCGCTAATTCTCTAGTCGTTAATATAAAATCCACGTCACGAATTCGAGGATTTCCAATGATTCGCCCAGCAGAATTCATTTCCGGTCGCTGGCACTCAAACTTTTTTGCAGTACAAGGCATAACAGCCACAGAAACAATATTTTCAGGTGCTATTCCAACTCTTTCACTGTAATACGTCTTTGCCAAAGCCCCTAAAATTTGCTGGGGAGACTTCACAGAGGATAGATGGGATAGTAAATCAGGATAATAGTATTCGCAGAATTTTACCCATCCTGGGCAGCAGGAGGTAAACTGCGGTAAGATATTACTTTGCTCTAAACGATTCAACAGCTCTGCCGCCTCTTCCAATATTGTTATATCTGCGCTAAAATTTGTATCAAATACGGAATCAAAACCTAACTTTTTAAGAGCGGCAACCTGCTGTCCTTCTACTATGCTGCCGGGCGGCAGGCCAAACTCTTCCCCAAGGGAAACACGAGTTGCAGGAGCTGTTTGAATGATAACATGCATATTAGAATCGTCTAATACTCGCAGTACACTTTGAATATCGTCCCTTTCTTTAATTGATGCCGTTGGGCACCACAAGGCACACTGTCCACAGTGCACACAGGTAATATCTTTTTTTATCGGCAAATCATAATATCCGTAGACCGTCTGCACTTTCTCACAAACATCCAAACACTGACCGCACAAAATGCATTTTTGATCATCCCTCACAATAGATGGGTTTTGAGGATCAATCGGGATACGTCCTTTAACCTTCACCGGCCAATTCCCAGGTACTTGATACTGCCCAGGTATCCATCCTTTTCCTCCAACCGCTTCAGTAGTACAGCCAGATATAGAAGCAGCAGCCCCCGTCATCCCTATGCCTCCAAGCAATTTAAAGAACTTTCTCCGTGATAACGTGCTTGTCTTTTCCGTAAATATCCCCATAGTATTATTCCTCCTTCCCCCTTCATAATGGCAGAAAAGGGGGTGTTAACCACTTGGCATTATATAAAAAAAGCACAAAGTAAACGCAGATGAAACATATTTCATCTGGTTTACCTTGTGCTTACTCTTTAACTCTGCACTATTTCTTTATTTTAACTAACCTTAAACAATATCTATCTTAGTTAAAATCAGGTTCGATCAAGCCATATCGCCCATCTTTGCGGCGGTATACTACATTAACCTCTTCGGTTTCTGAATTGCTAAATACATAAAAATCATGATTGACAAGATTCATCTGTAAAATAGCCTCTTCAATATCCATCGGTTTAACAGCAAATCGCTTCGTCTTCACAACATGCAGCTCTTCGACTTCTGGAGCAGCTGTAGCTGCCACTAATTCCCCTTTAAAAGCACCTGCTTTCATGCGGCGGGAAATTTTAGTTTTATATTTTTCAATTTGTTTTTCAATTTTGTCTACAACTAAATCAATGGAAGTATACATATCAGCAGTGGCTTCCTCGCCTCTGAGAATCATACCATTAACCGGCACAGTCAATTCAATAATATGGCGACCTTTTTCTACAGCTAAAATAGCTGTAATTTCTCCTAGAGTATCGAAGTATTTTGTAATCTTACTTGTGCGTTTTACTACATACTCCTTTAGTGCTGGCGTAATTTCAATATTTTTGCCTCGTACGATGATTGCCATAATCGCCCATCTCCTTTCAGTGTCATATAAGTATTATTCTCCATAGAGATACTAAAGTCCTTTATAAATTTAAACTATTTCGATAATTATATATGCTAACACTTAAGAGGAGCTGCCGCTTCTTCTAAGTATAAAACGGACTGAGCCACAAAGGCGCAAAGTACGCAAAGGGTTTATATAATCAAAAAACCCGGCTATAATAGCCGGGTATATTTGCTCAAAATCTATTAAGCTTTAGCAACGTTAGCTGCTTGCGGTCCACGTGCGCCATCAACAATGTCAAACTCAACTTGTTGACCTTCAGTTAAAGTTTTGAAGCCTTGATCTTGAATTGCTGAGAAATGTACGAATACATCGCCACCATCTTCTCTTTCAAGGAAACCATAGCCTTTTTCAGAACTAAACCATTTTACTTTACCAATCATTATGAAACTCCTCCTAAAATAAACAATAAACTGAGGCCAACCACGTGACCACTAACTAAAGTATAACATTCCTGGATATGTGTGTCAAATCACACAGCCTGGAATTTATATATAAATCATCCTTTTTCTTACAATATTTTAGATAAAAATGATTTCGTTCGTTCCTCTTTGGCATGAGTAAAAATCTCTTCTGGCGAACCTTCTTCTACAAGACGTCCTTCATCCATAAAAAGAACTCGATCCCCAACTTCGCGGGCAAAGCCCATTTCATGAGTAACAATTACCATTGTCATCCCCTCATGAGCTAAGGATTTCATAACATCCAGTACTTCTTTAACCATTTCCGGATCCAGTGCAGAAGTTGGTTCATCGAATAGCATGATTTTAGGCTTCATAGCCAAAGCTCTGGCAATTGCAACCCGCTGCTGCTGTCCACCTGACAACTGTTCTGGATAAGCATGTTCTTTATCAGCTAGTCCAACCTTAACCAGTAAATCTTGAGCTATTTTAATCGCCTCAGACTTCGGTGTTTTTCGCACAGTCATTGGCGCCAAGATGATATTTTCCAATACTGATTTGTGCGGAAATAAATTAAAGCGCTGAAAAACCATTCCTACTTCTTCCCGCACTTTGTTAATATTGGCCTGATTTGTAAGAGGAATGCCATCTACTACAATTTCGCCCTCTGTTGGCTCTTCTAAATAGTTAATGCAGCGGAGCAAGGTACTCTTACCTGAACCACTCGGTCCTATAATAACGACAACTTCTTTTTCAGCAATATGAGCATTAATTCCTTTTAAAACATGAAGTTTACCAAAATGTTTATGCACATTTTTAATGTCGATCATCGATTTTGTACCTCCGCTCCAAGTAATCTACCAAACGTGAAATCGTGAAGGTCATAATCAAATAAATAAAAGCAACAGATAACCATATTTCAAAAGACCCGTAGGTCCGAGCAATAATTAACTGCCCTCTTCTCGTAAGCTCTTCAAAACCAATTACCGATACTAAAGAAGAATCTTTCATCATTGCAATAAATTCATTGCCCAAAGGCGGGATGATGCGTTTAAAAGCTTGCGGTAATATAATATGGCGCATAGTCTGTCCCCAAGTCATACCTAGAGAACGTCCTGCTTCCATCTGTCCTTTGTCAATGGACTGAATTCCGCCGCGAAAAATTTCTGCAACGTAGGCGCCGCTGTTAATACTGCAAGCAGTAATTGCAGCAATAAATGGATCAATCCTCTGTCCTACAATAATCGGCAGTGCAAAGTAAATAAGAAAAATCTGCACGAGCAATGGTGTACCGCGAATAAAATCGACGTACACTGCAGCTAATGCTTTAATAATCCAAGTATTGGATAAACGTGCAATTCCAACAAACATACCAATTAGCAAACCCAGACTCACGCTAAATGCTGTAATTTGCACCGTTACCCCTGCACCGACTAACAAAAGGGGAAAGGAACGCACAATTAAATCAAAATCAAAGTTCATAGTCTTCACCCTTAATTCAAAAAATATGTATGCATATATAATAACGCAACACTATGATTATAAACACATAGAGCAACGCTGTCAATCCTCAGCAAAGTGCTATACAATCTTTGAAATACGAGGTTCCTTAAGGTTCTGCACTATATCCCCCTTTAAATAACAAAACAAAGAATCTACAAAGATACAATAGATGTAAACTAGTCTGACTTAAAGCAGCTTTTTTTATTTTCAAAGCAAAAAACAAAAATAAACAGCGATAATTATTTTAATTGAAAGTTTATCAAAATATTTAGGAGGGATTTTTTATGTTGAAGAAAAAAACGAAAACAGCAATCGTATCTTTTTTTTGTACATACTTAATGCTTGGCACTGCAATGGCTGCTCCAGTTAAAAATTTAGAAACCGGAGATTTAAACGTAGACTTCATGATCCACAACAGTAGTGATAGTGGGAATAATTACAACTTTGATTATAAAATTACACATACACTAACAGTTGGGTTCGAAAAGACAAATTGGCGTTCCGCTGGATACAAGGTTAATGAAACCTATGCACAATTCAACTTTGGTCCTAGCTCTCGTTTTATTGTAGGCAATGCAGAAATGAATTCTCATAACAAATCTTTTTTGGGAGCAGCAACTACCGGTATTTTGAATGAAGACTGGGATTACTACGCTTCCCAAGTTATCGGCAGTCATTTCCGCGAATCACAAATTGGATTAAGCTATAAGCTGACTGATGATTTGAAAACCAATTTTACTTACCGAGTTGGGAAGTTTAACGATAAAAAATGTGATGGCTTTTATTGGGGTTTATCCTATCGCTTCAATATGGGAGGCATTAACAAAGAAGATGCTGGAGATGATTCAAACGTTATGTTTGGGATATAGTTTCCTCTTGTATAGTAAAGAAATAGCAAAGGCTGCCTCAAATATCAATTGAGACAGCCTCTTCATTTTTTTATAATTGTGGTTTTTTACCAAACCATTTTACATAAATTTTTTCATATTCACCATTTTTCTTTAATTCATCGATTGCCTTATTTACTTTTTCTACCAGTTCCGTATTTTTCTTGGTTACAGCCATGCCATATTCTTCGGCATTCATGATATCGCCGACGATTTTAGCATTTTTCTCGCCACTTTTTGTTAAGTAATATTCATTTACCGGCAAATCATTTACTACAGCGTCTACGCCGCCAGCTTTCAGTTCCATATATGCTTCGGAATTACTGTTGTACTCCCGTACCTTTGCATCTTTTATTTTTCTAGCTTCTTCTGCACCTGTAGTACCAATTTGTACAGCAATTCTTTTACCTTCCAAATCTTTAAAGTTAGTAATCGAATTGTTGTCCCCTTTAACCACGATGGACAATCCTGATTTATAGTATGGCTTAGAAAACGCTATTTTTTTACTGCGCTCTTCTGTAATACTCATACCCGAAACAATCATATCAATATTGCCTGCTTCCAAAGCAGGAATCAATCCGTCAAAACCAATGTTTTGAATTTCTGTCGTATAGCCCATTTGTTTTGCCACTGCTTTTGCCAAATCCATGTCAAAGCCAACATATTCTTTATTGCCTTCTTCCTGGAATTCAAAAGGTGGAAACGTCATCTCTGCACCAATTTTTAATACTTTAGCCTTGTTAGTATCTGCAGGCTTTTGGCCGCAGCCCACTAAACCCAAGGATAATACCAAAATTCCAACTACCATTAAACCAAGCATTTTTTTAGACAATCCAATACCCTCCTATAACAACTCGTTTTCTTTACCTTCTACTATTTTACATCTTTTTTCTGAATCATCAAGCATTTTTTGTGTTTTTAAGGTAAACATGCTGTTAAATGTCCACTCTTCGCGTAATAAAACTATTGACGTTCTCCTTTGTTATTGCGAACAGAGTGAAGCAATCTTTTAGCAAACAAGAGATTACTTCGCTATGCTCGCAATGACAGATTAATGTTGCTTTTTTCATAACGCAATACACACATAAAAAACATGGAAACGTTTAGTCATAAACGCTCCCATGTCTATTTGTACGATAATTTAAATTACGGCTTTTTACCAAACCATTTTACGTAAATTTTTTCATATTCGCCATTCTTTTTTAATTCTTCTATTGCTTTGTCAACTTGAGCAATTAACTCTTTATTCTTACCTGAAGCCGCAATACCATAATCTTCAGCAGTTAGAGGTTCACCAACCATTTTAGCATCATTACCGCCCGTTTTAGCAATATAATACTCATTAACTGGTTTATCATTTACAACGGCATCAACACCACCAGCTTTGAGCTCTAAAAAAGCTTCTGGGGCGCTATTAAATTCACGAATTTGGGCATCTTTTACTTTTTTAGCTTCATCTGCACCAGTAGTTCCTAATTGAACAGCAATCTTTTTACCTTCTAAATCTTTGAAAGACTTAATACTGGTATTATCACTTTTTACAACCATCGTCAAACCTGATTTATAATAAGGCTTAGAAAAGCTTACTTTTTTGGCACGTTCTTCTGTAATCGTCATTCCTGAAATAGCCAAATCAATACTGTTAGCTTCTAAACCAGGAATCAATCCATCAAATCCCATATTTTGAATCTGCACTTCCGCACCCATTTGTTTACCAATGGCTTTAATTAAATCAATATCAAAACCTACATATTCTTTTGTACTCTCATCTTGAAACTCAAAGGGGGCAAAAGCAGCTTCCGATCCTACTTTCAACACTTTAGCAGGCTTAGCCTCCTGCTTACCACACCCGACTAAACCTAACGACAGGATAAATATCCCAACAACGAACAAGGATAGTATTTTTTTAGACATTTTCATTTCCTCCCAGATATTTTTTGTAACATTGTAATGTTAATAATTATACATAGGCATTGGATATTTAGTCAATACTTTTTTATTGAAATATAACAAAAAGGGACTGGGTTTTCACCCTGTCCCTCTATGTATACATTATACTTTTCTTAATTTATATTGCAGGTTTTTTACCAAACCATTTTACGTATATTTTTTCATATTCGCCATTCTTTTTCAGCTCATCAAGAGCTTTATCTAATTTACCTGCCAGCTCAGTGTTCTTCTTGGCAACGGCAATCCCATATTCTTCAGCCTGCAAAGGTTCGCCAACAGCTTTGGCATCTTTGCTTCCCGATTGGGCAATATAATATTCATTAACAGGTTTATCATTCACAACGGCATCTACACCGCCAGCTTTTAATTCCATAAATGCTTCTGGAGCATTATTAAACTCACGAACTTGCGCATCTTTAATTTTCTTAGCTTCTGCAGCGCCAGTAGTGCCAATCTGCACTGCAATTTTCTTGCCTTCTAAATCTTTAAAGTTCTTAATCGAATTATTTTCACTTTTCACTACGATAGTTAATCCAGCTTGATAATACGGCTTCGTAAAATTCACTTTTTGCTTTCTAGCCTCTGTTATCGTCATACCAGAAGCAATTGCATCAATGTTATTTGCTTCTAAACCAGGAATCAATCCATCAAAATTCATATTTTGAATTTGTACTTCATAACCCATTTGTTTACCTAAGGCTTTAATCAAATCCATATCAAAACCCACATATTCTTTGGACTTTTCATCTTGAAACTCAAATGGAGCAAAACCTGCATCGGTACCCACTTTCAATACTTTGGCAGTGGATCCTCCCTCTTTACTGCATCCAACCAATCCAAATGATGCAATCAGCACCACAATCATTAGTAACGACATAAATTTCTTTGACATATATAATCCTCCTGCGTACATCCTTAATTTCTTTATAATTATACATTATTTATGCATATTTAGTCAATGATTTTACAGGAATATTTAACAATATTTTTATTTTAACAAAGCGCCCACAATTAACCGTTCACAATCAGCTTCTTAAGGAACAAACAAAAAACTCGGATGATTTCTCATCCGAGTGCTGCGTACTTATGATCTTTGTGCTGTAAAACATTCCCGACAATAAACCGGTCTATCATTACGAGGCTTAAATGGCACTTGTGTAGTAATACCACATCCAGCACAAACCACCTCATGCATTTCTCGTTGCGATGATTGACGTTCTCCGCCCTCGCGACTGCGTTTTTTTGCATCGCGACACTCGCGACAACGTGCAGGCTCATTTTCAAATCCCTTTTCTGCGTAAAACTCCTGTTCTCCTGCTGTAAACACAAAATCTACGCCACAGTCCTTACATTTTAGAGTTTTGTCCTGAAAAGCCATTAAAGAAATCCCCTCACCTTATGAATTCTAAAGGACCACACTGCTTAGCTGACCTGGTCTTTGCCCCCACACCCGCCTGCTGGAAGGTTCGCTAATAAGAAATCAATCTCCTCACTACTACCACTCTCGAATCTAGCTGACGTAGCTAATAACTCGGCAGGACTTACCCCTAAACCGCACCATGCTCAGAGCCGCTTTGGACTCCTTATGTGGATCGTTTCGCCTGCGACTGGCCTCGACTTTCAACCACAGACCTAAGCAATAGGTTCTTAACCTATATTATAAGCTTATTAGAAGTAAAATGCAAGTCTCAATAAAAAATATTAAGACTTGCATTTATCATTAAGAAGTACAAAGCAACCCCTTCTCACTTAAGAAGTTCTTATACTCGTCCATTCCTTCTTTATATTGGTTATGTGAATCTTGTAGAGCTTCTTCATAGGTACTTGCTGCTAAGTTAACCTTACCTGTGTTGGCATAAATCCGTGCAAGTTCAAGCTTTGCTAAAAAGCTCCCCCTCCCATATACCGTTGGAAAATCACCTGTTTCACCAATTTTTAAACAATAACTAAAGATTTGCACAGCCTCTTCATGCCTTTTTTGTGCTTTAAAGCAAAGACCTTTGATAAAAAATAAATCAACAAATTCTTCACAGTTTTTATTCGTCAAGATTTTATCAATAAATCTTCGACACTCATCAAATTCTTCTAGCATCAAATAATTGAGGGCAATGCGTTTAATTAAATTAAAATGAAAGTTACTAAAACCTATTTCTTGTTTTAATTCCAGACACTTAAAATAATATTCCAGAGACCTTTGATACTCTTCCATGGCACCATAGGTAGCACCAATATGGAAATAGAGAAAATCATCTTGCGGATTCTTCTTCAATTCGGTCAGCAAAATATCTAGATTCCTTTTAGCCTTGTTTTTCTCTTTCATATTTTGTTCTAAATATCCATAGTGAATAATTTTGCAGATCGACTCTTGTAAGCTTTCAACGGCAGACTGATTAATATTCAATTGCTCATGAACAGCTCTATGATACTGATATCCCTTATTTCTAAATAACTTGACATATGCCATGGTTTTTGACTTAGCGCCTCCACCCATGTGCGATTCTTCCACAATATCATAACCTTCTGCAGTACTATTAGCTAGCATCTCTCGTATCGCTTTTGCATCACAAATTAGCCGTTGATCTGCATCCATTACTAATATCCAATCCGCATTGATACCTTCAAGAGAATAATTTCTTGCTGCTGAAAAATCATTAATCCATTGAAAATGCCGTATCTCAACCCGCTCGCCAAACTCTCTTAAAATATCCATTGTCTTATCATTGGAGCCAGTATCAACGACCACAGCCGTATCAGCCAATTTCAATGCACTAGTCAGAGCAGTTTTCAAGTACTTTTCTTCATCCTTCACGATCATGCATAAACATATTTTCATTGTCTCACCTTCCCTTACCCCAAACTTACACGAACTCGCTTTTACTATATGGAGAAGTATGCCACAATCAAGTGAAAGTAACTTCCACTAAGCGGCTATAAGGCATAACTTTTGCATTTTGATTTTAGTAACTCAATCTCCTATCTCTACATTTAATGCATTATGTTACTTTCAGCAATAATCTTGCTAATTGCAAATCCATCCATGAATCAATATCTACTGAGTATTCCTTAGGCATGGGATAGGCAATGGTCTCTTTTGATAAAAAAGATTTTGTAGCTAGCAACCACTCGCAACAAGCAACATATACAGCACCATTTAGGGCATAAACAACGGGTAAATCCTGACGCCGGACAGCTACCTGATCATGAGTAGGGACAACCGGTTCTAATAATCCATCTGGAGCAATATAATACATCCAAAAAGGACTTTTATCCTGTTGCGTAACCGAAACGCAGCAATTAGCTTGCTGAGTAATGCACCGTTCAATGCAGCCATCAATATCAATTGTTCTACGCAAAGGGGAAGTTGGCTGCAATAAAACTATAAAATCAAATATAGGCACCATTGACAATGCATGTAAAACAGGTGCAATGCCCGGAGTATCATCCTGAGACAATTCGTCTGGCCGCTTAAATGGAGACTCGCATCCCCACTGAGCAGCTACATTAATAATTTGATCATCATCAGAGGAAAGAATAAGACGGTCGATGTATTTTGAAGCTTTGGCAGCTTCAATTGTCCAAGCAATCAGTGGCTTGCCAGCAACATCAATCGTATTTTTCCCTGGAATTCCTTTTGATCCTCCCCGCGCTGGAATAATGGCTAAAACGCTTTTGCCGTGAATCATCCGAATACCTCTTCAAATTCAATATTGGCTCGTTCATAGTCATTGACCTGACCAATATCCATCCAATATTCTCTAATCGGGAAAGCTGTTGTCTCTCCATCTTGATCAAAAATATTTTTGAACAAAGTAGGCATATCGAAAAACTCGTTTTTCGGAATAAGTCTCAACACTTTAGGGTCAAGTACATAGATACCAGCATTCACAAAAAAACGTTGAACTGGTTTTTCATCAATGCCTGTCAAACGGTTTTGTTCTAACTTTACAACACCATAAGGGACTTGAAATTGATATTCTCGCACACACATTGTAGCCTGTGCTTGATGTACACTATGAAAATCAAGAAGCTGCTGAAAATTCACCTTCGTTAATAAGTCACCATTCATCACCAATATTGGTTGTTCTGTTTCCTCAGGCAGCAGACTTAAAGCTCCTGCTGTTCCCAATTGCTTATCCTCATAAATGTAATGGATTTCAATTCCCCAGCGACTTCCATCGCCGAAATACTCTTTAATCATGTCTGCTTTATAATTCACCGATAAATAGAATTTTCGAAACCCATATTCCATAAAATTCTCAAGAATCGTTTCTAGAACGGGCTTTCCTCCCACTTTCAAAAGAGGCTTGGGGCATTCATTCGTCAAGGGACGCAACCTAGTTCCTAGTCCTCCAGCCATCAGAACCACAATATTTTCTTTTACGTCTGTCTGCAGTAAATCCTGTAAGGTCTCTACATTAATAACTCGTCCATCATCATCTAAAACTGGTATATGATTTAAGCGTTTCAACTTCATAACAGCCAATACAATATCTCGACGCTCGTAAGACTTAGCGACGGTTGGATGAGGGTTCATGATATTTTTGACAGGATCCTCTAAATGAATTCCTTTTAATATACCGCGACGTATATCTCCATCTGTTACAGTTCCCAATAAACGATTTTCCTCATCAACAACTAATGCTATCTGCATCGCACTGGAGTCTATGATACGAAGAGTATCATGTATTGTTACGTCTTGCTTTATCAATATTTGCTTCCATTCATTCATCCTCTTACCTCTCCTGTCACCCACAAATCACTTCATTTTATCTGTATTAAAAATGTAAATATCTATTGACTAATTCCGTCCAACATCTGAACAAGTTTAATAATCTCTTGAGCACGTGCTTTCCACGTATGATTTTGCTCGACTTTTTTCTGTCCAGCCTCAGCAATAGAATTAAGACGAGGTATATCTGCCAACAACGTTGCAGTTACTTGTGGCAATTCATCTACCTTTAAAGTCGAATAAGTCACTATCTCCTTATCTTGTTCAAACTCATCACGCCAATACCCATTTGAATCCGTCAAAGCAACTGAACCGTTAAGCATCGCAGAAAAAACTCGTTCATGAGAACCATATGAAAAGGAATTCACAAGATTGAGGGTAATTTTTGCATCTGCCATAAGTAACAATGCTTCTTGAAAATTTACTGCCTTATGAACATTAATTGTTTTTGTACAAGACAGATCTTCCCATCCGTTTCCATATATGTTTAAACTTGCCCCTAACTTAGCCAATTCGCTGATTAACTTCCCACGCCGTATACTTCTAACATAATAATCAACATGGACTGATAAGCATAATAGTCGTTGAAAAAATTCTGGACTTAGAGTATAATTCCTTGCCTTTAGCACCTCCTGTAAAGCATCTTGAACCTGGATATTTTCTGTACTTAACATACATTCTGCAACATCATCCAGTAAAAAATCGGCACCACTATTAGCCCATGAAATACTAGGTTTACTATACGATCCACAAAAAACAATATCCTTACTTCTTCGATCCATATCCTTAAATCGATCTGCCTGAGCTGCACAAGATCCTGCATGAGGTAAAAAAGCACTAAAGCTAATCTTGCTGCAACACTTCATCAGTTCCAAATGATATTTGTCCACACATGTAATAACAAAATTTTCTGGCATGCCAACCGCATTAATAAAGCGAAACTTATCAAAATGATATAATGGATTATCAACGAGCATTCCAACATAAGGAATCCCAACGTCCTGAAGAAACTTTATTCCCTCCTGACCAAATCCAAGATCACAACCATTTAAGTTAAACCCGCATGCAAAAGCACATTCTTTACTAAAAGCCTCTTGAATAACTTGGGGGGTATGACTTTCTAAAGACAAATCTACAACTAAAGTTTCCTTCCCCAGTTCATTAAAGGCTGCAGCTAAGTCATCAATAAAATCTCGAACTACATTATATCGAGATTGTCCTTTAAATAGTAAAACTCTGCCGTTCATTTATAAAACTCCTATCTCCATAATTAGGCATTTAAACAATATACTTACTACAAGTTTAACTCTACAGAAAATCCCAACTGACAGGAGTCCCTCGGCTCACATTTTGTTGAGCTTTCCTTCCAATAACAATATCCAGATATTTTGTTGGTAAGCCTAAACCCGGTCGAATCGCTCTTACGTTTTTTTTAGTGAAAAATTCCCCTTTTCGTATATCCTCCACTACATATAAAGAGCGTCGATGGTGCAATGATAATTCTTCTTCTTTCATAGGACCATAAGTGATTTGCCCTAATGCCTGAAAAGCCCGCTTACACTCTGTAACCATTGCTTTCATCTCTGGCGGTTCTAAAGAAAAGGCTGAATCCACTCCTCCATCACTCCTTGACAGCGTAAAGTGCTTTTCAATAATAGTAGCACCTAATGCAACACTAGCTATCGACGCACCGATCCCCATAGTATGATCAGATAATCCAACTTGACAATCAAATAATTTCCCCATATGGGGAATTGTCATTAGATTGGTATTTGTTGGCGCCGCAGGATAGGTGCTTGTACATTTGAGCAGAATAAGCTTCTGGCATCCGGACTGTCTTGCAACCCGTACTGTCTCATCAATTTCTGCCACTGTTGCCATACCCGTAGATATGATCATGGGCTTTCCTGTGGCTGCCACTTTGCGAATCAAAGGCAAATCTGTCATTTCAAAAGAAGCAATTTTATAACAGGGTACATCAAGAGATTCAAGAAAATCAACCGCACTTTCATCAAAAGGAGTGCTAAAGCCAAGAATGCCATGTTCCTGGCAACGATCAAAAATCGGTTTATGCCATTCCCAAGGTGTATAAGCCTGCTGATACAGCTTATAAAGAGAATTTCCCTTCCATAGACTATTAGGATCATCAATAAAGAATTCTCCTTCATCACTATCAATTGTCATTGTATCTGCGGTATATGTCTGCAGTTTTAATGCTTGTACTCCACAATCAGCTGCGGCATCTACAATAGCTAAAGCACGGTCTAGTGATTGGTTATGATTTCCTGACATTTCCGCAATGATAAGCGGCTGCTGTTCTCTGCCAATGGTATAATGTTCAATTTTAATCGACTGCATTTTATTAGCCTCTCCTCATAAATAACCTTTACACGTCTTGAGCCTCAAATACCTTACTCAAGAATTCATTATTTAATTCATCCAAAGACCGAATTTGAAAATGAGCCTCAAATTCAGAAGACTTCACAACATCTTTAAAATAGCCTCGCATCATGCGTACAGTTTTAAAGCCTAATGCCTTGATCTTAACAAAGTCCTTATGAGGATTGTCCCCAATATATACAACTTCTCGAGGTTCAGTCTTTTCTCTCTCACATATTTTCAAGAAACAATGCGGCGAGGGCTTCGCATTTTTTATACCATATCGATGGGTGATAAAACAAAATTTAACACGTTGGTAAAGTCCCAATGCTACCAATTTATTTTTTTGCACTAGTTTATTGCCATCAGTGACAATGTACATGGGGACATTGCTGAATCGCTGTAGACACCTTGCAGTATCATCATATAAATGTATCTTAGGAACATGACTACGATAAACAGTAACACACCGTACAACTTCCTTCTTTGAGAACACACCAAAATGTTGAAGAGTATCATCAAAGATTTTGCCTCTACCTAACTGTAAATGCTCAAGCATAAATAAATAGCTAACTGAAATAGGCACAGCATAGGTTTCAAATAAATGCTTAGCTACTGCTTTAAAGCCGCTTTGCACAAATGTGATTTCATCATAAAGTGTATCGTCAAGATCAAATACTATGACCATTATTATCACCCTATATAAGTATCGTAATAAATAGATTTCTTGATAACTTGCTTAAGCTAATTAATTAAAATCACTCTATCATTCCAAGCACAATCAGTAAATTTTATACTTAATAAACATTATCCTACTTATAGAGGTTTAATTGCATACATATGTACCGTTCTACCAAAACCCACCTTCGCTATTGAATCATAAAAATTATTTAATATTTCTCTTCTGTCTATACTCATTAATGATCCTTGAAAATTTGCAATAAAGGGACCAACTTTCTGGTGCTGTACCTCACTATCATAATAATTTATACCGCCCATTAGCAATAACTCTAAAGGAAAATCAGTTGTCCGATATACTTCATTGAATCCAACTTTAGTTAACAACCTGTTCAGAGAGTCGAAATTGAAGTAATTAATATGATCAGGTAAGCAAACCCATCTAGGTCTTTCCTGGAAATGTTTCATATATGCTAAATGGCCTTCACTAAAATCGTTTGGCACACAAATTCGTATTATTCCACCAGGTGATAAAATTTGATAAACTTTTTGCAAAGCTTCTAATGGATCCGTAAGATGCTCTAAAACAAATCGCAAATTTACAAACGATACGTTTTGAAATTGTGTAGTATCGACTTCTTCAAGCGTCCGATTCATCACAGTAAGACCAAATCGCTCCAGATAAATCGCAGCATCCTTACTCGGCTCAATACAGTACTCTGCCCACCCTTTACTTTTAAAGAAATATGCTAATAAGAAATTACCACATCCGATATCTACTATATCTTGATAAGGATCTTTTTTTAATTCAACTACTTTATCATATATACTTCGATATGTTTCATCCATCATTACTTGATTTTTAGTTTCTTTTATCTGCTCTTCGGTAAATATATCGTAAGGAAAGGGTTTTATATCAGTATGATAAGATTCTTTGTAAAGCTTATCTACCTCATTTTGATTTGGTAATGGATAGACATGCTTGAATCCACAACTTTGACAATCAATAACTGTATGTCCATCGCAATTCCAGAATATTTCATATTTGTGCTCCATTTAGTACTCCTCCATTTTGGCTATCAAAACGAAAATGTCTTTCTTTATCGAAAAGTTTACAGTTATATTTAGTCTATATATCCAATACAACATCTGACAAGTATCGAACTTGGCAAAGAATGCGATTTGTTTTTAGAAATGGATACGAACTAATATCTTGTCCACTTGCTTCCAACAAAAACCAAAAGAAACTATCTACTCCAGCAGCCAGTCCAAGAGTAGATGCGCCACCGAAACGAGAATTACATTCAATTAAATGAACCTTCTGCTGCATGTCTATAATCAATTGTAATACTACATGTCCATAAAGTTGTAATTTTGTAACATATTCCCCACAAAGCCGTTCCAGTCGCTCATCATGTATGATTGTTGTTATTTGGGACTCACCGTTGACAATTTGGTCTCGAGAACGGCACACTAGGCCTTTGCTTTGTCCTGTACGGTCTACATAAACATCAATGCTATACTCTCGCCCTTCTATGTAGGACTGAAAAATAGGTTGTTTAAGTTTAACCGCATGTTGCTGCACCTCTGTCCGCGTAAGATTTATTCCTATATTCTGCGAACCAGCTCCATAGCGATCCTTTACCACATACCTTTCAGCATCTAAATTCTCCAATTGATCAGTTGTCATAATGGCCGGAATATCGTGTTTACAACAAAATTCATAAAACTTAAGTTTATCAAGACAATACTCAACAGCAGTCAAATCTGATACCATAACTTGAATACCATGCTGACCTAGCCACTCCTTACGTGTACTCCAAAAGATAAGTTCACCATCACGGGAAGGCACAACAACTCTTACATTTCTAGCTGTGAGTTCATAAATCAACTTATCATCAGTCATCCTGTCCAACGATGGCATATGCCAGAAATCGTCAGCAAAATATCGAGCCAGGCACGACTCATCACTATCCGCAGCGATTAATTGACTATAGGATCCTACTTTTTGCATGGCTTTTTTCAGAGCTTGAAGGAGTGGCACTTTTCTCGAGGCGCTAGTTAATAAAACATTAGCTTTTTTCTTTTTAGTAATTTCTTGGTTATTTAGGACATTTCGTTCATATTCCACCAACATACGAATCCCGTCCTCAATTTCAACAGTTGGTATCCAATTCACTTGTTCATACATATAGTCCATATTAGCCTGTGATGCTTCAAAATGAGTGTGCTCTGCCATGAATTCCGTTTTCATCTCCGGAAAATAGTTCTTAAAAACGTCCAATACTTCTCTTACTTTACGTGCATGATCTTTGCCTAAGTTCACCACTCCCTGCACAGATGAATCGGCCAAACGAACTAGCCCTTCTGCTACATCTCCAGCATAAATATAGTCAAATATCCCCTCCTGCCCGTATACTTTTATGGTCTCACCTGCTAAGAGCATTCGAGTCCATCGTGAAATGACATCTCGAGAGCCCTTACCATATACGCGATAAATACGTGGCGTTACCACACTAAATTGCTCTTGATTAAATTCACTTAAAAATCCCAATTCCACTTCATGCATCAATTTGGCCATTCCTGTTAAATTCCGCGGACTGATACAAGCAGTTTCAGTTAATCGGCATGCCCTATCTTGAGGGGTATCAAATTGATATAAACTCTGATCATATATTAGATAGCTAGAAGCAAATATAACCCGTTTCAAAGTAGGACAATCTTTCATAATCGACATTAAGTGATTGCTCAGCTTGACATTGTGCCAAAAATTCTCTTCCCAGAATTCATAGGTTTCTATCGAACGCTCAAATGTTGCAGCTAAATGGAAAAAATATTCCGGCTTGAAACTTAAGATTTCTTGTGGTGTTACATAATTCAAATCACCTTGACGATACATAATATCCTGCGGAAGATCGGACGAAAAGGGTTTTAAATCACCAACAAAAATTGTGGCCCCTTGCTCGTGAAGCTTTTTAACAAGCTCCCTCCCGATCACACCGTTGCCACCGCTAATAAAAACTCGTTTATTTGTCCACACTATTATCATACCCCCTTATATGCCCATGAAGTACCGAATCAACAAAGGCGTCATTCAAGTAGACATGCTGCTTCATACGACCCTCGCAAAGAAAACCCGCTTCTTCTAAAATTGAAATATGAAATGGTCTAATATCAAATGTTTCAGTAAACAGACGATTAAAACTAAGCCCTTCGTAAGCTACTTGTTTAATCAAGTTTAAAAATGATAGAAAATCTTGATGGTACACATTAGAAGCTGACACACGTTCTGAATTCAGCAAAAAGGAGACTTCTCCTCGCCGATCTTCCCAACTAATATGAACGATCCCGCCATAACCGATGCAAACATCCTGCTTAAGGAAACTGAATAAAAGCTGCTGCGGCTGTTCCAATTCAAAAGAAGGCCAAACTACTGTTTCGAAATAGCCGCGCTGCATTTCCTCTGTCAAAATGTACTTTTGGCGAAGAACGTCTAGCTGCGAATTACGCCAGTCCTTAATCAGCATAATGTCCTGCTCACGAACAGGTAGCAATGTATAATTCTCCGAAACATATCGGTCAAACTTTAGGCATTTATAACTCTTCATCACGTTTCTCCCATTGTAGTGCAATTATGCTATTCAGAATAAGCAAGCAAAACTGGTCTTAACTCCCGCCATGTAAAATGCAATTCATCATAATTGAGACTTTTGCCGTTCATATTTGATAATAGTTCTATATTACGTTTTGCATCTAAGTAACCTGGAAAGATTTCTAAAGCTCTATTTAAACAATATAGGGCTTCATTTGTTCTCATTTTCGCTGCCAGCAATGCCCCTAAATTATTTAGAGCAGCACCATGTTGTTCATCCAGCATCAGCGTTTGTTCAAAACTCTGTCTTGCATTTAGCCATTCCTGATTTTTTACATAATACAATCCCTTTAGAAAGTGTCCCGTGGAAAATCCAGCATTAATTCCAAGCGCTTGTTCTAAAAAATGATAACCGTCCTCCCACTTATCTAAACGAAAAAGCATTGCAGCATAATCTGCAGAATTGACTTCCCATGGTAGATCTCGTCGGAAAATCGCGGTTTTAATCAATTCTATGTTATATTGATTCAGAACACATTGTTCCCCTTGTAATCCTGTTGTCACTGATTTTGAAGTATTTTCGCTATGCCGACGCACAAATACAAGCGGCTCATCTACATAACCAAATCCGCCTTTCTGCGCCAATCGAAGCCATAGATCCCAATCTTCTGCATAGTGCAATTTTGGATTAAAACCACCTGTTTGCATTAGAACTTTTTTGTATGCCAATACACCAGATGTAGTAATAATGTGATTTCGCAATAAAAAGTAACCCAATATTTCCTGAGGATATACTTGTTTCCAGCGCGTAATACCATTAATTTTATTACCTATTTCATCTATTTGCTGATAGGCACTGTGAACAAGAATAACGTCACCGTATCCCTCTTCACTGAGCTGTCGCACATGGCTCAATTGCCTTATTAACAACCTCTCGTCGGCAATATCATCCCCATCTAAAAACAATATCCACTCACCATTTGATACCTGGATACCAAAATTCCGCGCGGCGGATACTCCCTGATTATAAGGGAGCCTACACAATTTCAATCTTGAGTCTGTCGCAGCCACTTTCTCAACTATTTCACAGGTATTGTCACTACTGCCATCATCAACGATGATAATTTCACCAAGAGGCTCTTCTTGTCGCAGTAAACTCTCGATCGTCTCACGAATATAAGCGGCTGCATTATAGACAGGCACCACTGCTGAAACGACTCTAGATGCATGTGTTGTGAACTTATTCATATATACTGCTCTCCTGTCATTTATGAATTCATTCTAAGGTAATTTCACAAATCAGCTTGAGATGCATTCAACAATTCTTTCCATGTATAAATTGCTAATCCCGTCCTGGCATATTTTTTGATCAATTCTTCTTTTACTTTCTCATCTTCTTGGCTTTCTATCGATATCAACACGGCATCAATTGTATCATAATTATCATCCAGCCACCTTAGCCCATTTATTGATATTCCGTTCAAAGATTTACCGTGCAATTCTTTATTACTATCTATAAATGTCATCACTTCTGCACCTGTATTTCGCAAATCAAAAAGAAAGTATAATCCATTTCTTAAAGTCCCGTAAATAGCTACTTTCTTACAATTAAACTTCTTCGTTATAAAGCAATCTTGTTCAAAACCTTGCACCCATTGGCGGTTATAAAATTCCACACTTTCAATAGGCGATCCTGAAATAAAAGGAATTATCCTCTCATCATTAATATTGTTACTTTTATCAACTACTCTTTGGTTATTTATCGCTCTAGTAATCAGGTCATAATATTGTTGCCCCATTATATCTAATGTAAAGTTATTGGTTGCATAATTCAACGCCTCGTCGCTCACCTTTCGCAATAAACCCCGATCATTGTACAGCAGCTCAATACATCTACAAAATTCTCCAATATCACCGCACTTCACCAAAAAGCCATTTTGTCCATCTGTGATCATATCATCTGTGATTCCTTCTAAGAATGAAGCCACCGACACACATCCACACAAACTTGCCTCCATCGGCATAAGTGGCAATCCCTCGTAGTAAGAAGGAAAAAGCAATACATGATCTGCCCTCATAATTTTATGTAAAACAGCTACTTCCACATTCCCCCAGTATTTAATATGATCTTCCAAATTATATTCCTTAAACCGTTTTTGCAATTCGATCAGATCAGGTCCGTCTCCCACAATATCCAGAGTTAATTTTACATCATTTGCTACTAGTCTTTTTATAATTTCCGGCAGTAAAAAAACACCTTTTTGCTCGTCACGTACTCGTCCTGCATACAAAAGTTTTAACTCACGCTGCTCATAATTACGACTAATAACCTGGACGTCCATCTCTGGCCAAGCTACCCCATTTAGAATGACTTCCACCGGACACTTTATACCACTACGGTAAGCGATTTGGGCTACAGCTGGACTTACCGCAACAACAGACTCACATAGATCAGATTTATAAGCACTCATTTGCGCAAAAAACTCATTTGTACTATTTACTACAGGAATAACCACCGGAGAAGTTTTTCCCATCCCCAATCCTGCCTGAGCAAAGCGTGCATGATTAAGAATGAGAACATCAAATTGACCATCATATAATGCTGAAGCCACTTTTCTCACATGCTGGGCAGGCGAATGATAACCTAGTCCTTCAATATGCAGTTCCTTAAGGCCATACTTTTCAATCCAATGAAACCAAGCACCTGGAATTTCTGTAGTAATTATCGTTACATCAAACTCGCGTTTTTGGAAATATACACCAAGATTTAAGATAAATACTTCTATGCCTCCACCTAGCATTCCATATGTCACTATTCCAAGACGTTTTCTTTTCTCCTCCACAAGTAACCTCTTTTCAAAACTTCATTAATTCGCTTTCCAACATTATTTACCTATATTCTATACGAAAGAAATTTTTTTTATCTAAGAGCAAGTGAATCCTTAAAACTATATGTAACACGTTATATACATTTAAACTCCGAAAATATTTTATTCCAACTCTCAACATCAGCTTCATTCGCTTTGGGAATAGGAGCAAATTTGCTTATATACCTATTGAATATTCTAGGTTCATTCCAATCTGTTTCAAAATGTTGTTCTTCCTGCAGCACTAATAAATCAAAGTCACTATTGGGATATTTATTAGATAGAAGTTCTCTTATTTGTAAAGAGTAATTCTTTACTTCAAATGCTGTCACATCAACTATACCTGGATTAGGTTTTATAATAAGTAATATCTTTTCTCCAGAATTCAAAGTTTTGCGAAATTTGTCAGCTAAATATAACTGTCTGCTAATCAATTCATCTTTAACATCCTTTAGCATAACTTCATCTAACTTTCCATTACTTAATCGAATGGAGTCAATATTTGCTTTTCCATGAAATGCGATAGAATATTCCTTAATTAGAAACATATTCGTCCCATGGGGTTCTAAATCACAGTTAAAAATTTTCTCCATTTCAGCTAACACTTTAAGTAAGCCCTCAAATGAATAAAGAAATGCCCAAGAGAGAAAATAAGATTCAAAATTTTTCATACTTCTTTGGACTTGAAATGAGACTTCACAATTTAGACCTAAGCTAATACACTTATTATATGAATAACTCATGATATAGACCTCCTTTAGAACACAGCAATTCAATATTTTCTCACATTAATACATACCAGCCATTGACATTAATCTTGATTTTCTTTAAAAAACAAAGACAATATTTATATTCTTTAATGTCGATTTAGATAATAATACTTCCAGTAACCTGGCAGGAGATCCCTTCATAAGACTGACATACATTGTCGTTCCCTATACAATAATGTGTGGAGCATTTTTCATAAAATATATAAACAATCGGCAAAATCAACATTTGCTTTAAGTCCTATATTTTCTAAGCTAGATTTGATTGATTCTACATACATTGAGCCAATAAATACAAATGGTTTCTTGTCTTCCACAAGTAATTCTTCAAGTACCTTTGGTGAATATACAGGTAATTCACAAAACAATGATCCTGCTTTATTGGGATCATTATCAATAAATGCCACAGTACCACTAATATTGGCATTCCTTAAATGATCCAACGTTTTCTTGCCGCCATTACTTGCTCCCCAAATAAATACCTGACGATTTTTAGCTTTATCAATAAACTCTTCTATTGGTCTAAGCCTTACAGACATTGCGCTATACTGAAATTCTGCCAAATTCATTTCTAGAAAGATAGTAAAATAATCGTCTGCTAAATTAGGGATTAATTTAAATACTTCATTTAATTTTTCTCTTTTTCCCTTCCAATACCCCGACTTCAGTTTCAGAAATTCTTTTTGCCACGTATTTATAAAAATTGTTTTTGTATGGTTTTCAAGAATCTTTAATCGACATTCCTTCTGCATTTCCCCATACTTCACCTTATCTTTAAGTATTTCTTCTATGGCATCCACATATTGTAATATCTCAATTTCACTATAATGAATATCCGCAAAATCTTTTTCTTCCTCTTGCATTATCGGTAAAACACAACCAACTGTATCATCAATCAATTCTCGTTGCGCCCCTACGTCTGAACTTACAACAGGTACGCCCATTGCCAATGATTCATAAGTAATAACAGCTATCCCTTCTTTTATAGAACAAATTAATGTTACATCACTATCTTTATAAAACTTTGGTAAGTCAGTTCTAGTTCCAAAAAAATGTAAGGTATTTTCCATTTCTCTTTTTCTAACTTCACTTTTTAGCAGCCCCAATTCTGGACCATTACCAACTGCAAAGAATTTTACATTTTGAATTCGCTTCCTTAGCTCCTCAGCAATATCAATCATCAAAAAAGGTCTCTTTTGCTGATGCATTCTGCAAAGATACAATACAACTGGCTCCTCAAAAGATATTCCTACTTCAGCTTTAATTTCTCCAGCCTTTATTATAGCAGGATCAAAATATTTTTCATCTACACCACTTTTTATTACTTTAATCTCAGTTTCATTTCTCTTAAAATATTCAACCATTAATGTTTTTAAATGTTCTGTAGATACATAGGACCTATCTAATATATCTCCCAAAACACCAGATGTTCTTGCATAGCCCCCTGACCGCCAATACCATTCTTCCATATGTAAGCAATCTACAATAGATATATTAGGGAACTCCTTTCTTAACCAAGGAATTAAATAATACCCATAATAACTATTGGATATCATAACAATATCAATACCTCTTGATTTTATAAAATAATGTATAAAAGCACACCAATTTTCTACATGCAAAAAAGTGCTTAAGTCAAAAATATCAGTAACATGTTCTTCAAACTTTTGACGCCATTCTGACTGGGAAGGTATTGTCGTAATAATCGACACTTCAAACTTACTTTTATCAATGTTTGCAACTAAATCTAAATTATAACTATCAGCTCCACCTACAGTCATCCATGGTATTATCATTAAAATTTTACATTTTTCATCTCCAAGTATAGCTTTCTTATCCCAGGTCCAGCTGACCGGCTTTTTAAAATTATTATTATTAGCTAATGGATATTCAATAGCTTTTATTGTATCATCAACAAACTTGGATACTTCTTTAACAAATTCAATAGCCTTTCCATATTTTCCCTCATCATTGTTAACTTGTCCATATACACCATCATCAGATTTTCTGTACCATGTTCCATAATAGTTCATATGAACTGGATACATACCTTCTTTTAAAAGCTTTAACCATAAATGCCAATCTTCATAAGCATGTTTTACTCGTTCATCATATAAACCAACCTTGGCTAATGCGCTTTTTCTTATAACCGCAATTGACAATAAAAAATTATTTTTCTTTAATCTTTCTGTAATAAACGGATATTTCCACAAATGCTCTGCTTTATTAAAACCCACTGAATCTGAATAACACCACTGAGCATCCGGATTAGTCTGTAAAGTAAAATACGCACATTCTAAATAAGTAGGATCAATTAGATCATCTGCATCAAGAATGACAATTAGCCCTGTCGTACTCTCTCGTATTGCCATATTTCTTCCTGACCCTGGTCCACCATTTTCTTTATGAAATACTTTTACTCTACTATCCTCTTGAACTAATAAATCTAATACATCTACATCTTCTTTATTTGTTGAACCATCATTTACAATAATCCATTCATAATAAGGGAAAGTTTGATTAAATACGCAATTGGCTGTTTGACGTATAAATTTTCCTGCATTGTAATAAGGCGTTATTATTGTCATTAGTGGTTCCTTATCGTCTATTATAAGATTTCGATTTATCAATGTCCGCCCAGGTTGTTGCTGATAATTAAATTGCATATTTGCCCCCTTTATTAGTATAGGATGTTCACTAATACGTCCACTGTTAAATTTCATCTAAACTTAACTATCCACTCCCTTACCACTCGTTCTATTCCATCTTCAATAGTCACTTCCGGTTTCCACCCTAGATAAGTTTCTGTCTTAGAAATATCCAATACATTAAACGGAACATCTTGCTTTCTTTCCAGTCTAAAATTTTTATTTACCTTTTCGCCAATAACACTCTCAATACAATCAATTACTTCATTTAAAGAGTACCCCAAACCACTACCTATATTAAAAACTTTTTCTTGCCCCATATATTCCGCAATTTTTACTGCTGCTTTTGCTACATCTGAAACATGGAGAAAGTCCCGCACAACACTGCCATCTCCCCAAATTTCAATTCTTTGTCCCAAAATTGCTCGCGCTATAAAAGCTGCAATTGCTCCTTGGGGCTTTAAAGGATTCTGGCGTTCCCCATAAGGGTTTGCCACTCGCATCACTGCATAATCCACTCCATATAAATGCTGAAATAAATTCAGATACTTTTCAATCATAAGTTTTTGCACACCATACGCACAAATAGGATTTGTCAGATGGTCTTCACTCATACCGATTTCATCACTAGGCCCATAAACGGTTCCACCCGAGGACACAAAAATGATTTTTTGAACATCCACTTCTCGGCAAGCCTCAAGAAGTCTTAGCGTTGGTATAACATTTTCTTCAATATCAGATATCGCATTTTCATTAGCTGGCAAAGTTGTACAAATTACATGAAAAACCCAATCAATATCACTCAACAAAGAAGTAAAATCATTTTCTGTGCGGAAATCGCCATATATAAAATTTATGTTATCTTTAATATGATTTAGATTTTTCGGCAATGTATTCGGGCGTTTATACACAGTAACTTGATGTTTTTGTATCAATAACTGTTCAACAATATAGGAACCAATAAATCCATCTCCACCTAAAACTAAGCATCTCATACCACTCAGCTCCTATATCCAAAATTCAAGCCACCGAAATTTTATTCGAATAACCACTTATGTGTTGAATATAAATTCCAATAATGTTCATTTTCTTCAAATCCCATTTCCGTCAATTGCTCAGCTATTTCCGTACAATAGGTGCTGCATATCAAAATGGCTAACTCATCTTTTTTTTCCTTAGCAATTTCTAATGGATCTTTGATCACAATCCCAGAAACCGTTTGCCCCCACTTGAGCGAATCATTATCTGAGAAATAACTCACTTGTACTGGAAGGAGTCGATGTATTTTCTGACCGCAACTTCCGATGCCAAACACCACTATTTTTTTTTTACTTATTTTTTTTAGCAGCTCAAGAAAATCTTTTGGAGCTTCGAATGCCCTACGTAAAGCTTCAAATTCTTTTATAAAATAAACGTTATTCTTAATAATACTTTCTTTAATAACATCATCATATGCAAAATCAAAAAAACGATTTATAAAGAACTGGAAATCCATCATAGATTTATATCTATATTCCAGATTCTTACTTGACCATGACGATGAATTATGTATCCGATAAACTGACATAGGTTCATCAATATACTTTATCTTTCCATGCATTGCGTTCAAAATATGTAACGACCAATCACCAAATGCAAACTTAAAATACCAATCAGGTAACTCCCCAATTAACTTATTGCGAAATACAACAGAAGCTGTGGGTATAAAGTTACTTTTTAATAAATCCTCTAATTCAAAAAACGCTTTACCACTTTTAAGTATGTCTTCTATCTGTGAATATAACACATGTTCAGTTCCATCTGTTCGAATTGCATTATGAAAGCAAATCGAAAAGTCAGAGTTTTTATCCAAGAAATCCACTTGCTGTTGTAATTTTGAATTATTTGTCCAATAATCGTCCCCATCACACAAAGATATATATTCTCCTGATGCATTTTTCAGTAAATTTATAAAGTTATCACCGCCATTTGGATGCCCAGCAAAATAACTAACATGCTTCCTATCAGTATAAAAGGCTTTTATTTTCGATGGATAATCTCGTACATACTTTTTCACAATATCTCTTGTACCATCAGAAGAATCATCTTCACCGATTAAAATTTCATAATCAAAATTAGTATTTTGGCACAAAATACTATCTAAGCATACTGCAATATACTTTTCATGATTATACGTTGGCACTACTACACTTACTTTCATCATAATTCACCTCTCTTTTTAAAAAATCCAACATAGTTTATTGTTTAATATAGCTTTATCAGTATCGGATTTAAAACAGTTTCAAGCAATTTATCAAAAGCCATTCCCCTTTGCCTATTGAAATGACTTTAAAATATCACAAATTTTTTCAACTTCATTCACTGTAAGTTCTCCATATAAAGGCATAGACAAAACTTCTTGCACTACCTTATGTGCAACAGGCAAATTAACCATAGAAGATGATGGCAAATGACGATAACATGTATACTCGCTACATAATGGATAAAAATATTTTCTAGTAAATACATTATATTTCATAAATTCATCATAGACATAATTACGTGAGCGACCAAATATTTTTTCACTGATTCTCATTACAAAGTACTGACTATTGCTTTTCACACCAGCAATATCAGATAAAAAGCTAATCCCCTCTACATCCATAAGGCACCTTCGATAGGTGTCAATTAAAATAGCTCGTTTTCTTCTTTCTTCTTCGATATAATTGAGGACTACAAGCCCTATAGCCGCCTGTATTTCATTCATTTTCCCATTAATCCCAGGCATGACCACTTCTTCCTGGCCCTTTATGCCAAAATTTTTCAATAAATCAATCCTGTCTTTTAGGTGCTTATCCCTATAAGTCAAAGCTCCCCCTTCAACTGTATGAAAAAGTTTCGTTGCATGAAAGCTCATCATAGAAATATCCCCAAAATTTCCAATACCGACACCATTGATTTCCACACCAAAGGCATGTGCCGCATCATATACTATTTTCAGTCCATATCGGTCAGCGACTTCCTGAATTTTTTCAACATCGCAAGGAGTTCCAAATACATGTACTGGTAGAATCCCCGTGGTTTGTGGCGTAATCATAGACTCTATCTTATCAGCATCGATATTCATAGTAATTGGATCAATATCACAAAAAATTGGTTTAATATTATTCCACATTAAAACATGTGGCGTTGCTGCAAAAGTAAACGGAGTAGTAATCACTTCTCCTTGTAAACGCAGACTTTGGCAAGCCGTTATAAGTCCTATTGTTCCGTTATTAAACAGTGATAAATATGGCACTTTTAAAACTTCAGTAGTTCTCTTTTCCAGTTGCTTATGTTGCTTTCCTATATTAGTCAACCATTGCGACTGCCATACTTCTTCCAACTTGACATGAATTTCTGATAAATTAGGTAACAATGGTCGCGTTACATATATGGGTTGTTCAAATGCTTTATGTTGAGTCATAGTAGTTTCTCCTCATATTAAATTTATCAGATAACCAACTCATCATTAATTCTACCTTTTAAAACCCTTACAGGGTCATCAGAAAGCTCAGACAGTAAATCAAGATAAGATTGCAATATTATGCAAGGATCTCAATCCCTTCTGACGATATGATGTTTGATCTTCTATCTCTTGTTTATAATTTTTTTGCATGATTCATCTTCATATTTCTTCTAGTTTTGCTAAACCAAAACCATATCTCCCAAATTCATTTCCATTGTATAGCATATAAATTTCATTATCCATTTCAAAAATATGCGGGTAACACATCATTTCTGAATCCCAACCAGTCTTTGAAACTTCAATACCTACATTTTCATCGTCCCTAATCCAATTTATTAAGTCATCAGAATATGCGTATCCAAGCCTGTATGAATTTTGGGGATTCTTTCTAAAATCATAAGAATTTCGACAACAAAAATACATATGATATCTACTACCAATTTGTATAATTGATGGTAATGCTTGGCACTCGCCATCATACTTAGACTCTATAATTTGTCGACCTTCTTTAACCCAATTAATCCCATCAACAGATGTTGCGTGACCTATAACATATGTCCTCTCTGGCTCTTGATTTTGCTCAAAAACCTTCCACTCGGTACCATAAATGTACCACATATGAAACATATCGTTAAAAACTCTGACAAAACCATCACAAACCAAAAAAGGTTCATTCAATGAAGTAGACAAAACAGGGCCGTCACCCATTTTTTCAAAAGATTCTCCGCCATCATGGCTTATAGCAAGTCCTATGCCTGAATCGACATCAACAGAAGATCTTCTGGTCCAGCCCGTAGTATATGCACAAATTTTATTTTTATATTTAACAGGGTTAAAAGGGAAAATACCATGTTCATTAAATGTTCCTAATTCACCCAGTTTGATAACCTCTTTAGTGGATTGGTTTATAATTTTCGTAAAAGATTTATCAAAATCTATAAACTGTACTTTACTTAAAAATTTCCCATTTTCACTCTTTTGCCTTGTTGAAAAATAAATTCGAACATAATCATCAAAAACTACCGCCTGAGGTGATTGAGAGTGACTAACAAATTCTTTTCTAAAATTAAAATCTTCAAAACTAAAGATCTGCCCCATTTTCCGCCATTTCATTAATCTAATTCTCCTCTAAGTTCTGCAAGAGCAAACCCATATCTCCCTACCTCATTACCTAAATACAACATATAAATTTTTCCGTCAAGTTCAAATACATGAGGATATGCAATCATTTCATTATCAAAACCAGCTTGCGAAACATCAATGCCTGCTTTCGAATCATCTCTTTCCCAATTAATTAAATCAACTGATGAAGCATAACCTATACGATAACTTTTTTGTTTATCATAGCGGAAATCTGGAGTAAGCATATAACAAAAGAACATATGATATTTGCCATTATTAAAAAATACATCAGGACTGGCTTGAACTTCATGATCGCCCCATTTTTCTTCAATAATATTTTTATTTAGTTTATTCCAGCTAATACCATCCTTGGATATTGCCATTCGAATTTTATATACTACTTCTTTTCTTCCATTTGCTTCAATCCATTTTTTACCCGTTATGTAAAACAGATAATACATTTCATTAAATTTTCTAATTTTAGGGCCACTCAGTACAAATGGCTCATCTAAAGAAGATGACAATACTGGACCACGCCCAACTCTTTCAAAAATTTGTCCATAATCCTTACTAATTGCTAAACCTATTGCTGTATCAAAAGGAACACTTTCACACCTTGTATGACCTGTATAGTAAGCCCTAACATCATCCCCATCTCGAATTACAGATATGGGATAAATACCAAATTCATCAAAACAGCCTCTTTCGCCAAGTTCCAAAATAGGCTTTTGGGCTAAATTTACTATTTTAAATAAGTCTTTTCTATCTAAATCAACATAAGCAGAATAACTTACACATTGTCCATTGCAATCTCTTGTAGGCCGACAACTAAAATATACTCGTATAAAATCAGCGAATTTCAATACACAAGGGGCTTGAGCATATTCAAACATCCATTGAGGTCTATCCTCAATTTCAATAGGATTAAAAATTACTCCCTTTTTTTCCCACCTAAACATTTTATTCCTCCGCCCACTGCAAATTCCTAGAACCAGTTTTTAAACATCCATAATAATATCCGCTAAACCCTGCCTTATCCATCAGCTTTCCAACCTGATCAACATCATACTTAACCCGATGAAGGAAAAAATTTTCCCCATCAAATGTCGCAAACGCAGATTCTGGATTATTATCCCTAGGTTGTCCAACAGATCCTGGATTACAATAAATTTTATCACCAAATTTTCTTATTGCTTGTATATGAGTATGGCCAGACATAAAATATTTGCCAGTAATCCTAGCAAAATATTCTTCTTGCGGGTCTAAATATTCATCAATAGGGTCACACCAACCACCATGGACCATTGATATTCCTTGAATGTTACGAAAGATTGGCAAAGAAGAAAGCCAATCAAAATTTTCTTTTGCAATTACCGTTCGTTGATACTTCATACAATCATTAACACTATTTGACCTTGGGCAAAAACTTTTAGCTACCATATACCAGTCATGATTACCCATAATACATTTAATATCTCTTTTTCTCAATTCAACACAACATTCATTTATTTGCGAATAATATCCAACAACATCACCTAAGCAATAAATATCTTTAATCCCCATTGCATCCAACGAATTCAAGACTTCCAGCAAAGCAGTATAATTACCATGAATATCAGAAATTATCCCTATCATAAACGATATGCTCCTCTATATACCTAATAGCTACACCTGATTTGATAACCGGCTGATCAGGCACTTTATCATTTAAGAAATATTCGACACTCATCTTAGATTCATTATAGCCAAAAGCTGCTCTTATTGAAGTCGCCGAAGAAATCCTTGGGTTAATTTCAAGTAACTTTAATTTATTGTTGTCTACTCTAAATTGGAAATTTGTAGGGCCAATAGGTTTGAAAATGAGCGCCAATTCCTTGATCGCTTCTTCAATTCCTGCAAGATTAGTGACTTGAGCTTTCTCAGTAAAACCCTCATTAGATAATTTTCTTCTCAATGTCATATAGGAATGCAAAACACTCTTATTATCAAAAAATGCTGAAGTTGTATATTCATCTTCATTACTACCGACTATTGGCTGCGCCATTAAAACAACACCTAAGTTTTCTTTATGTAAATCAAAAATATCCTTCGAATCAACTTTTACAATACCCTTTGATGCAAAACCTCGTCTTGGCTTCAATAAAAAAGGTAATCCAAAATCATTTTTAAAATTAGAAAAATCACCCTCAATTCTTGATTCTATCGCTAGTAAAGAGTGGTTTTTTTTCAATTCCTCATAAAAGAGCCATTTATCTTTACATACATCAATAAGCTCAATATTATTCAACAGAATCTTAGTTCCTGATCTTTCAATAAATTCTTTATTGTCTCGCCATTTATACATATCTGCTTCAATCCCGGGAATAATCATATCCACATTATGTTTTTTTATAATATGACATAACCAATCAATGTAACCAGGATCATTGGTCATGGGTGCTTGTTCAAAAATATTACAAAAAGCCAGTGCAATAGAATCAGAATAAATCGTAGTTCCGATCAGATTAAATTTTTCCACACCTTGTCGTAAAGATTTTAAAATACCATAACCGACAATACCACTAGCACCACTTACAAGAATATTTTTCATCATACCCTACTCTTTCGATACTCAACAATTCTTTCCATTCCAGTTGCAATATCAATTTGTGGATAAAAATCGATTTTCTCATATAATTCTATTTGATTATCAAAAATATTATCAGGAATATTGGGCTTGTCATGAAGAAAAACAATATCTCCACCATTATTAAAACTTAATTGTGCAGTTTTTGCTATTTCGCTTAATGTAACATCTTTAGGATAATTACAAGAATATATACCTTCACAATTCTTATCTATTGTACGAAGTATAATTTCCACAAAATCTTCTACATGAATATAATTACGTAATGCATCATTTCTTCCATAGATCTCTATGTTACTACCTTTTTCAGCATGATCAGCCATCAAGAATATCAAAGGCTGGTGTTTCCTAAAATGACCTTTGTCATCATATATTTGAGATGGCCTTAAAATAGCTAAAGGTAAATGATTCAACCGACAATAATACGTAGCTAATTCCTCTGCATGGCGTTTTGCTATACTATAGATACTATAATATAAAGACTCTTCACTCAAAACTACAGATTGGGAAGAAATTAAAATTAGATGCTTTACATTAGCTTTTTTTGCAGCCATACAAATTTTCAATGTTCCAATAGCGTTTATTTCTTCTGTTTTAATAATTTCCTCATCCGTCTTACCATTAAAAGCCGCAGCAATATGAACAACAACATCAGTATCAGCAGGTATAACCATTGATTCTAAATCATCTTGCAAATCACAATATAAATCACAATCTTTTCGCCCTAAAGAAATAACTGCATTTTTCTTAGATAAAGCTGGTATTAAATATTTTGCTAGTGAAGATGTCCCTCCGACTACTGCAATTGTTTTCATTTTATTTTCCCTTCAGCTAGAATCCCACAAGATAATTCTGGATAATTAATACCCATTTCACACAGTCCTTCAATAACTTTCTTATCCAAATTCAAAGATAGAATTTGAGAAGTTGTAAAAGGCTTTAGATAGATTCCTTCAATTCTTTCTATTGAGAAACCTGTATCCTTCATCTCTTTTTTCAAGCTATCAACTGTATAAAATCTTTTATGACCTAGATCAAGATCATTTTGCGATAATTCCTGCATATCAGCTAAAAACCCCGCGTACCTTCCTAATCGTCTATTCATCGCTTCTGCATTGGGAACAGCTATAAATATTTTCCCATTAGGAGATAAAAATTGTTTAAAATGATTCAATATTCGAACAGGATTTTCTACATGTTCTAAAATAAATCCCATTACAATAACATCAAATTTCTCATTACTTTTAAAAGACTCGAAATATGTTTCAATAATTTGAAGTTCACAATTGGAAAAATTTTTCCTAAAATTTTTTATAACAGCAGGAGATCCTTCTAAAACACAATATTTTTTATAAATTTTCGAAAAAATATGAGCTGTAAATCCATGCCCAAGACCCAATTCCAAAATTGAGTCCGTCTCTTTGGTAAGCTCAATAATTCTTCTTGGATACCAATTTAGCAAAATTTCATTATCAAAATCGTAGATCGTTTTACCTTCATATGCTATAACATGTTCATCTAATTCATTTTTCATATTAGTTCGAACCTTTCAACATTTTCTATCGCATCCTTCTTTTTGCAGGAATTAAAAAATCTCAAACCTTTATTTTTCAAGAATCTCATTGTATTTTCCCAATCATGCTTTGGTGCATTGAGCCTTGAGCGAAAAGCAGGTATAAACCCTCTATTAAAGTATTTATATTCTCTTTTTACATAAAAGAAAAATACTGGAGCATAAGTCAGGATATTGCTGTCCTAGTTGATAACACCCATCTAGATATTCCGGAGAAATAATATCAGTTTCCAACAACCTATCCCATTGGAAATTCGCCAATGCTTTAAAAAAAACGCCTGAGCGATGAACCACATTTAAACCAGCTTGCTTGGCATCTCTTTCCAAAGTATCGAAGGTATAAGTAATTCTATGCCCATGGTCTACTTCGGCTTGGGTTACAGCAGAGTTATGCGTGATTAAACCCATTTTTACAGCTATTTGCCTTGAAGGAGCATTTGCATTTGGGCAGACCAAGAATAATCTGCCATCATCAGCTAACCATTCATCATTTATTCGTTTAAGGAGGGCAACTGGATCATCAAGATGTTCTAATACGTGAGTTAATATAATGTTATCGTATTTATTTGTAAGAGTAACCGTCTCGAAAAGTGAATGTATAAAGATAACTTTGGTCCCAATTTTTCCCTGGGCGATTTCAATAGCCTCATCTGAGGCCTCAACGCAAGTAATATCATCAAAATAAGGTAACAATCTTTTTGTAAAATCGCCTTTGAAACTCCCAAGTTCAAGAAGATTTCCTTTTCTAAGAAAAGGTTCAAATGATTTAATCATGTAACCATGCATCACGTCCAAATCAAAACTATAGGCATATTTATGATCTGTAGTATCTTCTATTTCCTTATTGTAGTTTCTTTTTGTATTCATTTTTCATTTCCCCTAAAATATCATTAATCATTTTAAATTTCAAGCTTGTAGGCACTTGGTTTTTTAATCAAAAACAAATAATTCATCAATTCGAATTATTTATCAAACTAAAGCAGAAGGTGCTATCTGCATTTTTTCATCAAATTTCTCTTATATATTGTACTATTCATTAGAGGATATTAAATTAAATCATAACAATCTAAATACCCTTTTATTTCTTCTTTTGAGTTAAACATCATCACATCAATAATCGAAAGCCACGGAAAAAATACATTATTAAATTGCTCGTATTCAATCAATTTAGATTTAATAAATCTTAAATCTATCCCATGCTCTCTGAATGATTCCTTTGAATAAAGTTCTAGCCCACCAATTGGATTTACATAAACGCCCGCACCATTTTCTTTACAAATAGCTATTACCTTCTCTTGAGACTTTAATGAATGATCTATCGCCACATTAGAGGAGATTATAATTTCTGTATTGATTTCGAGGATATTGCATATCTCTCGAATAGAGAAATAAATAAATTTAAACAAATTAGTTTCATCATTAAACAATATCTTCTCAAAGAGAGGAATGAATTGCATAAAATACGGCGCTTTTTTATATGCCTGTACTATTTGATTAAATAGCTTCTGCTTATTAAATTCAGTCGCGATAACCCGATCTCTCACATCTAGAAAATCAGAATCCTTTTTTAGAGAAATGGAAAACAAAGAATCCTTTCCATTTTGCAAAAAACGATTTCTACTAATCCATCCTTTTTTCGTATATTGAATATTATCATAAATAATAAATACATCTACAGCATTTATTAACTGAAAATATCCGATGTAAGGGAAAAAATATGGTTGCATAATAGCAATTTTCATTGTTTCCTCCCATATTTGGTACATGCTCCAGGTCCATTACCGAAAACTCCATGGAAATTATTCGCTCGATAATTTTCCGAATCACCACTATTTTAAATCCAGCAATACAAAACAGTCTCAAACCAATAATGTATTGTGCCATGATGTCTAATTGCCATTTTATATTCGGGTACAAGTTTTTTAATAAACAATGGTATTTCCCATAAATCTTCTTGTTTATGATAAATAGCGATTGCCAATCTAGGGCGTTCTTTACATATAATATCTTGGGCACCTTTCAACATTGCCAACTCGAAGCCTTCTACATCTGCTTTAAGTAAAGTTATGGGAATATCTTTTAAATAACTATCGAGTGCATAAATTCTAATATTTTCTATCATATTACAAGATGAGAATTTAGTGAAATCCTTATAAAACGTGCTTCCTGCAGGTACACCTTCGTTTTTATAAAAGGATAGTGTTTCATCCCTCTCTCCTACACCAGCTTGTATACATTCAATAGAACTTAACGGAAGTTTGGAACATCTCATAAAATAATTCGTCTTGTTTCTTAAATTTTCAAATTGTTCATGATTAGGCTCAAAGGCATAAATCTTTTTAAAATTTCCTCCATTATTATATAGAAATGAATCTACCGTATCTCCATTAAAAGCACCGGCATCAACAAAAATTTCATTGGGATTGTTAACAAACTGAGGTAATGCCCAGTATTCATTACCTTCACTCACTAGATTTAAATATTCTTCCGCATTAATTATTATTGCTTTTAGCCTAGTAAGAAATACAAACCTCGATCTATCATCATTCAACAAAGAATATACTTCATATAATTTTTCTAAATTTTCTTTAATATCATTAAGCTTTTCACCGAATCCCTGATCAATATCTATAATACTATATGGTAAACCTAATTCAATAACTTGCTTCTCTATTTCCAACCAATAGGTTGAGGCTATAATTATAAATGGATGCGATAATTGAACTAACTGCTCAGGGCTAATTACTGAAACGCCATCAATCTTTATATTATGCTTACTTTTATCATTGTCACAAAAATACCGCACAGTTATATTGTTCTTATTATAAAGCTGATATAGTTTTTGTCCTGCACTGCCAGCACCAAATATGATAATTTCATTTTCTATATTTTTATCAATACTTTCGAAGTCATAAAAAATACGTTCTGATAAATCTATTAATTCTTGAAGACAAGTCCAATCTTCTCGCTTAAAGTACTTCATTTTTATATAGTTGACGTTATTGAAAACTTTTCTATCATTTTCCACTTAATCAATCCCTTCAAGTCAATATTTATTAAAATGCTTATTTTAATATTTTCAATTATAAATTTCAGTAAATGATTCTTGAAAAAATTTACAGCGTATAAAAATAATTAATGAAATCAGCAAAAATAACTATCATTTTATTCTCCATACTTCTTTTGCCGTACTTTTTCATTTATATAATACCAATCGGGATTTTTTTCAAATACATCTAATACATCGACAAAATCAAACATTTTCTTAACAGGATACAGACCTTCAATAATCCGTCTAACCAGTTCAAAATCTTCTGGAGCATCGACTGTCCACCTATGATGACTATAGTCCTTTTCACAGTTTATACACTTTACTCGATACCGTTCGGGATTTCTATAAATAAAAGGAGTGACATGCTCCCTATCAGGTTTGTCCGTAGCGTCTCTAAAACATTCGTCTAACACTTTAAAAGAAAACACTTCGGCATCTAACCCACGGGGGTATTGTTCAAGCCTTACATAATCATATTTGTCCTGATTTTCTATAAAATAATTAATTGCTTTTTCACACACTGTGGGATCAATCAGAGGACAGTCCGAAGTAATTCTTACTACAACATCAACATTGTATTTTTCCGCAGCTCCATGGTACCTTGCCAGTACATCTTCTTCTGACCCACGAAAATGAGATAACTCAAGCCTATTACAAAAATCGACAATTGGTTGATCCGTATCATTGGTAGTAGTAGCAATGACAATCTCATCTGCTGATTTTATACGTCTAAGACGCTCAATTTGGTATTCCAGTAATGGCTTACCTAATACAGTTTTTAGTACTTTTCCTGGAAGACGCGTTGACGTCATTCTTGCTTGTATGATAATTACTATTTTCATGCTAAAACCTCTTTAAGAGTTTTAATAACGTAATCTTGATCTGCATCCGTCATCGCCGAATATATAGGAATACTAATTGCTGTCGAATAATAATATTCACTAACAGGGAAATCCCCCCACTCAAAACCCAATTGACGATAATAAGGCTGCGTATGCACAGGAATATAATGTAGATTTACCCCTATTCCAGCTTCACGCAGTTCTTCAAATATCTGCTTATGAGTTTTTACTATTTTATTTTCCTCTAAGCAGATTACATATAAATGGTATGCTGAGTATGTATTTGGGTGTTGCCATGGTAATACGACTGGCAAATTTTGTAGCTCCTTATTATACTTCTCAGCTACTGCATGTCGTTTCGTCACAAATTGATCCAATCGTTCCATCTGGCTAAGTCCTAAAGCTGCCTGTATATCAGTCATTCGATAATTAAACCCCAAATCAATCTGCTGATAATACCAAGGACCATGAATCTCTCCGATCATCAACTCAGGATCCCTAGTAATGCCATGGCTGCGAAATCGGATAAGTTTTTCATAAAGTTCCCGCTTATTCGTCAGCACCATGCCACCTTCGGCAGTAGTAACTATTTTCACGGGATGAAAGCTAAAAACTGTCATATCAGAATATACACAAGAGCCAACTTTCTGCTCTTTATAACTACCGCCAACAGCATGAGAAGCATCCTCAATAACAGTAAAACCATATTCTTTAGCAAGCATTAAAATCGTATCCATTTCACAAGACTGCCCTGAGAAATGTACGGGGACAACTACCTTAGGAAGTTTCCCCTCTATCTTAGCATTAATTAATTTCTCTTTTAATTTTTCAACACTCATATTATAGGTACGAAAATCAATATCTACAAAATCAACTGCTGCGCCGCAGTAACGGCCACAATTAGCAGATGCAACAAAGGTATTTGGTGACGTCCACAATATATCTTCCGGTCCAAGACCAGCCGACATGCATGCAATATGTAAAGCGGAAGTTGCACTATTCACCGCTACGGCATATTTCGCACCACAATACTCCGCTATTTTTCTTTCAAATTGCTCAATAGCGGGTCCTTGGGTTATCCAATCTGACTGCAAAACCTGAATTACAGCTTCAATATCAGCCTGATTAATATCTTGTCTACCATATGGAATATATTTCACCTAGATCATCTCCTGCAACTCTTTTACAGTCAAGATTTGAGGGTTAGTACCTGAATTATATTCAAAACCTTGTTCTACACAGTACCCTTTTTCCCCAATAGCATTGATTGTATAATCAACTGGTGCTACAAACGTAATGGATGGACGAATTACATAATGATCAGCAAATTCCAAAGTTAAATGAGAATCATCAATAGGACACATGATCTCATGTAATTTTTCTCCTGGACGAATGCCGATTTCTTTGATAGGCAGCTTTGGTCCAATAGCTTTAGCCAAGTCTGAAATCCGACTGGATGGAATTTTAGGCACAAATATCTCCCCACCATACATTCTGCTAAAGGATTGTAATACAAATTCAACCCCTTGGGAAAGTGTTATCCAAAACCGCGTCATACGAAGATCTGTTACTGGTATTTCACTTACACCTTCAGCCACTAATTTTTTAAAGAAAGGTACAACCGAACCCCGAGAGCCAAGAACGTTCCCATATCGAACAACTGCAAAGCGTGTCTCATGACCACCCGCAATATTATTACCTGCTACGAATAGCTTATCAGACACCAACTTGGTTGCTCCATAAAGATTAATAGGATTGGCAGCTTTGTCGGTAGATAAAGCAATTACCTTTTCAACCCCATTATCAATTGCTGTCTTGATTACATTTTCCGCACCATTTATATTGGTTTTAATACATTCCATAGGATTATATTCGGCTGCTGGCACCTGCTTTAATGCCGCAGCATGAATTACATAATTTACACCTCGCATTGCCTGTCTCAAACGCTCTGCATCTCTTACATCACCTAAAAAATATCTCATGCAGGGTGCATTAAATTCCTGCTGCATCTCATATTGTTTCAATTCATCACGAGAAAAAACAATTAATCGCTTTGGTTTATATCTCTCCAATATAGTCTTAATGCAACCTTTACCAAAAGAACCTGTACCACCAGTAATTAGTACTGACTTATTATCAAATATGGACTTCACTTCACTCATGCTTCTTCTCCTCAGCAAACTTTATAGACTGTTCAATTAAGTCTCTCACACGTTCAACACTTTCATAGATTTTTCCATAATAAACCTTGTAATCAGCAATAGCTTTCTGAACATCATTATCCTCAGAATACATTGCTTCATTGCGGCGAAAAAGCACATGATGGATTATGTGATGAGCAAGAATATCAACTGCTGGGCGGATATAAGTATCCTTCTCAAATGCTTGAAATGTTTCGTTGATGCTGTTGGAATATTTTTGAATCTTATTTACATTTTTACTTTCATAAGCAAGCTGCAGCTGTTTTAATCGTTTCAAAACTGACGCTACGGCATCAAAAATATGATTCGCATCTGCAAGGCGACGGTAGAGAATAGCAAGTACTTGTTCTATCGGCATTCTGCAAAATTCTTGCTGAGTCTGATTGATTACAGATCGGACATCTACTAGCTTATTACAATAAGCAGACAACACTTCCCTAAGTGTTCTGATCTGCGCACCTGCAATCAAGGCGCCACCTTCCGTGGCGTTGATATACGTACAATTATTCTTAGTTTCTATCCACTTTTCAATAAACAATCGAAACTGAGAAAAAATGCGATTTGTCAATACCTGCCCGCCATCATTAGCTTTAACCGGAAAAAGTTCAACATTATCCCCGGCTGAATATGTATTCTTGTTAGTTCCAGCTTCACCATAGTTCGTCCCCGACGCATGGGTACGACCATCATTTGCAAAAGCCAAATCTTGTCCAATAAAGATAATTGGATCGGCTCCCATTTTGTAAGCAGCCACCATTGCACTATGTGCAGCTGTGCCTCCAGTCTCTAAATCGCCCTTTGATTCTATAGCACCTTCGAACCAATTATGAATAAAAGAATGGTTCGTCGCTACAAACATAGGCCCTAGAAACGTTTGTAAAATAGCTGGATAGGATTGTATATCAGTAATGAGAGCAGTTTCCTGGCTATTATATTCTTTAAAATGTTCGTAATTAAAAGATATAGGATCAATACTAACTATAAAATCAGGAACAATATCCTGCTTTTGTAATGGCTGTGCGGCTGTTCCCACGGCTAAAATGACAGCCCGGCCTTTCGCTTCTCGCAGCAATTCAATATTATTATTAAGAGAAGGACCTGCAGCTACAATAATCGCAGGAACTCCACTAAATTTACCAAAAAGGGAATCAACCCCTGGATGCGTGCAATAATCCACAAAATTTAAGATCGTACCCGAAACTATCTCCGGTCCAATCTTTGCAATCGTCTCTAATTCCATAACTGTCGAATTTACGGTCTGTTTTATAATTGCCATAGACTCGGAATAAAACTGATTATATACAGTTTTATGTCCAGACAAACCGGCAAGTACAATATCATGAAAGCGAGTTGCATCATAAAAAGTAAAAAAATCATTTTGCATACCCACTAACGAATTACCAACATGAATAAACACTCTCGGTGATAGAAAGATATCACATAAACTACGAACTCCCATAGCCATCTGAAAGATGTTTTGATCCGGTTCTATAACAAAGAAGGAAATCCGCTCATCAAATTGCTTCAAGAGCGTTTCAACTAAATAACCGAGACCTAATCCGTATACAACAATCAAATCACCGACTTGTACCTCAACGTTACTCGCCAGTCGTTGCGCTTCTTTTATAGGGTCAACGGAACTATGGAGAAAAACGGTTTGACCATTCTTGCCAACCACACGCAAAGTAGGATACTCAGTACGACTAGGCAATAGTTCAATAGCAGAATCATGGGGAACAGTTTGAGCTGTGATTGTACTGTTAGCATATTTCTTCCGATAACAACTCCAATTTTTTTCTTTCCAGTTATTTAACTGTATATCCGAGAACACATCTGTTTTATTCTTCATGATCATACCTCCCGCGCTGGCACACCCATTACTTTCGTATTTTCTACCACATTTTTAACGACAACTGCTCCTGCCCCTACAACGCTATCTTTGCCAATTTGAATTCCTTGAATAATAACAGCACCAGTTCCAATATGCACTCCATCTCCAATTCCAACACCACCAGAAAGGGTGGTTCCAGGAGACAAATGGACATTAGAACCAATTACGCAATCATGATCCACAGTAGCTGCCGTATTGATTATGGAATTTGCACCAATTTGACACCCTGGCTGGATAATCGCTCCTGCCATAATCTGACTGCCTTCTCCAACTGTAACTTCCAAAGACAGAATAGCAGAAGGGTGGATTATCGTTTGAAATGAATAACCTAGCTGCTTAAAGTGATGAAAAATTTGAGTTCGAACTACTGGTAATCCGATTGAGCCTATACCATTAACCAGAAATATCTTCTCCTGATTATATTGCAAGATAACTTCATCGTCACCAATTATAGGTATCCCTAACACCCGATTGCCTTTTTTTTGAAGATCAGAGTCCGTAGCGCCAATGATTTCAACAGAGGATGCTAATAACATATCAATTATTACTTTTGCATGCCCTCCAGCACCAACCACAATAACGGGGTGTATCATAATTCTACCTTTTCACCCATTTCATATTTTCGTTTAGCATTCTTCCCCAATAAATCCCAATAATTCATTGGCGAAAGTCCAATTCCAGGACGTTTTGCTGTTAGATTCTCTACCGTGAATTTTTCACCTTTTTGGATTATATGATTTGCGATCAAACTTTTACGAGCCACAGCCTTATTTTTAACCTCCGAAAGTGCTGGAATCTTAAAGGAGTGGCCCAGCGCCTCCTCAATCTGCCGTATTGCCTTAATCATTTCTTTTAATTGAACTGGTTCTAAAGAAGCCTTATGATCTGGTCCAGGAAGGTTACAATCTAATGTAAAATGTTTTTCAATAAGCAGCGCGCCTCGAGCCACTGCCGCAATTGGAACGGAAATACCTGGCGTATGATCGGAAAAACCAATTGATAAATTAAAAGCACTCCTCAAAGTATCTATCGTTCTTAAATTCACGTCTGAAAACGGAGCTGGGTACTCAGTAGTGCAATGCATTAGGCTTACCTTTTGCTGCAATAATTGGCGTCCCTCTATTGACGAATAAGCCTCTTGAAAAGCTTCAATACTAGCACATTCCCATCTTTCAAGGTATCCAAAAGCTAATACTCCTAAGGCCATTTCAATCTCACCTAATGTACTCATACCCGTGGATAGAATAACAGGTTTATTGGTACGAGCAATCTCTAGTAAAAACGGACCATTGGTAATTTCACCTGATGGAATTTTGATATATGGCATATCAAAATTCATTAATAATTCTAAACTATCTAAATCGAAGGGAGTAGATAAAAATTGTATGCCTCGCACACCACAATGCCGAGCTAACTCATGATGAGCCCTTTCATCTAATTCCAATTTTTTAATCATTTCAAATTGAGATTCTTCCCTATCAGTGGTTCGCTTCTGGTAATCTGCTTTTATAGCATCTTTTGCAACTAAATTCTCCGCCTGGAATGTCTGAAATTTTACTGCATCAGCTCCACATTCAGCTGCAACATCAACCAGCTGCATCGCCAGTTCCAACGAACCATTATGATTAACCCCAGCCTCAGCTATAATATAAGTCTTCTGGTTTTGATTCATTTTGAGCAATCCACCTCAAAGAAATGTTTTTTTACTACTTCATTTCTATCAAAATCATTTTTTAATATAGATACGATTTTTTGTGAACTTGTTCCATCACCGTATGGATTCACAACATCGGAACATTCTAATGTAAACGAGAGTTCAATAGCATCAATGATCGCCTGTCTTTGCGGCAAGCAATTTATTACCGATGAGACCAGAATACGTCCTTTCTGTCTGTCTCCTATATTTATGGTTACTTTTTTAAAAGACGGAACTTCATATATCCCGCTAGATGAATTACCTAATACAGCATCCACTTGTGCAATAACACTAAAGTAGCGTTTTTGTCCTAGATTGGTATATGCACATGTATGTCGAGGGTGTTTTCTAACATATTCATCAATCATTTGGATTAAAGTTCGACCATACGTATCAGAGTTTGGTTTAGTAAATATAATTCCTAACTCCTCGCCAAAGAAATCAAAACCATCCAATATCTCCTGAAACTGCTCCACGGGATGCTGGTGGTCAAGGGTAACGGGGTGAAATGTTACTAAAATATTTCGAGACTTAAATTTAAAATTCAGTTCTTTTTCCAATTCTTCTTTTGTAAATAGTTGTAGACTTTTTATTTGATCAATACTAGGACTACCAACACAATATATATGCTCTGGGTCTTCACCCATTTGTTTGACCCTTTTAGCCGAAATTTCATTTGTTACGAAATGTAAATGTGACATTTTTGTAATACTATGACGGATGGCTTCATCAAAAGCCCCCTCCGTTGTATCTCCTCCAGCAATGTGTGCAATGGGTATTCTAGCTACCAAGGCAGCTTGCACCGCTGCTAATATTTCGTAGCGATCGCCTAATACTACTATAATGTCAGGCTGCAGCCTATCAAGTACATCTGCAAAGCCAATGACTCCCATCCCTATGGACTTTGCAATACCTACAGGAGTGTCACTCGACAATAACATTTCTACTTTTGCATCAATTGTAAAGCCGTCTGCTTCAATCTCTCTATATGTCAGCCCAAATTCTGGAGAAAGATGCATCCCCGTAACGACCAACTGCAACTGTAATTGGTCGTCCATTATAATATTCTTCATTAATTGATACAACAGACCGTATTCTGCCCGAGTTCCTGTAACTACACAAATTTTCCTTTGCCCATTTCTCATTAATTCTGCCTCTTTCATAAGAATACGCTGCTGGGAATATTAATGATTCGCGCTTCTAAATCTTCTGCTACGTGAACATCCATTTTGGGACAATTTGAAAACATAGGTAATTTATGCATTAAGATCCAAACAGGCCGGGTCATAATTCCGTTGTTATTCGTAGCAGCGAGAACATCATCACGATACTTTCTACAATTATCTTCTAGCATTAATACATTCAGCCAATAATTGCTTTGAGCAAATGCTGGCTCCTCAAAAACACGTATTCCTGCCACGGAAGAAAAAGCATCAATATATTTTTTAGCTAAAGCTCTTTTTCTTATCAAAAAGTCGGGCAATTGTTCCAGCTGTGCACATCCTAACGCTGCATTAATATTTGGCAATCGATAATTATAACCGATCTGGCTATGATAGAAGTTCCATTTATGAGGAACTTTAGCTGTTGTAGTAATGTACTTAGCCATTTTACCTAACTCTTCATCGTTAGTTAAAATAGCCCCACCGCCACCAGTCGTAATTGTTTTATTACCATTAAAGCTTAACGTTGATAATTTTCCCCAATTTCCTGTATGACGACCTTTATAAGAAGATCCCAGAGATTCAGCAGCGTCCTCAATTAATTCTAAATGAAACTTTTGGCAAACTTCAATCAGAGCATCAAGGTCAACAGGATGCCCAAAGGTATGCATTGGGAGAACTGCCTTTATTCGTCTACCTGTGTGTCGATTAAAGCAATCGGTACCACGCAGCTCAGCAATTTCAAGCAAATAATCAGCCAACTTATTTGGATCCAATCCCATTGTACGTTCTTCAACATCAACAAAATGGGGAATTGCACCACAATAGGTTATAGCATTTACTGTAGCAATAAATGTTAAATCAGGAACCAATACTTCGTCATCTGCTTCTACCCCTGTCAACATAAGAGAAATATGCAAGGCAGCTGTTCCATTGACCACTGCAATCGCCCGCTTAGCGCCCGTATATTCGGCCAATTTTTCTTCAAACTGGTCAACATATTTACCAACAGAAGATACCCAGCCAGTATCAAGGCACTCCTTCACATATTTCCACTCATTACCCGCAAAGCAAGGTTCATGGAGACCAATGGATGCTTTTCCTGCTGGCAAGCATTTTTTTAAGACATCAATAATCGCTGAAGTATCAAAATTATTCTTTGTCATAACTTTTATATCGGCTCTGTAGTTATATCAATCAATTACAGTTTTTGCCGTCCCCCTGTTATAAAATCTAATCGTTAGCTCTTTCTTTCACTATTCGCAGGTAGTTCCCCATATAAGACAGCACCTCTTGCATCATACCAGCCGTATTAAATAGCTTCTCACCAAGTGCCTTGGCATGATTACATTGTTTTAGATAAAAAACAGGATCTGCAATACATCTTTGCAAGAAAGTGATAATATCTGCTGTATCCGTAAAAGATTGTTCCAACCACAACTGATAATAAACATCACCATGTGGTTTTGTTATAATAGGTATTCCTTCCAGCATAGCTTCTGCTCCTGAAGTAGCTCCTCCTTGACGTAAAGGGTTCAAATAAGCGTTACAAAGTGGATAAATAGACTGAATATCGCTTCGTCGCCCCGCATAATGGGATCTTTGCTTAAGCAAACTATGTTTGAGCATGACCTCATTATAATTTGGATATACGCCAACAAATAGGATATAACTTTGGGGGACTTCCCGAAGGATATCTTCAAGTTCTGTAATAAATATTTCTGTCACTTCTACATCGAGTCTATTTCCAACTACACAAAGTATAAATGCATCCTCTGGAAGTTCTAAATCTCTTCGCACAAGTTGAGTTTCTTTTTCTTTTTTCATAAAAGTATAATGGATTGAAAAAATTCGTTCTTTCGCCATGGAAAAGGCTTGAAAAACTTGTTCATCACTAGGCAGCGGCTTGCGTGGTACCGCCCAGTAAGTTTTAGGATAGATTGGCAAAATTCCCCCACAAGGAATGGTTATTACATCTATAAAATGACTACACACGTCTGCTGCCAAGGTAGAATCACCGACTGCAATCACAAATTCCGGATTAAAATCATCTACTAGATCGATAATCTTTTGCATATCTTGAAAATTAGGCATTTCCGCTTTGGACTGATAAAATGGATAATTCTCGTTATCAATTTCTATGTAATTAAAAGTATTATAACTTTCAATGGGCTTGGCTTTTAAAGGTTCGTAAAGCGGAAATGAAATATCGGCAGAATTGATAATAAAGACTTCCTTACCCATTTTTTTCAAATTGTGGCTATAATCCAGTACATTGCGAGTGGGCGCATGCTCAATTCCCAAGAACTGACTTGTAATAATAACAATACGATCCCTATTTCGTAAGACCACTGGTTTTGTTTTAGGCAACTGGACCTGCTGCACAATCTCATCGACACAAACTTGATAAAAATGTTTGAAAATAATTAGTTCATCTATCGTTAATTCTAATTTCCCAACAAAGAGCATACTCTTAATTTTCCAGAAAGTAGCTGATTTTTCTTGAATTGTTAATTTATTACATAACTTTTTATCAAGCATTTGTAATATATATTTTTTTTCATGAGTAGATTCATATAGAAGCGACAGCAAACAAACTTGACACTGTGGAGTAAAATAAGGGAACAGATCTTCAATATAATCTATTACTTTAATTCTAGTATTAAAATCTAATCGCCCATATTCTTCCGCTGCATTATATAATAAACAATCAAGTATATCAGAGTTCTTCATCTTATGATAGACAAATGGAACAAGAATAATCGACAAAATACCTATAGATAGACTATATTTCCCGTGAAGATAAGTTATTATATCTTGGAATAATTTACTTTCAAGTATATCATCCCATCCCGTTGGTGCATCATCATGCAACGAGGCTGTTATTTTTTCATTCTTATAAGGAGCAATATATAAAATATAATTCGCAATAAGCGAAACAATATGATCCCAATCTTCAAATATAATTTTAATTGACTTCATACCATCCGTAATCTGAAGATCAGAAAAATCATTGAGGGCAATTATTTTTTCTTTATCCTCATTAACTATCATATCTTCTGTTCCAATGGCTTCCTCAACGTACAGTAAATACTCTTTGATAGTAGAATGTTTCATACGATACCAAGCGAATAAAAGCGACTTATTATTCCCCATGACTGTAATGGATTCAAATCCACCGTAATGATGCTGTAAGTATCCTACTGCACTCTCTAGAGTATCTAAACCAAAACTAGCCGGATTTTCATCTTCAAACAAATGAACGGCATAGCCTTCTTGCTCAAATTCATGTAATAATTTACTAAATCGATCTCTTTTTTTTATTTTTCCTACAAGCACTAGTAAAATTTTTTCCATAGTATCCATCCTTCTATTTAACTACAGATTATAAATATCAGACTTGTAGTTTTTTAAATTATCTTTGTTTGTAAACCATGCAATCGTCTCAGCTAATCCCTTTTTAAATCCTTCTTTGTTTCCATATAAAGGTTCCCAATTAAGAAGTTTTTTCGCCTTGGTATTATCAGCCCACAATCTCTCAACTTCACTGTTAACAGGTCGCATCCTTGCTTCATCGGTTACAATATCAATCTTTTCTCCCATAACTTCTGCAATAAGATTCACTGTTTCGCCGATAGATATTTCATAATTGCTACCAATATTGATAACTTCACCAATTGAAGCTTTCGATTGGGCCATTGAAATAAAGCCTCTTACTGTATCTGCTACATAGTTAAAATCCCTTGTAGGATGCAATGCTCCTAACTTTATCTCCCGTTTTCCACAAGCAATCTGAGTAATTACAGTAGGTATGATTGCTCTGGCCGATTGGCGTGGTCCATAGGTGTTAAAAGGACGTATTATGGATATCGGCATACTAAATGACTGATAAAATGACATTGCTAATTGATCTGCGCCAATTTTTGTTGCCGAATAAGGTGACTGCCCTTGCAAAGGATGTTCTTCCGTAATAGGAACAAAACGCGCAGTCCCATATACTTCACTCGTAGACGTATGAACAACTTTTTCTACTCCTAGCTCTCTCGCAGCTTGTAGGATATTAAGCGTTCCTTTAATATTTGTATCTACATAAGTATCTGGCGAGTGGTAAGAATAGGGTATAGCAATCAGAGCAGCCAAATGTAATACTATATCACATCCTTGCATTGCTGTCTTCACACCATGAGGATCGCGAATATCTCCAGTGTAAACTTCTACATGCTCTTTAATCTCTGTTGAAGCCTGATCCAACCATCCCCATGAATTAAATGAGTTATATAAAACAAATGCTCTTACGTCATATCCTAATCTCACTAGTTGCTCTGTAAGATGGGAACCGATAAAACCATCTGCTCCAGTTACTAATACCTTTTTCCCTATAAGATTCATCATTCTGTCCTTTCCACGATTAATTTATAAATTTCACTTTTCTATATTACAAAGATTCCCATGAGTTTGAGAAGGTGCTTCCTCATAAGCCTGAATATTCATTTCTTTACGATTCGCTAGCATTTGTTTACTGATAGATGCACAGCGTTCTTTAATGATTTGCTGACTTTCCTTTTCACTTATAGCAATTTGCTGCAATATTTCTTTTACTTTCTCACCAATTTCGGTATGGCAATCTTTAATGTCGATCTGTTCTTGTAATGCAATAAGACTATCCATTACAATTTGCTTTTGCTCAGCTAATTCAGCAACTCGACTTCCTTGTTCATCTTTAATAGCCTGAAGCTGCTCCATTGATAAACGTCGTAAATTATTACAATGCTTGATATAAAGGAATTCAATATTTTCTTGTTGCATAATACCATTCCCCCTGTCTTTTTTATGGCGCAACAACTGACTTATTTTTTAAAATAACAGAATCCCAGGCTTCTTTCAAAGTTGACAGCAGATCGATAACCTCTGCAATCTTATCTGTATCTTTAGTAACATTAGCCTCTACTAAACGCTGCAGCATATACAAGTATAAATTCCGCAAGTTCTGAGCAATTTCACCAGCATTCATATTCAATGTAATATTTAATTCTTTTATAATATCCTGAGCTTTCATTAATAAACGATGAGCACCATTTATATCTTTGTGGGTGATGCACTGTTGAGCATTACGCAAATTTTTCAAAACCCCATCATACAGCATAATAATTAATCTGCCCTGACTTGCTGTCTCCACCTGCATCTTTTTATAGTGATCGTAAGGATTATTTATCATTTAAATGTTTCCTCCTAAATTTTTCAATACAACGCTGGAGCAATTCCTCAATTTCTTTAGACCCATCGATAATTTTTTGGTAATATATCGAATAATCTGCGATGGCAGCACTATAGTCATCCATATCTGAATATCCCGCTTCATAAGTACGCGTAAAAACTCCATGCAAATCATGTTGAGAAAACCATTCTGCTACTTCACGTATCGACTCATCATTCTCAAATTTTTCGTATATCTTAGCAACTGCCTTTAAATGTTGCTGCATTTTTTCCAATTGATTATTTTCACAGGCTTTTTGCAATTGTTTTAAACGCTTGATAGCATTCTTTGCTTCGCTAATCGTCTTCGATGTATCTTTTAAACGCATCTCTAGAATGTCAATTATCGGTTCTAGGGCTGGGACTTGAAATTGATTCTGACTTTCGCAAATCATTGTCTGAACATCTACTTTTTTCTGACAGTGTCTATTTAATGCTTCTTGCAGAGTCATGATTTTTGTACCTTGAATAAATGCTCCGCCTTCCGTTGCATTTATGTATTCACGTTCAGGATATTTTTCTATCCAGGATTCAAAGAAAGTAAGAAATTGATAGAAGGCACGATCAGTGAATAATTCTCCTCCATCATTGGCTTTTACCAAGAAATAGTCGCGACTTTCACCTCCAGAATAAATATTGTCGGCATAATTCGTCCCAGCAGCATGAGAATGTCCATCTCGCCCATAAGCCAAGTCTTGTCCTACCAATATAATAGGATTTGCCCCCATTTTATATGCTGCTGAAAAAGCAGTATTGGCTACTGAACCGCCACTTTCTATTTTTCCTTTTTTTTCTATCGAATCACCAAACCAACTTAATACGGGCACATCTCCTGAAACGAAAATTGGCCCCTTATAATTTTCAAAAATCATATGATGAGATTGTATATCAGCAATTAAAGCAGAATTTCCCACATCCACTCCTCTTAAGTGTTCATAATTAAGAGGGTGAGGATCAATACTGAAAATAAAATCCGGCTCAATATCCCATTGTTTCAATGCCTTGACAGCAGTTCCAACAGCAAATATGGCAGCTTTCCCTTTTGCATCTTTTAATAAATGAATATTTTTGTTTAAAGAAGGTCCCGCTGATACAATTATAACCGGTAAACCTGCCCAACGACCAAACAATGAGGCTACACCAGGATTAGTAGAATAGTCTACCAAATTCAATAAAGAATTTACAATAAAATTAGAACCCATTTTAATCATCGTTACTAAACTCAGCAATTTTAGATTGACAATGTCTTTTACATATGCCACAGACTGAATATAGGAATCAGTATATACATTTTGATGACCTGGCAATCCCAAGGTAATAATTTCATTGTACTTGGCAGGATCATAAATCGTAAAAAAGCTTGCTTTTATTTTGTTAGCTGAATCACTGACTTGAATATACATACGCTCCGAAGATATAAGATGACATAAATCGCGGCTCTTCATAGCTGCCACAAACAGATTAGGATCAGGTTCAATAATGAACAATAATGACCTTTCGTCCACAATTTTTAACAGAGCCTCGACAAGATATCCCAGAGCGAATCCGTATACAACAATAATTTTCCCAGGTTCCGTCGAAACAGTTGCCGATATTTTTTCAGCTTCTTTTACCGGGTCAATTGAACTATGCAGAAATATCCATTTGCCGTTAGGCGCCATAGCTTTTGCCGTAGGTATGCCGACACGGCTCTCAATAACTTGAATTTTATCTTGATTGGCCGTCGTAAACTTATCTACCTTGTAACGTTCCTTAAATAAGGCCCAATTTTCTTTTTCCCATCGATTGTCTGCTTCTGACATCAATTTATCTAACCCTTTCTGCATAGCGTTCCTGCACAACAGCTAATATTCCTTGGGATACATTTATAACAGGCAACAAGTCATATTCTACAGTATCTGACAGCAAAGAGTAATCTTCATTCTCTGTTGCTTGATAGATATCAGTAAAAAATTGACAAAATTGTTCAAAGAGTGAAGCTATTGAAGTATTCTCGTACAAAATTTCCGTAAAATCAATAGCCAATAATACGCCTACAGACTTTAGGAGTTTCTCATAGTAACCTAGCCCTTCCATAATTTGTGTCAATGCCAAAAGCGACTCAGATTTATCAACCATATGAAATTTGCTGGGCAAGTCCTGGCATCCCTGTTCAACCTTCTCTAAATACTCTTTCATGTCCTCAAGCAGGACACCTAACTCATCTATCTGTATTTTACTTTCATTCACTGCTTGCATTACTGTATCTCCTCTTTCATTAAGTAATAACCGCCGCCATTTCCTCTCCGGACTCCTACTTTTCTTATTTTCACTAATTGAGTTAATTGACTGCGAATATAAGAAGGTGTTACTTTTAACCTCCCACCAATCTCTCCCGAATTCATCGGCTTTGCATAGGATGTTTCATATTGAGCCAACAACTTGAGCACTTCTTCATGCAAATAATTACACATATCTTCCTCCAGGTTAACACAACTAGACAGTAGTGAACATTATTAATTTTTAATTGGCCAACGAATTGTGTTGACCAATTAAAAAATTGTTTTTACTTAGCTGCTACTTTTTGTCAAACTAGCAAGCAATGCAGTAATATAACTCCCTTGAGACTGAAGTCCTTGCAAGGTTGTTTGCATATTATGGTACTTTGTATACAAAGTCGCCTGTTCTTGCGATAAACGATACTTCATATCGGTGATACGCTCATTATTATAAGCAATTCCTTTCGCAAGGTTTCCTTTATCCCCTATTATAGCATCAATCATACCGCCATATTGAGTATAACTAGTTAGTAACGAGCCCATTTGAACGAAAATCCCCGCACCGCTACCAGAACTAGCATCATAATCATAATCTGCAGTAATCTCGTCACTGGAAGTCAAAACAGTATTAAGCGTAATTTTTCCAGTAGTACTATCGAAAGAAAATTGATGTACATTTGTCTGCGTACCATTTGGAGAAGTAGCGTAATCTTTCATATCAGCGGCTTTGACCAACGTATAACTAACACCATTAACCTTAATTACAGGATCGCCGATAATATCAGTACCATATTTTAGAGTAAATGTTTTATCGCTTCCATTGCCAGTACCAACTTCTTCAGAATCCACACTAACGGTTGTATTACCAAAAAGCGACTGTACAGCTTTCGGATCAGATGCTAAAGCAGCCCGTAGTTTGGTTGCATCCAATTCCAAGTGTCCACTCTGGATTTGTGCTAAATCATATACACCTGCTTTTCCAGTCGTAATACCAACTTGAGAAAGCTGCTGCATCGTACTGGCTTGAGAAGATAAAACCTTTGAGCTATAGTCTCTCATTGCTTGTTCAATTCCCCGCAGAGTAGAATCACCAAACAAATCGCCCACAGAGGCATCTGTTGAAGAAGAATCTGACTTCTCTGTTACTTTGGAGATGATGGAATCCATCGCTGCATTATAAGCAGTAATAAAATTTTGTACCTTGGTTACCATGGCATCGATATCATCGCTCACCGTAACAGTAGACGTTCCAGTACCCACTAAATTAAATGTATTGCCCTGAAATGTTATTTTATTATCAACAGGTGTTACCGTTACTCCATTTACAGTTACTTCAGCAACTTTACCATCAACAGCTCTTGCGCTACCGTTTAACAATCCAACCGTAGCTAAAAAATTTGAGCTATCTGTTCCTCCAGATCCATCAGTTCCCAGAACAATCTTTTCATCTCCAGCAGTTTTTGAAGTTAAAGAGATCTGGTGCGTAGTCGAATCAAAGAAAGCTGAAACTCCAGCGGTCGTAGAAGCATTTATCTTTTTGACAATCGACTCCACTGTATCAGTAGACGGATCAACTGCAAAAAAAGTTCCATTAATAGAGAAATATCCTTTTGCAACTGCACCCGCACCGTACACATCATCTAATGTCCGCTTCTGAACAGCATCTTTTCCTGCAACAAGGGTAGAAGCAGTTAAGCCAGTAGCTGTTAAAAATCCAGTAGTGTCTTCACCCAATGTAATTTTCCCACTAGCTCCCACTGTTTTCTGTTCAAGAATAATTTTTCCATCCGTACCCACAGTTGCTTTCACGCCAGCACCCGAAGCCGTAATCTTATTCGCTATGGTATTGATTGTATCCGTTGTCGTCACAGCAATACTTTTTCCATTGATATAAAAAGAGCCCGCTTTAATCGTAGTTCCATCTATTTCTGCATTGAGATCCGTACCAGTTAAATCGCTTCCTGTAAGTGTTGCTTTGGTACCATCAGAATCTGCGCCATCAGTAGCTGCAATCGCTAAACTTGCATTGCTCGTTATCGTAGCCAGTTTCTTAACCTCAATGGTATAACTACCAGTAGTACCGCCGCTTGTAGCACTTGCAGTTACAACCTCCTCCTTCGACGAAGTGGCTGTTCGTCCCGAGAAAGCACTTTCATATGTCAAATCTTTAGCGGCATATTGCAGCGTTTTTAAGGCTGTTTTAATCGTTGTATAATCATTTATTTTCGCTTGCAGAACTGCATTCTTATTTTGCATAAGAGTAATAGGTAAACTTTTGGCAGCAATTGTTGCACTAACCAAAGCATCAATGTCTAGCCCCCCCACCGTAGAATTCAAATGGGTTGAGCCAAGCGCTGAAGAAGTAGTTGTAGACAGTGTAAGTGAAGTGGAGGACGTTGAAGAAACAGCCATTATTACACCTTCTTTCTAAATTTTTTTATCTAATACTTTAAATTCCTTGTCGACCATTAACGCCATCTCAAGAATCTGTTTCGGGGGAAATGTAGATATTACCTGATCATTTGTTTTATCCACAACTTCAATCACGATACGATTACTATCCTTATAAACAGAAAACCGCACATCATAATGATTTTTTTCTGCTTTTTTATTTAGCGTATCAATTGCTTTATCTAATTGAGACACATCTATCTCATCTGCAGATTTTGTTTCACTTGCTTTTACACTGTCTATTTTTTTTTCTATTGTTTGCACCGCTTCAACTGAGTTAACCCGATCAATTTTCATAAGGCAACCCTTCCTTTGTTATTAAAAACCGGCCGGCATATGCCGGCCGGTCGTTAACTCATACTAATTACTGTAATAATTTAAGAACTGATTGTGAAGACTGATTTGCTTGCGCCAGCATAGCAGTACCGGATTGAATCAATACTTGCTGTTTGCTGTAGTTAGCCATTTCTTTCGCCATATCAGTATCTTGCAAATTAGAACGAGCAGAGCTTAAGTTTTCCGATGCAACTTCTAGGTTGTTGATAGTGTGAGTCAAACGATTCTGAATCGCACCCAAATTAGCACGTTGGCTAGAAACGGTACTCAATGCTACATCAAGCAATGAAATTGCTTTTGAAGTAGCTATAGTAGTCGAAACACTAGTTGCACTAATGTTTAAAGCTGAAGCACCAACAGACATGGAATCAATTTTAACAGTCAGAGTCTGTGCTTTATTCGCACCAATTTGGAACACAAGAGCACTCGCTGATCCAGTCAACAAGTT
>NZ_FOTS01000016.1 GCF_900114615.1 Pelosinus propionicus DSM 13327 | reverse complement strand
CTGGCATATTTCCTGCAAAGAACCTTTTCCAGCCAAATAATCAAAAACCGCCGATAGCTTCGTTTCCTTGCTATATGCCCGATCGTGCTTTTGGGGCAGAAATCCTGCCGGCCCTTCCGACTTATATCGGCTGACCCAATCTGCAATCGTCTTATGATTTACTCCTGCCAATCGTCCCGCTTCACAACATCCGACCTTTCCGAATAGATATGATTCTACGATACGTATTTTTTCTTCTGCCGCTAGCTTTCCTTTTTTCGGCATAATATTACCCCCAGACTGAACAGTGTTTTTTATTTCACTGTCCTGTCTAGGGGTAGCATATCACAAAGGCGAGAGTTCTATTTACTATCTTATTTATGTCCTGGGCAGCTGTCACCACTTAAACGATCCATCCAATTCAGCTGCTGGTAATTGATTTTTTCATTTTCATCTGCCAGAGTAAGTTGATTCATACAATCCTTACATATCTTTTGCCCAGCTGCTTCAATGAGTGCTGAAGGTATTCCTAAACGCCTTAATCGGCTGCTCCGGTCTTCGACCTCAATATCCTGTATATCTACAGCTTCATCACTGATCACAATAAGTCCCGTATCCCCTTGGAAGCTAGGATCGCTGCGCACAGTACTTATTTTATTGCAACTCACTGCCAAGGCTTTATATTTTTCAATAAACCGATAATCGATGTTCCCATTAATAATCAGTTTGCTTGCTCTAGACTCCCTAAGTACTTGAAGGATTTCTGGATAGATCGCTCTTTCTCGTACTTGCTCTATGGTTAATTTCCTTATAATTCGTTCTCTAAATTCTCCCAGATACTGTACCTTCTCATCATATTTCAATTCAGGTGCTCCATGCAGACCCACTAATAACGCCTGCTCAACTTTATCTTTTTGCACCATCCTGCTAATACTCTTTGATTGTTCTTGGCTATCGATAGCAATCCCTCCTAACTCTGCTAATAATATGATATAGAAAACTATATCATATTATTAGCTCCATTTCCAATCGCCGAAGAAAGATGCAGATCGATTGCACCGCCAAGGTATAAATCAAATTAAGAAGATGGCAGCGATCGTTGTTACCAAAAGACCAATCATCACTGGGAACAGATTGCGCCGTGCTAACTCGAAAGGACTCACATTACAAATGGCAGCAGCAGCGATTACACTCCAAGGAATTAACGTGCCTCCGCCAGTAAATATTGCTGCAATCTGCCCTAATGCAGTCAATGTTCCTATCCCGGAACCAATGGAAACCGAAAAAAGCTTTGCTAACGATCCAACGAGAGATATACCCGAAAACCCCGAACCATCAAGCCCGGTTATAATTCCTACAATCATGATTGTAAATGCCCCAATGGCGGGACTGATCGTAACCATTTGCGCCATAGCTAAGCCTAAATCATTCACTAATCCCTGTGATCCTACAGGTAGGATCTTGCCAAATATAGAAGTGAAGCCACTATCACCTAAGTAGAAAAATGCGGCAATGGGAATAATAGGTCCAAAGACCGTGATGCCAAACTTCAATCCCTCTAACAAATATGCAGTCGTTTGTTCGATACCTCTATTGCGGTGAGCTACAAGAGAAATGATACTCATAATAAAGATAGAGGTTCCGCCAATCAAAGCTGTTGCATCTGACCCTCGCAAATTAAAAGCGTACAGTGCAGCCACATCCAGTCCAAAGAGAACCGGAACCATAGCTGCGATCCAACCTTTTGTTTTAGCAGACAGAATGGAAAGAGTCGGCAGATCATCCTGATCATTGCGATCACTGACTACAACCATTTCGTTATCTGCCGTTAATTTTCCAAGAGCCATATCCCTTTTTAATAACCAATAGGCAGCACTTACTGTTACTACTCCCATTACAATCAATAAGGGAATACTTGCACTGACTACTTCCTGAACTGGAATTCCTGCGGCTGCCGCGGTCAATTTGGGAGCACCTTGAATCACCAAATCTCCAGAGAGCGCAATTCCATGCCCAAACAAGTTCATCGCAACAGCAACTCCCATAGCCGGCAAACCAACGCGGCGGCTGACTGGCAGCAGTACAGCACCCATAAGTGCCGCTGCTGGTGAAGGCCAGAAAAAGAAGGAAATAAGCATCATAAACAAGCCAATCATCCAATATGCCATACCTGGAGTACGAATAACCCTCGTAAAAGGCTCTACCATAATTTCATTGATCCCGGCATGAAGCAGAGCCTTACTCATAGCTACGATGAGGGAAATAATTAAAATCGTGCCTGACAGTTCATTGATCGCATACACAAAACTATTAAATATCCCAATAACAGCCTGATTCAATGTACCTGTTGCCACATACCCCAGCAAAAATATCCCGATAATGCAAATCAAACTTGTATCTCTGCGCATTGCCATAGTAAGGATAATCAAAAGAATAAAACTAGTGAAAATCCAATGTAAAGAAGTCAGCTCAAGCATGAAACCTCCCCCTCGAAATTCAGTACTATGACAGTGTATGCAAATCGTACAAAAAGAGCTACTATGCTTGCTGCTGCAAAACATAAAGCTCAGTTCTGCCTAATGCAGAACTGAGCTTCACTCACCTATTGATTATCGTTTTATTCATTTTTCGATTTCACTTTTTATCGCTGTAAACAAATTCAGTTTTTGTCATGCCTGATAATAAATTCGCTTCTATTCTTTTTTGCAATTCTTTAAAGAAGCTTTCACTCTCTGCCACAGATTTAGGAGATGCATTTTTCAAACTGTAGCTAAAGGAAATTTCCCCGATTTCCGGAGACTCCTTGCCATCGGTATACCATACAGATAGTTCAACCTTTGCTAGTAATCCCGAATGAAAGTCTAAGGAACCAGGTGAAATACTGTATTCATGGGCTGTTATATCATTAACAGGAAGTAATACTGTCTGATCATCACTCGCTAGTTTTGCAAGGCCTGGGAAAAATGCAGCATAATCTGCTACAGAATTCCCTACTGGCAGTTGTATTTTTTTTATCGAATTACTATGAGAAAATACCCCCTGCAGCGATCCAATATGATTACCATCCATATTGACATCCTGTTCCAGCTTATCTTTTGCCTTAACTCCAAGTGAAGAAGCTACATCTGCCGCCGCTGCCAAACTTACATCATCACTGCGATACTTCAGCATTAGCTCACCATGCTTCTTAGGAATTCCATCATCATATTGTATCCGTTTTCTAAGGATATAATTTTGTTTATAAAAATCATTCATCTGGGTATCAAGATACGTTACCGTACCTTCGTCTTCAAGGTATGGGTTACTATTCTCAGTTACTGCTATGCCTCTTTCCTTAGCTAGGGACGTTATGCATTCCCAAACAGATTGGTAGCCTATATTGCGCGTTGTGAATGCATCCGGTTTTAAAAGAAGCTTAAACTCCCTTGATGTAACCTGCTGCGGATTTGCTGCCACACTTGTATGTTTTTCCTTAGAAAAAGTAACTGCCCCAACAACAAGGATCAGACATAATAAAATCATCGGCATGATTCGTTTCATACTAATTCAACCCCTTCCAACATTCATTTTCATTTCTTTTTACAATGCAAAAGTCCTGCAAAATTTTTCAACTTTGCAGGACTTCGTACATTTTATTTTTATTGGGGTTTGCTATTCTCTTGTAAATTGCTATGAGAATAACCATATAATCCATAGATACCTAATCCAATTGCACTCCAAACCAAAAATCGAATCCAAGTGGCAAAGGCTAAGTTATACATGATATAAAAACAGCAAAGTACAGCTAGCACAACAACAACATTGACTGCGGGACAGCGGAAAGGGCGTTCCATATCCGGCTTTGTTCTTCGAAGAACCACTACGCCGATTGTGGCTATGACAAAGGCAAATAAGGTACCAATACTGCACATTTCAGCCACTATACCAATGGGAGTAAAACCGCTGATGAGCGCTACACCTATACCTACTATGATGGTAATAATATGAGGAGTCCGATATTTTGAATGGATTTTACCAATAACCGATGGAATCAGTCCATCCCGGGACATAGTGAAAAACACCCTGGTTTGTGCATACATCATAACTAGCAACACGGTAGAAAGTCCGCAAATCGCACCTGTACCAACTAAAGCCGAACCAAAATTATAACCAAGAGTTCGCAGAACATACGCTACAGGTTCTGCATTATTTAATTGATAATAGGGCACTACTCCTGTCATAACGGCTGCCACAGCAATATATAAAACCGTACATACAGCTAAAGAGCCAATAATTCCAATGGGCATATCTTTTTTGGGATTGCGGGTTTCTTCGGCAGCAGTAGCAATCGAATCGACACCTAAATAGGCAAAGAATATCACCGCAGCACCAGCAGAAACACCAGCAAAGCCGAAAGGCATAAATGGCGTCCAATTCGCGACATTCACTTTGGGACCCGCCATGAGTAAAAATATGAAAATCGCTCCCAGTTTGACGGCCACCAGTATCCGATTCACGGTTACACTTTCTTTGACGCCAAGCACTAATAAAAACGTCATAAACAGTGTGACTAAAACGGCAGGCAAATTCACAATACCCCCATCTGCCGGAACCGCCGTTAATGCAAATGGAATATCAATACCCGCTGATTTGAGCAGTCCAACGGTATACGCAGACCACCCGCCTGCAACAGCACTCGCTCCTACAGAATACTCCAGTACCAGATTCCAGCCAACCAGCCAGGCAATTCCTTCGCCTAAAGCCGCATACGTGTAAGTATAGGCACTGCCAGCAATAGGAACCATAGAAACGAGTTCTGCATAAGCAAGACATACAAAAGCACAAGTAAGCCCTGATATCACAAAAGATAGCATAATGCCAGGACCAGCATATTTAGCAGCTGCTACACCCGTCAAAACAAAAATTCCTGTACCAATAATTACGCCGATCCCGATTAATATAATATCTAAAGCTCCCATAGACTTTTTAAGAGAATGGGTTTTAGCCTCATGTTCCATTATCGAAATGCTTTTTGTGCGAAAAATATCCATTGGTCATCCTCCTATTAAATGAAATCCTTCTAATAGATATAACTTCCAGGCATATTGATCCTTTCCTGCATTTCTTTTCATCCTAAAATAGCTCTATTTGGAAAAGTAACACTTTTTCAAATAGAGCTATTAAACAACTTAATTAATTGCTATTCATTATGTGAGGGGCTTAAAGCGAGCTGTAAAGAAGCGTAATACTGGCGGTTCATAAATCATTTCTAACCCGGTAATTTGATTACGATTTTGATACAGCTCAATGACGGAGTCAGCGACTACATCCATATGAGCGTAGCTATATACACGACGAGGTATTGTTAAACGAACGAGCTCTAATTTAGGATAGTAGTGATTTCCTGTTTTTGCATCCCGCCCTGCTGAGATAATCCCCCGCTCCATGGAACGTACCCCTGAAAGAATATAAAGCTGAGCAGCCAAGGCTTGCGCCGGAAATTGATCCTGAGGGATATGGGGCAAAAATCGTTTCGCATCAAGGAAAACCGCATGACCGCCAATTGGCTTTACAATGGGCACACCAGCTAGATCTAATTTTTCCCCTAAATAGCGAACTTGTTCTACACGGTGTTTAATATAGTAATAATCGACGGATTCACGTATTCCGCGAGCCATTGCTTCCATGTCCCGGCCAGCCAAACCTCCATAGCTGGGCATCCCCTCAAATAGTACAACTAGCTGAGTGGCTTTTTGAAATAAGGCTTCATCATTCAGCGCAAGGAATCCGCCAATATTGACTAAGCAGTCTTTTTTGCCGCTCATGGTCGCGCCATCACCATAGCTGAACATTTCTTTTACAATTTCTTCGATGGATTTATCTTTATATGCTTCTTCTCTCTCCTTAATAAAATAGGAATTTTCGATACAGCGAGTAGCATCAAACATAATTTTTATGCCGTGTTTTTTGGTAAGCTCTCGTACTGCACGAATATTTTCCATGCTGACGGGCTGACCGCCTGCCAAATTTACCGTTACGGCTACGCAGATGTAAGGAATTTTATCACTGCCAACCCGATCAATTAAATCCTGCAGTTTCTTCAAATCTACATTTCCCTTGAAAGGATCTTCATTCTGCGAATCATGAGCTGCATCGACAATCACATCTACGAAAGTAGCACCATTCAACTCTTGATGAGCACGAGTCGTGGTAAAATACATATTGCCCGGAACATAGTCACCAGGTTTAATTGCTATTTGCGATAAAATATTTTCTGCACCCCGCCCTTGGTGAGTCGGTACCACATATTTGAAACCATACACTTCACGAACTGTTTTTTCTAACTCAAAGAAATTAACACTACCTGCATAGGCCTCGTCTCCAAGCATCATACCAGCCCATTGATTGTCACTCATCGCATTCGTACCGCTGTCAGTCAATAAATCAATATAACATTCTTTAGAATTTAATAGAAAAGTATTATACCCTGCACGTTCAATTGCCTCTTCTCGTTCTTGTCGAGTCGTCATTCGAATGGTTTCCACCATCTTGGTCTTATACGGCTCAGCCATAAATTTACGTTCCATCATCACATCATCCTCCTTGAAATCATTTCATTTTACGAATCCCATTCGCTGCTTCTTTGCACTTACTTTAAAATAGCGGTAAACTCATTATTACTAAATGCAAAAAGTGTGCCAAGTTCCAAGATACGATTGTTCTTGAATTGGCACACTTAGGATGTAATCATTTGGCAATCTTTTATTGTCAGAAAGTTTCCAACAGTGCAAAAAGTTTCCGCTATTCATTGGATAAATTATATTTTCGCAGCTTTTTTAATACTGCCGTGTGAGACAAATCCAAGACAGAGCCCACTCGCCTCGAAGTGCGATATCGTCTCAGCGTTTCCTTTAAAATAGCACATTCCGTCTCCGCTAAGCGTTCTTTTAAACTCTGATAGGTCTCGAATTGTATGCTTGCTGAGGGATTGCCTGTCACCGCAATTCTCCCCAGGCAGATGTGCTCGGGACGAACCTGGGAACCGTCTACCAGATTTACTGCCCGTTCAATTACATTCTCCAGCTCCCGCACATTGCCAGGCCAGTTATACTGCTCTAGTCGTTCTAGCGACTCCTTACTAAAGCCATGTACAGGACGACGCATTTTATCCGCAAAACGCTGTAAAAAATACTTAGCTAACAAACCAATATCCTCCGGGCGCTCCCGCAAAGGAGGAATCGTAAGGGGAATTACATTTAACCGATAATACAAATCTTCCCGAAAGGCTCCACGAACCACCATCTCTTCCAAATTGCGATTCGTAGCCGTAATAACACGCACATCTACCGCTACTTCACGAGAGCTCCCCAATCGCCGTACTCGCCGTTCCTGAAGTACCCGCAGCAATTTTACCTGCAAATGCACTGACATTTCTCCTATTTCATCTAAAAATAGAGTACCGCCATTGGATAATTCAAAGAGTCCCGGCTTCCCCCCTTTGACAGCTCCAGTAAAAGCTCCATCTTCATAGCCAAATAGTTCACTCTCCATTAATGTTTCTGGAATCGCTGCACAATTAATCGGTACAAAAGTGCCTTGGGATCTTGCAGAACCGCTATGTAGTGCTCTTGCAAAAAGTTCCTTACCAGTTCCCGTCTCCCCCCGAATCAAAACCGTAGAATCACTTAATGCATATCGGCGTGATTGCAGAATCAGCTCTTTCATGACCATACTGTCACAGGTAATATCGCCAAAATTGACAGGCAGGGATGCAGTCATCTTTTTCACCAGTTCCCTAACATCTCCAATATCGCGAAGTACCGTTACGACGCCAATCACCTCATGATTGGTATCCTTAAGAGGAACCGTACTCATTACACAATAACTGCTGATGCTTTCGACGAACATCTCCTGGTCCTTATATGAACATCTTGTTTTTAATGTATCTGCCACCAGCGTATTCCATAAGGAATTCTCCTCTAAGGATTGTCCGATGATTTTTCCTGGAGCACTCTTTAAAATGCGGGCAGCGGCAGCATTACATTGAATAATACTGCCATCGCAATTCACTACTAAAATTCCATCTCGGACAGAAGTCAATACCGCATCAAGCTGTTCCACCCGCTCTTTCGAAGGCATAAATCGAGTAAATTCCACATGATGTACACCATCCACCTTTTCAAGTGCTTCAATCAGTTCTCTCTCACCCTTTTGGAGTACCCCTTGGCACTCCAGAAAAACTGCCCCCTGCTCCACTTCAATCGTTACAATATTAATTTTACGTTCTTCCAGAATGATGCTAATATCACGGACTAACCCAATCCGGTCACAACAAGGCATGCGCAAACGCAAGCTTCTCACTCCTCTTTTATCACATGCAGCCAGATCCTATTGCTAAGACCTTGCCTAGCTGAATTCACTAAAACTTTGACGCCAAAAATCAAGGATTTTTTTATTCTTCAGCCAGTTTTCCTCCGAGTTAATAATGACTAGATTACAGATTTCCAACATCCCCTTAACGTCTTCATCATAAGAAGACAGCCTTTTCTCAACATTACTGTCACTCCGACTATAAATCCGCTGCCTGCATTCATCTTTTGAAGCAAAAACCCCCACTTGAAAAACACTTTCATTAAAATGTTTCTTTAACTCTCTGGCACCATGAACATCGACTACAATTGATCTTCTTTGCTGATTTGTTACAACTTCATGGATCGTCTTTAGATGGGATGCATACAGATTTCCGCTATATTCGGTGACTTCCAGCAACTCCCCCTTTTCCTTCATCTCCAGTATATTTTCACGAGTCGTAAAATGGTAATGTACACCGTCAATTTCACTCTTTCTTGGTTTTCGAGAAGTAAACGTAATAATAGGTGCAGTGCCTATATATTTTTGTATCGTTGTCTTTCCTGATCCGCTAGGACCTGTAAATGAAATAATTGAGAACATGATTCACCCCCGGATAATATAAGCTGACCATACTGTATATATATTCTTTGCGATTGAAATATATATTTTTTTATCAGCAAAGCCGATCCCCCTTGCAAACACCTTAATGAAAAAAACACTGCAAGAAGTCTCCTTCTATACCAAAAGATAGAAGGAAGATTCTTTTTTATTATCGAACTATAGTAAGTCATTATAATACTAAATTTGACAAATTTCTTTGAAATCCAGTCTACCTAGGAGGAACCCCATGCCAAGAGTCTATAAAAAAAAGGTTAGTAAAAACAATGCAGTAAGTAAGGCGATTTTGCCTCAAATAAATAGCAGTGCGGTTGCTACCAGTATTTTGTCTGCGATTCGCACCACTCCATTGGGAATTATACTGCTCGCAGGAATTGCATTTTTTCATTTTGATGAATTGCCAGCTTCCCTACTCTCTGCCATACCTACCATCTCTTATATGATACTTCTTTTTGGAATTGCAATTACCTCCTGCTTTAGTCGCAGCCGTGCATTTTTTATCCTATTTATTCTCTTTTTAAGTCAGTTAGGAATGTCCCTTCCGATTCCCGCACATCTAGATAAAGACTTTGCCCTGCACGGAATTTATTTAATGGTCAGCCTGCTGGTTCCTTTAAATCTGCTCTTTTTTGCCTCTTTCTCTGAACGAGGAATTCTTTCAAGCTGGGGAAAACAGTGCTTTCTCTTTATCTTTCTTCAAATCGTTTTTGTAATGGGTCTGGTCTTATCTGGCGATCGAGAGCTTTTTAACGAAATCAGTAAACGTATATCCGTTTTTTCTTTTATGCCTTCAACACCCATTCCAGATACTGCACTAGCTGCCTTTTTATTAGCAGGCATTTTGCTACTGACCAAACGCAGAAGAACGAACTCTCACTTCAAAACAACGATTTTTGGTGCCTTAACCGCAGTCGCTTTTGCTCACCATTTTAATTCTATTGAAATTGCAATCCCCTTCTTCTATGCTGTCGCAGGTTTAATGATTATTGTATCTGTCATTCAAGATTATTATGTTAAGGCCTATTTAGATGAGCTTACTGGCTTGCCCTCACGCCGTTCCCTTAACGAAGACATGCTGAAGCTTGACAGCCACTATACCATTGCAATGGTCGATGTTGACTTTTTCAAAAAATTTAATGACACCTATGGACATGATGCAGGTGATGATGTTCTTCGTTTAATCGGCAAGGTTATGAAGAACTTTAAAGGCGGCAAACCCTTTCGCTACGGCGGCGAGGAATTTACCGTATTATTTCCCGGCAAAAGCCTCAGCGAAGCAATCCCGTACTTAGAAACGCTGCGAGAAGAAATCGCCAAAAGTAAATTTGTATTGCGCCAAGATAGTAAACGCAAGAAAAGTACTCCTAAAAAGCTGAGTGTTACCGTCAGTATCGGTGCAGCAGATTCCAGCCATAAAGAAATAAGCCCTGACGAAGTCATTAAATTAGCAGATAAAGCCCTATACCGCGCTAAAGAAAATGGACGCAATTGCGTCAGTCAATGACAGTTCGCTAGTCATTATTAAAAAAATCCCTCCTAGATGTAAAAGCACTGTTACATCCAGGAGGGATTACGAATCACTTCCCCTACCGATTACATGATAAGCCCGACAATTTTTACTTCCTTATCTTTTATCATATCAATAAATTCATCTTCAACTTGCAGAATGGGATACGTTGGAGTTACATTCGGCAAGAATGCTACCTTTGCTTTGCGCCCGTCTTCTAAAAGTACAGAACTGCTAAGCAGATAGTCATTAATACGCCGGGAAAAAACATCACAGACCGTTGGGTCCAGCTTCGTAAACATTTTTAACTTAATCTCTTGCAATAGCGTAAAGGGATTGATACTTTCTGATTCCGCTATAATATTGCTTAAATGATTCACAACTCCGATCACTCGTGCGAAAACATGGATATTCTCGCTCGCTAGCTGACGAGGATATCCACTGCCGTCCATATATTCATGATGTTGAACAATTGCTGTTAAAATCGTAGGAGAAAGAGCCTTGATGTCTTTCAATAATCGGAACGTCAAAAGAACATGAGCTTGTATCTTTTCTGAATCTGCTGCAGCAGGATTTTTATCCATCAATAGTTCAAGTGGAAGCTGGGTTTTTCCCACATCGTGCAGCAATCCAGCAAAGATAATTTCTTTAATATCTTTAGAAGAAAAATTCATCCACTGCGCAAGCATACCTGATAAAGCTGCCACCATTACCGAATGGTAGGCCAATGAGTTATGTGGTGCTAAGCTAAATAATAAACGATTTACTGCCTCGGTTGGATACGTAAGATGTTCAAAAATTGCTGATGCTATCTTATGATAAGGAATAATATCAATCTTCTTATTATTCCTTATCTCATTCAATAGTTCCTCAACTTGGGCAATCGAATCCTGCAACGTATGATCAAAATCCATCGCCTTTTTTATCAATACCGGAGGTAATTCAGAGACTTCTTCTCCTTTTTCTTCAATAATGTCAGGCTCAGACTCCGTATCACTTTCAATTCTAACATAGGCGATATCCCAGTTCTTTATATTTTGAATCGTTTTATCGGTTAAGGTTCCTCCCTTTGGAAACAAAATTTGTTTCCCGCTCAGAGAGTGAATCGCTTCCGCAACAATCATACCCGGCTGCAGATCAGCACTAGCTACTTTTTTCATGAATGAATTCCTCCAATATTTCCATCTCTTTACTAAAAATTGCTTTTCGTATAAATAGACAATAAAATGGCATTATAAATTATTAGCTATCTATAGGATAAAGGATTTGGAAACTTTCTGCCACTACCGAAAGGTATAGAAAGAAACATTTATTTTTGTTGCAGCATCGCAAATAAAAACCGCTTTTCTAATGATGATTACTTCCATCTTAGAAAAGCGGTTTTTTTCTGATCATCTATTTTCGTATATTGGATTTCCTGTCTTGTGTTTTTTGCCTTGATCATTTGCAAGTATAACCCTCTTTTTATTAATGTACTCACTGCATTTGAAAAGTGCGCTATTTTCCCACTAATGCTTTCTATGAGAGAGCAGGGTTTAATGACAGGCATGAATGCCTAACGTGTGATTATGGCTTCTTTACTCTAGGGTGCTAACAGCATTCATCAGTTAGTTTAAATCTTTATCCTTAAAGTAACGAATTCCTCTGATGGTTAAGCTGGCTTCCAGTCCCTTATCGGTCAATTGATACATCCAAGTATCCTTGCCCGCTGAGACAGCTCCTTCTAAGGCTCCTCCACTTACACTATCTGTCGCTGCTGCAGTAGCCTGCCCACCTACATTCCATTTATCATTGATGAAATCTAAATACGCTTCTTGCGTTTGGAATCCTAAAACCACATCAAATTTTTTAATACCAAGCCCAAATCCAACCTGTACATCACCTGTTCTCATAAACGTTTCTTCTTGGGTAGCATTATGAATTGCCAATCCTTTGCCGCCTCCGCCTCCTAGGAAAACTACCTTCACGTCGGTAATACGAAAGACAGCATATCCTACAGCATTCTCAACAGCTTGTCTGGCACCTGGATGAACCGTATAAAGTTTATCCAAGGTTTCCTGCGCTGAATTTCGTATCGATTGACGCTTTTCTTCCTTGCTTGCGGCGCTTACTACAGAAACCATCAAACCTAAAATAAGCATTACGATTGTAATAACTCGCATAAATTTCATACTTTTTTCCTCCCTGGCACAGCTCTATAAGCTCCATCTTTCTGCCGCATTTATGTATGTCACATGTAAACCACTATTTTATTTACCTTTAAAGAAAATAGCTCGTACAATCTCAACAACGGCCTTAGCGTAAATAATTAGCGTTTCCCACTCTACTTTTACATCATCGATCACATCATTTGCCTGACTGGCTGTCTCCTTAACACTTGCGGCTATCTGATTGACATTTTCCAATACCGCAGGCAATAGTGATATCGTTTCTGTTAAACTTATTTCACTAACATTAAGAATTCGTTTAACATCATCAAGTATAAGTGCTATTTTTCGTAGGACATAAATCAAATAAATACCAATTGTCACTGCAATCAAAAATCCGATTGTCATTCCGATATCATATATAGATATATACACTCTTATCCCCACTTTCCAATGCGTTACTGCATCAACTGCAACTTATTAAGCATTCCCTAAGACCGATTACTTATATTTTTTTATCACCAGAGCAAAAGACTTCTTTAAGTTCTGTAAAACATCGCCAAGCACATCTTTCATCTCCTCCTGCTCACACTCGCTGCTTTCCTGCACTTTTCTGTAAGCAGCTTTAAAACGATTTTGCTCCACCTCAAGCCATTGAACTTGTTTAAGATAATCTAACTTCTGACTCGGGGAAATGGTAGAGGCCCTTCCTTTCAAATCCTGCAAAATTTGATTATACTGCATTAAATACGAATCCACCCATTCCCATTGATAGATTTGACTTTTCATCCATATCCCCTCCACATCCTAGAACGGATACGTCACCAATCTCTTCTTGCTAATTTACCCATTACCCAAAAAACAGAGCACAATAAAGCTGCTACTACTACTAAACTCACTGTTCACTCCCTCCTTAGCATTAAGCTCCACTCTTATCTGATTGATTAGGTATAACTGCACCGTTTTTCGACATAACTTGCCACTTCAATGACTTATAAATATATATTTCACTAAAATCTTCTTTTTCCTGCGATACTTGCAATAAGTTTTTCCATAGAAATAAGAATTATTTTATAATAATTGTATAAAATTAAACCACGGCGGAGCATTTCTGCCTGGCCGTGGTTTTACATGTTTTTATGTGCTTCTATCTTACTTTGCAGGTAAATCTTCATTTTTTTCCTTTTTTATGTCAGAAATCTTTTCTTTAACATCACTCATGATATCATGTGACTTTTCAGAAAGTCTTCCTTTGGTCTCAGCTACCAAATCCTGAGTTTTCGCAGATATCTCTTTAATTGTCTCTGTAACATTCTTTGCATTTTTTGCAAGACCGGCACGAGTTTCCTTCCCAGCCTTAGGTGCCAGCAAAACCCCAGCAACCGCTCCAATTGTCATTCCTAACGTAGCACCAATTGCTACCTTTTGACGTACTCGTTTCTCACGGTTTCGTTTCCCCTTCTGCAGCAAATCCAATATCGACATAGCCTCGTCCTCCCATCATGATTTCATCAATTAGTAGTAATGTAATATATAATTACATCTACTTCACTCTTTCCCCTGCGATAACTTCAATAAGGATTGTCCTAAAATAAGCTATCATTTTATCAAAAGTATATAAATTGATTACCATTTTGACAGTTTAGGATGTATTTTGAAACTTACTGTTCACTACCAGAAGAAGTTGTCTCCAGCAGCGATAAAAGTTTTAATGCAACGGATACATCCATGCGAACCTGTAATGAATCTAAATCAACGCCCATCATTTTTTCTAAATTTCGTTTGCGAAAAACAACCGTTTGGGGATGCACAAAAAGCCGTTTTCCAATTGTCTGGGCAGATGCTCCGGTAATGACTTCTTTGAGGGTGGCAAGCAATTCACTTTGATCTCCCTTGCCCTCAGGGTTTAACAGCGCTCCCAAATGATAGTTAATAAATTGCCTTGCCTGCTGGGAAGAGCAGTCATTAAAAATAAATTGATAACACCCCAGCTCCTCCCAATAATGCAGCAGATTTTCTGGATACAGTACAGGACTGCATAGAAGTGACAGACGTGCCTGATCATAGACATCGGCAATCAAAAATGTTGCTTCTGAAGAATGAGAAATACCACCGCGAATCTGCATTCCTTGCCAAAAGCGTGTCAGCTGCTCTGTAACCGCTTCTGCCACGACCTTAGTCTGCTTGAGTGATACCCGAAGCTCCTTAACCGGCAGAGGGTATAAAATGGCTATCCCCTCTTGGGTTTGCCAGGTCACGCCTCCGATTTGACGCTGGATGTTATCAACCAATCGATCGACAGAATGCTGCCGCTCCCCACTTTCCTCAATCGACGTATTTTGGGGCAGACTTTGCCAAGGAGTCGCCAGCAAAAGAATTACAAAGGGCGGTTTTATTTTCAATTCCAATTGAGCAGCTCCTGCCACTAATTCTTCTTGAGAAATTCTTCGATGAATTACATCATTCAACAATTCTCTGCGCTTGCGTCGTTCATATCCATATAATTGCTCTTGTTCTGCCTTTTTCGTAGCCGTAACGTCAAATCCAATTGCCGACAGCTGAAATTCACCTGTTACGGGATCAATTACCACACGATTTGTCCAATCAATCCATACTCGTCTTCCTGAAGAAGTCATATTTTCACTCAAATGACGCTGAAAAGAACCATTATTATTCTTTAATCCTTCAAATACTTCGCGCAGGTCTTGCCCCATTGAGTCATATTCCGGTGCGATCGTATCAAAAACAGACTGTCCAATCAGTTCATCTTTAGAGAACCCAAAAAATGACAGTCCCCATTCATTCATAAAAATAATTTCACCAGATGAATTGATGATCACAATAATGACTTTGGCTGCTTGAACCAGTTCTTTGTATCGTTTATCACTTTCCTGCAGCTTTTTTTCTGCCTCCATTCGTTTGGTAATATCAATATAAAGGATTGCCAGATGATCTTGAATCGGACTATAAGCAATAACAGAAAACCATTTTTTTAATGGAAAGGAATAGCACTCTATGGTAGTAGGCCCTTCATTTATTACCTTTTGGCATAAATTTACCCAACTTAATTCTGGCAAGATACTCGTTAAGGTAATCTCACTCGATTTCTTGCCGATAATATCGTTCACGGAACGGTTAGCCATACGGCAATAGGCAGCGTTTGCTTCTAAAATAATCGAATCTATAATGCTATGATCGTCATTGGTTATAATTCTTTCATAATTGAAGCCTTCGCTCATGTGCTCAAATAAATTCGTATATTTCAGCTCATTCCGGAACATTTCATCCTGCAGCTCACGAACCTTGGTAATATCACGCCCCACACACAGTACAGAGGCAATACTATTATCGGTATGAAACTCTGGCACAAGCTGCAAATGAAAAACCATTCTTCTATTGTCAATAAAATGCTCCAATTCCCGCTGAATCGATTGCCCCTTATTCAGCACACCTTTGATGCCCTGCCTAATAATGATGCAAAAAGCACGGGGCAGCTTAAGCTCTTCATTTGTCTTGCCTATAAATGCCTCTTTGGGCATTCCGGCAATCGGTTCAATTGCTGGATTCACATATAAATATCGGCACTCGCCATCATAGCGGGCAATAAGATCATTGGAATTCTCAGCAAGTGCCCGGTACTTGTTTTCACTGGCAAGAATCCCCTCTTCCCATAGCTTTCTTTCAGTAATATCAATACAAGTTGATAAACTTTTGTAATAATGACCACTATCATCTTTTATAAATAACGTACTGATCAAAACAGGAAAAACAGAACCATCTTTGCGAACCATTTCCAGATCCGTCTCACCAATCTGCCCCTTTTCTTTTACTCCGGCAGCATAGGCTTGGTATCTAGCACGGCTCTTTTCTGTCAATATATCCTCAAAGCAAAGGATTCCAATTACTTCTTCTCGTCTGTATCCCAGCCATTTTAGCTCTGTATCATTCATATAAATAAAGCTTCCATCTAAATGCAAGGAATGGTAACCGCCAGGAGCATTCTGAAATAAATTCATCCAATCCTCTGCCAATTGATTCCGTTCGTAATGACAGGTTTGAATGGCAGATTCTAACTCATTTACTTCTGTGATATTCCTGACACTAATCAGGTAAACCGCGTCCTGCTGAAATGCAGCACACCGACATTTCATTTCAACAGGAAATTCCTTCCCATCGCTGTGCAAATGGGTTGTACGATAAACCAGAGCACTTTGATTGGCCGTAAAACATTTACTCTTCTCCGTTTCTGCAAGCTCTTTCCCATGAAGATCCTGAATGCGAAGAGTCAGCAGCTCTTTGATCGAATAACCATAAGTCGATGATGCAGATTCATTGGCATACCAAATACGACCATCTGAACGGACTACCAAAATAATATCGGGCGTTTGTTCCATTACCATCTTATAAAACTCGTTATTCAATGGATCGATGCTTTCGCCTTTCAACTTACTATGCGTCATCCTGACCTCCTCTAAGTTCTTCATTTTTCAACTTGATGAGAAGTTAAGTGCTCTACCGCAGTTTATTGAGTTTACATATTGCACGATATCATTGTTGTATAAATTTGTCAATCTTTCTTTATTCTTGCCGTTTCAGCACTTTTTTTCACTAAAAAACCATTCCATTCTACTGTATCGTTCGAATGAAATGGCTATGTATTTTACCTATAATATTTGCCCGTACATTCCGTAACAGCAATCTCAATCACAGCAGTCCCCTTTACCCGCTGTTCTGAAAGTATTTCTCCTGCAAAATGCGGCGTGTATTTTGCAACGACTTTATCTAATATCTCTCTTTTAGCATCTAAGTCTTCCAGCACCACAGCATTTCCTAATGCAATAATACTCGTAAACTGGGTATTGGTATCACAAGCTTTTTCAACTCCATCATACATGAGACGCAACATTTCATCCACCTCAAAGCAAACCTTGGAATTTCGCTTGATATTGTCGATTTTCTGTCCCTTCGGCAGTCCATGGGTATAGATCTTTTCCTTGTGATATACGAAATGGATAGGAACTGCATAAGGAAATCCATCCTGATTTTGCGTTACGATTCTGCCAACCTGCGCTCTTTCCAATAGCTCCTCAACCTCCTTTTTGGTTAACGCATGGGTTTTCATTCGATGCTGCATAAGTGCTCCTCCTAAACGTGATGATCTTGTTGAAAGATCAAGTCATTCAACCATTTTATATGTCCATCTTGTCTCTATAAATTGATTGTGATAGTATCATAATATATAAATTGGCAGTATTAAAAGTGCCAATTTAAGATAATTAAATAGATACAATTTTAAAATAGCAGACTACTTCATGGTACTGCAAGGAGAAGATTTCATGATCCACATAGATGGCACATTACATATGCCTATGTATCAGCAGATTTATGAACAGCTAAAGAAAAAAATTCTGACAGGCACCTTCAAGGAAGGTGATCGACTAACACCCACACGAGTATTTGCAAAAAATTTTTGCGTTTCCAGAAACACAGTAGAAAACGCATACTCTCAGCTATGCCTTGAAGGCTATGTCTTAAATAAACCAGGTTCTGGTTTCATTGTTCAAAATATGAATGATCAAGTACTTATTGCTGAACAGCCAAAAGAGCCAGTCCATGAATCAGACGATGCCGATCAATCACCGCTCACTTCTGAGGAGTCTGAAAAATACCTCTATGATTTTCAATATGGAAATCTTGACATTCCATTTCCGTATTCCTTGTGGCGTCGCTTTACTGCGGAGGTTCTTTTGTCATTGGATGCGCGAAGAATCAATTCTTACAATGATAAACAAGGCGAGCTAGATTTACGAATTCAAATTATGAAATATCTGCAGGAAGCACGAGCCGTCTCCTGTACTCCTGACCAAATTGTACTCTGCTGCGGAACGCAATATGCGTTAGACTTGGTGTGTAAGTTATTCTCGGACGGCAATCGTAAGCTGGCAATGGAAGAGCCTGGTTATAATGGTGCACGAACCGTCTTTGAGAACAATGGATTTGAAATCCTGCCAATTCCAGTACAGTCAGATGGGATTCAGGTCTCGACTTTGGAGCGTTCCTCCGCGAAGCTGGCTTACATTACACCGTCCCATCAATTTCCGACTGGTGTGGTTATGCCTATTCAAAATCGCTTTCATCTCCTTCATTGGGCAACTGAAGCAAACGGCATCATTATCGAAGATGATTACGACAGTGAATTAAGATACCATGCAAGACCCATCCCTGCACTCCAGTCACTTGACACCAGCGGAAGGGTGATTTATATGGGCACGTTTTCAAAATCACTTTCTCCCGGACTTCGTATGGGGTATATGATTCTGCCTAAATGGCTGCTGCCCAAATATCATGCCATGTTTGCGAGGTACTCTTCTTCGATTCCATGGCTGGAACAAAAAATTGTCAGCTTATATATGGCAGGCGGTCACTGGGAACGTCACCTGCGAAAGATTTGCCTGTACAACAAGAAAAAACATGATATCATGCTGAAAACGATCACACAACTCATGGGCGACAAGGTCATCATACAAGGCAGCAATGCAGGCCTGCATATCCTTTTGGAATTTGCAAATGGAGAAAAGCAGAATTGGCTGATCGATAAGGCAAAAGAGTATCAGGTAAAAGTGTACCCGACTACGCCATTTTGGCACGCAACAGAAAATCGTCCTGAAAATACACTTCTACTTGGCTTCAGCATGCTAAATGAAAAGGAAATCTTCAATGGACTTACGCTTTTAAATAAAGCATGGTTTGGTCACAAATGACCAAACCATGCTTACTCATTAGCTATGAGCACTGCTTTGTTCCCGATATTTTTTAGGAGGGAATCCGACATATTTTTTAAAACATTCATAAAAAGTAGAAAGACTTCTAAAGCCGCATGCCAGTGCAATGTGTACGATGGTTAACTCGGTACTGACAAGCATCTGCTTTGCCTGTTCCACTCGCAGCTTATTCATGTATTCTACAGGTGTCATTTGAAATTGCTGGCGAAACAAATGAATACAATGGTTTTGACTAATTCCCAGCTTTTTAACTTCAGCAGTAAGCCTGTCCTTATCAGCAAAATGAGCATCAAAGATCTCTTTAATTTTTTCAATGATATCCAATACAGGGCAAAACTCCTTTAAATCCGGACGACATCTTTTGCAAGGCCGTAATCCATACGCATAGGCATCTTTAATTTCATCAAAAAATTCAACGTTGCTTCGCTTTGGTTCTTTGGATTTACACGATGGCCGGCAAAAAATGCCTGTTGTTTTCACACCATAAAAAAATCTGCCGTCATATGAATGGTCACAACCAACAACAGCCTTCCATTTTTCCTCTGTCGTTAATGCTGTCATACTGCTCCCCCTATCTTGCATCTCCTACATCTATCTTACTCTTATTATAGCAAAGATATCGCTACCGTCTTACGGTATTTCACTTTGTAATTTTAGGGACATTCACACCAAAGAATCCCTATGATAAAATAAATTCACAGCTATCGAAAAATTTGTCAGCTGCGATTTTATCGCGCTTTTAAACGAGAGGGAGGATGTATGGAGAAGACAATAAAAGAGCGTATCCGCAGCTTGGCTGATGAAGAGTATCGGCAGTTTCAAAGCAAGCTGGTACCAGGTGCGGACAATATTTTGGGAGTACGCCTTCCACGATTGCGAAAACTGGCAAAAGAACTTGCCAAGAACGATTGGCGCAGTACGATTGCTGTGGTGCAGGATGAGTATTACGAAGAAGTCATGCTCCAAGGCTTGATCATCGGCTATGCAAAGGCAGATATCGAGGAAATCTTGCAGGCAATTGCCGCCTTTGTGCCAAAAATCAGCAACTGGGCAGTCTGTGACTGGTGCTGCGGCAGCTTCAAAATTACCAAAGAGCATCCTGCAAGGGTTTGGGATTTTCTACAGCCTTTCCTGCTGTCGCAAAAAGAATACGACCTGCGCTTTGGCATCGTGATGCTGCTAACCTTTTACATCGAAGATGAATATATCGACAGAGTGCTCCTGCTTTTCAATCAGGTTCATCATGAGAGCTATTACGTTAAAATGGCAGCAGCCTGGGCCCTTTCCATCTGCTTTGTTCACTATCCTGAAAAAACGATGATCTATCTAACAGACAATGAACTGGATGACTTCACCTACAACAAAACACTGCAAAAAATCACGGAATCCTTCCGTGTAAGCAAAGAAACCAAGGTCATCATACGCAACATGAAGCGCAGCTGAGACTCTTGGGTCAAACCCATTGAATCCTATAAAAAAGGGCATCACTCCCTAAGAGTAATGCCCTTTTGTACTGCATTTAGTCTACCTGTAGTCCCTTATAGCCCTTTAAAATAGGCTGTAATACAGCTAGCATTGTTTTTATTCCGCCCTCGATATCAGACTCAAGATTCATCACTAGCAGCGGTTCATGCAAGGATATGCGCAGCATAAACCATCCATTACCGCTGGATTCATCAGCTGTTATCCGTATACCATCATAATTCTCAGCTACAAGACTCCATCCTTCTATGCCCTGTACCTGTTTTTCTATATCTTCAAGAATTGCAGTTCCGCATGCCTTAAAATCCTTGTCTAGAATCGGCATTCGAACCTCTTTCCCCTCATAAGGCATCTGCAAGGTTTCGATAACACTCTGGATTTCTTTGTTATCCTGACGCAGCATTGCTACCTTGATGAGTATCTTAGCAATCAAATAAGCACCGTCATCCAAGAAATAATTTTCTTTGCAGGCGGCATGACCGGAAGTTTCAATCGCTAAATGGCAAGGTTCTCCGGCAGCATTCAGGCGTTTTGCTTCATTGATTACATTCTTATAGCCCCGTTTAAACCGCCGCTGTCTTCCCCCCTGCTCTTCAATAAACTTGCGTAAGCCCGTAGAAGTGATGGAATCCGTAACGATCACCGTTTGAGGATGCTCTTCCAGAACAATGACGGAAAGCAGCGCAATCAAGGCATTGCGATTGATTTCCACACCGTTGCTGCTGACAATGGCAGCTCGATCCACATCGGCATCAAAGATAATCCCCAAATCTGCCTTAGTACCAAGCACTGCCGCTTTTAGCGATTCCATCGCTGCTTGATTCTCAGGATTGGGAGAATGATTGGGAAAGGTACCATCCGGTTCTAGAAACTGGCTTCCTGTTGTAATCGCACCTAATGGCTCCAAGACCTTTGCCGCAAAAAAGCCTCCTGCACCATTACCGGCATCCACAATAATATGGCAGCCGTGCAGCGGCTTTTCATAATTCTGCTGGGAGTTAACGCCCTTACGAATCGTCTGAACTAATAGCTCAGAATACTCTGCAATCAAGTCTTTCTGATGAATGGTGCCCTTTTCTTCACTGCAAGCAGAATCTGCCTGTGATGCATTCTCTAAAATAGCTGCAATATCTTCCTTTTCGCAGCCGCCGTCTTTAGTGAAAAACTTTAGACCATTATGGTAAAAAGGAAGATGGCTGGCGGTGATCATGACAGCCCCATCACACTGATAGTTCTTGAATATCGTAGTCATGAACATGGCAGGCGTTGTGCTCATACCGCAATCATAGACTTCACAACCTAATCCGGCTAATCGGTCAATCAAAGCTTTCTTTAATTCCGGACCCGACAGCCTAGAATCCATGCCAATCGCAATCTTACAACTCGTCGGCTGTACCTGTTTTACCTCTAGCAGCCATTGTCTAAACCCGGAACCAATCGCCTGTACAATCTCAGCTGTCAGATTTACTGCCTTCTCCGGCGTTGCAATCGCAATCCCCCGGATATCCGTACCATTCTGCAGCCGTTTCCAATTTTCCATCATACTAAACACCTACCTATTCTTCAAAATATCCTGAACAAAATCATACAAATTCCCTTCGGGAAAGAGATATCCAGGTATACCAGCGCCCTTGGCTGCCTCAATGTCCCGCGGCATATCTCCGATCAGAAAAGATGCGCTAAGATCAACGGGCCATTCCCTGCAAGCCTGCTCAATAAGTCCTGGTAACGGCTTGCGGCACGTGCAGACTTTTGCATACTTTTCTGTGATTCCTTCTGGATGATGAGGACAAAAATAAAAAGAATGAATCAGACCGTGCCGTTTCTCCACTTCTTCCGCCATATAGCTGTGAAGAGCATACACATCCTCTTCCTCAAAAAATCCTCGGGCAATACCACTTTGGTTGGTAACAACAAAGACAAAGTACCCCTGGTCATTGAGCATCTTGATGGCATCAATCGCCCCAGGCATCCATTCCAGCTCTTCCTGTTTATACAGATACCCTCTATCCAGATTCAATACTCCATCACGATCAAAAAAAACGGCTGGTCTTTTCTTCACATCGTCCCCTCCTATGCCAAGAAGTCCCTCATTATTACTTAGCTACTATTTGGAATTTTCCTGCAAATCTTTCTTCGCTAATTCCCCTCATAAAGAGACAAAAATAGCCGCTGCATCGCTAACGCAGCAATTTACTCGTTAACCCTTGCAAATTAAAACATTGCACATACCGGCTAATGGAACTTTTGAGCTTATCGATCAGATAGCGATTCCCGTCAATCCCCAGCTTCTGCATATTCGTATACAAGATTTTCATCTCTTGCTTTACTTCTTCCTGCTCATAGGTATAATGACCGCAGATCTCACAGATCGTTTCCATCAATTCTTCATCTTTGCGAATATCCTCCACTGACAAATGTACATCATCGCCAATCAGCCACTTCTTCCATCGCCCGCTGTTTACAGCATTTCTAGACATAACAGCCTTCAGATTGGATTTCTCCTCTAATCTGCCATTTTCAACTTCCTTTTCCTCCAATCGAATCAGTTCCAGATAAGCTCTGGTTTCGATATAACCGAACTCAGGCGCTACGTTCATAGCAGTAATACTTAAGGATGGATGGTCAAGAATAATGTAGTCGTCCAAATAATCTCCATTATGCTCTTTTAAACCCACTCCATATTTCTTGGCCGTATACGCCAGCAGTTTTGAACTCTGATAGCTGAACTCTCCCACATTTTTCGTCAGTTTTGTTAACGTACCGGTCTGTCCTACGATAAATACCGGAATGGGAAGTCCTCGTGCCGACAGTTCTCTCGTCAGCTGCAGAATAAAGCGTTCATAGGATTCCTGACTGGTCAGCCCTCCATTGGTTTCCTCCGTACCGACTTCATAGCCAATCTCCGGCAAGCCACGGGCTTTTCGCTCTTTCTCTACATATGCAATGAGGTGAATTGTTCTTCTCAGGACGACCTCCATATCAATGGACTTTCCAACAACATAAGGGTCTTTTGTGGGATCAATATGCAGTAAATCAAATCCATGAATCAAATCTTCCAGATACGACTTCTTTGCCAATTCCATAGCCGTGTCTTCGGGCAAATGACTGCTGCGCTCATTATCTCTTTGCCATGGTCCGCCATGATCCCGGCACAAATAATACAGACCTGTAAAACCTACCTCTTGGGCAATCCCGGCAATGGCCTCGCGAAATCCCTGCTGATCCCATCCGCATACATAGCCCCCGCCTAATTCCTTGGCATCCACTTGGTTGCGGCTGGCGATGAACAAAATCGGAAAATCTTTTTCCTTCGCCAATTCGAGAGAAGCAACGATGAGATTCCTCGACATAGGTCCGATGCCCAGCAGTGTCGTTTTGTGACCCGCCTCTTCCAAAACAAACATCTTATCAATGACTTCCCGCAAACTCATCTTCTGCATGATCCGAATCCCCCTCCTGCTGCTCTTGCAAATTCCTTCCTCACATCTACCTTCAAGAAATTAACCATCAAGGCAGTAACCACCGTCCCTAGAAAAATACCTATTAGATAAACTGCCGGATTATCCACCACCGGCAATACAATCGGTCCACCATGCGGCGCATGATCTCCCACCTTGCCGAGGGCGCCAATCACCGCACCTACAGCAGACCCCGTCATAATAGAAGGCAGCACTCGCAAAGGATCGGCAGCAGCAAAGGGAATCGCACCTTCTGTAATTCCGATCATTCCCATGGCTAAAGCAGCCTTGCCTGCTTCCATTTCTTCGGCACTGTATTTTCCTCTCGCCAGCAATGTAGCCAGTCCCATTCCTAAAGGAGGCGTACAGATCGCAATGCCGATCGGCCCCATAACCGTATATACGCCTTCTGCCATCAGTCCAAAAGCAAACATACAGGCGGTTTTGTTCACAGGACCGCCCATATCAAAGGCAATCATCAATCCTGTAATAATGGCAATCACTACCGCTCCCTGCTGACTGATACTTTTCAAGCCATCCGTAATCCCGCCCATCACAGAGGCAATGGGTTGTCCCAGTAAATAAATATAAGTAAGACCAACCATTAAGGAACTCAATATCGGAATGACAAAAATGGGCATGACAGGACGCAGGTAATTGGGAACCCTCCAGCCCTTAATCCATTTCACGATATAGCCTGCAAACAGCCCCATCACCAAGGCACCCAGAAAACCAGCTTTATAAGGACTGTCAGCAATGGGCTGATTTGCCAGATACCCTCCGATCATACCGGGAACCACTCCCGGCTTGCCAGCAAGGCTATAGGCAATATATCCAGCTAGGATCGGAATCATTAAGGTAAAACCTGCAATACCGATATTCAAAATGTGATTGGCTAAGACACTGGTGACCTCCATCCCCTTTTCTCCTGGAGTCCCCGTTGCCAAAGCACCAGCAATGCAAATCCCTCCCACTACTACCGAGGGAATCATATAGGAAACCCCTGTCATCAGATGGTTCTTTACTTTCTTGCACTCAGCCAGCAATGCTTCATTCATAACCCCATCCCCTTCATTTCTGCTTTTTGGATGATATCCATCGGATTCTCTATGGCTTTTCCGACCTCCACTGTCACCTTTTGCTTTCCGTCAAACCGCTCTTCCCCTTCTACATTCACGCCCACGGCAAAGATTACAACCCTTGCATCGGCAATCTCACCTGCTGACAGCTCATTCTCAATTCCCATCGCTCCCTGGGTTTCAACTTTGATCTCATGTCCTTTTGCCCTTGCCGCTTTCTCCAAAGCAGCCTGCGCCATATACGTATGAGCAATCCCCGTCGGACAGGCACATACACCAATCATTTTCACAATAATCCCCTCCTCTACAGCCCCATTTCCTCTACGATCTCCAAGACCTTGCGTGCATCTTCAGCTTGTTCCAGCCTTCTCCGATATGATTCCTTCATCAGCCCTCTACTGATATTGGCTAAGATCTTTAAATGCAGATCACTGGCCTGCTCTTCCGGTACACCAATCAGAAAGATCAGTCTAACTCCATTCTCCTCCCTGCTATCCCAGAAAAATGCCTCTTGGCTTCTGGCAAACGCAATAAAGGGTTCCTCCACAAAGCTGCCTTTACCGTGAGGTATAGCGATACCATAGCCAATGGCAGTAGAAAATAACGCTTCCCGATCAAATACAGCCTTTGTAAACTCCGCAGCATCCCGAATACGACCAAGCTCCCATCCCTTGCGGGCTAAGTTTTCGATGATTTCCGTTTTGTTTTTCGACTTCAAGTCTAATTCAATCAATGACTCATGAATGATCATGTTTCGCCTCCAGTATATTTTTTTTGCAAAACAAGGATGTAAGAAAATATTATGGATTGTTCACAAAATGAATTTAGGTTTTTCTTTTCGATATACTATAGGTAACCAACCTAGGGCGCAAATTTACTTATACGCTCTCTTCTTTTGCAAGATTGCTCATGCACCACAATTGCATCGTAGTTCGGACTTTAATGATAAGGATCGCTTATTCATAAAATTATTCATCCTCCTTTACGTAACTTTTAATCTCTTCATTTTTACGCGCTCGTAAATCATTGACTAAAAAAAATAAATCATTGAATTCTAAATATGGGAAAGCTGCTAATGCGCCTGCTATAAATTCTCCACCTGGATCATTATGACGATGATCCTCATCAGGCAATCGCGCTCGCCATATTTGCGTTGTTGAAACCCCCATTTTTATCGCTAGCTCTCCATCAGTCCATTTTTCTTTTTTAACTACCTCATTAAATTTAGCAAGTTTCAATTTAATTTTATTAGCCAATTCTATCACCTTCTTATTACGCCCTCGTAAATATAATAGCACAACCCTTACGAACTCGCAACGATATTGCAATAATTTTTACGTACTCGTAACATTACGTAGACGCAATAATCTTGTTATAATAAAAAGGGAGGTGTATCATGTCTGAAATAGGAAAAACAATTGACAAACTTCGCTTAGAAGCTGGATATGAAAGTTTAGGACAATTATACAAAGCCTCAGGCGTGACTATTGCCACTCTATCTAGAATAATTAATAACATTCAAAAACCAGGACCAGCGACATTAAAGAAGCTTGCTCCCTGTCTTGGTGTCTCACATGAATTTCTTTTAAATATAGCTGGACATATAGAGTCTAACGCCCAGTTCACTCAATCTACAAATAAAAAAGCCCCTAAAGATCTAATTAATTTTCTTGAACAGTCAGAAGTCCTATTCGACGGAATTCTGCTGACTAAAGAAGATAAAGCGAAAACCAAAGCGGCACTTGAAATTATATTTTGGGATAGGAAGCAAGAAAAGCAGCAGAAAAAATCGTAAAACGATTTTTTCTGTTGCTTTATTATATCTATTAATAAATTATTGCATTTAATTTCTTAAACAAATATTATTTTCATTACATGTCACCAATGGCACGTAAATCATAGTAACATCCTATCATTTGTTTTAAGCACAGCAATAGCCTACGGACAAAAATACAGGCAGATTCTCACGCTGTGCTTTCTGAAACGCTTCTGCTCATGAAAACTATACGCCAAATGAAACAAGAGTGAGACTAATTAAATCATATGTTTTTCTCCCCATTGAAACATGAGTTCCAATATTGGGATTAGTGTTTTTCCTTCTTCAGTCAGCCAATATTCAACTTTAGGAGGAACTTGATTGTATTGTTCTCTATGAATTAGTTGGTTATTTTCCAATTCTTTTAGTTGGTGGCTTAATGTTTTATGTGCAATCGGTTGTAATGTATCTTTCAATTTATTATATCTTATTACCTTAGCTTCATATATTTCCCATAATATAATCCATTTCCATTTCCCTTCAAGAATAGACATTGTATAGTACATTGGGCACTTTTCGTATTTCTCATTAAATTTTTCCACGACATACTCCTTTACTCACTTTTGAGTTAGTATCTAACAAACTTGTGCATACTTAACTCATTTCCCATAATGATATATAATGCAGTACATAAAGTCAATTTCAAAGATATTAATGGAGGGGTGCGTATGAGAATCTTAGCAATTAACGGCAGTCCACGAAAAAACTGGAATACTGCAACCTTACTGAGCAAGGCACTGGAGGGAGCAGCCTCACAAGGCGCTGAAACGGAGCTTATTCATCTTTATGATCTTAATTATAAGGGATGTATTAGTTGTTTCGCCTGTAAACTAAAAGGCGGAAAAAGTTACGGAAAATGCGCGTTTAAGGATGGCCTTACTCCTGTTCTAGAAAAGATTGAAAATGCCGATGCCATTATTCTAGGATCTCCGATCTACTTTCACAATATTACCGCTGCAATGCGGGCACTCATTGAGCGAATGGGATTCCAGTATCTACAATATGATGCAGACTACTCCTCTTGTTTCCAGAGGAAGATCCCTGTTGGCTTTATTTACACCATGAATCTAAACGAAAGTACGATGAAAGAGATGGGATATGATCGCATTCTTAAGTTAACAGAAATGGCAATGGGAAGGGCTTTTGGGACCTCAGAGTCCTTATTCGTTACAGACACCTATCAGTTCAGTGATTACTCTAAGTATCTTATAACGATGTTCGATGGTGACGATAAAGCCAAAAGACGACAAGAGGAATTCCCCAATGACTGTAAAAAAGCTTTCGAAATGGGCGTAAGGTTCGCAACTGGTAACGCTATAGATTTAAAAACGGAATCCTTTCCTTCTAAGACCTAAACTAAAAAAACAGCTTCAAGCTTTACATTACCGCAAGGCTTGAGGCTGTTTTTCGTTGTTATCAATGATACGTTCTTCCCCTGCTAAATTAGGTGTCACAATGACCAGCTGATATACACAATTAAAGAACATGTCGAAGACTCTTACTACACCTTATCGTTTAATAAAACCATGTGTATATGGTCTTCCCATTTTTGATTTATCTTTAAATATTTATAGGCTATCCCTTCATTGTAAAAACCTAATTTCTCAACTACTCGTAAAGATCTTTTATTTTGGGGCATAATATTGGCTTCAATCCTGTGCAATCCATGTTCATTAAACATAATTTCAGTTCCTTTTTGAATTGCCTCTGTTATGTAACCTTTATTAATTTCATCTTTATCTAATTTATAACCAAGATAACTTGATAAAAATGCACCTTTTACTATGTTAGTAAAGGCAATAAAACCTATTATTCTGTGTTTATCTTGCTTTTTAAATATCCATAATATCAATGAATTATTATTTTTACTATCTGTTAATGCTTTATCTAATTGCTCTTCCTGATATTGCTTTGTATAAAATTCTTCACTCCTCACAGGTTCCCATTCTTCTAAAAAAGACTTGTTTCTTAAATAATAATCAACAACCATTTCTGCATAAGATTTGTCTAAGACTTTTAACAAAAGTCTTTCAGTTTCATAAATTGTTTGCACTAAAATCACTCTCCAAATTTATCTGTAAGTCATTAAACTTGTTTTTGCAGTTCTTCGTAGAGAATTCCCATTCTTTATAAAAATCTTTTATAGATTGAAATCGCAGTTCCCTTTTTGACATCGCTTTACAAACAAGTTCATATTGTTCTTTTGAACCTTCCCATTTTTCAAACGAACGATCAGATTCACCACCGATTAGCCCAAATAGCAGTACACCCATTGTATATACATTTGTTATTGAATCTATCTGTGCCCCTAAAATATACTCTTCAGGTGATTTAAATCTTCGTGAGCCCCAAAAATTTTCACCGATATCGTTCACGGTAGGTTTCTTCCTGAAAAAATCTATATCACATATTTGGGTTCTGTCATTATTAAAATCATATAGGATACTTCCGTCATAGAAATCAATCGCAACATAATTCTGCTGCTCAGCAAACGATAAAAACTGAAAGATTGTATTTATCGATTTTAGCCGTTTTTCAAAGCTCAACATTCTGTATTTATGATACGGTGAATTGGGATGTGTATATCTGTCCCATTTATCAAATGTCCAATGAGCGAACAAGCACTCGCCATCAAACCAATCAAATACAAGTGCTATACCCTCATCCGTCTTTATTTTGCTTACAAAGCGTATTACATTTTCATGCTTTAAATCCTGATATACAATTACAGCTTTATTAAGATTATCGATTGCAGCTTGCGTAGTTCCTTGGTATTCAATAGTTTGCGCTCCTGCGTATTTTACAAAATATTTTTTCTCGCCATTTTGCACACCGAAGGAAATATTTCCTGAATCCTGCTGATCAAACACGCAGAAAACTTTTCCCAGTTCTTTCAACCATAAAAAATCTTGTTTCTTTCTTAATTCAAAAGACACATTATCAAGGTAATTTGTTACCATATTATTGACCTTCTTTCTTGTGCCCTAATAAGATTAAAAAAATTGTCATTAATAAAATATAGAAGCAGCTTATGATTTCTCGTTTTTGCAAAAACCATCGTATTTCGAAGTCGACCATCAGGTGTAAGTGTTTCATTAGAGGGGGACAGTACCACTATCTATTTTTATCGTATTCTTCTTTAAGAACGCTGTATATCTCTAAGTCAACTATCCCTTTACCAGACCATAAAGCTGCTTGCCTTAACAATCCTTCTTTAACGAATCCATTTTTTAAAAGAACCTTCTTTGAAATTTCATTTGCAGGCATAACTTCAGCCTGAATTCTATTGACATTAACTTTTTCAAATAAAAACTCTATTAATTTGCTAACAGCTTCAGAAGCAATCCTCTTTCCCCAATATGGCTGTGCCAAAAAGTAACCTATTGTTACCATATCGACTTTCTGATTGAAATCCATAGCTTCAATAATTCCAACCAGTTTGTTATTCACATTCTTTTGAAATATCCCCCACTTAATCCTGCTCTTTTTATAATAATCCCTCTCAAAATGACTAATCATATTACTTATTGTTTGAATATTATGCTTTGGAATAATACCGCAGAATTCAAATACGTTGTCATTGCTATAGATTTCATATACTTCTTGTGAATTAACATCTTCAATTTTTTTCAATACTAAATTCTTTGATTCCAAGACTGGAAACTCTTTAAAAACCATTTCAATATTCATGCAAATCTCCTTTATAAAGGACACGGGGATAGGTTCCTTGTCCCATTCAAAAACAATACGTTTCTACTTGTCTTTCTAATACTACTTCAACAAAAAGAGAAGCTGCTATAACAAAATTACTATAGTAGCTTCTCTTTATAAATACTAAATCCTGCTATATTTTTACATTATAAGCATTATTTTACGGAATTCCTTTAGTTTTCCTCAACTTGACTTCATATGACTTTCGTACTTTTCAATATCCTTTATCAGCATTTCAACATTTTTCTTCTTCGTAGCCCAGCTGGTACAAAATCTCACCGCGCTGTGCCCAGCATCGATTTTTTCCCAGAAAGAATAAGAATACTTTTCGCTCAAATCCCGCAGCACATCATCCGGCAAAATTGGGAACTGCTGATTCGTTGTAGAATCATATCGAAAAGAAAATCCTTTTTTAGCAAATGCATCCCGAATCATAATCGCCATATCCACGGCGTGCTTAGAAATTTCATAATATAAGCCATCTTCAAATAAGGTTTCAAACTGAATCCCCAATAATCTCCCCTTAGCCAGCATTCCTCCATTTTGTTTGATGAAATACCGAAAATCTTTTTTCAAAGCCTCATTTGTAATTACTACTGCCTCACCAAACAATGCACCAACCTTCGTTCCCCCTATGTAAAACACATCACATAGCTTTGCAATATCTGCTAACGATAAATCACTGCCTTTAGACGCGAGACCATATCCTAGCCTGGCTCCATCCATAACAAGCGGCAAACCGCATTCCCGGCAAACTTTACTTAATGCTTCCAATTCGGATTTACTATAAGTGGTTCCATTTTCGGTAGGGTGGGAAATGTAAACCAAACCGGGTTGTACCACATGCTCATGATTAACATCATTCCAGTGAGCATCATATAATTCTTTTACTTGTTCTGCCTGAATTTTTCCATCATCACTTGGCAACGTAAGTACTTTATGTCCAGTAGCTTCAATCGCCCCAGTTTCATGTACTGCGATATGTCCAGTAATGGCGGCAACTGCGCCTTGATGCGGGCGCAAAATGGAAGCGATAATAGTTGTATTCGTCTGTGTTCCTCCAACTAAAAAGTGTACCTCTGCATTCTCTGCATGACACTCTTTTCTAATATAAGCTCTGGCTTTTTCACAGTGTTCATCCATACCATAACCGGATGTCTGTTCTTCATTGGTTTCTAATAACCGTTTCATGATTCGCTCATGCGCACCTTCTGTATAGTCACTTTCAAATCGTATCATCATTATATCTTCTCCAATCGATCCAATTTCTTCTGAATTAACAACATAGAAGCATGTATTTCTTTTATTTCTTTTTGTGATAATCCTTGTACTAATCTCACTATCTGTTCATCTGATCTTTCATTCAGCTGGTGATATAGCGCAGCCCCTTTAGAGGTCAAGCTAATCAGACTTGTTCTATTATCCATGGTGACTTTTTTCTTGATAAGCAGTCCATCTTTACAAAGCTTGGCAATGATTCTACTCATGTAGCTGCGGTCAATGTCTAGAACATCGACTAAATTGTTTGCTATACACTGCCCCATAATACCAATTTCGATAATTACCCGTGCCTCTGTTAAGGAATATCCGGTATCCAATACATGCCTATCTAATACACAAAGTCTATTCGTGTAAAATCGATTGAATCGCCTTATATCCGCTATAATATTCTCATCTATGTTCATTGATATCCCCTCTTTAGTGGACATAGTCAACTATTACAATAACGGTTTTAGTGGATTTTGTCAACAATCTATTTTGTTCTATGGTGATACGGGGATAATACTAGATGAAAGGGAAGCTATCGATAATCTAACTTATTAACAGATTATCGATAGCTCCACACCAGTCCATATCCACTTATAAGTTATTGCCTTTGTCTATTAATAAAATCCATAGTTTTCCTACTTGCTTCTTCACTTACCTCTGAGCAATATTTACTGGACCATGGATCAGCAAAGCCATGTAATGCATTAACTTGTACGATTCTAGTATCTTCTTTGATTGATAGATCTTGCGCTAAGCTATTAACATCAAAATTTTCTTCGTTCCTCGGAAAGAAAAGTAGAGCAGGACACTTGGGGACGATATACTTATAGTCCCTTATTCGCGAACCGTAAAAACCGACTATTCCATTATACAGACCTTCTCGCTGACTACATAGCCAAGCTAACGTAGCTCCTATACTATAACCCATAATGAAACAGTACTTATAATCATTTCGAATTTCCAATGACAAATTTTCAACCTTTTGTTGCGCAAAGCTAAACCCTATATTTTGCATGAAATTATTATAAGCAATAACCTCTTCCTCGGGGCTAAACGATTGCCCTGGCAATAGCAGGCTTGGACATATCACGTCATTTTTTTCTTTCGCGAGCGTTTCGCAAATGCCTCTAATATGATTATTAATCCCATAGATTTCATGCAATACAATAATAACCGTATCCGAATTACATTTAAAAACTATAGTTTCATCCATTTAGTAACCTCCTATCACGATTTACAGGTGACGATTCCTTTTCTCCTGTCTTCCCACGTAAACATGGAGCGATATTAAGCGTCAGCAGGCACAATGTCACATACTCTTTGTAATCGACTTACAAATTTTGTGATAAACGGATCATATCCCTACACTGTATACCATTCTCATAGATTTCCTCTGCATAGTGTGTAACGAAGAAGTCTCGATCTATTCCATTTATTCTAAAACCACATTTTTGATAAAGAACAAGCTGACCTATGCTTGAATTTCCAGTTCCAAGTTCAATTGTCTTGTAACCCTTCACTTTGGCATTTTGGACTGCATGAATTACTAATTGCTTTCCAAATCCTTTACCTTGTTTTTGCTCCACCACTGCAATATTAACTAATTCTACAGTTTCAGGTCTTGTAGGAAGCAAAACATAAACGCCAATTATTTGCTCTTCAATTTCAGCTACATAACATTCTCCTCTTTTTAGGTACTCCTTAACAATTGTCTTGGATGGATCAGCTAATAACAGCAATTGCCATGGAGCTTCTTTATTTGTTTTTAATTTTCGAATTTCCACAGTATCCTCCTTGTTCATTCACTGCTTTTCTTGTCTATTTATTTTTCGATGTTAATTACTTGCTGCCATTCATTTAAAATATATTCTCTTAGAACTAATACTGGTTGCGAACCATCTACAAGCTCAACCCTCAATGCAATCCTTTTTGCATTCTTAATTTCAGCAATAATGTTTTGATCCATAGAAGTTTTAATATAATAAGAATATATATATGGATCTTCAGTTGGCATTGTTTGAAGATTTTGGACATCAAACTTATGCGAAGGATTATCGTCTACTTTAACTTCAATAGTAGTTTTGGCAAGAGCAAACATTTTTCTTGTACGTTTGTTAATTGAAAGTTCATACTCAGTCGAATTCGAATTTATAATCTTAGTCAAAGAAACTGAATCTATTTGTCCACTAGTATCATTTTCACTATTAATTTTCTGGCCTAGAGTAAAATTGTCAGTTTCTCTTGCTATGTGTGCATGCCCCACTGCCATTCCTATCAACATAACTAAGCCTAAAATCAGTACAATTTTTTTCAAGTATATCCCCCTTTTCAAATGACAGTGAAGCGTTAGTTCCGATCTGTCATATATTATATTTAAAAACTGTTCGTGACAGCTCTATTGGTGGAGGAGCCACTTCCTTCGCCCTGTTTCTTCGATCTTTTCTCTGCCACCCTAATTAACCATCACTCCAATTATCTTGTCTCCAATTATATCGCTGATTTATTTTAGTATTTACCTTGTGCTCCATTATTTCTTTCAAAAATTCATCAACATAGCATGTTACAGAAAAAGTACCATATTTATGATTTTTTAGTATTCTAAATCTTAAATAATTTGTTTCACTAGTTTTCACATTTCGAACAGGAACTGCAGCAAAACTTTCATGAACTATATAAGAATTAGAATTAGGATAAGTAGAACTATAGTAAATATAGCCTAAGTTAGCACTGCCTACAATTGGACCTTCTGAAGATTGTATCGCCTCTCTCAGTTTAAGAGGTATTGATTCTTCTGGTACACCACCAATCTCCCAATCACCAATAGTAAATATCGGCATACCACTTGTGACGTTAGGTTTTACTTCAATATTTTCTAAAACCCAGCTGATAAATTTTTCTTTAGGCATAATCTTCCCCGGTCTACTCAAACCGCCAATAGCATGGGGATCATTAAAGTGTATATATTCATCAAATTTTTTCGGAGTTTCTTTATTTTGCAAATCAATTACAACTTTGTGTAAAAAAGCATCAACATCATAATAACTTCTGGCATATATATTATTGAGTCCAAGTGTAATTATTTGTTGCTGAAGATTGTAGCAATAGTATCCTAATACACCTACAACCGTATACAGAACCAACAGACTAGCCATTATTACTTTGTATATGTTAAGTTCACTGGATTTTTTTATAAGATATTTTAAAATTAAGTATAAAGCAAATATTATTGTCAAAAAGTAGAATGAATATTTGATAGTCTGGAAAAAGATATCTCCAATCGCATAATAGGCATAATGGTTTTCTTGACTTAGCACATCTAAAGCCTTGAAATGGAATATTAACAAACCGTAAATACAGATGAGTGAACTGCCAAATAAAACACTTTTACTGATTGATTTAGTTTGGTTAAAGACTAATTTCCCAATACAACAACATGTGTATAAATTTATGAAAAGTAAAATGTATGCTAAACAATCAATGACCATAAAAACAAAAATCATACGCTGGTATCACTCCTATTTGGTGTCATGAAGACAGGTTCCTTGTCCTATATATTATTTTCATTACTTGGCATCACTCTCATTTAAGTTTGTCGCTTACCTATTTTTATTGTATTCTTCTTTAAGAACGCTGTATATTTCTAAGTCAACTATCCCTTTACCAGACCATAATGCTGCTTGCCTTAATAATCCTTCTTTAACGAATCCATTTTTTAACAGAACCTTCTTTGAAATTTCATTTGCAGGCATAACTTCAGCTTGAATTCTATTGACATTAACTTTTTCAAATAAAAACTCTATTAATTTGCTAACAGCTTCAGAAGCAATCCTCTTTCCCCAATATGGCTGTGCCAAAAAGTAACCTATTGTTACCATATCTACTTTCTGATTGAAATCCATAGCTTCAATAATTCCAACCAGTTTGTTATTCATATTTTTTTGAAATATCCCCCACTTGATCCTGCTTTTTTTATTATAATCCCTCTCAAAATGACTAATCATATTACTTATTGTTTGAATATTATGCTTTGGAATAATACCGCAAAACTCAAATACTTTGTCATTGCTATAGATTTCATATATTTCTTGTAAATCACCATCTTCAATTTTTTTTAATACTAAATTCTTTGATTCCAAAACCGGAAACGCTTTAAAAACCATATCAATATTCATGCAATTCTCCTTTGTAATCGACACTGAGGTTCCTTTTTTCTAGTACTACTTCAACGAAAAGAGAAGCTACTATAATAAAGTTATTATGGTAGCTTCTCTTTATAAATGCTAAATCCTGCTATATTTTTACATTATAAGCATTTTCTTACGTTTACCATTTGGTCTCTTTACCATCTTTCCCTTTTACCATTTCAAGCGATTGGGGCAGTTCATATACTGGAAATTGCCAAAAAAATCAAAGTACATTCCCTGATCCCTTTCGAGCCCTTTTTACTTCATACATTGATTTATCCGCTTTATCAATCAACTCTTCCAGTTCAAAACCGTCTTCATTGAAAAGAGCATATCCAATACTGGCTCTAAGGTTTATTTTCCAGCCTTCAAATTCAAATGGCTTTGTAATTTCAAAATCGATTCGTTGAATCAACAATCTAATATCATTCCGAGCTACGACTTCGCCAACAATGATTCCGAACTCATCTCCCCCAAGCCTGGCAACAGTGTCTGACTCGCGCAATGACTTGCTAATTCGCAAAGCAGCTTCCTTAATTGCTGCGTCTCCTGCCCGATGTCCGTAATTATCGTTGATCTCTTTCAATCCGTCCAAATCAAGTGCTATGATTCCGAATTTTTCCTTTTTCCTAGAAGCTTGTGACATTTTTTGCCGCAAACGATCATAAAATAAAGATCTGTTTGAGATTCCCGTCAGATGGTCATGTGTAGCTTTATGAAACAACTCACTTTCGCCATTACTTATTGCGTTAAACATCGCCGCTGCAATGAGTCCTGACATAAATTCCAGTATTTTAATACTGTCATCATTAAAATGACCAGCGTTTGCCGAAAGAACCTTTACTATACCAACAACATCATTTCTGCAGATCAGAGGTATTACAATCATGGAGTTAAGACCAATTTTCCTGCATGCCTCTTTATTAACTCTATCGTCATTTTCAATATCATTACTAATTAAAGGCATTCTGGTTTTTATACATTCACCAGACAAGCTATTTTCTATATTCAATCGTAAACCAAGGTACTTTTCAGCGATTCCAGATGCAGCGCTATACACGAGTTCATTTTTCTCAATTAATTCAACGGAAGCCCCATCTGCATTGGTAATATGCTGAGTTCGTCGTGTGACTAAATCCATAATACTGCTAAGATCTATTCCTTGCTGAACCACTTCGGTTTGTATATCAATAATTTCTATAAAAATCTTGCTACTTAAATTATTTTGATTCAAAACAAGCCAACCGCCCTCTTCTAAAATATTAAATTAGAATATATACATCAAAGTCCAGTAAGTTTTTTTCAGACCTTAAATATCCGATTTAATTCTTCATCTCTCTATTGATTTTTTCAAAAATCTGCAATAATATCCCTAAAGCTAAAAGATATTATTGAACAAATAAAGCAAATTATATCTTAATTTCTCTAAGCTGTCTATTGTTCTTTCTGGTTAAATTTTTGCTTTGAGTCATGGGGACAATCCTAAAATTACTGTAATGCAACTTGAGGTAATTTTTCTAATACCTTAGATCCTTAATCAAATTGCCCATATTTCACCACAATGTCAAATCCAAAGAGAAGCTGCCCATGAATCTACTAACAAGGTAGATTCTGAGCAGCTTCTCTTTCATATTTATTTATAATCGGGACAGCTCCATTGTTGCCATTAAGAATTTATCTATATCCGCAACTGAATGACAATGCAGTGGTGCAATTCTAAGGGTACCGTCTAATTTGAAGGAATCAAGCATCCTCTTTGAATAGGGACTAGAAGTCAGCCTTTCATATACAGCGACCCCTTTTTTATCATACTCTTGCACTGCTTGCTCATATCCCAAAAGTTCAAATCCCATTGCAATGATGAAATCTCTTTTGGTAAGATCTTCATAGTCTAAGAATGCTTTAACTCCTTTTATATTGCGAAGTCCAGGGATTTCATCGGTACCATTAAGCATTCTAGCCATTAAAGCTCTTTCGTGTAATGCAATCCTTTCCATGCCACAAATAATTCACGTCTGTCATTGCTATTCATAAATTTTGTGCCGATCCAGCACAGGAACACAGGAGACAGGTACTCTGTCCCCCAATCCTATCAATCACACTTTTTAGATATCTTAGTATCCTTGCCAATTTCCTTTTTCTTATCCTGTCGTAAGTAATTCTTGGTGAATAAGAAGCAAAGGGACCACCCAGCACTTCCCTCTTAAAAACCATGCCTTTTCTTTTTTTTCTCTTTGAATAACTTTCGTGCATTTTTCATTCCGCCCACTTCCGAGAACATGACAGTAAACTTTTCAGTCTCAATCTGTTTAGAAGTTAATCCCTCATACTTAGCCTCTTTTTTTAGTTTTAAATAATTTGCAAGCCGTTCCTCCGGCAATAAATCACATTTGATGGTCTGTTGTACCGCACAATTGGGCTCACTCGTATGAGTGCAGTCATGAAATTTACACTTTGTTGCTAGTTCATCAATATCAGCAAAGGTTTTTGATAAGTCAGCACTTTCAATCCCAAGTTCTCTCATCCCCGGGGTGTCAATAACGACGCCACCAGTTGGAAGAACAAAGAGTTCTCGTCTGGTAGTAGTATGCCGGCCTTTATCATCATTTCTTATTTTTTGAGTTTCAAGGGTATCTTCGCCCATGAGTCTATTAATCAAGGTTGATTTTCCAACACCAGATGAACCAATGAATGCAATAGTTTTGCCACTTTCAATGTAACTTTTAACAGATACGTATCCATCCTTACTCATACTGGAAGTAACAAGTACTTCAACACCACATGCAACAGCATTGAGCTCCAACATCTTTTGAGGGAGATGATCACATAAGTCAGCCTTGGTAAGTACGATAACCGGGATTGCCCGACTATCCCAGGCAACTGCAAGATAACGTTCTAACCTACGAAGATTAAAATCATTATTAAGCGACATGCAGATAAAAACTGTATCAACATTTGAAGCTACTAACTGCTCATCATTCGATGTCCCCGCAGCTTTTCTGATAAATACACTTTTTCTCGTCAGAACGTGGTGAATAATTACATTTCCGCAGATATCATTATTTCGATCAAGCATTATGAAATCACCAACTGCAGGATAATCCGATAAAGTTTTGACAGCAAAACGAAACTTCCCCGAAATTGTTGCTGTTAACTCACCATTTTCGGTTACGACCTTGTATAGATCCTTGTATTGAGAAATTACTCGCCCAACATAAAGACTATCATATAATGTAGACTCAGTAATAAATCTTTGGCTGAGTCCTAAATTCCCCATATCTATTTTGCTCAATTTTTTACCCTCCAAAAATGTTATATCATAACTTTTTGAGAGGTCTATACACTAAATTATTTTGTACACACCTCCCGCCTTGTTACAATATCCATTATATTTTTGTTAAACATAATAACACTCCTTTCGTTACTAATATGCAGTCTGCATTCGAAGACTGTTGTTCCATGCAAACTGCACTTTCAATAATGACATTATAACACACTAAAAAACACTTCACATTTAGCAACTGCATTTATAGGTTTTGAACACACAAAAGAGAATCTTATTAAATCGCAATATATTGCTGCAGTAGGCAAGAAACTATAACCCTATTTCTAATCCATCATACTTCTCTCACGTACCAATTTATAGGAAAAGTTTTAATTTTAACGCTATTATCAGGAGTTTGTATTATCATTTATTCTTTAGTTGATCATGATTGGCAAATCAATATGTTCGGATACGGAGGATATAAGTATTTCAACTAATTCCCTATCCATAAACTGATAGTCATCGGGAATATTGAGGCAGATAACCTTTTTATCAGAAAGCTCTTCTTTAAATCGCTCTTGCAATCTTTTCTTATGCTTCGTCTCCATTACAAAAATCAAATCTGCCCAGCCAATATGCCCGCTTGTTATTTTTATTCGAGCTTTATCTTCTGTACCCGCCGACCGAACATCATAACCATTGATACCATGAAATATTTTTTCGGCTGTTAAACTACGCCACTTATTCTTACTACATACAAATAATAATTTAATACGTTCAACCTCCTATAGTTAATTTAACACTTTTATCTTCTAAAGGTGCTCTTCATATGAGAAAAACTCAACGATTAGATTGTTTTGACTAAATGCTGGTAATAGTTTACTCAAATACCAATTAACATCCGTTATACCATCTAACGATCTTCGATTGATGGTTAAACAAACTGATACTTCTCCATTTTTCATTAGGAGGAACGCCCCTCCGATACCAGTATCTTTCCAAGTCATAGCAACACCGATAAGTTCACCTCTTTTTTCCTTCTCACCTAATGTCACCATAAGCGATTCCGTGCTAATGTTTTCCCTCTGCCAATCGAAGCGCCCTTCATCACCAACTGGTAAATACGAAACTTCTCCGCAATCATTAAGGGTCCAGCCGAAACCTAAAAGCAGCTTAATTAATTGCACCTTTGACATGGGTACATCTTTTCGATTTCCCAATTTTATATCAATAGACGCAGAAACAGACATTGGACCACCTCCTAATTGAAAACTGTATATGCCTTCTACTCATAACGATTGTCTCTCTAAAATCATCTTTATGCAAACTAAGGAACTAGGCTGTCGATAAGCCCCTCTAATTGTTCGAGCGATATAATCCCTGATGGCCGGTAACGTATTACACCATTTTGATCAATAATAACAAAAGTAGGACATGAGTATGTATACTTAAGATTAACCCTCGGATATTTATCATATAAAGAAGACACTGTACTGTTATAACTGTTCAAAATTATCTGGGCTTGTTCAGGATTACTCGCAAAATTTACAGTATAAAAATTAGCTTTATTGCCCCTACTTTCATAAGCTCCCTGAATTACAGGTATTGTATTATCTAAAGCTTGCGGTGCGTTAAAACCTGCCCAGAAAAGTAACACTGTAGGTTTTTCAGAATACTTAATCGTAATGTAATTTCCCTCAATATCATATAGGTGCTCATCTGTTATAACATCGCCAATATTCATTAAAGGCGGAGCAGGTTGAGCATAATTAGGTGGATCAAGCAAAAGAAATGGCAAATCTTTCGTTTTATCTGCCGTAAGTTCATTCATATAAACATTTAATGACGCCACATCAATGAATGCCGTACCATTATATCGTATAATACCTTGCTTATCCGTAATTAACATTGATGGTAAAGCTCTATTGAAATTATGTAAAAATTCGTTTTTACTATCTATTAATATAGGCAATATAATACCATTCGTATCAATGACCTGTTGAACGATCTTGGAATCACTATGGCAAACGACGTAAAAATTTACTGCTTGATTATACTTATTATAAAATTCCTGAAAGCTCAGCAGTCTTTTTATGCGAAACTCATGTAATGAAACAATTACGGTAGGTTTTCCCTTAAAATCGATGGTTACATTCTTTCCTTGCATATTAGGAAAAGTAATAGGAGCAGCACTTTCACCGATTTTTACCTGAGCAAACTCATCACTACTTGGTGCTGGCGCAGCGAAAACAAGCTGCTTCCCATCTAAAATCCCCCCAATTAATAGCATTCCAATTATAAGGTACCTAACTAAGTTTTTCTTCATAGATCGTTTCCACCTTTCAAAAATCCATTACTTCCCCTTTATTAATTCTCCATATAGAACTCAAGAAAACAGTCTTTTGAGTCATTACTATTTTATATCTTATATTTCTACTCTATTTACCATTAAAATACAATACTCCTGCAAGGCCTGCTATGCTCCTTTAACAGTGGACAGTTATAATAAAACTGTTTCTATAAAGAAAGCATATCAAAACTTACAGGAGTTTATTGCTAAAAATGTCCTTTGTACTGCCACGGATCGGCGATCAAACTAGCCCCCTCAATCGATTCTTTTTACCATTTCAAATACAATACAGATGTTTCTTTATTGTATCTAACCTTTCAAGAATTAGTTTTTTCAAGATAACAGGCTTGATAGAAAAAATAGTTTCACCGTAAGCAGCGAAATAACTGGCAATAAACCGTTCTTCTCCTTTGTTATAAAAACCTCTTATATAATACTTTTCATTTTCATGGTATAGCTCCATTGATGGATAATGCTCTTTATGAAATATATCTGCCCCTTTAGTTGAAATACCAATCTCAAAGGTAATCGCATCTTCCTCCCGAAACAGTTCCTGCGAAGAAATAAGAAATTCAAGAAGTGGTTTTGCTATATATTTATCCGATCGTTGCACAGAATGAATTTTATCACATCGGAATACTTGTGGTTTCTTCGTTTGAAAATTGTATGCTGATGCATACCATTGCCCATAGGCAGAGGTAATATCAAAGAACTGGACATAAAACTGTTTCTCAACTTCCCCTTTTGTATAACGCACTTCACATACGTTTTCTTCAATTGCCATGTTTAGGATATGCTCTAAGCAGCCACATTCATTCTTGTTCTGGTAACTGCCCAAACTAAAAATTAAATCCATTTTCCGCAGCCTTTTAATTCGTTCTTCGGATATACAACTCTCAAACTTTTGCTTTAACTTTTCTACGCTTAAGTGAAAGGGTGTAGATTGATAGGCATTAAGTGTCTGCATAGAAAAATACAATGCGTGAACCTCGTCAATTGTAAAAACAATGGGAGATAATAAACGATTAGGAAGAATGCCATAGCACCCATTACGCCCAGAATTTGAATAAATGGGCATACCAATTTCTTCTAAAGACTGAATATCTCGAAGTGCTGTGCTTTTTGAAATGGAATACCGTTCCATTATGTTTTTGAGATTAAAAGACTTTTTATCATTTAGATATATCATCATATCATTTATCCGCTCTGATTTTTTCATGTAGCTTTCCTCTTTTTAATTAAATGGTATCGTTCATTGACACCATTTAATATCATACTACAACCAGAACAACATATAAAGGAGAATAAAAAATGGATTCAAAACAAGATTTCCTCCGACTGATGGATACCCAAACCGAAATTGCTTTAGCTACTTGCGTTGATGGTCAACCCAATGTTAGGGTTGTAAATTTCTATTTTGACACAGCCGCCAATGTGGTCCTGTTTTCTACCTTTGGAGATAATAAAAAGGTTAAAGAATTTAAAGCTAATAATAAGATATCCTTTACGACAATACCCCACGAGGGTATTGAACATATTAAGGCAATAGGTATCGTACAAAAAAGTACCCGCACCGTGTTTGACGCAGCTGAACATTTTATCAAAAAAATACCCGGTTACAAAGATACAGTAGAGCAAGCCGGAGATGATTTGGTTCTTTTTGAAATCGCCTTTGAATCGGCTGTTGTCACCTTGGATGTTGATAATATTGGAACGTTCGAGCTTTCTGCCTGAGACCTCCACCTGAATGGCGGTTCAGAGAACCTTCCATTCATAATAATGAAATATTACTTGATTTGTCAACGTCAAAACGTAATCAACTTTTTCTGTTGTCATCATCGTTGTTACTTGCGTGCTTCAGTACTGGTGCGGCTATGAGCCTTGCAATAGGACACGATTTGAGGTTCTGTTTTCTTGGCGCTCCAGCCAATATGCCCGCTGTTATTACAATTGTAAAAGATTAGCTATATTTTCTCCTAGTACACGATCTAAAACGTAAGGATCTGTTATAATTTGCTCTATTATCGTTTTCGCTATTAATGGCGAAGAATAAGGTGCGTCCGAGCTGAAAAGGGTTCTCTCTGGAAATTCTTTGATCGCAAAGGAAGGAGCTATGGCAGTATAGGTGGCGGATAAATCTAAATAGGCGTTTGGTAACTCTTTGATTGCTTTTAACGTATCTAACCAATGTGTTCCGCCCATATGACCTACTATCGTCGGAACAGTAGGATATCGTTTCACTAAAGTCAATAATTCTTTGATATCTTCAGCCTTCAAAGGGAAAAAAGTGTGCACCCATAACGGTAAATTGCCAACTTCTTGTGATGCGCAAAACAATGATTCCATCTGCAATACTTGTCCTGCTCCTGGTGTCAGTTCCCCTATTCCTCTGAAGCCATTAGCAATTATGTGTTTTTCTATCCACTTCAGATTTTCTGAATAGGATAAACCAAAAGGAATCGATCCGAAACCGATATATTTTTCAGGATTTTCTTTAATTATTTGGGCAAGCTCCTCAATAGCATGAATTCTTTCATTAAGTGGATCTTTTATTCCATTCAAAATGTCATACAATTTATTCAGTTCTTCCTCGAACATCTTTATGTCGTTTGTTATTTCTGGGTGTACCATACTGCTGAAAAGAACCGTTCGATCAACTTTAGCTTCAGCCATAAGCATTATTTGCCGCTCTGGCGGAAGCATAACATGCGCATGACTATCGATAATCATACCAAACTCCTCCTTTTGCTTGTATTACTACTCTACCAAGAACTATTCAAATTCTTTCATTCTCTCCTGTAGACGCAATTGGATAGAATGCAATATTTCTAGTTGCTTATTTACTTCATCAAGCTTAACTTTGTATAATTTATAAGCTTCTTTACATAATGGACGATCATTCTGTGGCAAAGTCGGACAATTAATGATTTGCGCAATATTGTCGGTTGAAAATCCTAAATTGAGATACAACTGAATTGTTTTTACTTTTGCAATCGCATCCTCATCATATTCTCTGTAACCATTTGCCAACCGTCTAGCCTCAAGTAATCCTTTTGATTCGTAATGCCGCACTGACCGTATACTTGCACCCGTTCTGAGTGATAGCTCCCTAATTAACACAGCAAATCTCCTTTCTGATGCCTACGATAACATTATAAAGCATGACATTTATGTTATAGTCAAGGAAAATAAATATCCTGCATCACTTATTACAAGTACTGCAGGATATTACGTCACTTTTATGAACATGGCACCAATGGCAGGCAAATATAGGTTTCATCCTTACAGGGGTATCTCAGGGGCGGGGTTGCGTTTCCGGTCCATAATCAATTGCAGCTATTATCTCGACTGGTCAGATCGTTGGATTCCAAATATATCTTGCAGATAGTTATCAAGAATACGAAGGGTATCGTGTAAAGCCTGGTTGGGAAACTTGTGAGTTACCTTATAGCATATTCTTGAAGGCACCGGTGCCGATAATTTCTGAAGAACAAAATCTCCAATCCGCATCATATGTGCACCAATAGAGGCAGGAACTATCGTCCATTGTCTTGCGTCCTTCAAGAAAGTAGCGATAAGTCCCGCCGTGTCCAGATGAACACGGGAAGGACAAAGAGGGTCCCACCACTGGTCATGCCTGAATTGAAACTCTCTATTCCAATTGATGAATACTTCGTGCTCTGCCGATAATTCTCCTATTTCAACAGTATCTCCAGCTTGCCGCCCCGGCAAAGCCAGACGTAACAACACCATTTCTTCCGTAAAAAACGGTTTAACCGTGACACTAGGCGATACTATCTCTCGTACCACAAATGCCACATCCATCTCGCGTCGCTCAATACTATCAAACGCTTCCTGCGTATGTTGAGTACGAATTTGCAGTCGGATCGGCGGGGTATGCTGATTTAGCATTCTATATACAGGAGGCAAAACAAAGTGACTTATACTTTCGGCAGCGCTAATTGCCAGACTTAACTGAGAACCGCTTGCCTGCAAGATTTGGGTTTCCCTCCAGAGGGCATCCCATCTTTCCGCAATGCTAAAAAAGTTCTCCCCTTTTGGTGTCAAACGGATTTTGGATGCCCCTTTTCTTCGCTCTACCAAAATCCCACCCATTTCCTGCTCCAAGGTTTTTAACCGATAACTTACAGTAGCTTGCGACAAATGTAACAATTCTGCGGCTTTACTTATACTCTCGGTACGTACGATAGCTAAAAACGCCTCAATCCCAGGAAAATACATAGAACACCTCTCGATATATAGAAATAATTAATATAGTTCACAAAATATTTGAGTTTTACAACATCATTCTTTATGTTTAAAATTATCATTAATAGAGACGATGGTCAAACGTTTTTTACACTGGTGAAATCATATGACTAGATTGGATTTCGTCAGCATCAAACGGGTTTTCTTCGAAATATGGTATAGAGTATGAAAGGTGGTTTTGCAATGAAAATTCTCATAGTCGGCTATTTTACCGAGATCTCAAAATCAAATATTACAAGGCATTTCCCAGAAGACTGGGAAATTGTAATTGTCCCGCCCGGAAGAGAAATGCTGCATCACATTGAAGATTGCCAGGTAATCATACCGGAACATGTTAAAGTGGACTCCAGCCTGCTTTCTACAGCAAAAAAATTAAAATTGGTACAGACGGGTGCAGGATTTGATAATGTAGATATCGATGCCTGCACGCAGCTCGGCATTTGGGCGGCCAATGCTGCAGGAGTGAATGCACAGGCAGTGGCCGAACACGTAATGGCACTGATATTGTCTTATTATAAAAACATACCGTTTCTTGATGCTTTCATGAAAAACAGGATGGATCAAAATCAATTGGACTATGCTGGGAGTGAATTAAAGGGAAAAACGATTGGGATTATCGGCTTGGGTGCCATCGGCAAAAAAGTAGCTGCATTTTGCAGAGTTTTTGATATGAATGTGCTGGCTTATGCTAGAAATAACGCTCAACAATCTGACAGTTTTGTGAAAATGACAGATTTCAATAATCTTGTAAGCACATCAGACATAATAAGTGTACATATACCTCTGAATCAACAAACCAAACAGATGATCAACAAAGCGGTATTCAAAAAAATGAAGAATACCACACTTTTTATCAATACAGCCCGCGGAGGGATTGTCAATGAAAGAGACTTGATCGATGCATTAAAAAACAGGGACATTTCAGGTGCATGTCTGGATGTCTTTGAATCTGAACCGCTTCCAACTGACAGTGAACTCCGAAGCCTGGGTAATGTGATACTTACTCCTCATACGGCAGGTATGCCTGACGGTCTCAAATTCCATAAAAAAAGATATGATTTCTTTGTGAATAATATAAAACGTGTAGAGAATGGTGAAGATCCTGAAAGTAAGCTCAATCAGTTATTATAGTTTTGCTGCAATAAAAATAAGAGCCCTTTAGGCCTAATTTTATAGGGGTTTGAACTTTACAACATTATTCTATGTAAATGTACAATTACCATTAATAAAGCTAGTCAAATGATCATTTTCATTGGAGGGATTATATGACAGGATCGGCTATTGTTCTTATCCTGTTTGCCGCTTTCGGTCACGCCACATGGAATTATTTAGCAAAAAAAGCATGTGGAGGTACAGCCTTTATTTGGCTATTCGCCGCTCTTTCCACTTTGCTTTATCTCCCGTTAGCTCTCTGGATCATCGTCATACAAAAGCCGAATATCGGATGGCATCAATTGGGGTTTATGCTAGGCAGCGCCATATTGCACTCTTTATATTATATTATGTTAGACAAAGGCTATCGGATTGGTGATCTTTCGGTTATCTATCCTCTCGCTCGCGGTACGGGTCCTATGCTTTCGACGATTGCAGCCATTGTATTTTTAGACGAACATCCTTCGGCAATAGCGCTTGTCGGAACGGTATTGATTGGATTAGGGATTGTTGTAATCACGGGGAATCCCTTTAAGCTGGCGGATCCTACTGCCCGCAAACCAATGATATTTGCTATTCTCTGCGGCACTATGATTGCTGGATATACGCTCTCAGACAAATTGGCTGTCAGCACCTTCCTGATACCGCCTTTGCTTCTTGATTGGTCGGCAAACTTAGGACGAGTATTTCTCTTAACTCCATATGCGTTTAAAAATTGGGACAAAATAAAGGACCAATGGACCCGTCACAAAATGGAAGCTATTAGTGTGGCTATTTTATGTCCATTGGCGTATATTTTGGTTTTAACTGCTATGGTATTCAATCCTGTAAGTTATATTGCTCCAGCGAGAGAAGTCAGCATTCTAATAGGCACAGCAATGGGAGCCAGACTGCTATCAGAAGGAAATATAAAGATTCGTGCCATAGGCGCAAGCGCGATGGTCATTGGGTTAGGAGCGTTGTCTATCGGATAGTTAGGCGTGTCTTCAGGCAATAAATAATATTTTTTCAAAGGCGAACGAGGTTCGTACATTTGGCATGACGCACCATTAACAGAATGGAGGAGGAGATACTATGATAGAAGGCATCAGTCACGTTACTTTTATTGTTAGAGACCTTGAACTTGCGACAAAATTTTTCAAACAAATCTTTGAAGCAGAAGAAGTTTACTCTAGCGGAGATAATACCTTCTCGATATCGAGAGAGAAATTCTTCATGATTGGCGAGCAATGGATCGCAATTATGGAAGGAGAGTCCCTTCCAACTCGTACATACAACCACATCGCATTTAAAATATCAGAAGCAGATTTTGAAACATATAAATCACGCATTCGGCGACTAGGTGTAGATTTTATACCACCTCGACCACGCGTAGAAGGAGAAGGCAAGTCATTGTATTTTTATGACTTCGACAATCATTTGTTTGAAATACATACGGGAACACTTTCACAGCGATTAGAAAGGTATAAAATGAAGTGACAAAGCAAATGCGGGAACGATGAATATGTGATTGGCGTAAGTCAAATCTCCTATCAATTAACAATCTATAAGCCTTACTTTTCCTCACTTAAAATAGATCTTCAAATGTTTAAGCTTCTTCAATTCTTGTTAATCACTCATTAACTAAAGAATTAAATTTGACCAATTATCTCATAGTTTACAGATATATTTTTTATTTTACATTCCATATATTCAGCCCTCTCTTATCATCAGATACCCAACAGCTACACGCAAAACATTTATTTCTCGTATACTGTTAAGGTAAATCCAAAATACAAGTTTATTGTTTATGACTGCTCTTTTGCAATGGAAAATACCTTTTCAACTGCCAGTCTCATCACGATGGGCATTAGGATATAAATAGGCAATCCATAATAATGCTCCCATCTCACAGGGGTATATAATCCTAAAAATACTAATATCGGCTCAAAACAAAAAGAAAACACAAAACCTGTCACAATCGATACCTTAACAAAATCCTTCCATCTCGGAAAATATTGATATTCTAGCATATATATGATTGGCAATGGGCTAATATCAATGTAAGCAGTCAATGGACCAAATGGTAGTAATTTAAACGGATAGTACCATAATCCAAGCTCGAAGCCAGAGAGATCAAGAGTAATTATTAATAAAATAAGAAATGTACCGTACAATAATAATTTCGGTAATTGCTTTCTATTTCCTATATAGTAAAAGACGATCCAAGGAATGACCAATGCAGCTATTATAAGCCACCACTGCCATGTGAACACGTCTGTTCCCAGCCAATTTTCAACCCGCGCCCTTGTTAATTCTTTCGTCATCTGCGCGACTTGTTCATCCGTTGGAAATCCACTCATATTTGCCTCCCTGCAAAAAATCTTTTTTCCTATGAACTCTAGTAGAACCTGAAAATAAATTGCACCGGTAAGCATGGCTACTTAAAATCTGTAATACGAAAATCAAATACAACTAAGATAAAAATGGAAAATAAAGCACCTAGCAGCCATGCTAGAAGCGGGTTGGAAAAATGAACACGAATAACGGCAAACAATATGACGTTTACTAATACGGACCACCATAACGTCCAATCGTTATCATAGCTTCCGATTCCAACTACTAGACTTGCCGCTTCCATCAAAGAATAAATGCAAACCCATAGGGCAATATATAAGGCCTGTCGCGAATAAGATCCTACTGGATAACAGGATAAATATAAAAGTACAGTTGCTGGATATATAGTGAAAGCATAAAATAGTGCAACAGCGGTGTGGTTCGGGAAATTGGGGCTCGGACAATAGAACCATAATGAATGATTGTACATTAAGAAATCAGATATAAAGCTGAGGGCGGTCAGGAATAAGTAGGTTGAATAGTAGTCCTTCCAGTTTTTCCAATCTGACCACCGCCATGCTGCCAAGATAAATGCTGCCGCAAAAAGTATTCGCATAAGATCACCCCGATGTAGTTTTCCGCAGCGTAGACTAATCTATTCAATGAGGTCAATATAGTCATAAGCAATGTCGACAATATGCAAGGACGGTGTTTGTCATAGTTGATAGGTACGAAAAAAGTATCAGCATTACGCTGATACTTTTAAGATACAATCTAAATAGTAATATCATACTCCATACGTCTTGCAGTTGTTTCCACAACATCTTCCCCTAATAACCGCCTAATGATGTGAAAAGACATATTGATTCCAAAAGATAAATCGTTTAATAACTAAAACTCTTGCAGAATTATTTACAGATTCTCTTTCTGAAACTTAAACGAAATTGAGAATCAAAGAAACAGAGTAAATTATTTCAATAAGTTAGCATCTGTTGCAGCTACTATTTTTTCGATTTCTTCCAAATAATATTTAGTTTTTTTGGAATTTCGAATAGCTACACCGGTTACTAAAAAATCAGCCAGAAACATCGCACCGATTTCAGAATTGTGAAATGACAAACTTTCAAAGGCGCACGCTAAGAAAGCGTCAGATAACAGCGCAACTGGCGAAGAATATCCATCTGTAATTGACAATATTTTTGCGTTTTTTGTTTTTGCAACCTGAGCAACTTCGATGGTTCGTTTTCCATATCGAGGTAAACTGATAGGGATAACTAAATCTTCTGAAGAAAGCTTTACTAATATAGCCTGTAGTCTTCCTGAATCAGTATCCAGTAATTCACTGTCAACACCAAGACGATTTAACCCTTCGTTCAAATAATTAGCCACCGAGGAACTTCCCCGAATGCCAATAACATATATCTTCTTGGCAGCAAATATAAGATTAAAGGCGTTCTCAATCGCCTCATCAGACATAAATTCTACTGTTTTCTTGATATTATTCATTTGAACTTCAGCACATTCGAGCAAAAGCTTATTTTTTCCCATCTTTTTTATATTTGTTTCCAATCGTATTGGGGGTGACTCAACTCGGCTGCGTAACATTTCCTGTAAGTCTTTCTGGAACTGTGCATAGCCAGTATATCCAAGAGCATAAGCCAATCGCATAACAGTAGCTACGCTAACCCCAATAATTCCTGCCAATTGATCGGTCGTCAAAAATGCCACTTCATTTGGATTTTTCAAAATATAATCAGCAACTTTACGTTGAGCAGAAGTAAGGATTTCCATCTTCTCCCGCAATAACAGCAAAACAGTTCTCTCCATTTACACTCTCCACCATTCATCATCTATCGTAGTAGTATTATACTCGATTATATGAATGATTTACAAGAAACTTAGTGACAGCTTCTTGTAAATCTGACCAATTGGCTGTTATGCAAATGGGTCTGCCAGCTTACGAGTTTCAATTTTGTTGCTTCCTCAATTTCATAGGAAAAATCACTGCATATCTGAAGCTATTATTATATAAGTTTAATGCTGCTTATGATGCCAATAATGAACTTGATTTACTTTTTCATCAGAATTTTGGGTTGCTGAAGCAGTTTTACAAGATGAGGATATAGAAAAATTTATTAGCATCGTGCGATATGTTCAACAATCAAATCTTCTAGTCTTGAGATCGAAAGGCTATTCGAGGAATCCATAAAGCCTAGCCGGATTATCCACTAAAATGCGTCTTTGCAGAGCCTCATCTGGTGCCCACTCCGTCAACAAGCTCATTAGAATAGCGTCATCAGGCTTATTGTCAATTTTTGATGTAGGATGCGGCCAATCACTCCCCCACACCAATTGCCCTGGTACTTCATTTACATACGCTTTTGCTACTATTGTTCGATCTGCGTAAGTTGGGGAACCAACTTTACTAAGAATATAAGCACCAGATAATTTCACCCAGCCCTTGCCTTCCCGCAGCAGATTAAGAATGACTTCAAAGGCTGGCTGATCGACACTGGTAATATGTCCTAAGTGGTCGAATACTACTGGACACGGAACACTGCTCCACACGTCTTTGCCAGCTAAAATTTTATCCGGTTTGGCTACAACTTGAATGTGCCATCCTAGCTCATTAACCCTCTGCGCCAAAGTTTGCACCATATCCATATTCGTGGCTTCGCCAGGCACCGACATGTTGAAGCGAATACCGCGCACACCAACCTTATCTAATTCTGCCAGCTCAGCATCGGTGACACTGGTATTAACTACGGCAATCCCCCGAGTTGTTTTAAGACAGAATTCCTTGAGAGATTCAACAAGCCCACTGTTGTCCACACCATAGGTAGAAGGCTGCACGATTACATTACGCGTTGTGCCGAGCCGCTTTTGCAGAAGTCGGTAATCGGCAACTGTAGCATCAGGATGTCGAAGGGTAGAATTGGGATCAACAGGAAAGCGAGAATCATAGATATGATGATGACAATCTGCCGCATTCAAAGGCACCTTCAACTTCGGTAACTCACTACCAGATGAATAAGGCACTTTTTGTTCGGCGGAATCGCTTTCGGCGCTTCCCACTGGGATACGAATTCCGCTTAATGCCATAAAAGTCAATCCTGTTCCTTTAAGAAAAGTACGACGTGTGACTACTTTATTATCCAAGTAAACTTCCTCCTCTAATTGGTATTAGTAAATCATTGTTATACTAAGATGACTTCATTCATATACTCATTTTGAGAAACCATACAAATTTTCTGGATTTTCCACAAGAATTTTATAAATCGCAGCTTCTTCCATTGCCCACTTGGACAGAAGATCAAAGAGCACTGCATCATCAGGCTTTACTTTTTCTGTTGGATGCGGCCAATCACTCCCCCAAACCATTCGTTCTGGGGCTGCTCTGACAAACCCCTGGGCCACCTTCGTCACGTCATCATAGCCAGGTGAACCAACCTTTGTGTCCATATAAGCACCAGAAAGCTTAACCCAAGTCTGTCCTTTATCAAGCAATCTTAATATAGCCTTAAATGCTGGGTGATCCACACCTGCCGGCTCTGGTATGCGAGCCAAATGATCAATCACTATCGGCACAGGTAGTTGCTGCAAAACCCGCTCCATGGCAACGATCTGGTCGCCCAACATTAAAATCTGCACATGCCAATCGAAATTGCTTACGCGCTTCGCAAGGGTTTCGAGCATTTCCGCCGTAGTCAAACCCCAAGATTGGGGAGAAACAAAGTTAACACGAATACCGCATATGCCCAAACTATCCAGTCGTTTCAACTCGTCATCCGATACATCTATATCAACAACAGCCACTCCACGCGCCGTTGAACCAATTTGTTCGATTGCATCAAGGGTGCAGCGATTATCAATGCCATAGGTCGATGGAGTGACAACTACAGTACGTGTAGTACCAATCCGCTTTTGTAAAAGTCGATACGCATCCGCATTGGCTTCTGGCGGACGTTTGTCCCAATGAGGTGATGGTGGAAATCGACCATCATAAATATGCATATGACAGTCACAGGCATTTATCGGTGCTATGAGATAAGGAGGCCGTGCGCCACCAGAGAAAGGTACCTGATTGCTTACCTTTTCTTCCATAAAAATCATCCTTTACTCTAATCTCTTAATACTATCAGTGGTTTGCTGAGGTACTGTAACTTTTTATTAGATGCGAAACTTACTAACAGCGTCTTGTAAATCCTGAGCCATTTTGGCAAGACTTTGGCTAGAGGACGCAATTTCTTCCATTGATGCAGACTGTTCTTCTGTGGCTGCTGAAACAGTCTGTGCTTCCTCGGTTGTTGTCGCCGTTAGTTGATCAATTTGCTGAACCGACGACACAATCTTTTGACTGCCGCTGGCTAAATTCCTAATAGCTGTTGAAATTGCTTCGACCTGCTCTGCTAAACTATCTACAAGACTAACAATTTCTTGAAAAGCTTTACCTGCTTCATTTACTATCCCAGTACCGACTTTAACATCTCGTGTACCCTCATTCATGGCCGATACCGCCTTGTCTGTCTCACCTTGTATCGCGCTAATCAGATGTGAGATTTGCTTGGCTGCCTCTTGGGATTGTTCTGCCAGCTTACGAACCTCTTCTGCAACAACTGCAAAGCCGCGTCCCTGTTCACCGGCTCTTGCCGCCTCAATAGCAGCGTTAAGAGCTAAGAGATTGGTCTGGCCCGCAATTCCGGAAATAGTGTCTACAATTTGTCCTATTTCTTTCGATCGTTCCCCTAATTGAGTGACAACTTGGGCTGAACAGCTAACAGTATGTTCAATTTCAGTCATTTGTTTAACTGCACCCTCTACTGACTTGCCGCCTTCTTTTGCTGTTTCAGCAGCTTTAGTCGACTGCTGTGATAATACATTGGCATTTGCCGCCACTTGCTGGATACTTTCCGACATTTGTCCTACTATCTCAGCAGTCTCACTTACTACATGATGCTGTTTGTCGGTCCCTTGTGCCACTTCAGATATTGATGAAGCAACTTGATTGGCAGCCTGTGCGGATTGCTCAGCACTAGCAGTAAGTTCCTCCGATGCTGCCGCTACCTGCTGAGACTCATGTTGTACCTTTTCGACTATATTGATTAGAGAGTCCCTCATTATCAAGAAACTTTTTACCATCTGTCCCAATTCATCACTACTGGTGACAGCGATACTGTGTTTTCTTAAATCTCCTTGGGCAACTAACGCCATCTCTTGATTAATAGCCAAGATCGGCTTGGTAAATTTTCTCCCGAATGAATAGGCGATTGCTCCAGAGATAAGTAAGCCGATAAGAGATACTAGTAATATCCATTTCAATAAATTGTTTGCATCTTCATATATCTCTTTCGTTTCTGTTGTAATAACTAAACCCCAACGCTGCTGTTCACCCAGTTGTACAGGACGAAATACTGCATACTTAGAATTATTATCATAGTTGGTATAAGAAGTCTGAACAATCTTACCGCTAAGTGCTTCTTGGGTAGACTTCACTACCCTTTCATCAAGCTTCTTCTGGACAAGATTTAAACCGTCAGGAATGTTTTGCTTAAGAAAGCTAACTTTTCCAATTAAATCAGCATTGTCGCCATCTGCAACAACCAAGCCATCTCCACCTACCAGGATGGCATAGCCCGTCTTGCCGAATTTTGCTTGCTGAACCTTCTCCAGGATTTTGTCCGATGGGTAGATTGCATTAATCATACCATCCATCTTGCCGTTGCGAAAAACAGGGTATGCTACAGCAACAACGAACTTCCCAGTAACCTTGGAAATATAGGGATTAGAAACATAGGGTTTCTGGGTCCGCTTTACAATTTGAAAATACTCACGTTCATCACTTTTTGTTTCTAATCCTGTAGCATCAATGGAAATTCCGTCCAAATCAAAATACCACAGAGCACTAAACATCGGATACCGTTTAATTTCCTTACCTAATATCTGACGAATTTGATTTTTGTCAGTAGCATTAATCATTTGCTCCGCCGTAGCAATACAATAAACATCGTTTAATAATACATTGAATTGAAATTCAACTTCCCGAGCATAGTCCCGTGCAATGGTTTGTTGTAGGTCTGCTGAATTTTTTGCGAGAATTGTATCCGTCCTTTTGTAAGTAACAAATGAAACAATCCCAAGAGTCACAAGCAAGATCAGACAGATGACACCTATTAATTTGAACTGCAAGTGAGACAAAAGCTTTCTTAACATTTGTACAACCCCTCAATTCAAAATATTATCTTTCTCATTAAGCTCAATCGGCTTAATTTCCGGAACAATAAATAAAATTGAACATGCCGATATCAATATGCCTATGCCAGCAACCAATAGTGCCATTTGAAAACTGCCGGTAAATTTATAAATAAAGCCTGTAATCGTTGGAGCCAGTACACCAGCTATAGAACTAACCGTATTTATGGCACTGGAAACAGTACCGCCCATTCCTTTGGGTGAGACTTCCGCAAGAATTGTCCACATGATACCTGCTGATGCCGACTCACCTGCAATATTTACCGTCAATAGAATAACAGCAATGACTGGATCATCAACAAACCCTACTGCAATAACCAGCGCAGCAACTAACTGAGAACCTACCAATGTATACTTTCTGGCTTTGGTTACACTTGTACCTTTCTTAATAAGCCAGTCAGAAAAGTAGCCCATTGCCGGTTGAGCAACAAAACCTACAACCCAAGGGATAGAAGCATATACTCCCATCTTAATAATCGAGAAACCTCTCTCCATGACAAGATAAGCAGGAAGCCAGCTCACAAATAAGACCCATAGATAATCCAGGAAGAATTTAGTAACCATAAGACCAAGAACACATCGATTGGTCAAGAACTGTTTCCATGGTATAGCAACCCCTTGAGACTTAGAATCTCCCTCAGTTTGCTCTGAAGCGTCTTTATAAAAGTAATACCATAACACACACCACAATAAACTTCCCGCGCCTGTCACAAAAAATGCAACTCGCCAATTCCATTGAGTGATCAAAAAGCCCATTAATAGCGGAACAGCCGCCATACCAAGTTTAGTACCTGAAAGGCAGAAACCCGTCGCTGTAGCCCTCTGGCTTGACGAAAAGTTCTCACTTATTACTTTTGCACTCAACGGATTTCCTGCCGCTTCACCCGCACCAACACCCAGCCGAGTTAATATCAAGCCATAAAAGCCGTGCACAAAGCCAGTTGCCGCAGACATAAGGGACCAAAGCACCGCAGCCCAGCCCATTGCCTTCTTTGCGCCATATTTGTCCGCAAATCTTCCGACCGGAACCATACAAATAATATAGCTCCAATAAAAAACTGACAGCGCAATCCCCATCAAACCTGGATCCATGTTCAACTCTTTCAGCATAATTGGTGCTGCCACCCCAAGTGCACCGCGATCAATCGCATTAATAAACATTCCACCCGCGAGTAATGCAATGATCCCATCTTCTTAGCATCCATTATCGTCAATCCCTCCACATCATATTTCTGATATAACAATCTTTGCCGGATGATTTTCAATTTTCAGGAAACTCAAAACAAAATCTATGCTATCATTTTAGAAAAAGGGACTTGGCCCAGACGTGCCATGAGGTCCCTTTTTCATTCAACCTAATTTTAGCGTCATCAATTGGTTTCAGCCACCAATCCGCTCTGCTAAGCAAGTGCATCAAATCCGATGCGCAAAGCCTGCATATTTTTTTCTATCGTAGCCGGAGGTACTCTTTTGGCAACAGACTTTTGAATGGTTTCAAAAGATACAACTCCAGTTACTTTCACCAGAAGTCCTAATGAAACAATATTAGTAAACAAATCCTTGCCGAGTCCCTCTACGGCTAGACGCGTTAATGGCACCTTGATTACATTCGGGTGCTCAGGGGAATCTGGCACTAGATCTTCGTCAATCACAAGAACGCCATTATCACAAAGATCGGCTGAATATTTATCTGCTGCCTGTTGGGTGAGAGCTAAAACCACGTCTGGCGTCACTACTTTCGGATGATAGATGAACTCTTCAGATATAATAACTTCTGCCTTCGAGGCTCCTCCTCGTGCTTCTGGTCCATAGGACTGGGATTGTACTGATTCCTTGCCTTCCATTATGGCTGCTTCTGCTAGAATAATCGCGGCAGTAATTACTCCTTGACCGCCTGATCCGCATAGACGTATTTGTTGCATTATTTTCCCCCCTGGGCCAATTTAATGACCTTAGCATATTCTGCACTGTATTCTGGAGCGGTTTTTTGATATAAAACACCGATTGGGAATTTATCACCTTTTTGCTCTTCCGCTAGTTTTTCATAAGCAGCTAAAGGAACTGCGTTTTCACTCATCCATTTTAACATTCCTGCCGCATCCCCCATTTTATTTCTCCGACCATAGGAAATAGGACACTGGGTAATGGCTTCTACTAAGGAAAATCCGTTATTGGAAATTCCTTGAGCAATCAGATCAACCAGTGGCTTTGCATGAAAAGCAGTACCTCTGGCAATATAGCTAGCGCCTGCAGCCTTGGCAAGTTCACAAGGATCAAAGGCTGTATCAACACTGCCAAATGGAGCGGTTGTAGCTTTTTTTCCAGTTGGTGTAAGGGGAGATGCCTGTCCGCCAGTCATGCCATAAATATTATTATTAAACAGTATTACTGTTAAATCAATATTTCTTCTAGCACCGTGAATAAAATGATTACCGCCAATGGCCGTACAATCACCATCACCAGTGATTACAATGACTTTCAGTTTAGGATTTGCCAGTTTAATGCCCGTGGCAAAGGGAATTGCCCTGCCGTGGGCTGTATGCAACGTATCAAAGTTCATATAACCAGAAGCTCTTGATGAGCATCCGATACCAGATACGATTACTGTATTATCTTGATCAAGTCCTAATTGTTCCGCAGCTTTGGCAATGGATTTCATGACAATTCCATTACCGCATCCCGGGCACCAAATATGTGGCAGCCGATTCATTCGGAAATATTTTTCATAGCTTCTCATTTTACCACCTCTGTTGCAAGTTCTTCGATTGCTGTACATATTTCTTTAGGAGTAAATATTTCTGTATTATATTTAGGAAGGGAAATTACCGCTGCTTGTCCTGCAGCAGCACGTTCAACTTCCAAAACCAGCTGTCCGTAGTTCATTTCCGGTACAAGAATTTTTTTCACTTTTTGAGCTACTTTTTTGATAACCTTATCCGCAAAAGGCCATATCGTCATCAAGCGAACCATGCCAACTTTGATTCCTTGCTGCCTTGCCATTTTCACTGCTGCATAGGCGGTACGAGCTGTTCCACCGTATGTCAAAACTGCATACTCAGCATCTTCCATAAAAAACTCGTCATAATGAGTAATCTCATCTTGAACCCTTGAAATTTTTTGATGCAACCTTTGAATCGTATCCTCAGTTACCTTAGAACTTCCTGTTGGAAAGCCCGTTTCATCATGAATAAGTCCTGTAACATGAATATGATGTCCAGTTCCAAAATCTGCAGGATTTGGCACTAAATCTGCCATCGGAGTATATGGTTTATACCCCTCCTCCCTGGTACAATTTGGCTTGCGGCGAGGATATATTTCTATATCTTCCGCTTTCGGCAATACAACTTTTTCTCGCATGTGGCCTACTACTTCATCCAATAAAATAATAACAGGAGTACGGAACCGTTCTGCATAATTTACGGCCATTACTGCCACATCAAACGATTCTCGAACCGTCCAAGGAGATAGAGCAATCATAGGATGATCTCCATGAGTTCCCCACCGCGCCTGCATTACATCCCCTTGTGCAGGCGAAGTAGGCTGACCTGTAGCTGGCCCCATCCTCTGAACATTGGCAATAACAAGCGGTATTTCAGCTATACAGCCATAACCAATTAATTCTTGTTTAAGAGAAAACCCTGGTCCGGAAGTAGCGGTAAGAGCTTTTCGACCAGCTAAAGCTGCACCTAACACGACTGCGATCCCAGCAATTTCATCTTCCATCTGAATGAAAGTACCACCTAGGGCAGGAAGTTCTTTTGCCATAATTTCAGCAATTTCTGTAGAAGGGGTAATTGGATAGCCTCCAAAAAAATTCACTCCAGCAGCCATTGCGCCTTCGGCACAAGCTTCATTCCCTTGCATTAATCTAGCTTGGCTCATTTCTCCACCTTCTTTTCTACATAAATTGCATAATCAGGGCAACGTAGTTCACATTGTCCACAATTGATACATGCTTTTTCATCTGTTACATATACCTTTCCCAAGGTATCCATTGCTAAAATTTTCTTAGGGCAAAAGGCTGCACAAATATTACAGCCTTTGCATCTCTCCTTTAGTGTCGTGATTTCAATTCCCATAACTGTCCTCCTACTTTTCCTCTATTTATAAACGTCATCAATATATTCGCAGCCCACTTTTGTTAAAGCCTTATCTACCCATGATTTATCTCTAGGAACCCGATCCTTAATGCCCTGAATGATCGCCTGTTCTTTAGCTAGCTTCGCTATGGCCTTCTTCAAGGTTTCCGGTGCGTCTTTAGGACTAATAATAACAATGCCATCCGCATCCCCTACTACAATATCTCCCGGATTTACTACAACGCCTCCACAGCTAACAGGAACGTTAATTTCTCCAGGACCATCTTTGTAAGGCCCCTTTGGTTGTACTCCTGCTGCATATACAGGCATATCTAACTCTTGCATTTGCGCTGCATCACGAATGGCTCCGTCAATCACTACGCCAGCCAGTCCATTGACAGCAGCCTGAGTCATCATAATTTCACCTGTTATGGCATTTGCGGTATCGCCTTGTGCATCAACAATGATTACATCACCCGGCTGTGCCAGTTCTAAGGCCTTATGAAGCAATAAATTATCAGCCACTCTGGCCTTTACCGTAAACGCTGTACCTAATAACGGTCTATTATTATAAGGTTTGATCCGTGCATCTACGCAACTAAAGCGATTCATTTCATCAGCAATATTTGCAACTGGAATCCCTCTGAATCCTTCCACCAATTCCTTACTAGGGCGATTAATCTTCATAAAAACTCGACATCCAACATTAGACATATAAATTCCTCCTCTTTTCGTTAGGTTATATTTTTATACTCTAGGCTTAGCCATAATGACTACATTCAATCTTAGATTAAGCTTATAAATATCCCAAATGTGATTTAATGCTATCAAAATTCATCATATCAACTTTATTAATCACTACCCCCTCTGGACTACGTCTTGCCCCATCACCTTCATGAGCATGATTTGCAATGATGTGCGCAATATCAGTAGAAATACCATTACGCATCGCTATTACTGTTCCTGAAAATGGATGCCGTAAATCCTTACCTGCCTGGGACTTACCAAACTTACCATCAGGTCCTTTCTCCCACTCAACCAATTTACCAATGTCATGTAAAATCGCACCTGCGATAAGTCGGTCATGGTCCAGTAAAAAATCCCCATGTCCCTTGTATATAGAATTGTATTCTTCTAATATAGTGAGAGACATACGAGTTACGGCCCTTACATGTTGAAGATAGGAAGTAGGACAGTTAGGAAAGGCCAAGGCAAAAGGAATGTTTGTCATGTCCCCCGGTTCCCATCCTCCTTCCGTTAATGCGTCAACATAACTTTCAACAACAGCATCACGAAGTTTTACATCCTTAATCCAATTAATTTCCGGTAACAGTTCCATAATTTTTGCATGCATAGTAAAATACCATCTCCATTACCAACCTTCAGCAACCATCTTGCTATAGGTATTATTTAAAATTATATTTGTTGATTAACAAAGTACTGGGCATTTACAACATCTGTCTTAGGTAAGGCTTGACCATTGCTAATTTTCAGGATATTTTCAATACAGCGCTTAGCCATGCTAGCATTTATATCAGCTGTACTTCCGCCCATATGAGGCGTAACTACAATATTCTTTAGTTTAAGTAGAGGATTATTCTCATTAGCAGGCTCATTTTCCAAACAATCCAGTCCTGCACCCAATATTCTCTTATTCTGAAGTGCCTCTTCCAGGTCATCTTCTTTAATGATCGGGCCTCGAGCAGTATTGATTATAATTGCCATAGGCTTCATGAGTTCGATGGTATCCTTACAAATCAAATGCTTAGTTTTATCAGTTAATGGTACATGTAAACTTACGATATCAGATGTTTTTAGCAATTGCTTTAGCTCTACATATTGAATCCCAAGCTTCTCTTCTTCCTCTGGTGAAAGTCTAAATACATCATAATACTGAACAGTGGCACCAAAAGCCATTACTTTTTTAGCAACCTGTTTCCCAATACTTCCTAATCCAATCAGTCCAACTATTTTGCCGTCTATGGTATACGATGTGCTTCCAAGCCCTCCTTGCTGCCACCTTCCTTCAAGCACATTATTGTGCAGACAGATCAATTTTCGGTAAACGGCAAGGATAAGAAGTATAGCCATCTCAGATACAGATGAGGCATTCATTCCTGACGTAATGGCAACAGGAATATTGTTCTTTCCAGCTGCGATGATATCTACTTTGTCATATCCGACGCCCCATCTTTGAATTAATTTAAGATTAGGAAGAGAATTAATTACCTCTTCATTTAGGCTAAGTATTCTCAATATAATGTAATTTGCATCATGTAATTCATCATATTGGCTTGCTGCAGATATTTCTTTTAACTTAAATCCATTCGGCACCATCTTTGAGAATAACGCTTTAATTTCAGGATCATATTCTCCTGTAAGAGCAATAATTTCCACCTATTCTTACCTCCAATTATTACTTAAGCGCTAAAATAATCCCAACCAGCGCCAGTACGTTGTAGCACATATTGTATATACAATAACTCCGACTAGACATAATACACCGCCAACCTTAGGAAAATCTCCTACAGTCAAATAACCTGTGCCAAAGATAAGGATATTTGAAATCGTGTTATAAAACATTAAGAAAGGAAAGCCACCAATAAGCATACCTGCAGGTAAAGCCACAGCAGCAGCAGGAAGATTAGCAGTAGCAGCCAACGCAATAAGCACCGGCATAAACAATACGGTGAGACCCGTTGTGCCAAAAAAACCGATACGAGAAAACTGGACAATGAACAGTACAGCACCAATAACCACCAGCGATGATGCACCGGCTAAACCAAGAGAGTGGAAAACACTATTCGCAAGCCACTTAGCAGCTCCAGTCTTCATAAGAAATTCACCAACAGCAAGCGCCCCCCCACTCATCATTAAAATATGGTAGGCTGAATCCCTATTGGTATCCTTCCACTTAATAACTCCAAATTTAGGAAGAAACAATAAACTAACACCTAGATAACAAGCAACAGTAGTGTCCATTTTGGTTATGCCACCTGTCGCCCATAGCGCAACTACCAAAAGGAATACAAAAAGAGTACGCCATTCAGGTGAAGTCATGGCTCCCATATCATTAAGTTTTTGCGTTATGAGCTCTTTTCCGCCTGGGATCTCTTCACGTTCTGGCTTGAAAACTTTGCGCAAATACCACCAGCTAAATAACGTCATGACAATTGCCGGCGGAAAACCGTACATTAACCAATCCATATATGTAATTACGGTGCCAGCTTTGGCAATAAAATCCACAGTAATAGGATTAGGCACTGTAGCAGTCAGAACCCCAGCTGAAATGGTAGAATTTGTGAATGCTAATGTTAACAGTAAGCTTATGGCAAAATTCAATCGCTGACCTTTTTGATATTCACCCGTCTTTTCATACATGTGGATTATACTTAGACAGATTGGTAAAAGGATAGCTGTTCTAGCAGTAGTAGACGGAACCATAAAAGCAAGCGCAACATTAGCAAGTGTAACTCCTAAGCTAATATTCCGAGCCGAACAGCCAATGGTCGAAAGCAGCCAATAGGTGAATCTTTCGGCTAAACGAGTTTTTTCCATAGCAGCTGCCATCATAGTGGCACCAACTAATAAAAATATAGAAGAAGTAGCAAAGTTCTCTAATACAACTTTCGTGCTGCCCAACCCTAAAAAAACAGCAGTGGGTAAAATCATCAGGCTGACTACCGTCAGTTCAACAGGCTCGGTTAAATACAGGGTAACGAGGGCGGCAAGCAACGCCAGTGCTTTTTTGCCCGCAAGTGTCAATCCAACGGGTGTCGGCATCATTAATACTGCTGTGAAAATAATTATTGTTAATGGAATACCCGCACGCTTTCGCCAATAGTCAAAGCCAGCTTTTTGAGGTTCACTTTTAACCACATTAGCATTTGTAGACATATTTCACGCTCCTACATTTATATTATTTTCAACTTATTGCCAGGCCTTAACAACCTCTTGCCACTCTTTAGGCGTATTACCACCAAATTTTTGTTTCAGATTTTTTGATGCTAACCAAGTTAACCTTGCAAAGGTTGCCTTAGACATTGTTGGCTCAACCTTGATGCTTTCTAGCATTCCAATAACGTCCTTCATTTCATGAGCGCGTCGCTCTGCATGTATAGCGCTTCCCGTTACCAGACGATTTAAAGTTTGTTCAAAGGAGCATGCATTCATGGTCGCGGCTAATGACTTCAGTACTAAATGGTCAACCTTCATAATAGATGCCGCCTCTAGAACCTCTACCATTAAAGCTGGTAGGCCTTTCATAAAAATACTACGTACAAATTTTATTCCTGTAGCCTCACCAGGAGTATCACTGACTTTTTCAATATCCATTCCATACGGAACCATTAACTTTAATAACAGGTCACTTCCATTACCACTGGCTAAAGTAGGAACTTTATTCTTATATAGTGGTAATGAGCCAAGCATTGCAGCATCAACAAAAGATACGCCTGTCCCTTTAATTGACTCCCAAATGCCACGTTTCACTTCTGGCGAAGAAGCCGATACATCAACATATAATAGTGATCTTTTTAAGAATGGAACCAACTCTTTTGCTGTTTGTAGAGCTTTGCTACCAGGTACGGCCACAAAAACAACATCTACGTTCTCTAATACTTCCTGTGAGGAAGATACCAGCGTCACTTTGGACTTTTCAACGCGTTCCTTGACTAGCGGTCCATAAACGTCATGCCCCTGCATAACATCATAAACAAAAATCTGCTCTAACCCTGATGCTTTAAATCCCGTTGACATTTCAAAACCAACTTCCCCAAATCCAATAAATCCTAGTTTCATATAAAATTCCTCCTTACATAATAGGCTCAACACCAAAATGTGTGCTTGACAATAATTTTTTGAGAAAGAAGGCAAAAATTATATACCATCAAAGTTTATTTTGCAGATATAAGCTGATGATTTAGTCAAGCACACATTTTGGTGTTGAGCCAATAATATCTACCGCATCCGTAATATTTTTTTCATATTTTAATTAAATGTATTTTTTATTACATTAGGTGTAGACTTCTCCCTGTTCCAGTAAGAAACTATATCCCGGATAAACAACTATTAATTTCAATCTGCTATATATTTCTATAAAATTTTCACTATTTCACTTTTTTCATATTTTCACTTAGCTATGTCCTAAGATTGGCGACTAAAGGTTTGTCTTCTCCCCTAACTTCATAGGCCTAATAGCCGGTATAACAAATAATACTGTGCACGCAGCCAATAATAACAGACTGCCACTAAGAGCTAGTGCCATTTGAAAACTGCCAGTAAACTTGACAATAATACCCGTAATTGTAGGCGCAAGAATACCTGCTATCGCACCTACAGTATTCATACTTCCCGTAACGGTTCCCGTCATGCCTGGAGGCGAAACTTCTGTAACCAATGTAAACATCATTCCTCCTATAGTTGACGCTGCGGCAACATTAAGTGTAAGAATGGCAACTGCTACCATAGGATTTTCAACAAATCCAACGGCCATTATTGATGAGGCACATAGTTGCGCTGTAACAAGAACACCTTTTCTGGCTACGGTAAGGCTTGTTCCTCTTTTAACAAGCCAATCCGACAGATAACCAGCAACAGGCTGAACTACAAATGCAGTTAAAAAAGGCAAGGATGCATATATGCCCATTTTAAGAATAGAGAATCCTCTCTCCATAACTAGGTATGAAGGCACCCAGGTCAAAAACATATAATACAAATAGTCCCCACAAAACTTTGTTAAGAATATGCCTAAGGTGCACCTGTTGGTTAAGAGCTGTATCCATGGGATGATAGTTTTAGGTTTAGCTGCAATTTCCCCTGACTCTGATCGATTAACAGCATCTTTGTACCAGTAATACCAAAGAACGCACCATAGCAAGCTTCCTAATCCAGTGATTATAAACGCCATTCTCCAGCTATACTGGGCAATCAAAAACCCCATGACAATAGGAGTTGCGGCATACCCTAGTCTAGCCCCCGATAAGTACCACCCAATTGCCGTTGCCCGTTCCTTGGAAGGAAAGTTGTCACCAGCAATCTTCGCAGTCACCGGGAATACAGCAGCTTCTCCTAATCCAACACCCAACCGGGCTGCTATAATGCTTACTAAACCACTAGCGAGTCCAGTTGCTGCAGATGCCAACGACCAAATAACAGCTGCCCAGCCTAATACCTTCTTCGATCCATACATGTCTGAAAGGTTACCAGCTGGCAAGCTAAACAACGTATAAGTCCAAAAGAACGCCGACATAGCAACTCCCATTGTTGCAGGATCAACATTAAGCTCTTTCATAATTACCGGAGCTGCAATTCCAAGGCTGCTTCGATCAAGTCCCATTACAAACATGGCGCTGAATAGCACTAAGACTAACTTTATTCGGTACGACCTTGAATTCATGGCTGTCTCCCCTTCTTTTACGATTTCAAATATTCGTATTCAAAATTCACAATACATGTAAGTATCCTTCTAACCTATGGCATCAAAATTCCAAACTACGATACACCACCCTGCCATTGAGCACAGTCATCTGTGGTATGAAAACTTGGTCACAAGTCAGCACTTCGCCAAAGACATCTTGTATGTGTAGCGGAATTTCCTTTAATTGAAACACTGCAATATCCCCGTAGGCACCTGGAGCCAGAGTACCAATTTTCCCTTCCATTCCAATCACGCGGGCAGGTGCAGAAGTACAGGCTTTTACCACCTTTTCCAAAGAGATACCTAGATTTAAATACTTTGACATTATTAGTGGCAAACCAAAAACAGTCCGTTCGTATAAACTTCCCCTAACAATATCAGTACTGATAATGTCTGGTTCGAATCCATCAGCAATTGCAGCTTTAGCCACCGAAAATGCATAGTGTCCTCTCCCATCAGCAGTGTCAAACAATACACCTTTGGTTCGTGCCTCCCGAACAGCCTGACGAATTTTTCCTCTCTCATTAATGATATTGCTACCCTTACCTTGATAAACATGAGTAAATACGTCTCCTGAGCGCAATAATGATACTAGTTCTTCCACTTCTCCAGGGGGATTTGTCGTATGAACCACGACCCTGCACCCTAACGTATTTGCCATCTGAACGGTAGCTTTTAATGGAGCTAACCCCCATTCCCCAACAATTTCTTTACTTTGACGAATTTTTAAGCCAAGAAGTTCCTTATCATATTTTTTAAAAAGACTGCGCGCGCACTCTGCATCAAACAAATTTGGATCTATCGGTTCCAAAGAACGAGTTAGGGTTGAGAGCCCTGCCGGCGATGCATGAAGGTGCGCAAAGATCCTCATTTGACTATTGTTCACGACTGTCTTAAAAAAACTATCAAAGTTGGTAACACCTGCACTACCTTGATCAACGGCAGTAGTTACCCCTTGAGGCAATAGTGCCGAATCTGGGTATATGCCAATTTGAGTTCCACTATGAAAGAGGTGCGTATGATAATCAATAAGTCCGGGTAACACTAAACAGTTAGTTGCCTCAATTACTTTTTCGGCTTGGATTTTTTCATCTACAGGAATATCGACAACTCTATCCCCTCGGATTAAAATATCAGCTTTATCCAAAAAATTACGGGCTGGATCGACTATAGTCCCGCCACGAATTAATAAATCTCCTTTTATAGTCATATTACCCCTCCCTCTCTTCTTTGCTTGTTTCAGATGTCTTACGCAATCTAATTGCTAAGGTCATTAACTTTGCTTCTATTCCTTTAATTTATTGTAGTAATATTTATTACTTTTATAATAATGTTGTAAAATTTACTACATTCAATATATCACTTTATCTCTTCCAAAGTAAAACACATTCACCCTTGATAAACAGTTTTCTAGAGCAATTAGCACTTTCTTTTTGCAAATTTCTCACTATTTCACCTATTCTAATTATTTCACTTCTTCCACTAACGTAATCCTTGTACGTAATATAGTTAACCTTTAAGACATAAATAGCTACTTGTCCATCACTAGACACACAGCTATTTCTGCGTTTATGTAATGACTTAGAGGATTCTGTGAATTCGAAGCATTGAAATCAACAAAACCACGAGTGCCGTCCACTACAGCAGAGGATCCAGCTAAATTAGCCCTTAGAATTACAACAAACATATTCTTAATGGCACAGAAAAGTAGCTAATTGTCTCTCATCAGGCAACTAGCTACTTTCGTCTTATCGAAATAAAATTAATTGAACAAGGTAGAGGGGATAACTTCATAATTTTACGTTTAGCTAACGGAAAGTATCAGCATTACGCTGATATTTTTAAAATACAATCTAAATAGTAATATCATACTCCATACGTCTTGCAGTTGTTTCCACAACATCTTCCCCTAACAACCGCTTAATGATGTGAAATGACATATTGATTCCAGCAGAAATTCCGCCAGATGTAATAATTGAGCCTTCATCAACAAATTTACAATTTCTCTCGACTTTCACTTCGTGAAACTCCCTTTCAAGACGGTCAATATCCATCCAATGAGTAGTAGCTCGTTTGTCATTAAGCAATCCTGCCTTTGCTAGCAAGAATGCACCCGTACATACAGAAGCAGTTAATTCCACTTTATCTTGTTGTTTCTTAATCCACTGTAATACCGTTTCATTATTTATTTCTATTTCTTCCGCTCCATAACCACCTGGAACAATAAGAATATCAAAATCAGGAGCATTTTCAAAACTAAAACTCGGCTGCACCATCAGCCCATTTCGAGCCTTGATCATCTTTCCGTACTGTGATACAGTTTGTACTAAAAACGGTTTGTCCAATTGTTCAGGAACAGAAGCGATAGAAAAAACTTCAAACGGACCTGCAAAATCTAATACTTCAACCTCGTCAAACAACAGTATACCTACACGCCTATTTTTTTTCATTTGTATATCCTCCCATTCTAATATTCTTTAGCTATTACTATCCATTATTCAAGATTTATTTATTGGCATCAGTTAGTCCTATCATTAGTTCAATACATTCTATACTTATCCTTTAAATAATAAAACCAGCATACTAAAATGCTGGTTTTATTATTTAAGACGACTAAGGAACGGAGGTTGTGTCTATGCATAAAAAGCAGCAAGAAAGAAACTCAATGGGACGCTTCCGTTTCTGAAAAAGCCACCCGTAATCCAAAACCGATAAAGATTGCCCCTGTTACCCAATTTAAATATGCTTGTATTTTTTCATTTTTGGATATCCAGAAACGTAGTTTTTCGGCTACTACAGCATAGATACTCATTACTAAAAATCCCATAACAACAAATATCGCACCAAGCAAAAGCATTTGTTGTTGCGCATAAGCACTTTGGTTATCAATAAATTGAGGCAAAAAGCTCAAAAAAAATAATGTAGTCTTCGGATTTAGCATCGAAGTGAAGAAGCCAGTAAAAAATAGGTCTTTCGCTTTAGTTTCTTCCCCCGAAGATTTTAGGAACAGCTTCTGCTTATTCAAAAAGCATCGTATTCCGACGTAGAATAAATAGCTAGCACCAAGCATTTTAACGATGAAAAATGCTAACGATGACGCTTGCAATAATACTGCTAAACCTAATGAAGCTGCCAATACTTGAACCAAATCTCCCGCTGATGCCCCCGCTACCGCCTTAAAAGCTGCTTTACGTCCCTCAGTTATCCCCTTGGTAACAACGTATATCGTGTTTGGTCCAGGCGATATAAGTAGAATAAACGATATAGAAATAAATAAGTATATATTGGTTAATTCCAAAAATCTCTCTCCCTTTATTATAGGTTTGCTATATTATACCATGTTTAATACATTCGACAATAATAGCTATATGTATGCCAATTTAATAACGCTTGTTTCAAAAATTTTTTTTTTGAAACAAGCGTTATTAAAATACAAAATTTCTGCAAGGCGAAGATACTTACATACCTTTAAAATTCTCAATGGCTTCTACTTAAGAGCCAAGTACATCCATCCTTACTTTTAACAATATCTTTCTAACATTAACAGTCTGTTCATTGCTATTACAATTAGGGCGATGAACATCCCATGGGAAAAACACTGCGAACATTCCTTGGGTGAGAACAATCTGAGTCTCTCTGGCAACACTCTTATAAAAAATTATATCTCGTTCATTCCGACAATCCTCATCAATTTCACCAGCTTCTGTTATCATCGCTAAGCCTATCATTTCTTCTCCCGAGCAAATATATTGTATGTCAACATATTTTTCGTGGCTTTCTGGTCTTCGATGTTCTTTAGGTTCAGTTTGATATTCTGAAACTTTCGCATAAATTTGCTTGCCCTGGATTTCATGCTCCCCTAATGATAAGGAGGAAATATCTGTTTCTAAAAGAAACTTTAGACCCACTTGTATTCCAGGAGGATATAAGTTGATCTCTTCTTTCATGTTTAGCAAATTTCCTATAATCATTATTTTATACCTACTTCTTAAATATCTTTTCTTACATAGTCAAAAACTTTAGTCTCAACTGATTTATCCGATGACTACCGGTTCTAATACTCCCGCCTCTGCAGGCAGGGGTAAAGAACAGCTACGTCCTTGGATAATTCCAATTTACCTATAGACTGCTGCAATCGCTGTGCGACTGCAGAAAGTTCTTGGCTAGAAGCTTTAATCTCCTCTAAAATGGCTGCTTGTTCTTTGGTTATCGCAGATGTAGTCTGAGTATGACCCGCTATTTGTTTATTCTTGTTTAGATTATCAAGCGATTTCAAAAAAAGAATCCACGAAGTCTGCTCTACACAATCAAGCTTACTATCGTAAACAGCATCTTTATGAAATATTTCATTTAGCTTTTTTAAAAGTTGTTCAAACATTCATGCTCATCCGTTCTGCCTCTTTGCAAGATAGATATTTTGTTTACGCCTTTTTGATGTCTTCTTTACATGACATCAAAAAGAAAAAGTGCAGGACTACTACAATAAAAAGCGATCCTGCACTTTTACAACATCTTAGCGTTTATATTTGGGCACTTCTTGTTGCTGCAGGACATTCCCCTCTGTATCAATACCTACAATTACGCGATAGCGATCAAAATATAATTTTTTTATAGATTCTGTCCCCAGCTCTCCATATGCAACAATTTCAACTGATTTAACACGATCTGCATTAATTGCCGAAGCTCCGCCAATTCCTAAAAAAGATACGCCGCCATACTGCTTACATAGATCAGCGACATACTCGGCACGATCTCCTTTTCCGAGCATAGCAATCATTCCTTGCTGAAACATCATTTCAACAAAAGGATCCATGCGTGCTGCTGTCGTCGGCCCGTTAGAACCAAATACTTTCCCCGGTTTCGCCGGACAAGGACCTGCATAATACACTAACTGATCCTGCCAATCGACAGGCGATTTTTCACCTCTTTCAAGAGCTTCCTGAATTTTTTTATGCGCGGCATCACGACAGGTATAAACATACCCTGTCAAATAAGCGACATCACCGACTTTCAGTATTTTTACCTGCTCCTTCGTTAATGGCAATGTTAATTCCATAAAGATCCACCCCTTATCTGTTTAATTTTAAATGGTTTCCGTCGCCTGACGAGCTGCATTACATTGAAAATTTACAGCAACAGGCAATGCCGTAATGTGACAGGGATAATAATCAATGTGAACATCAAGAGCCGTAATTCGCCCGCCCATTCCTAATGGTCCAATTCCTGTGTTATTTACAGCATCTAGAATCTCTTTTTCCAACTCTGCATATAAAGGTTTGGCATTTCTTTTTCCAATTGGCCGAATCAAGGCTTTTTTAGCCATTACAGCACATTTGTCCATTGTTCCGCCAACGCCAATACCAATAATATACGGCGGACAAGGATTGCCGCCAACCCTTTTGACAACTTCTAAAACAAAGTCCTTTACGCCTTGTATGCCTTGACCAGGCAAGAGAGTTTTAAAGGCGCCCATATTTTCACTGCCGCCACCTTTTGGCATAACTGTAATCGTAACCGTATCACCTTCGACAATTTCCGTATGCAAAATAGCCGGAGTATTATCATTGGTATTAACCCGTTCTAAAGGATCGGCTACCATCGATTTTCGCAGATTTCCTTTTTCATAACCTTGACGAACGCCTTCGTTTACTTGTTCTTTGAGAGGTTTACCCTCCCAGGCGACATTTTGTCCGATTTCCATAATAACGACAGCTGCGCCTGTATCATGACAGCAAGCCATTTGTTCACGCTTGGCATATTCGCCATTTTCAATTAAGATCTGAATTGTTTCTTTACCCAGAACAGACTCTTCCTGTTCACAAGCACTGCGAAATGCCTCCATGACATTATCATTTAATTCACAACAGGCTTTTTTTACAAGTCTTTCAATAACTGGGACAACGACTTCTGTGTTTAAAATTCTACTCATCATTAAAACCTCCTAAAAAATATCTATTCGCTCGGAAACCCGAGATGATATATTGCTCAAGGCTTCTGGCCTTGGTCAATGGCTCACAAATCTAAACAGTACTATCACTGAGCGCAAGGTATGCTTTATTCTTTTCATAATCAAATTGGTTTTCCCATTTCGTAATGACTATGGTTGCTAAAGCATTTCCAAGTACATTAATAGTAGCCCGGCCCATATTTAAGACAAAATCAATGCCTGCGATAAAAGCTACACCTTCAAGGGGAAGTCCTGCTGATGCCAAAGAAGAGAGAAGTACCACGAATGCTCCGCCGGCAACTCCGGAGACTCCTTTGGAAGTAACCATAAGAACTACTATTAATAGGATTTGAGCACTTAGCGGCATGTCGATGCCGTAAAGCTGAGCAATAAAAACGGAAGCAAGAGACAAATAGATACAGGACCCATCTGTATTAAAGGAATATCCAATGGGAACAACAAATGCAACAATCGCTTTAGGACATCCATAATCCTCTAATTTTTGCATTACCTGAGGTAGAACCGATTCAGAACTTGCCGTAGAAAAAACAAGAATTAATTCCGCCTTAAGAATTTTCAAAAACTCGATTAAATCGATTTTAAATAATTTGGCTACTAATCCAAAGCAGACAACAATAAAGACTAGATACGCAGCATACGTTGCAAGGATTAATTTTGCTAATGGAATTAGTGCAGCCGCTCCAAACTTGGAAACGGTTACGCCGATTAAACCAAATACTCCAAACGGAGCAACTTTAAGGATCATTCTAACCATATAGACCATAGCTTCAGAAAAGCTTTTGAAGAACGCCAGCACAGGCTTTGCCTTCTCACCCATAGTGGCGAGACTTATACCTAACAGGACAGAGAAGAAAATAACAGGTAATAGCTCTCCTTTTGCCATCGCGCCAAACACATTCGTGGGAACAATATTGATAATAAAGTCCATATGACTGCCCTTAGCCATCTGCTGTTCAGTTGCCACGTATTTTGAAATGTCTCCTTTGGAGAGAGCACTCATGTCAACGCCTGTACCTGGGTGGAACATATTTGCAAATAAAAGACCGATTACAATCGCTACAGTGGTAGCGATTTCAAAATATAGAATAGTTCTAAATCCAAGTGTCCCAAGGCGCTTTGCACTGCCTAATCCTGCAACGCCAACCACAATATTCGAAAAAATAATAGGAATTACAATCATTTTAATTAAATGCAAAAAAATCTCGCCCATGGGTTTTAGATAAGTCTCGACCCCAGGATGTTTATAAAATACCACCCCAACGAGTACACCAAAGAAAAGGCCCAGAAAAATTTGAATAGGTAGTCCAATTTTTTTCATTCTAATTATCCCCCTTGTCTATTCTTTATCCGAAGTTATCCATCTTTGCAGCCTTTTCAAATGCCATCATGAATTGCAACTTGAAATATCCCCCCTCCTTAAATCCATACGCGCATAAATATATGCAAGTTATATGCCAATATTTAAATTTAAAAAATAGTCTGTTTTTTCTGCCTTTCTTATCTTTTCTCCTGATTTGCAAAAACAAAAAGCGTTGCAAGAAACATTTAAAATGTTTCTTGCAACGCTTTTTCAAGGAATTATTGTTTTTCATTCAACAGACGCCATAACGTACTTCTATGAATCCCGAGAAGTTTAGCTGCTTTTGTTTTGTTGCCTTGAACTTGAGAAAGGACTTGTTCTACTTTAACACAATCTAAATTTGCTATTTTTCCCCCTTCTTCTTGCAGCCCTTCCATTTCGAGAAAATATTCATGCAAATCATTTTCGGTGATTTTTCCAAATAGCGCTGTAATACTAAGCCTTTCCATAAGGTTTTCCAATTCTCTGACATTCCCCGGCCAAGAGTACTGCTTTAATAGTGTTTCTACAGCAGTCGAAAAAAGTAAAGGTTCGGCAAGTGCATATTTTTTCAAAAAAGCCTCGGCCAAAAGAACAATATCATTTTTTCGCTCTCTCAGCGGCGGAATCGTCAATCGCAAGACATTTAGGCGAAAAAATAAATCTTTCCGAAAGCGGCCTTCCTTTACCTCACGAACCAAATCTTTATTCGTAGCTGCAATAATTCTTACATCCACAGGGATAATTTTATCGTCACCTAGGCGCATTACAGAACGTTCCTGCAAAACACGCAGCAATTTTTCCTGCAAAGAAACTGTGATTTCCCCTACTTCGTCTAAAAAAATGGTTCCACCATGCGCCAGCTCAAAAACACCTGCTTTTCCGCCCTTTCTCGCACCGCTAAAGGCACCTTCTACATAACCGAACAATTCACTTTCTAAAATGGTTGACGCAAGAGCGGCGCAGTTAATGGCAACAAATGGCCCTTGCCTCCGATTGCTAGCATTATGAATGGATTGGGTAAACATTTCTTTTCCAGTTCCAGACTCGCTTGTAATAAGAACGGTCGAATGTACTTTAGCATAGTTTTGCGCAATCCGCTGCGCTTCTTTCAAGGAACTGCTTTTCCCTAGAATATCTTGAAAATAATATCGTGCATATAACCCGCTGTTATGCTGATTTAAACGAATTTTTCTTTCTTCCTCTGATAGTTTCTGGGCATCTTTCAAGGTTGCGATAGCGCCAATGATTTCACCACGATCATAAAGCGAAATTTTATTGTATAAAAACATCTTTTTTTCAGCAATAACAATTTCATCTTTCGCACTATTTTCCTGCTGTAACGAATCACTCAAGTTTGCAATAAGGGGTAAAGCGGTTGTAAGCGTTTGACCAATTACAGATTTTTTCTTACAATTTAACATTCGTAACGCCGACTGATTCACTAGGGTGATTTTATTTTTTTTGTCAATGGCAACAAAGCCTTCCCCTGTATTATCTAATAAAGTTTTCAATTCTTCTGTTTTACGTTCTTCATTGGATAGAAGGTCCAGCATAGCCTTGGCTTCATTATAAGCGTTATGAATCGCCTGTATGCCTGAATGTAAAAATACGGCAGGTATGTGCAGTTTTCGGGCAATTTCACATTGCACAGCTCCGCCAATAATGGCATGCACGCCTTCTTCTTTTGCCTTCGCAATAACCTCTTCCGCTTCGTGGTAGTTCTGAATTACAACTTGTGCAATATCTAATCCCATAAGAGGTCCCAGCGAATCTAACTCTTGTAAGTGATTTGAGAATCCAACAAACAAAAAACGGTTGCCGTATTTTTGCGCTTTTTGCAGTGCTAACGCCGCATCTCCCAAAGTCATCTTGATCTCGACAACAGGAAGATGTGATTTCTTCTTCAAACACAAAGCCGTTCCACCACGTGAAATAATAATTTTTGTTCCTTTATTTTTTAAAGAAAGAGCTTTTTGAACAGCTGCCTCCATTAGCTCAATGCAAATATCAAAATCCCAGTGATATAGTTCTTTTGCTTGAACAGCATATTCCGCTATTTCTTGATTGGGTGCAATTAAACTAATTTTAGCCATTTTCGCTCTCCTACATTCATTTTGAAAATCCCTTTAACTAGATCCAAATATCAGCCTAACCTTTCGTTTTACAAAACGATATGGTTTAAAATATGTCTCATATACTCCCCACGAAACATTCGTTGGCTTCGGAAGGTTTCGAAGTTTGGATAAAATTATAACATAGCTTTGTTGTTTACACCAGAAATCAATCTGCACCTAAAAAGAGATAGCGATTGTCCATTATTAGACAAATAGCTATCTCTTTTTAGGTGATCTTCTAAATTAGCAAGGTAGAGGCAATCCATTACATCTCCTCGTCTAAACGATACGCTAGGATTTGTTCCAAATTAACTGCAGCCATTGTAGAGTAGCGTAAGTGGGCTCTGCCAACTAAGTTTATGTCTCCAATTCCTACTACAAGCATTCCGGCTGATAGCCCAGCTTCAATCCCGGCTGCGGCATCTTCAAAAACAACGCATTCACGCGGCAGCATTCCTAAGCGGTGGGCAGCATCCAAGAAAAGGTCGGGGGCTGGTTTAGCATGCTGAATGATATTGCTGTCGGAAATCGAGTCAAAAAATTTGGCGATCTCCAACCGATGTAAGACTATTTCAGTATTCCTGCTTGACGATGCTACCGCCAATCTAAAACCAGCTTGTTTAATAGTGTTAAGCAGTTTACTGACTCCCGGCAAGAGATTGGCTGGTGAGAACTTGTCAATCAATTGCAAAAAGCACTCATTTTTCTTTTGCAATAATTGTTGAAATTCAGACTCGGTAGTCGGTCGTCCTTGAAGAAAGATTTTCATTGAATCCGGACGCGACAATCCCAATATTTTTTCGTTATCTTTTCTTGTAAAAGAAAGATTTAGTTCTATGGCGAGTTTTTGCCAAGATTGATAATGATATTCCACAGTATCGGTAAGTACACCGTCCATATCAAAGATAAAAGCTTTAAATTGGGTATTAATACAGTTCACCTCGATATCTATTGACTATAAAAACGATCAATACACATTTTTATAACTACAAAGTATAGACTTTGCTTGTTGCACAGGCATATGAGCAAAGGTATCATAATCGTTAATTTTCCCAATATCCCACCACTCATATTCACTAACAAAACCGTTGATCTGCTGCCCCTCTAGCAGTAATACCGGGAAAATATCGCCTGGCAAATCCACTTCATTCTTTGACGGATTAAACCGTTCAATATAGGGAAAAATCGATGATTCCAATAAGTACGATCCCGTACTTACAGGCCTATCAAGATTCGTTTTTTCAAGAAATGCTGTAATTCTACTGTCACTCGCTACTTCTGCCAGTCCAACCTCCAGCCGATATTTAGTAGATAAAGCCACCGAAGCTATACCGCCTTGCCGTTCATGAAAATCCATGAACGCATGGTAATTCAAGTGACAAATTGTATCTCCAGGTACAACAAGAAAATGGTGTTCATTCGTTAGTAGTTCGCGACAGCGCCAAATTTCTCCTGCTTTGCCGGCTGGCGAGAGCCCATGGCTATATTCTATACGTATGCCCCAGCGAGTGCCATCTCCAAAATAGTTTTCGATTTGTTCTGCAAAATAGCTGACAGCTACCACATACTCCTGTATACCATAGGACATTAGGTGGAGAATAACCCATTCCAGAAGTGGCTTCCCATGAATCGGTACCATGGGTTTGGGAATAAAATCAGTTATCGGCCGCAATCTTGTCCCTTTGCCAGCCGCCAAAATTAAGGCTTTCATTGAATAACCGCCTTTTGGGCAACGAATTTTTCTGCTAGTGAAGCAGCTGCCTCCGCACCGCCATATTTTTCCCCTAGGGACTTTAGTTTTTGGGCTTGCTCTCGATAGCCAGGATCAGTTACTATGGCCTGGACTGCATCAGCCAACATCTGCGGGGTCATCGTCTTCTTATCCAGAACAATTCCCGCACCGCTTTGTGCCAGCACAGCTGCATTATCTTCCTGCTCGGCCATGGAAGGTATCACCACTGCTGGTGTTCCACAAGCCACACAAGTCATTAGTGTAGACGATCCACCATGAAAAACAGTTACATCACTAGCCTTAATCATCTCAGTTCCTGGCACGAATCCTCTAATGACAACATTATTAGGTGGGTTGAATGATTTTATCTTGTCTGGCGATATAGCTATGCCCGTAGAGACAACTCCCGTCAACCATGGAAGCATCTTTAGACTCTCTAGGACAAGCTGCAGGAACTGTTCACCAATAAGCGACGAACCGCCTCCTATCGTCACATACACCATTGTTTTATTGCCAGCGCCGATATGTTTTTCCTTAAGCGTCTCTCGTAACGGCATCTCGTTAGGGCTTTCGTTTAACAGTGGTCCAGTAAAATATATCTTCTCTTTCAAGGTCTCATAATTCTCCCAATGATCCTCGAAGCTTACTCCGCCGCTTATTTCTGGCATCCCCTCAATAATGATAAGATCCGCTGCTTCCTGCGGTCTGAAAAGCTGATTTTTTATACCTTGCAGTCGCTGTGCAAACATAGCCAGCGTCTTGGCACCGTGCGCTTGCAACGCTACTAATAGGGAAGGAATGCCCAAACTTTTTCCTGTCTTTGGACCGCTGATTGTGCCGCAAAGCAAGAGATCAGGCTGCTCGCGAGCAGCAGCATTCGTTTCAATCTCGCCAATTCTAGCTATCAGCTGCTCCATCTTGTTGAAGTGCTCTTCCTTGTGCCGCAAGTCGTTTGCTTGGTTCCCAAACGTATCGAATTCAGGCATATCGGCAATTTCAATAACGTCAATACCAAAATTCTTGATAATGGGGATTAGCTTGCCACTAGCTAGAAATTTTACTTCATGCCCACGGCGTTGGAGAGCCTTAGCTATCGCTACCACGCGCATGGTCTGCCCCATGATTGTGCCGGTGCCCATCTGTGCTGTACAGAGAACTTTCATATATATGATCCTCCTTTATTTCGTGGACGACTACATGTTCTTGAGTGAGAAACTCATCAAGCATCGTATGGAGATAATTGCGATAGTGCTGATTTACTACATCACGCACTTCAGTCTTTGATGGAAATTCTTCAATGCCGGAAATTGACGCTTTTATTGAGCCGAAAGTATTGCCTAATACTACGGCTAATAACGGATTATGTAGCTTTGCATAAGAATATATAAATCCTGCTGAAGCAGAGTCACCACACCCTACAGTATCGACTATCTTCCCAAAATCGACCACCGGGACATTTGCCCAAAATATCCGGTCATTTCGCCGCCAGGCAATTAAGGAGGATTGATCACCAAAAGTGATCCAGCATGTGGATAAGCCCATATTTACCATGGCAGCTGCGTAGTGTGCATAATCTTCCTGTTTATCCAGCAAACGTCCCGCAGCCCACTGCGCCTCCTTGTCATTCATCTTTAAAAAGTTAATGTTTTTCAGCCACTCATCTGCATGTTCCCAGTCTTTCTTATAACGATTAGCGTTTTTATCAAGACCAGTTATCAGTCCGTGAACATCCAGGAAGATCTCTGCCCGAGAAGTTTCACGAAATTTTTTTATACAATCCAGGGGTATATCCGTTTCGTTCAGCGGCATCAATATAAGATAATCACAATCGGCGAGCAAATTTAGTTCTGCTGACTAAACGGGTGTCATCGTGCGCATCTGATGGCTAATTCGTTCATGATCGTTAATAAGTTTTAGCTCGATCTCCGTCCCGTTTTTACATGATGTATCAAGTATGGGCATTGTAATGTTTGGATGATTAAGCAACTCACGAGCTTCATTTATATCCTCTGGGGATAAATGGGACAGACAGACAACACCATCGGTTGTTCCCTCCAATAATTTTGCAAGTGCTGACACAGTATAAGCAACGGCTCCTAATTTACTTACCACCTTACCATCTGGTGATACCATCCGGTCCCTCGATATCGGTCCTACAATTCCAACCTTCATCTTCTTCACCTGCCAAAATAGATATAATCGTATTATTTCCCAAAAATCTATATTCATCAAAATAAATTCACGGCTAACGAGGAGAATGGAGCAGGTTCCTGCTATGCAGATTAAGCCAAGCTTCCCATCTATAACTAGATGGGAAGCTTGGCCTGTGCATGATTTCTGTACGGAGCGAACCTACTTTTGTTTTATCAATCGCTCTTGTTCTAGTTTCCTAGGCACCACGAACCATATAGACTATAACGACAAGTGCTGCTATTGCTAATCGGTATATTGCAAACACAGCAAAATTGTTTCTCTGAAGATATTTGAGTAAAAACCCGATACTGATAAGACCTACTACAGCCGATGTGAGAGTTCCAACCAAAAACAGCGGATTCGCAATATTATGAATGATGCCAGGCGTCTGCTTTAGTGCGGCACCGGCGATAATCGGTGTGGCCAGCAAAAAAGAAAACTTAGCTGCCGCTTCCCGTGAAAAGCCCAATAATCGACCTGTAGTCATAGTAATACCTGAACGGGATACTCCGGGAAACAGAGCCAGTGCCTGGGCTATACCAATTAAAATTGCCTGCCTAAAGGTGATTTCCTCAAAACTGACGATCTGTTCCGCTTTCTTGTCAACATAGTAAAGAATAATCCCCATAATCGCCAATCCTACGGCAATGATCAAAACCTGAGATCGAACAAAATTCTCAATCGTCGATTCCAACGCAAGCCCTGCGATTCCGCCGGGAATAGTAGCTGCCACAAGATACCAAAACATTTTTCCCTCCCGTGTTTTAATCCCTGTGGATAAACCGTTCCTTAGCAGTTGAAGCCAGTCTTGATAAAAATAGATAAGCACTGACAGCAGTGTTCCGACGTGGAGGGCCACATCTAACACGATATCAATATTTCCTCCTAACTGGTTGATAATAGGATCCCAGTCAAAAAACCAACGAGTCAGAATCAAATGTGCTGAACTGGATATGGGTAAGAATTCACCAATCCCTTGCACAATCCCAAGGATAATCGCAATATACCATAACATATATACATCATACTCCTTTTTAAATCAATATTCTCAAACTACCCCAACGCCACGAGTATCGCTCCTAGCGCAATTAAGGCCACGCCAGCGCTGCCTACCATACTAATTTTTTCTCCCAATAAGGTGACAGCGATGACTGTGGCGATCACCACGCTCAATTTGTCGATGGGCGCAACCTGAGATACATTGCCGAACTTGAGAGCCAAGAAATAAAACAGCCAGGATAGTGCCCCGGCAACGCCACTTAGAGCGATATACGTAATAGCTTTTTTGTCGGCAATAATTGCCGGGATTTCCTTTAAGGTTCCCTGACAAACAACAACTAAAATCAAAAATGCCGCCATTATGACCGATCTGATCGCCGTGGCGGTATTGGCATCGACCGATTGCAGGCCGATCTTGCCGAATATCGCTACCATGGCAGCCATAATAGCAGATAGCAATCCGAATACTAACCAAAGATTTTCCACGTGCATCCCTCCAACCAATGTTACAATCGTTTTTTTAAGATTGCGCCAATATAGAGATTCTTTTGCTGTCTCTCTTGTTGGCGCCATCGGTAGCAATCATAATTCCCTCTCTTCATTTATTAACCCAAGGCTAAAGAACCGGTGAATCTATTACAGAGGTAAATGAATAATAAAGGAGCTCCCTATTCCTGGAGTGTTTTCCACTTTTATTTTACCACCATGGGCATCCACTATCCATTTGGCTATAGACAGTCCAAGGCCAGTACCGCCCTCTTCACGTGACCTTACCTTATTCACACGGTAAAAGCGTTCAAAAATAAGCTTTCGCTCATTTTCTGATATTCCTTCCCCCGTATCGTGCACGGCAATCGTAACCATTGTTTTTGGAGTTACTGTTCTTGTGAGCGAAACCTCCACTCTGCCGCCTTTAGGAGTATATTTAATTGCATTATCAACCAGAATTAAGAGCAGTTGGCTTATTTTTTCACGATCAGCCATAATGGGAATCGTTTCATCACCGCTCATTTCCAAATGAATCTCCTTCACCATCGCTAACGGCTGTACTGAACGAATCAGCGGTTCTGCCGTGGCAGCCAGATCGAATTTCTCCTTTATAATATTAGTTGCTCCAGCATCAGCCCTTGCAAGAGTTAGTAAGTCAGTTACTAGTCTAGTCATCCTGCGAATTTCACTTTTCATGTCATCAAGCACCTGAATGGAGAATGCTGATAACTTTTGGTCATTATCAGTCTGCACTACCTCTACTGAAGTTTGGAGAATGCTAAGGGGGGTACGCAGTTCATGTGAGGCATCGGCGACAAACTCACGCTGCCGAGAAAAAGCTTGTTTAATGGGAATCATTGCCTTACCTGCCAATGAATGCCCCGCAAAAGCAGCGATGATCAAAAAGGTAATCGAAATGATCACCATCATGATCAATAACATTTTTAACATGTGATAATACGCACTGATATCTTCTCCCACATAAATGGTGCCCAGCACTTGAGAGCCGTCATATATTTTCATGCTGCATAACATGACTACCGCTCTGTCTCCATTAGGAAGAAGAAATTTCTTCAGTTTAACTTCTCCATCCGATGCGTCCCAGTTGTGGATAATGCGCAACACACCCGTGCGAATTAACTGTGATGGTTCCTCGGTAGCAACTATTTGCCTGCTTATATCAAAAACATAATAAAAGATCTTAGCACCATGATCTACATCCTCAGTTTCCTTCGGCGGCAGCTGAAAGAAGATGGTTTTCTCTTTATACATTTCCGCTTGCTCTCTGGCCTCTTCTTCTGTAAAAGACCGCAAGTCCTGCTGTTCTTCCTGATAAAGAATCCAAAGCAATCCTGTAGAGCTTACAACAATAAAAGCCATCATCATTAACATCATGACGATTGCATAGCGTAGAGTCAACTCGTTACGAATTTTCGCAAACATTTTGAACCTCCAGCCTATAGCCAACGCCACGGACAGTTTGTATGACGATTGCATCCCCAAATGGACTTAGCTTGCGCCGCAGTAACCGTACATAAGCATCTAGATTATTCGAGGACACCTCGGTTTTTAACCTCCAGATTCGCTCAAAGATAACTTCCCGTGGGATTATACGTTCCTGATTGCGGACCAACAGATCAAGCAGCTGAAATTCGCGGCTGGTAAGCTGTATTTCAGTATCGCCCCGCTGTACACAATGTGTTGAGCCATTAAGGACTATATTTCCAACTTGCAGGATATTCTCCATTAAGCTCACTCGGCTTCGCCGTGCCAGGGCGCGAAGCCGAGCCAGCAGTTCTGCAAATTCAAAGGGCTTGACAAAATAATCATCGGCTCCCGTATCCAGCCCCAGTACCCGGTCATCAAGGGCGTCTTTTGCTGTCAGCATTAAAACAGCTCCCTGATATCCGCGCTTACGCAGCTGATCACAGACGGCAATGCCAAGTTGCCCAGGCATCATCCAATCCAGAATAATCACGTCATACGAACCATAAAGAGCAGACTCCAGCGCCATATCACCGCTTACTACCCAGTCAACATGAATTTCATTTCTTTCCAGAAGATGTTTAATCAGTTTACCCAGCTTAACATCATCTTCAGCAAGTAATACGTTCACCCAGATCTCCTCCCTATCCAGCATAAGCAACACCATTATTGGGTCAAGGCTACGCCTAGGATATGTTTGTCTAATTTGTCAGAATGAGTGTAACAAGTCAATCTGAAAATACTATGAAAAAAAGACCGTAAGTAATTAATTTAAAGAAGCATCCATCTTAATCAAAGAATGGATGCGCCTTTTTCCTGTCACTGTCTATGCAATATTTTCCCTTTTTGATTCTGCCGTTCATCAGTGTTCCTTTCCCATGTGTTCTGGATGTTCTTTTATCCGAATACATTTCTGTGATGACGCATCCGCGCTGCCTTCGCCATTTGATTCTTCGAGGGACAAATCAGAGGTGCTCTGTTTCATTGAAGCTGCACCACTTACAATACGATCTGTTTTTACGAACTTAATGAAAAGTATTACCCCGGCAATACAGGCAAAGATCACTAATGCAACAGTTGTCGCGGAAGTTACTTTTTCCAAGATTGCAATGGTTTTGGGCCCAAAATAGTAAATCAGGACGCCTTCCAGTAAGAATCTCTTGGCCCTGCCTACAACGGACGCCAAGATAAAAATGGAGAGTCTGATGCGAAACATGCCGGAGGTCAGTGTAATCACTTTGTAGGGTATCGGTAACAAAGCGCCGACATATACCGCCCAGGCTCCGTGTTTATCAGCTAACAGCCGCATCTGCTGAATATAGTGTAATGGAACGAAGCGCTTGATCACAGGAAGTCCCCATGTTTTTCCAACTGCATAGCCGATCAATCCGCCAAGCACAGAGGCTATTGTAGCTACCATGCCATAATAAATAGCGTTTTGCGGATTTGCAATTGCCATCGGAATTAGTAAAAGGTCTGGCAGTATTGGAGAAAATATAGATTCCGCCAAAGCAATGATAAACAGACCGACAGTCCCATAATGATTAAAATATTGAATGATAAACTCCATAATAATTCTCCTTACTGTTTAAATAACTTGATAGATCGTCCATCAATATTTCCGATCTCACTGTAATGTATTAACTGAAGTTTGCATTTTCGAGCCTCCATTTCTTCCTGCCATTGATAACCCCAATGGATTGATCCAGTAATGAACACCTTAACTTGCCCTGCAAGAAACCGGTTTATATTTTAATTTCCATCCCTAGAAATCCGATAGGATCCGCTGGGATTATCCCCTGCTTTTGAATATAAACTATTTAAATTGCTTGAAGATAAGTTTAACCGATGATTCTGAAATTAGCATGAAAACCCAACAGCATTATGAAAGCCAAAAACGACAGGCAATGAATTGCCTGTCGCTCAAGACTTCCCTTTGACTCATTCTAGCTGCAGTGTATCCGATTACGGCCCAATGCTTTCGCTTTATACAAAGCAGAATCGGCCCTAGTCAAAATCTCCTCAAATGTCCTGTCGCTGTCAATGACCTCACTGATTCCAAAACTGGCGGTAACCATCAGCGTACTTGAATCCTCCAGTACATACTGGTATCTTTCTATAGCCTGTCGCAGTCTTTCTGCAACTTTAGCCGCTTCTTTTAGCGATATCTCCGGGAAAATGATAGCAAATTCCTCTCCACCGTATCGTCCAAAGATATCGATCCCCCTTAGCTCATTTGTTACTACTTTGGCAGTCCCTTCTAAGACCCGATCGCCAATATTGTGTCCAAACTTGTCATTCACAAGTTTAAAATGGTCAAGATCAAAAATTATGACACTCATACGGGTCTTATAACGCAAGGAACGTTCAAATTCTTTATTACCCATATCCATAATGCAGCGACGATTCCAAATTCCTGTCAAATAATCTACCGTCGCTAACTGTCTCAGTGTTTCTTCCATATTTTTGCGGTCAGTAATATCATTAATTGTGATCATCAGCGCTTCACTGCCAAACCAGATGGCCTTTACGGCAAAAAGCAGTACCCAGCATGCCTTGCCACGAACATCGTAAAATTGCATTTCTTTATCCAATGCACATCCGTTTTTCTCTATTTCGTCCAGAATTGATATCCATTCTTCCTGTTTTTGGTTATAATCGGCAACAGCACTTCCTATCAATGCTCCCTGTGAAACCTTAAAAAGTTCTGCTGCTCTTAGATTTCCGTACAAAATAGTACTATTCAGCTCTCTTTTAGTAACAAGCATAGGAAAAGGTGCTATCTCTACCATTGAGCGGAATTGCTCCTCACTTCGCCGCAGCTCGCTTTCTTGCTGTCGATTGTGCAGCACTATTGCGTATACTTCTCCCAAACGCTTTATTTCCTTAAGATCTTCTTCCGTATATTCACGCACTGAATTGGCAAGTGCAATCTGCCCTAAGATTTCATCTCCAAATATGATAGGCACCGACAGGAAATTTTTCAGAGGTACATGACCGGGCGGCATTCCTGTTGCTGCCGCATGAGACGAAGGATTGTTAGTAAAAAAACACTCCCGGACGTTGAGAGAATGTCCCCATAGACTGTTATAAAGCTTATGGGGTCCTTCTGGCAAAGAATAAAAGGCAGCATTAATGGTACATCCTTCATCCCGCATTTGAGTCAGTGTATTACTGACATGTGCTTTAGTCTTTTTTTCAATCGAAGAAACAAAACCATGCTTACTTTCCGTCAGCTCACGTGCTTTATCTAAAACAATCTGATACATCTCGTTAAAGGAAACCGTTGAATCTATTATAGCTGACAACAACTCAGCAATAACAACATGCAGCCTGTTCGCGCGATCCGATTTATCATCTGGCCTAGCAGTGACCTTCATTGTAAATCCTCCCTCGTCGGTACGTTCGCAAATACTATCGTAAATACTCATTTGGCTTAAAATCTCTTCAAATCACAGGGACGCTTCTTTTAAGTTACTCCTATCTTTTGTCTCATGTCATTAATACTGTAACATAATTTTCTTTTGAAAAGCAGTATTCCATATTTCTACTCTATTTACTATTAAAATACAAAATTCCTGCAAGGCTAAGCTGCTTTGCAGGAGTTCGTCATATAGAAAAGAAAAAAGACTCGCTTATGCGAGCCCTTTTGGGGTGGACAAGGGGACATAGGATCGATCTTACTGCTAATGGCTATACTAGAAAACGTCTTACCCATGTATCGATGACCACACCATCAGCGGATTTTTTTTGCCTTTACAACGGACTGTGGCAAGCATCGCAGCTACATTCTCTATTAATAAATGCCCTCCTCGTTTAATCACTTTTGCACCATTTCTTTTTTAGCAAACAGTCCTTTTAACATAGGTGGTGTTACCAGAGTGGTAAGAATAACGACGACAACAATTGCAGTAAAGTATTTTGACTGCAGTAAATCAGCCTCTAGGCCAATCGCTGCCAAAATAAGTGCAACTTCCCCCCGTGATACCATGCCCGCTCCAATTCCGAGGGATGATCTATTTCCAAAGCCAGTTAATCTTGCCCCTAATCCCGAACCTAACAGTTTGGTTAAAATAGCAACAACTGTAAGACCGACAATCATCCAAACTTGGCTGCCTGTTCCAGCAAAGGAAACAGAAAGCCCAATACTAACAAAAAACACTGGGACAAAAAAAGCATAAGCAATTGGTTGGATTTTAGTCTCGACTTCATGTTTATATTTAGTATGCGAGATCGCTATACCAGCAGCAAATGCTCCAATAATCCCAGCCACCCCAAGTGCTTCAGCCAGATAGGCAAAAAAGAAGCAAATGATTAGTGCTGCGCTGGTAATTGTTTCCGATACCCGCAGAGGGGCTGCTACTCTCAATACCCATGGTACACCTTTCCAGCCAAGCAAAGCGATTGCTGTAAAAAATAAAATTTTCTTACCGATAATTAAGCTGAGACTAATTTGCTCTGTCGTGAGCAGACTCATCATAACCGCTAACAGGATAACAACTAAAATATCATCCAGTACAGCTGCCCCCAATATGGTTGTCCCTTCGTGGCTTTTTAGCAGCCCTAGTTCTTTGAGCGTCTGAGCAGAAATACTTACGGAGGTAGCCGAAAATAGTAAACCCAAAAACAATGCATGGCTTTGTTCCAAGTCTATTAGTAAACCTCCCAGATATCCAAAGAGCAATGGCGCAGCAATTCCGCCTACCGCAACCGCAATAGACGAATTACGATTTTGATTAAGCGCCTTAATATCGGTTTCCAAACCAGCAATGAACATTAAAAGTAAAACGCCAATCTCGCTGATCTGCGAAATCATCTCAGAGGGATTAATCCATCCCAAGACTGCTGGCCCGATGATAATGCCGCTAACAAGTTTCCCCAATACTGATGGCTGCCCTAGTTTAACACTTAGTGCCCCCCCTAATTTGGTTGCTAGTAAAATGATCAATATTTGTAAAAATAAAAACACTGCTATCACACCTTTCCCTATCACATCCATGCAGATTATCCTGGCTCAGTTATCTCTGCCTTTATTCTTGCCATATAAACGCTCCTTTTATTTACTAACTTATCACATCCCTTTTATACATTCTTAATTAACACGGCCCAAAAGCACCCTATTTCGCATACAAAAAAGGAAACTGTTTTCAAGAAGTCTGGGCCCTCCCCCCTGAGTGACCCAGACGACTTGAAAACAGTTTCCTGTCCAACCGATGTAATGCATATTAATTTCGAAAATTGTATCAAAGACTGAGAATAATGTCAAGCTGTTCATACGTTGATTTCCCAAATAGGCAAGTACCCTTTTAGAATCATTCTATGTTCAACCACATCATCATTGTCACCAATCCATTAGTAATTTAGAGATATAAGAAAAGAAAAAATCACTTACCACGGCTCAAACCCTTTAAGAGTTCAACTACCTCGTAACGGTTGTTTCTTACCTGTCCAATACGAATATTGGGTTTATTTTTTCCATGAAAATCGCTACCACATGTAGCAACGATCTCGTTCTTCCGGCAAAACTGAAAATAATGATCTTCCTGTTCTTTCGTATGCCAAGTAGTGAAAGCCTCAATGCCCATAAGTCCGAATCCTAAGAGATCACGAAGCAAGGAATTATCAGAAATACTGAGAGTAGCAGCCGGATGTGCCAGAATAGGAACACCTCCGCTCTGTACGATAAGACGAATAACATCTTGCACCACTGGAATGTATTGAGGAGCATTATACGGCCGACCAGTAACGATCCAGTCAGTACAAAATCTTAACATATGGTTTTCCTGAAATCTGTACTGATTCACAAGCGGATTGTGGTTATTTCGGTCATCAAGAAAAATAGCCCGGCTATAACAAATTGGCATGGGCTGCGGGCTATCCTCCAATACCTTTTCCTTATCTAAATAAAATCCCGCCTCACGTAGTCTAGCAATCTGCGCATCAACGTTTTCCATTCTTCCTTTTTTAATTGTTTCACACCAATGCGCTATGTCTGGATCATTATAATCAATGAAATACCCTAGAACATGAAGCCATTTTTCTTTATATATAGTCGAAAATTCGCAGCCAGGTATGACTTCAATTCCACAATGTATGCCCCAATATATTGCTTCTTCAACATTAGAAACTGCATCGTGATCCGTTATTGCAATAGCCTGAAGCTGATTAGCCTTTGCTAATTGGATTATTTCTTTTGGGGAATATTCCCCATCGGCACTCGCGGCTGTGTGTATATGTAAATCTACCATTACTTTTTTCTCCCATATGCTACTAAAATACTCTCGATTAATTCCTTTGCTAGTAATTCATGATGTTCTCAAAAGCCGCCTTAGTATCCCAAGCAGCAATACAGCAATACAGCACTCCTAATCGACAAGCTTCTCTAATAAATCATCTCTCCTGGTTTATAGCCATCAGGCAATTCTTCTTCACTAAAAAATTTAAATTTATCATCCCGCAGTGTTGGTAAAAAAACTTCATATGGAATTCGGGAAAACTCACTGGCATAATTACTGGCTCCGAACCACTTCCCCTCTTTGCAGCTCAAATTCAAATCTCTAGCAAATTTCGTATGGTTTGAGCAATCATGTACTACTAAATCCCACTTATCTTCATCGGCTATCTTCATGAATTTCAAAGTTAATTCCCTGCTCCAAATTGGAGATATATAGCCATGTCTGGAGATATACATATTTTCCCCATAATAATTGTTTATGTTATTCTCATTTAAATGTAATTCTGCACAATTGATAAAATCAAGTTTTGTCTCTAAGATTGTCTGCTTTTTCTTAAAAAAGGCTTCAAAAAACTCAGGAGTCATAGGAGTTTCAATACCTACATTTTTAATATACTTTTTCGCAATTTTAATATTTTCAATAACTTTGTCTGAACACTTAGAAGCACCTAAATTGAAGCGTATCTCGTTAAGACCGGCTTCACCTAACGCTTTCAAGGTCTCTTCCGTAGCTAAAATACCATTTGTATATAAATGTTGATAAATCTGCGCATCACTAAATTTCTTTATTACCGAATAGTATTTTTCAATTTCCATGAATGGTTCTAAATAAACGTAGGAAATACCCGTGGGTTTCTGGTGGATGGAAAGAAGTAAATCAATATCCTTCTCATAAAATTTTGTTCCTCCAATTTCCCACATGCCTTCGCCAACGGGAGGAATATCTTCTAGTTCTCCATAATTATAACAGAACTTACACTCTATATTACATTTGTTCGTTTTCCTAATTGCACTGAGTCCAGTGCCTAACAAACAAGAACGACAGCCTTTTGCGAATTTACTTTCATTTCCCACAAAAAACGTTCGATTCTCCAACGTTTTTAAACCTTTAATTTCTGACATTAACGCATCATTTCTATGATCAACCGCTTCCTCAATTTGTGCAAAGGTAGCATAAATGATTTCTTGCTGTTTTATCATAAGTTCCTCTTCCTCTGGCAGTAGCGAAAAAAAATCAAACCATATCAACGCATCTTTCTTTGAAATTTTCAAAATATATCCTCCTCTAATTAATCCGTTAGTATAAAATTTTCTTATATATATCAAGGTTTGCAGAGTTTTTATACAAAAAAAATAATGATCCCCTTTTTGATATAATTGATGAACGCAATTATATCATTTTTATTCTTATATAATCAATATGTATTAGAACTGATAGATCAAGTACTTTTGAACTCCACCTTCAACCTTTAAAATTGCATCTACTATAAGTTCAAAACAATTATAAGCTTTTCTTCTAAAAGCAGTATCCCATATTCCTACTCTATTTACCATTAAAATACAAAACTCCTGCAAAGTTAAGCTGCTTTGCAAGAGTCTATCGTATCTATTGATTTTTGGCTAAAAACCCCACTGTATTCTAGTAAATCATAGTGTTCACATTTGTAAGACGTTTAATATAGTCTTCAAACACCGCTACCATGGAAAAGTCGGCAGATACTAAGCCTCTTAAGCAAAGTTTCATGAAAATCACCTCACTTTCATCATTTGTATCCGTATATTACGTATACGTATTAATTTCGTAAAAAAATATTAAGAAGTTCATCTCAAGTTAGTGCTAGCTGTAATACATTCGATTTGGACTTTTATTGTTTGTACATCCTTATGATTATTATAGAAAAAGAATTATGATATCAGATATTACGTATGCGTAATATCTGATATCATAATAGCATATCGGCGATACATTTTCAATACCCATTTTAAAAATGTATCATCTAATAACCGGCTACAGTTTATAAGTTACGATATATTTTTAGTAGCACCCTTTCAAATATAGATATTTCTTCCTCAGTACACTCCTTAAGCATTTCAGCTTGAACTAAACTCAAAACCTCTATCAATGAATTCTTCAAAGCAATCGCTTTCTCCGTTAAAAAAATATGGTATGCACGACGATCTTCCGGCGAATCGGCCCTATATACTAATTCTGAATTTTCCAGGCGATCAATAAGGCCGGTAAGGGTAGAACTATCTAAGTAACTACGTTTTCCCAACTCAGAAAGACTAATACCATCCCCCTTATAAAGGGTATAAAGAACCATCATCTGAACCGGTGTAATTCCAAGTTTCTTTTGGCTTAGTGTTTCTTTGGCGAATTGAGTATGCTTTTGTTCCGCTTTCGCGAACAGCATACAAATATTATCAAAAATCTGGAGCATGATTACCTCCGCATTAGCTTATACTTAAATTGAAATTACGTATACGTAATTTCAATTTAAGTATAAGCCAGCTGTGTTGAAAAATCAAGAAATCTCCGCACAAGCTTTAGTTTTACCAATTGAACGCTCACTGCTTCCATTGATGGGACGCGGGGCAGGCTCGTAATTCTCAATGCTATATCATCAATCATTTATTGTTTTAGAGCCATTGATTATATCTAAAGATCAGACAAAACAGCAACTTTGTCATAATTACCCATGAGTCGTGTTGCTGTATCGAGAAATTGTTCTACCAAGATTGAATTGTTATCTGTTCGCCAAGCGATACTCATTTCGACGTGGGGGGCCTCTCCTTCAATCGTAACATAAGCCACGTCCCGCGCATGCAATTTTGCCGTTGAGCTTGGTACGATGCTGATGCATAGTCCTGCCGCTACCAACCCAACAATTGTCTGAATTTCTTTCACGTGCTGACGAATGATTGGGCTAAACCCAGCATCACGGCATTTTGAGAGGATATCATCATACCAGCTCGGCCAAACCTCCCTCTCCACTAATATAAATCGTTCTGTACTCAGATCACCCATCGATATTGAATCTCGTTGTGCAAGTGGATGCAGCTTCGGTACGACGGCAATACATGTCTCTTGATGAACTGACCAGAGTGATATCAATGGATCAACCACAGGGGTTCTTACAAAGCCAATGTCGATGTCCTTATTGTGAAGTGCCTCAATTTGCATTGGCGTAGGCATTTCATGAAAAACCAAATCTACGGATGGAAACTGTTCCTGAAATGCCCTAACAATGATTGGAAGAATATCAAATGTTGCAGACCCGACAAACCCCAGAACTAATCGGCCAAGCATTCCCCTTTCTGCCCTTAGAGCTGCATCCTTAGCCCGCTCTAATTGGGTAAGTACGCGGCGAATTTCTTGCAAGAAAACCTTTCCTGCACTTGTAAGCTCTACATGTCGTTTTGTTCTCTTTAACAATTTTACTCCAAGTTCCCTTTCAAGTTGCAAAATTTGCTGACTTAAAGGCGGTTGTGTCATCTGTAACCGTATTGCAGCGCGGCCAAAATGCAATTCTTCCGCCACAACTGTGAAATATTCGAGCTGGCGCAGTTCCACTCTATGATTCCTCCTAATTAAGTCGTTTTCCGACTTACAAATGTAATATTTATATATTAGACGCGATTTCATTCTTATTGTAAAGTATTTTAATAAAGAGTCAAGATGTTAGTATGCAGCCAAAAGTCCCGATTTTTTTATCTAGAAGTCCGCAACTCCTTATAAAATAAACGTTTTAGAACTTGCGCAGCATCTTATCTCGATATGAACTATATCTACGAGGTGATGACATGCCTGTCCGAGGTACGCAAAATATCAATGGCACTGAATATGTTTACGAGTATATCTCGATCTGGAATTCCACTAAAAAACGTTCTGAACAAAAGCGCAATTATATAGGCAAAAACGTCGAGGGAATCTTTTTACCAAATAAGAAATATACACTTCAACAGCAGCTTGAGCATGCAACAGCGGAAACGGAAATAAAACCTGAACCTGTACCGGCAGCCGAATGCAAAAGACTGTTTTACGGCGCGATCTATCTTCTTGATTCCATCGGACAAGCTACTGGCGTCACAGAAGATTTGAAGCAATGCTTCCCGGCAGATTATAAAGAAATACTATCACTAGCTTATTTCTTGGTGCTCGAAGAGAATACTCCCATTTACAGATTTCACAGGTGGGCGGTTACACATGTTCATCCCTTTCGATTCAACATTCCGTCGCAGCACAGCACCAAGCTTTTTGGACGCATACAGGAAGAGCAGAAAATGAAGTTCTTTGCACTGCAATCCAAGCGAAGATTTGAACAAGAATATTTGGCTTATGACACCACTTCCATTTCATCCTTTTCCCAAGGTCTAACGTATGGCAGCAAGAAAGAGCATGGCTGTTTTCAGCTTGACCTTGCTTTGCTATACGGAGAATCGTCACGTCTTCCAGTTTATTACCGAAAACTTCCTGGCAGCATTACGGATGTAAAAACCGTTGAAACTCTGGTTAAGGATATCGACTTTCTGAAGATGGAAAAGTTGAATCTGGTAATGGACCGTAGTTTCTATAGCGAAGCAAATATTAACGAGCTCTTTCGAAAGCATCATAAGTTTCTCATTGGCGTAAAAACATCGCTGAAGCTGGTTCGTAATAAACTGGATGAAATCAGAGATGACTTTGTTTCACGACAATACTATAATTCGGAGAACCAGCTCTATATCAGAAGCTTTACCCAAGAGTGGGATTACATGGAAACTAAGTCGAGAACCGGAGAAGTTATCACCGATAAAAGAAGAATTTACGTTCACTATTACTATAACGACCAGCTTGCCACGGATGACAAAAAGCGGTTTAACCAGCTGCTTGATACCTTGGAAGAAGAACTTCTTAGCGGTAGAAAGAAAACTAAGCACGAAAAACTTTACCAGAAGTATTATGATGTTCTAGAAACTCCGGTACGTGGCAGAAAAGTCGTTCCCAAGCAGGACGCAATCAGTCAGGCAGAGAAGAATTATGGCTTCTTTGTTCTGCTGTCTAATGGCATAAAAGATCCAGTCGCAGCGTTAAAACTTTTCCGCACGAAAGATCTGATTGAAAACGCTTTTGGGGACCTCAAAGAACGGCTGAACCTGTGCCGCATTTCAGCAGCTGCTGAAGAAAATTTAGAAGACAAGCTGTTCGTCCAGTTTGTAGCACTTATTTATATTTCCTACATCAAGAAAGCCATGGAAGACAATGGGCTTTTAAAAAAATATACGATGAAAGAATTACTTGATGAGTTGGATATCATTGAGTATTATCATCAATATGGAAATTATTATCACTTAAGCGAAATTACAGAGAAACAGAAAAAGCTTTATCATTACATGAAGGTTGAACCTCCAACCTAGTTATCATTTCGCGGGACTTCAAGATGCGGCTTGGATTGTTTTCTCTCATACCCCAGATGTGTCTTGCGAAGCTCAATTGTTTGTAAAAAAACATTTTTATTCATTCTAAAATTGATTAGGAGAAGATTTATCGCATGAATGCTTTGATAGCCTTGTTATGTCTTATCTGGGGATTTAATTTTGTCATCATGAAATTAGGAAATGGTGCTTTTCCCCCTGTCATGTTTGCTGCATTACGGTTTTTGACCGGTGCTATCGTACTCCTTGGCATAAGCTTTATAAAAAAGATACCCTTGCCGAACAAATCGGATTTCAAGTGGTACTTTCTCTGTGGACTGTTGCAAACCACCTATTTCAATATTGCTATTCAAATTTCGCTTAACTATATTAGTGTCGGCCTTGCCTCTGTTTTGACCTATAGTATGCCACTTTTTCTATCGCTCATGGCCCATAGGTGGATTCCCGAAGAAAAGTTGACACCAAAGAAGACGTTTGGTATTCTACTCGGCATAATTGGTTTAAGTCTCGCAATGAATATCCATTCAGGAGGATTGTTGTGGGCTGTATTGCTGGCATTAAGCTCCGCTATTTCTTGGGCTGCGGCTAACTTGCTTTTTAAAATGAAATTAAAACATTGTGACACTATGCAGTATACCTCTTGGCAGATGACAATCGGAGCAGTGGGATTATTGCTATATTCTCTTGCATTTGAACAAGGCGAATCGCATTGGGGATTCATGCCAGCAGTTTATATTCTGTTTGCAGGGATAATTGCCTCTGCTTTGGCATTTGTGATATGGAGTCATATCTTGAGCCGTACGGAAGCTAGCAAAGCATCCATTTCCTTACTGCTTGTACCGATCGTAGGTGTCATTTCGGGATGCATATTTTTGCAAGAGAGCTTAAAAATCGTTACATTGGCAGGGATTTTACTTGTAATGATAGGGATATGGATTATAAATAGTAAAAATACTCACAAATCCCATAGGGCCGAATCAAATGTAGTGTAATAAATCTCTATAGCCAAGCGAAACTCCTCACTTCACAAGCTTGATTTTTTTATGCACTTATTGTATAATCAATTAACCTTAAAAGAAAGTATGGGCTTTTTCGTTATATACTATCCTAAAGGAGAGTTTGCTACATTGGATACTACTATTGTAGATATAAAGCCATTTGCATATGCTATATCATTAATCGATGGTAAGTGGAAAATGCATATCCTATTTTGGCTATGGAAAAAAGATATCTTACGCTATAGTGAATTAAAAAAAGCTTTAGGCACTGTTACACACAAAATGTTGAGCACTCAATTAAAGGAACTGGAAGCAGATGGATTGATTATTCGTAAAGAATATCCTCAGGTTCCACCGAAGGTTGAGTACAGCTTATCAAATACAGGGTTGTCCCTTATGCCGGTTTTGCAAGCGCTTTGCAATTGGGGACATGAGCATATTTAAAATAACTAGCTTTTTATAAAGTAGTCCGGACAAGATGATGCTTATCATCTTGTCCGGACTACTTTGCACTTTTATTAATTATGAGCTACGTCAATCGCTGTTATCATAAACTACAACTTTTTCTGTCAACTCAAAATATTGACAATCGATGAAAAACCGATTCCCTGTCCAGCCTCTATTTAACTGCTCAAGAAGAATCGATTCGCAATCAGCTTAGATACTGTTTTAAGATCTCTAAACCGCCTCTCAGCTCCTTTAATGAATTGGTAGACGATAGTGCAATACGCAGATACTGATCAGATGCAGTATGTCCACTCAAGAAACGATTGGAATGAAATACCCGAATACCGGCTTGCTCCAAATCTGCCACTATTTTCTCTGCATTACAATGTCCCTGAATTGGGAGCCAACGATAAAAACTGAGCCGATGACCGGAGCTGTTTTGCGGAAAGAATTCTTCATATACGGAATTCGCAGACTGCGCTAATTGCTTCTTGCGGGAAACAATCTCAAAAGCTTTGCCTGACAGGATGAGTTCTGTAATAATCTCTGCATCCAGTGAAGAAGTTTTAACATTGATATTAAAAATGGCCTGCAAGATCTTTTTGCGTAAGGCCTCGCCAAATACCATATAGGCGACTCTCAACCCTGAGCAGATCGATTTAGAAGTACCACAGATGTAAACAGTTTGCTCCGGGAGCAGTTCAAACATTGGCTGCTTGTAATCAGGCTCAATTCCCGCAGTCAAAAATGCATGAATATCATCCTCCAGCAAAATCAGACGGTGCTTGCGGATGACAGTCGCCAACTCCTGCTTGCGGGAATCCGAAATCATAATCGTGGTAGGATTCCCACAAGAAGGCATAAGAAAAATGCCATGAATATCCGTTTGGCAACACTGATTTTCCAGTTCTCCCGGCAGCATGCCAAATTGATCTCCGGGTATAGGCACTAATTTAATGTGAAGCATCTTAGCAAGTTCAATAAAATTAGCATAGGTATATGTATCGGTAGCAATTCGATTGCCCGGCTCAAATAAGGCAACCAACGCAATTGCCAATGCATTCTGCGAACCAGAAACAATTGCCATACATTCTGAATCTGAACGAATACCAAAAGACTCCATCCAATTTAATCCCGCTTTTTTTTGATGAGGAAGACCAGTCGGATCGTTATAATTTAACAGCATCTCCAAATAACTTTTATCAATGACTTTCTTAACCGTTTCTGCCACTATATCATTGCTTTGCTCAAAGGACGCAACAAAGCCTAAATCAATGCATTCACTTGAGATTTTGTCCGCAGAAATGGTGACAGAGCGAGCCGCATTAGGAGAGACAAAGGTTCCACTGCCAGTAACAGCATAAATTAACCCCTTGGCCATACATAATCGATAAGCACGGGTAATAGTTGTAAAGTTTATATCGAGAAAATCTGCCAATTCTCGTTGTGGGGGCAGCTTCGTTCCAGGCGCTAACAGACCGCTCATGATTTCCTGCTCCAATAAGGACGCAATTGACAAATAGAATGGACGCTTCAACTCCTTCTTGTCCGGTTTCCATGACATCGGAAAATTATCGAATGAATTTACCGGCATACTGCACCTCCAAAATTGTAATACATACAATTATATCATTGATTGTATGTATTTCTAGTGTTAAAATCGTATAAAAATCATTCAGTCGTTTAGGAGTACGAGAACATATGGAAAACAGAAAGCACATAATGATTGCACTTCGTGCGGCTTTTCCGCACACGGTACCAATTCTAGCAGGATTTTTATTTTTGGGTATAGCCTACGGGATTTATATGAACTCTTTAGGATTCAGCGCAATTTATCCTACATTGATGAGTCTTGCAATATTTGCAGGCTCGATGGAGTTTATTGCGGCAAACTTATTGCTCGGAGCGTTTGATCCAATCAACGCATTGCTGCTCACTTTGATGGTAAATGCACGCCATTTGTTTTATGGCATTTCAATGCTGGATAAGTACAAGGGCACAGGAAAGAAAAAGTTCTATTTAATTTTCGGACTTTGCGATGAGTCTTTTTCGATCAATTGCACAGCTGATATCCCGAAGGATGTGGACAAGGGGTGGTTTATGTTCTTCGTCACATTGCTTAATCATTTATATTGGGTTTTGGGAGCTACAATTGGAGGCGCCTTTGGATCTCTTGTGCAGTTTAACACCGAAGGACTGGAGTTTGTTATGACAGCCCTTTTTGTTGTCATATTTATCGAGCAGTGGATGAAAGAAAAGGAGCACTACAGTGCTCTGGTGGGACTTGGAATTTCGTTTGCCAGCCTGGTTGTTTTCGGCGGCGAAAAATTCATCCTTCCTGCTATGGCTGCAATCTTAGGAATACTCACTGTACTTAGAAAACCGCTTGAGAAAGAAGGTGCTATCGCCTCACTATGACGTTAACACAACAGCTTATCACAATCACTATGGTAGTCTTAGGGACAATGATTACAAGGTTTCTTACATTTGCTGCTTTTCCGACCGACCGACCAACACCAAAATATGTACAATTTCTTGGTACAGTACTTCCCTCAGCAGTGCTGGGACTTCTGGTAATTTATTGTTTTAAGAATGTAAAATTTTATTCTGGCAGTCACGGTGTCCCTGAATTGATGGCTTCGGCGGTAGTGGCACTGCTTCATGTTTGGAAAAAAAACATGCTCCTTTCTATTGCGGGAGGAACAATCCTCTATATGGTTTTGGTTCAACTCATATTTTAATCAACAGTCAGTACTAACCGAAGTAATTGCCAATGTATTCTGCGATCCGAAAATGATCCGCAATCGTCTGTATAATTTTGATGCAAGAGTCTTTAACGAATATATAAAACACCGCTGTATCAGCGAATAAGGAGCTGTAAGATGAAAGTTAGTATTCTCATGGGAAGTCCAAGAAAAAAAGGAAACACCGCAGCCCTATTGGAACCTTTTATAAAGGAATTAGAACAGCATTATGTCGAGCACAATCTGATTTGGCTTTATGACAAGCAGCTCGAGCCTTGTATCGCTTGTCGGGTTTGTCAGAAGGATTGGACAACCTTTGCCTGCCACTACAACGATGATGCACAAGAAATTTTTGATAACATTATCGCTTGCGATATCATTGTGCTGGCAACGCCGATCTACTCGTGGTACTGTACGCCGCCTATGAAAGCTCTGCTGGATCGCCTAGTATACGGTATGAACAAATACTATGGTGATAAAATGGGACCGGCACTTTGGGCGGGAAAACAACTAGCAATAGTCGCAACTTGTGGATACCGGCCCGAAAAGGGCGCTGATTTGTTTGAAGAAGGTATAAAACGATATTGTAAGCATTCTCAATTGCAATATGCAGGAATGCTTGTGGAAAGAGATTTAGGTTATCAATCTGTTTTTATGGATGCGGAAAAAGCACAGCATTCCTGTTTGTTTGCGCAAAAACTCATCAAGCAAACCTGTATATAATACCATTTTTACTGCTGTGGCCAGTGCATGCTCATGACCTCCTAATTGTGCTAATAGATCATCTAACGAAACCAGATCTATCAGCACAATTAGGAGGTCTTTTTTTTTGCTGGTGATTCCTTCATATTTTCAAAAGTATATTTACAATAAAAGCTCCTGCAATGCCTCCAACTACCACGAATATAAGATTCATTTCCCACCAGGCCAGCAGGATTGACACGATACATCCTGCAATTGCAGATTCAAAATTTCCAGCACCAGTTGAATGAAGAGCTCCTGGAAAAATAAGCGCTCCCAATGCTGCATATGGGATAAATCCCATAAAACTCTTTATATATCTTGGCAGGCAGACGTTTTGCAATAAAACCAGCGGTAACATACGCGGTATATAAGTAACGACAGCCATCGCCAAAACCAAATACGTTAAATTCATACTTGCTCCTTCCCTTCTGAATAGAAGCTTGCCCCCACGGCAGCACTAGCTATCGTTGCAATAATGATCCCCCAGCCGTTTGAAAATCCCCAAAGCATAGATGCCCAATACATCAAAGAGTTTATAACCATTGCCAACAATGAAACAACGACTACAGGCTTTGATTTTTTAATATGAGGAATTAACAAACCTATGAACATAGCATATAAAGCTATACCCATGCTTACTTTTATGACCTCAGGCAAACTGGCCGCAAAAAATAATCCAAGCCAAGTTCCAACATTCCATGATACAAAAGCTACTGTGTTAATACCTAAAATGAAATACTTAGATAATTCCTCTTCTTTTTGCAGCACACTAACGGCAAAAGTTTCATCTGTAACACCAAAGGATAATAGTGATCTCCATTTTTTCGATACTTCCCCGTCAAGCCGCTGTGACAGTGTAGCTGTCATAAGAAAGTGGCGTAAATTTAATAGAAAAGTGGTTATCACAATTTCTCCAAAAGAAGCTCCTAGAACTAATAGGTTAACTCCAATAAACTGACTAGCACCCGCATAAATCAGTAAAGACATTAAAACGCTTATATAAACTGGAATGTCTAGCGACTTTGATAATAATCCAAAGGCAACTGCAATCGGTATGTAGCCTAATGCAACAGGCAATCCAGCTTTTACTCCTTGAAAAAATTTCAATCGATTCTTAAACATATTCATCTTCTCCTTCCTGTATTTTCTTCTCACTTCGCCTTTATAGAAGTTAGTTTTATAACTACGCTTAATCATTTAAAATTAAAGCGATCCTTTTATTCGGATCGCATTCCCTCAACAACGTATCGTAAATCGGGATTATTCCGCCAAAGTTTATCTAACTGCTCTGGACCAAAGTGACGAGTAATTGTCTCTATCATAATATCATGACGAATAAATTCAGCAGCTACTAATACTAAGGCAGGGTCATGGGTTTTTACAGCCCAAGAATTTGAGTTATCAAGGAAATTTGCAATGATGACTTCTTCTTTATCACGAGCTGCTATGGTCAATTTCCCGCCTATACGATGCTTTACAACATCAGGCGGCATATAGTCATGATGGAAAGTAACTCCTAAATGGCACTCTTTATTGTCAAACACAATTGACAATACTTTTACATCACGTTTTTCAGCCTCTTTTACCTTCTCTGCCAACAATAATCCTTCTGGGTTCCAAACAGAAAGCCACAGCTCTTGTTTGGCTCCATCAATTATGCTTAGCAATTCATCCATTACAGGCTCATAACCATCAATATGAGAAATTAGATTTACATCTCCAGCCTGCTCTAATGAGCCTAATGATTTATCCAAAAAATCAAACGTAGCTTCTATATTTCTGCGCACACGTTTAAGAAATTCTCGTGCTGGCACTGGAGAATATTTAAGAGGATCAGAAGGTATTGTATATACAGCTCCCCGATCAATTAACTTACTAATAACCTCATAAATCATAGAACGCGGGACTCCTGAACGTTTACTAAGTTCATACCCGGTAACAGTAGAATTTTGTAAAAGTGCTATATACGCTTTTGATTCATATTGAGAAAAACCAAGCTTCTGTATTTCCGCCAGAATTTTTTCCATCGCGCCCTCTTTCTAGACGTTATTTATATAACTACTATATTTCACAACTATAAAGTTGTCAAGTATATTACTTCTCGCGCGACTTGGCAATAATGCAGCAAAGTGCCATATCCATTAAAAATATGTACTTGCTAAGTATAATGTACATGATATGATTATACCATCTTTTGGAAAATAAACTCCGAAAGTAAGACTTTTTAATGAATATTTGGAGGGGATGTTAATGAAAATATTAGGTATATCTGGAAGTCCTGTGCCAAACAGCAACACTGACCGTTTAGTATTACAGGTATTAAATTCAAGTAAGTTGGACTTTGAATTTGTGAAACTTAGTAATATCCACGTGGGACCATGTCGAGCCTGTAAAGCCTGTGTAGAAGATAACATTTGTAAAGTTAACGATGATTTCCCCGAACTAGCTAAAAAAATTCAGGAAGCGGATGCGATTGTAATTGGAGGCTATACCCCTTATCGAATGTTAGATGCTTATACAAAGGCTTTTTTAGAAAGACTTTGGTCAATGAGACATTTACATAGTTTGAATGAAAACAAATATGTCGTCACAATTATTTCAGGATTGGATAAGCAAACAAGAGAAACAGCCCTCAACGCAATAGCAGTAGAACTGTTCATGGAGAGAATGCACCATGTAGCAGAATTGAATATTGAGGGAAATGTACCTTGTCTTACTTGTGGCTATGGTGATGGGTGTAAAAACAGTGGAATTCCCTTTATATTTGGTAAAGAAGCAAAAGCTTCCGCCACTCATTGTATATCTGTTGAAAATCAACCTGTATGGGAAAAGGCTGCACAAACAGGACAGCTTATAGGTCAGTTAATTAATGGCGAGATAACGTCGATCCCTTGCGTTAAGATCGATAGATAATGTAAATAAGATGACGACTTTGTATATCCCATATTTCTAATCAATTTATATTAAAAATCCTGCAATGCTAAGCTGCTTTGCAGGATTTTCATTTCTCCCAAAAGTGATTAGAACCTTTTACAAGCCTAGTTCTTCAAAAATAGTTGACGAAGAAAATGAACACTTTCCTCTTAAAAAGAAGCACTGTACTCGACAATCTGAAATATAAAGAATTATAAAGAAATATAAAGAAATATAAAGAAATATAAAATATCCCCTTGTACTTATTTGTAATTGTTTACTTGAAACAGGCAAATAGTCCTATTATGATAAAAAAGCAATAACTTGTCAACAACGATAATGATACGTATTGCCTGGCGAAATGCCGAAAGATGTTTCGCCGACAAATGCTGCAGAATAACCTTAGTCATTACACTGGAAGTCCTATATGTCCAGTGCAGCATTCATCATGTCTGATCAAGAGAGGGGGCTTATCCAAAACAGTATTGCACTAAAATTAAAGCTAATTTATAAAAAGGAGGAATGAATTTGTTTCCTATATCTAGACGTTTCACAAAGCTAATAGCGATATTCTTGGCGACCTTAATGCTTGTGGGCAATCCAGCTATTATTGTTCCAGCAAGTGCTGCAGCAGATTCAGCAAGTAGTACACAAACCACTGAATTACCTGTATTGACTCTAGAAAAACCGACTGTTAATGAGACACCAGCAACGCAAGCCGCTTTTAATTCGGACTCCAGCAGGCTAAGCACCGACCAAAAGGCAGAACAATTCCTTAATCAACTCATTCCCTACTATCTTCAAAATGGTAAACGCCAAGGACCGCAATGGCTGAGAACAACCGATATTAACTTTTCTTTTACAGAAAACTATAAGCCGGTATTTTCTCTGGAAACCATTCAGCCTTTTTCTCAAACTACTAAAAACAGCGAGCTTTTGTTTTGGCAGGGGCGTTATTCCCATCAAAGCGATGCCGATTCTACCGCCAACTTAGGGATCGGCTGGAGAAAACTGTCAGAAGACAAAACAAGTCTTCTTGGCTTTAATGCTTTCTACGATTATGGCTTTAAACAAGATCTTTCTCGAGTTGGCATAGGTGCAGAATACTTTAATAAATTAGCCGAATATCGGGCAAACTTTTACTTCCCTACCTCGGGAGACCGACAAATAGGCGAAACCATTTCAAACGATGGCATCTTATATACCTACATAAGAGCAGTTCAAGGTCTTGACTATGAGGTAGGCTCAACATTGGCAAACGCCCAATGGCTTGGTTTTTATGCATCTGGGTTTTATTATGATAATAAACATAACGATGATGAAAAAGGGTATAAACTGCGCAGTACACTGCAGCTGTCTCCCCGACTTTCTATGGAAATGGGTTATACAAAATCCAATTTGTCAAGCGGAGACTTATACGGCAAGATCCAATATCAATTGGCAGACAAACTAGGCCCCTCTCTTTTCGGCGATAATCACAAAGATAAGAAATCCAACGATATCAGTTACAAACTGTTACAAAAGGTACAGCGAGAAAATCAGATCAAAACTGAGACCTTTACTAAATTTGTATCCTATATAGGCAGCATAGGCACGACTGTTACTAACGGTAGTGGACAACCTATTCAAGGAGCTCGCCTGCAGGCCTACCAAAACGGGAATCCGGTCGGAAGCGCCGTCATCACAAATGCAGCTGGAATCGGAGTTATCAGTGGTTTGAATGTCGGAACCTATACAATTAGGGCCACCTATTTCAACTACTCCAATGATAGCAGTGCCGTCACAGTACAAAAAGATCAAATGGCCAATACCGGTATTAGCCTACCGGTAGTCGGAGGCAATCTTGTCGTTAATGTTTTTGACGCACAAGGCGGCTCTGTAAGCGGTGCAACGGTTACCGCCAATGTAGTCAGTGAGTCATCAGAACATGCACGATCTGAGGGAAATCTCTTTGACCGCATCTTAGGTGTAAAAACAGCATTTGCTGCAGAAGCAGTATTCACACTTAGCATGACTACAGGCTCTGATGGAACAGCCCTTTTTACGAATCTGCCGCCGGGCAATTATCGTTTTACTGTGCAAGCAAACGGGCAAAGTATGAATAGTATTCCTGCTACCGTTCCGACAAACGGCGGTACAAGCAATGTGAATGTGGTATTGCCCTCGTCCAATAACACTATAGGCAGTGCAGCAATTACAGTCACCGACGGAAGTTCTCCAATGAGCGGTGCAGCCGTCAGCGTTACTGTAAACGGCACAACACAAACAGTTACCACCAATAGTGCAGGATTAGCAACTTTCAGCGATATGCCTGCAGGCAGTTATATCTTCTCCGTCAGTAAAGAAGGTTATATTAGCAGCACTGTTACTGTAGCCGTTAATAACGGTGTAACAGCCGCAGGGAAAATAGCACTGGCAAGGCAAGTCGGCACTATCACCATCACCATCACGGACGGAACTAGTACAGTCAGCGGTGCAACTGTCACGTTGAATGAAACGACATCCGAAACTACGGATGAAGCAGGTCAGGTGGTATTTGCATCCCAGCCAGTTGGTGTAACTAGCTATACAGTAACTGCGTTCGGTTATGACACTAAAAACGGCAGTATAACAATTGTGAATGGAACAAGTTCATCAGAAACAATTGCCATAACCAGACAAATCGGTAACGCTACCATTACCGTCACGAATGGAACCGATCCGATTAGTGACGCTACCGTTAGCATATCAGGTTTAGGTGATTGGACGGTGACAACGAACGAACTCGGTCAGACGACATTCAATAATGTGCCGACTGGTACGTATATCTTCACGGTAACAAAGACTGGCTACAGCAGCAGCTATACTATCGTAGAAGTAGATCATGGAACGACTGCGAGTGGAACTATCACGACAGTAAGGCAATCCGGTACCGCACTGATCACTGTCCGTGAAGGAAGCACTCCTATTCAGGGCGCCGCTGTCAGCGTAACGGTTGATGGCACGGAACATACAATAACAACGGATTCAGTGGGACGAGCGCAATTTGCCGGTCTCCCGACCGGCAGCTACACCTTTACAGTAACAAAGACTGGCTACAATACTACTACCTGCAGCACTACGGTAATACCTTCCGGACTTGTGACTGCAGCCGTTTCATTGACTCGGCAAACCGGTAGCGCAACGATTACAGTCGATGATGGTACTAACTCACTCAGTGGCGCTACCGTCAGCATATCGGGTTTACCTGCTTGGACGACAACAACGAACGAGCTTGGTAAAGTGACATTTACCAGCCTGCCGACAGGCAGCTATACAGTTACATTAAGCAAAGAGGGATACAATACTGCTACAACCACGCTTACAATCGCCAATGGTCAAGAAACGATTGAGAAAGTTCATCTTGTAAAGAAACTAGGTGACGTATTAGTTGCAGTAAGGGATGCCTCGACCAATACCCCTTTACCTACAGTTACAGCAACCCTAACAGGAAATGGTGTTAATGCAACTGGCACAACGGATATTTACGGTGTGGTCATTATCCCAGACTTGCCAGATGGTACTTACTCCCTGACAGTAACGAAAGCCGATTACTCCAGCATGACAACACCTGTTACAGTTTCAAATGGAGAAAGATCTTATAGCTCTATCAAGATGAGTCCAGTTCCAGTTACTGGCACTATAACGGCCATAGTATATTATTATGATACGGATTATCATGAACTGCCTGGTTTATCGGTTTCAACGACAATTAACGGTACTAACGTTACGGCAGTTACAAACTCAACAGGCAGAGCGATATTTACAAATGTGCCATATGGCTTATATAGTATCACTGTAAGCGATGGAACTCTTCAATATCCTTCTCAACAAGTAATGGTCAGCAGTCCTCAGCCAAACCCTATAATGGCTTTTATTATTGACCATTACGATTGATTTTGACTTATAAAGATTATAAAAAAGCCCTTCTCTATAGACCGCTCCCGTGGAAATAGACAGGCAGGAAACGCCCTGTCGTAGGATAGCTTAGAATTACACGGCCATGCTCCTGATTTGAAAGGGAGTATGGCCATTTTTTGTCTTGATGCGTTCGAAGTTGTAGAAGTGGATGTATTGGTCAATAAGATGACGTGCTTGGTGAATGGTCTGAATTTTTTGGCGGTAGATACACTCGGTTTTTAGAATGCCGAAGAAGTTTTCGGCAGGGGCATTATCCAGAGGTGTAGCCGCTCTTGACATGGACGGCAGAATGCCGTACTGTTTGGTTAGGTTCAAATAGCCGTGCGAGGTATATTGGAACCCTTGGT
>NZ_FOTS01000014.1 GCF_900114615.1 Pelosinus propionicus DSM 13327 | reverse complement strand
ATAGAGCTAAAAATTATTTGAGGAGGGGTTAGCTTGATACCTAGAATTAATGTATTGCAAAAATTGATGCAGTCAGGGGTAGTTGCTGTAATTCGAGCACAGAATTCTGAGCAGGCCATTAAGATCACTGAGGCATGTATGAAGGGTGGTATTGCTGCCATTGAAATTACCTTTACTATTCCAGAGGCAGCCCAAGTGATTGCGGATTTACGGAAGGTATATTCGCCGGAAGAAATGATTATTGGGGCAGGAACGGTGCTTGATCCTGAAACAGCTAGAATTGCCATTTTAGCAGGTGCTCAATATATTGTTAGTCCATCACTAAATCTGGAGACAGTTAAGTTATGCAATCGTTACCAAGTTCCTGTCATGCCTGGAGCTATGACCATTGCTGAAGTTATTGCCGCCATGGGAGCGGGTGCTGATATCGTAAAAATATTCCCAGGTGATGCCTTTGGACCATCTTTTATTAAAGCCATTAAAGGACCAATTCCACAAGCACCACTCATGCCAACTGGCGGCGTGAATTTAGAGAATGTGGGAGAATGGATTAAAGCCGGTTGCGTCGCTGTTGGTATCGGCGGAAATTTGACAGCGGGTGCTAAAACTGGTGATTACCAGTCTATTGAGGAGATTGCGAAACAATTTATTGGAAAAGTACGTGCTGCTCGCGGTTTATAAAACAATATATTTTAGGGGGAGTTAACGGTGGAAAAATTAAATAGTTCATTAGTAAATGGTAATTTTTCATTTCCCAATGACTTAAAAGTACAAAAATATCCAGGAGATTTGCCAGAACGTATAATACAGTTTGGTGAAGGGAATTTTCTAAGAGCTTTTGCCGATTGGATGATTCATTTATTAAATCAACAAAATTTGTTTAATGGTCGTGTCGTAGTGGCGCAACCCATTAAAGAAGGGCTTGCTGATATGGTCAATGAACAGGATGGCTTATATACCCTTTTACTACGTGGATTACGCGATGGACAGCCAGTGGAAGAAAAGGAAGTTATCAGTTCCATTAGTCGTTGTTTAAACCCTTATACCCAGTGGGATGCTTATTTAAAATGTGCAGAAGATCCATTAATTGAATATGTTATTTCCAATACGACGGAAGCTGGTATTACCTTTGATCCAACAGATAAGTTTGAAAATGAGCCACCTACTTCCTATCCTGGAAAATTAACGTCTTATTTATATCATCGTTTTCAATACTTTAAGGCCGATACAAGTAAAGGGATGGTCATTTTGCCTTGTGAATTAATTGATCGAAATGGCGATAATTTGAAGAAAGCTGTATTACAATATGCAGAGCTTTGGAAGTTGCCCCAAGAATTTTCCCGTTGGGTAGCTGAAAATAATCACTTCTTAAATACGTTGGTGGATCGTGTGGTAACCGGTTATCCAAGAGATGAAATCAAAACGATCATTGACTCTTTAGGTTATGACGATTCTCTAGTGAATACAGGAGAGTTATTCCATTTGTGGGTTATTGAAGGACCTAAAGAATTGTCAGAGAGATTACCCTTCCACAAAATTGGTCTTAATGTTATATGGACGGAAGATATGACCCCTTATCGAACTCGGAAAGTAAGGATTTTAAATGGTGCTCATACTGCATCTGTACCAGCAGCATTTTTGTATGGTTTAGATACAGTTGGTGAAATGATGGATCATGAAGTGATGGGTAAGTACGTACGGCAAATTATCCAAGATGAAATTATACCTTCCATTAATCTGGATAAAAGTATGCTGGAGGAATTTGCTAGTGCCGTAGTGGAACGATTCCAAAACCCTTATATCAAACATTATTTACTCAGTATATTGTTAAATTCTTCCTCTAAATTTAAAGCCCGGGTTTGGCCATCCATTCTTGAATATCATACATTAAATGGCAGCTTGCCACAAAAATTAGTTTTTTCCTTAGCAGCTTTGATTGCCGTGTATAAAGATGGAAAAGTAGAAGGCAATGGCATGCAGGCACGTAGAGAAAAAGATGAATTTATTATGAAAGATGATGTATGGGCTTTAGAATTTTTTGCAGCAGCATGGTCCAGTTTTGATGGCAGTCAACAATCGGCCGAGCAAGTAGCTAAACAAGTGCTGCAGAATACAAAATTATGGGATAAAGATTTATCTGAAATCGATGGTTTTATTGAGTGTCTTGGCAAATATTTATTTAAAATTACCAACCTTGGCATGCAAAAGACAGTTGCTGAGCTAGTGAAGTAAGGGAGCAGTAAGCTCTGAAATGGAGGGTTTATTTTGTTACTAAATCGAATTAATATTCATGACAATGTTGCCGTTGCAATAGAAGAACTTACTGCGGGTGAAACCTATCAGGTCGGCAGTATAGCAGTCACTCCAACCGCTGCAATTCCCAAAGGTCATAAGATTGCCTTGGAAAATATTCCAGTAGGGGCGAATATCATTAAATATGGTTTTCCTATTGGACACACCATCCAAGAAGTAAAGATGGGGGATTGGATTCACTCTCATAATGTGAAAACCAACTTAGGAGATATTTTAGAGTACCAATATCGTCCAGTAAGCGAAGAAAGTAAAAGTGAGTCTCTGCCCAAAACCTTTAAAGGCTATCCTAGAGCCAATGGTAAGGTTGGGGTGCGTAATGAAATATGGGTTGTTCCTACCGTTGGCTGTGTGAATCGCACAGCTCAGCTCATTGCGCGTGGTGCCAGTGAAAAATTCCAAGCCGCAAAACATATTGATGGCATTTATGAATTTACTCACCCTTACGGCTGTTCTCAATTAGGAGAAGATCATACCAACACCCAACGAATTCTGGCTGATTTAGTGAATCATCCCAATGCCGCTGGCGTATTAGTCTTAGGGCTTGGCTGTGAAAATAACTATATCGAAGAATTTAAAAAAGTGTTAGGACCTTATGATGCTAACCGAGTGAAGTTTTTAGTTGCCCAGGATGTAGAAGATGAAGTGGAGAGTGGTATCAAAGCCATTTATGAATTGATTGAGCAGACTGCAAAGGATCAACGAGTGGATTGTCCCATTTCAGACCTAGTAGTAGGTTTAAAATGTGGCGGTTCTGATGGTTTTTCTGGTATTACTGGCAATCCCCTCGTTGGCGCATTCTCGGATAAACTAGGGGCAAGCGGCGGTACAAGCGTCTTAACGGAAGTTCCAGAAATGTTTGGTGCAGAAACCATTTTGATGGATCGCGCCATCAACGAAGAGGTTTTTGGCAAAATTGTTCATCTGGTGAATGATTTTAAAAAATACTATGAAGATCATAACCAACCTATTTACGAAAATCCGTCCCCAGGGAATAAAAAAGGCGGAATTACCACTCTGGAAGAAAAATCCCTAGGTTGTACGCAAAAAGGCGGTCGGAGTCAAGTTGTTGATGTTTTAGGATACGGTGATGTGGTAAAAAATAAAGGTCTTACTCTGCTTAGTGCTCCGGGCAATGATATTGTAGCTGCAACCGCATTGGCAGCTTCTGGTTGCCAGATTATCTTATTTACCACTGGCAGAGGAACACCCCTTGGCACTGCTGTGCCAACTATGAAAATTGCAACCAATAGTGAAATCTTTACTCGCAAATCCAATTGGATGGATTTTGATGCTGGTGTATTACTAGAGGGTCAATCCATGGAAGATACTGCGGAGAAATTATTGCAACATGTGATTGACGTAGCTTCTGGATCTTTAACAAAGTCTGAAAAAATGGGATTCCGTGATATTGCGATCTTTAAAAATGGCGTTACGCTATAAGCATACACGTCAGTTACAGTAGTATGGAGATGTTATGATGAGGCAGCAGAGAATTACAGAAGGAGTTCTTTTACTAACGGTTTTCATTTGGGGAGTGAACACTCCTCTTATGAAAATAGGATTAGGTTATCTATCACCTCTTTTATATAATGCTCTTAGGCTACTATTGGCATCCATATTTGCTTGGGTGATACTATTCTATTCAGGGACTAATAAACCAATCAAGGGATGCGATATTCCGTCGATTCTTGCTGTAGGGTTACTAGGATTTTGTTGCAGCCAGTTACTGCTCATGATCGGTTTACCCCATACTACAGCAGGGAATGCATCTATTATGAATGCTCTATTGCCACTTACTGTGATATTAATGAATCGTATATTTAAAAAGGAAACTATTTCTTTTTTTGTGATCGTTGGTATGCTCGTGTCTTTAGTTGGCATTATCTGTGTTGTATTAGGATCAGATAAAAATATCAGCTTGGACAGCAACCATGTAATGGGGGCGGCATTGATTTTAATATCCCAATTTGGTGTGGGTTATTATACTATTTTCTCCAGAGATTTGTTGGAACGGTATTCTGCCCACCAAATTATTGCCTATGTCGTGACGCTCTCAGCGATTGTATTTAGCATGGTGGCCATGCCGGAAGTGAGCCTTGTATCATGGGGAGATGTTCCTATTAAGGCATGGATTAGTATCCTTTTTTCTGGTTTGTTCGCCCTCTTATTGGCCAATGTTGCTTGGATTTGGTGTGTTGGTAAGCTTGGGAGCACAAGAGCCTCTCTCTTTCAAAACCTTGTTCCCATTTTTGCAATTATTGGAGCATGGATACTGTTGGGAGAAGTATTAACTTGGCTTCAATGGCTTGGTATGATCCTAGTGTTTAATGGACTCTATCTAGCACGTACCAATGGTAAAGAAAATTTTCTTATCCGTTTATTAGAACACTTAGCTTGCGCCAAGCCCTAAAAGGTACTCTAAGGTAGTTAAGATAAACAACTAAAAAATAAAAGAGAAGAAGGGAGCTTTTATTATGAAACCATTTATGGGAGAAAACTTTCTGTTAGAAAATGATTCAGCAGTCAAACTTTATCACGAATATGCAAAAGATATGCCAATTATCGATTATCATTGTCATTTAGATGCAAAAGATATTTTTGAGAATAAGCGCTTTAAAAACATTACTGAAGTTTGGTTGTATGGTGATCATTATAAATGGCGAGCCATGCGCAGTGACGGTACGGATGAAGAAAGTATTACAGGCAGTGCTACCGATTATGAAAAGTTCTTGGCGTGGGCGAAAACCTTAGAAAAATGTATTGGTAATCCGCTTTATCACTGGACGCATCTAGAACTTCAACGCTATTTTGGAATTTATGAGCCTTTAACAGTCAAGACCGCTGATGATATATGGAGAAAAGCCAATGCCCTATTAGCTCTTGATGAATATAGTGCTCAGGGAATGATTGAAAAGTCCAATGTAAAGTGTGTTTGTACAACGGATGATCCAGGGGATTCTTTAGAATATCATAAAAAAATTCGCGAAGATGATAGCATCAAAGTTAAGGTATTTCCTACTTTCCGTCCAGATAAAGGCATGGAATTAAATGCTTCTGGCTTTATCCAATGGATCGAAAAGGTTGGTTTGGCGGCAGGAATAACAATTACTAATTACAATGAATTTTTACAAGCTCTTACTAAGCGGATTGAATTCTTCCATGAAATGGGTTGCCGCGCAGCTGATCATGCTTTAGAAAAAGTTCCTTATCTAGAAAGTTCACAAGAAGTTTTAGAAGCAATCTTTGCTGACGCCTTGCAGGGCAAAGTGATTGTTGATGCTGATCTAGAGCGTTATAAGACAGCTGTATTGCAATTTTGTGGAAGAAAGTATGCAGACTTAGGTTGGGCGATGCAGCTTCACATTGGGGCACTACGGAATAATAATACGAAGATGTTCAAAATAATGGGTCCAGATACCGGATTTGACTCTATTCATGATCATCAAGTAGCCTTTTGTTTGTCAAGATTATTAGATTCTTTAGAAATAGAAGGATGCCTGCCAAGAGTTATTTTATACACCCTCAATCCAAAAGATAATGGGGTTTTAGGAACTATGCTTGGTAATTTCCAAGCTGGTGGTATCCCAGGAAAAATGCAATTTGGTACAGCTTGGTGGTTTATTGACAATAGAACAGGCATGATTGAACAGATGATTTCTCTAAGCAATTTAGGCCTATTAAGTCGTTTTGTTGGCATGGTTACAGATTCTAGAAGTTTCTTGTCCTATACACGTCATGAATATTTTAGAAGAATTCTTTGTAATTTATTAGGAACATGGATTGAAAATGGAGAAGTAGCTGCTGATTTTGACATGGTTGGCGAAATTGTGAAAGACATTTCCTTTAACAATGTAAAAACATATTTTGGTTTTCCCTTAGAATAATAGAGAAAAATTAGACAGAAATTAAGAAAAATGGCATCTTGGTTGGTAAATCTGAAGAGATGTATTCATTCGTCTTACTTCCAAAGAAAAATTAGAAACTATGCTACATAAACTTCTGGCTGCACTCAATAAGTTAGCAAAAAAATCTGCAGGAATTCCACCTTTTATAGAGAATGTTAACAAACAGATAGTTAATTAACATAAAAAAGATTTTTCGTTAAATGGAAGTAAGGTGATAAAATGGTAAAAAAACCTGGTAATAGTAAATATGTTAAAAATTTAAATAGAATGACTGTTCTTAATATCATCAAAGAAAATGAATTGGTATCTCGTCAGCAATTAGCTCAATTAACAGGCCTAACGCCACCTGCCATAACGGGTATTATTCGAGAATTACTAGAGATGGGATTTGTCATAGAAGTGGGGCTTGGGACTTCTCAAGGTGGACGTAAGCCTATGAAGCTTAAATTTAATGCTAAAGCTGGTTATGTTATTGGAGTTGAGATCACAAGTCATGAAACAGTGCTTGTGATCGCTGATTTGGAGAATGCTCCCATTCATAGCATAACCCTGGATCTTGATATGACAGAACCGGATATTGGCATTCCTCAATTGATAGGGGCCTTGGGGCAAGTCCGTTATAGTGAAGAAAACCGAAACAAGAATTTTTTGGGCATCGGGATTGCTTTCCCTGGGCTTATAAGTGCTAGAGAAGGGATCGTGAAGCGTTCCGTCAACTTAGGACCTAAGTGGCGTCAGTTTCCTTTAAAAGAAACATTGAAAAATGAAATGAAATTGCCTATATTTATTGAAAGCAACGCCAAATCTTCGGCCCTGGCGGAGTGGTGGTTTGGTGGTGGTATCAGCTTTAGAAACCTAGTTTACGTTAATCTAGGTGAAGGGATTAGTGCTGGTGTTATTAGTGCTGATCGAGTGATACAAGGTGCTCAAGGGCATGCTGGAGAGATTGGACATAGTTTCATGATGGAAAATGGTCCTTTATGTAATTGTGGGAATCGAGGTTGCTTAGAAGCCATCTGCGGCATTCCAGCATTACTGCGCAAAGCAAATGATGAATTAGCAATGATAAACCCTCAAGATCCTCTAAAAATAGTTTGGGAACAGACTGGAAAAATTGGCATTGAAGATATTTTGAAATCGGCAAAGAGTGAAGGTTCTTACTCATGGGAACTCTTGCAACAAGTAGGGAAATACGTAGGCTTGGTCATTGCCAATGTCGTTAATATGTATAATCCAGAAGCAATTTTTATTGGCGGTAAATTGGGGGGAGGGGCAGAAACTTTCATTAATCCTATTATAGATATGGTAAACAATCATTCTTTTCCTGAGGTTGCCAAGTCAGTACAGATCAAAATTTCAGATCTTGGTGTACATTCTGGAGTAATTGGCTCTTGTGCCTTGGCTTTGCGTGAACTGCTACATTCTGATTCCACAATTTTAGAAGATTATCAGTTGATGCTAAAAGAAAATTCTCGAAAATACTTGAAATAATAACTAATGGATGATCCGTATATACGAATGTTAAAAAAGACGCCTCTTTTTGAATCGTTTGTTAGCAACCACGATTTTAGAAAAAATGTCTTTTGTCTTTACTTTCTTTTTAATCAACATGCGTGATATAGAATGTCTTGCTCATCAATATGAATACTTCGTGTCAACATAAGCCACTGTTATGGGAAAGACCTCGGGAATCTCAAATTTATGCAATAAATGAAAAACTACCTATGTATTGTATAAAATAGGTAGTTTTTTATTTATATTATACCGTTTTTATTATTCGTCTTATTCATTATAAAAACTATAAAGAAATGAGAACAATGATAATTGAAATAACTACTAGCAATAAGAAAATAAAGAAAGGCGCTATTTATCGATAAGGTAAATGCGCCTTCTTCTATATAAGTTAAGATTTAAAGTGGATAGGAGGCTTAGTGTTTCAGTAAAATCACCATAGATTATCCCAAAGCTATAAGATAGCGTCAGTTATGTAAATGCTCGTACGTTAGCGGCAGATTATTATTTAAGCCTTTTGAAAAAAGGAGTTGATGAATATCCAGCCCTGTCGCTCGGAACGCAGCAGCGCAGCCTTGGAGGTAAAGACTCCACATTCGGACAAATTGGTCGTCAAATTTCTCTTTAATAATATCGATATGATCAGAAAAATTATGATACCAGCAGTCAAGAGTTTTGGCATAATGCATGCGGAGGCTTTCCATATGGAGGAGATGAAAATCATATTCTGGCAGTTGCCATATGACTTCACGCAGGGACGGAACGTAGCCGCCAGGAAATATAAATTTCTTAATCCATGAATTTTCTGGTTTGTTCTCAGTGGTATCGGTAATGGTGTGAAGCAGCGATAAACCTCCTGGTGCCAGCAGACTGGATATTTTCTCAAGATAATTGGGAATGTTCTTTTTGCCTACATGTTCAAACATACCCACGCTGACGATTTTATCGAAACGATAGGTTTTCTCATCCAGATCAAGATAATTTAGCAGTTTGACCGTTATTTGATCCGTTAAGTTTAAACTGGCAATTCGCTGCTGACTTTTTTTGAATTGCTCTTCACTTAAGGTTATGCCCATAGCTTTCACACCATAGGTTTGCACGGCTTTAATGATAAGCCAGCCCCAGCCGCAGCCGATGTCGAGCAAGGCTTCTCCCGGTTTTAGATTCAGCTTCTTTAAGATATAGTCAATTTTTTGCAACTGAGCTTGTTCCAGTGTATTGTCACTGTGTTTGAAGTAGGCGCAGGAATAGCTCATCGTTTTATCAAGCCATAAAGAAAAGAAATCATTGCCAAGATCATAATGATGTTGAATATTCTGTTTGGCTTGAAATCGGCTGCTTAACCCGCTCATTGCTTGAACAGTCTTTGTGAGAATATTGTTCTTTACAAAAGCCTGAGGGTTGGCATCGAGTAGGCGGAGGAAATCTTCTAGATGCCCTTCGTAATCAAGAGCGCCGCTCATATAAGATTCACCCATAGCGAGAATAGGGTCATTAGCGAAATGTAACGTTGGCATCGTTTTAAAAATAAGTTTCATGTTACCCTTTGGCTGACCGTAGATAATTTCTTCGCCATCCCAGTAGCGGATCGCAAGGCTGCCGTTTTCAATTTTTCCGAAGATGGTATGTAGTATTTGTTTTTCTAAAAGCGATGTTCCTTTTCGTTTCATAAGAAAATCACCAACCATTTAGCTTTCTTTTTATTGTCTTCCTTCTAAAAAGAAATGTCAAATATTGGATAGGGGTTAAATCTCCCAAAATCACGGTTTCTTTGCTAAAAATGCTGTTAAATGACTTACTACAGGTGTAGAATGCAAAAATTGATAAATTTGAATTTGCAACACTCATTCACTGATAGTCAATACATACAATAGTATGTTTTTTCATAGGTCAATTTAGAAAAATACGTAGTAGGCAAAAAAGAAGTATGCATTATTCCGATTGTATGCACGGTTTTTTCGATTATACCTGTCTGATAGTACCGTTTATAATAAAATAGGTTACTTTTGAAAGAAGATATAGCAAAATTGCTGGGAGGACTATATGAAAATATTAGGAATAAGCTGTGGCAGAAAAATGAGCAATACAGAAATATTAGTAAAAGAGGCACTGATGGGAGCGCAAGAGATGGGAGCAGAGGTAGAACTGATACGTCTGCATGATTTGCACATCAAACCTTGTACAGGCTGTAATGCCTGTGTAGTAAACTTATTTGAGAAGTCCGGGCCTGGCGACTGTATTCTAAAGGATGATGATTTTGCATTTATTGATGAGAAAATAATGGAATGCGATGGATTAATTCTAGGATCTCCTATTTATGAGAAAAGCCCAAGTGGATTGCTAAAAGTACTAAATGATAGAATGGGACCTTCTCATGATGTAGCATTCCGTATGATTGCTAAAAAGATACGGAATGAGAAAGGGATTACTACAGGCAGAGGACCGGATGAAAGAGCCTTTAAGCCAAGAGCAGCATCGTTAATTGCTGTTGGCGGAAGCGAGTGGGATAATTTGGCACTTCCTATGCTGCATTTGTTTGCTTTGCCTCTTCAAATCGAAGTGGTTGACAAAATATTGGTGAATTGGGTTGGATTACCTGCTTCAATCGTTTTCAAAGAAGAAGCACTGCAAAGAGCGCATCAGTCTGGCAAGCATGTAGCAAAAACAGTAATGAATCCGATAGCAGACGCCGAGTATATTGGCGAATCAGGAGTTTGTCCTATGTGTCATTCGAAGCTTATTGAAATTAGAAATGAAGAGCATAATTTTCCTGCAATATGTGGGACATGTGGAGTAAGAGGAACGCTGCAGGTGATAAATAATAAAGTGAAGTTTGAAATAGCTGAGGAAGATAAAGCGCATTCTCATGTGCTGCTTTCAGGAAAATTTGAACATGCAGATGAATTGATGAAAGTTTCTTTAAAGCCAAATCCGAATATACAGGAATTGCCGGAACGGCTGAAAAAATATAAAAATTATTTGGATTACTCGAAGCCGCCACGCTCATAGGGAACGTTAGCTAAGATTTGATAAAATCGTATCCAGCTCTTGAAGAAGCAAAGGGATGATTGGATTCGTATTATCTTTATTCCAAGAAATTACAATGGATATGAGGGCATCTTTATCTGAGATGGGTATAAAACGGAGATTTGAGTGACTATTTGCTTGCATTTTATAAGAAAGAATTGAAAGTCCCATACCTAATTCAACTAATAGAAAAAGTGTTTCTAAGGAAGCCGCTTCTTTGGTAATTTTCATAAAAAAGCCTTTTTGTATGCAGAGTTTCGTAATAAAATCAAAGCTATTGGGAACCTCGTTTCTAGACATGATTACGAAGGATTCCTCTGCTAATTCCGAGAGACTGATACTGGTAGTACTGGCCAGCGGATGGTCACAAGGAACGACCACTGCTAAACGATCAGTGTATAAGGTTTTGGACAATAAATTAGGGATATTTTGAACTTCAGACTCTAAAGAAAAACCAACATCGATATGTCCAGCTTCTAATGCCTGATTTAATTTTTTTAGACTAAACCAATCGATATGCAGTTGAATGTGCAGATGCTTTTCTGAAAAATTTTTTATCAGTTCAGGGAAAAAATATTTTTCAACGCCAAGGCAGCCAATTTTTAAATCACCAGTAAGGCCTTCTTGAAGTTGATGAATTTGTGTAATTAAGCCGTCTATCTTGCTGATTAGAGCGTCAGCCTCTTTTCGTAATAGATTCCCTGCTGATGTTAGAGTAACTGTTCGATTTGTACGAATAAATAAGGGAGCGCCAAGCTCTTTTTCCAACTCTGCAATCTGTCTGCTTAGTGAAGATTGTGCAAGAAAGAGATGTTTGGCTGCCTCTGTAAAATTTAAATAATGAGCTACAGCGAGGAAGGATTGTAATTGCCTGGTATCCATAGAGTCATCCTCCGTACTTAGAAAAAGTATCTAGTTATGGAGTCATTATACTCAATTGAAAGAGCACAAAGCAAGGTTTTGTCATAGTATTAATCATTCCGAACATCAGCAAAGAGGAATCGCTGCTGGTGTTTATTTTTTTAGACCGCATCATCATGAAAAGATGATTGCTAGTTTTATTATTTTGATGCTATTGCTACAAAGTGTTATTCCTACTAAAATCAGAGTAGAGGTCAGTCTCTTCTGATTTTAGTAGGAAGGGATAAAACTAGTATTTGAGGTGTATCGTGGATATTCGCTTATTAAAAACCTTTTGTGTAGTTGCTAAACTTGAGAATATTACACAAGCTGCAGAGTTGCTTAATTTTACACAGCCAACGGTTTCGGCCCAAATTCGTTCGCTGGAAGAACATTTTGGGGTACAGTTATTTGAAAGGATTGGTAAAAAACTGTATATTACGGATGCTGGCAGATACTTAATTGATCCTTCAGAAAAAATTCTTAGAATTTATGGTGAAACAGTTACTAACATTCATTGCTTTTCAGAAGTTCAGTATATGAGGGTTGGTATATCAAGCAGTTATATTAATTCTTTGCTTTCACCCGCATTACTACAACTACAAACAAGTGGTAATGCTGATAAAATTAACGTGGAAATTTGCTTAAATTCAAGCTGTGTGCTTAATGGACTTAATAACAATCAATATGACATCGGTATTGTACATGACTTTATCTCTGCGAAATACTTAAATACAATTATGATTCATTCGGAAGATCTTGTTTGGGCTGGGCATAAAAAGCTGATGAAAGATAAGAATTGTCCGCAAATTGATGAGTATCCAGTAATCAATTTTCGACAAGGCTGTACCTTTCGTATGTTGTGCGATGAATTGCTGCAAAAACATGGACTGAATTCAACTTTTGAATATAGTGATTTTGATTCTGTAAAAAATGCGATGATGGAGGGACTAGGGATTGCGCTGCTTCCACGCAGTGTGGTAGAGAATCTCAATAAAGAAAATGATAAATTTTATATATTTAACGAACGAAGTCAATTGAAAATACCGCTGTTTGCGATTACTCGCAAAGATAAAAATCTTTCACCCACAGTACACACTTTGATTAAAAAACTTCAAGAGAATTCGGTTATGATATAGGCTTTTTTTATATCATTCATAATCCTTTTCAATTTCAAAGAGACGTTACCCGCCAGTATAATAAAAGTAATACTAGCTGGGAGGCGAACAGGTTGCAAATAACTGCTTTGGAAATACAAAAGGATATAATAAAAACGTTGGATGCATTTGATCATCTATTATACGGGTTTGCTTATGTAGGTGATTTTTCTTCCGGTAAGTTTAAAAATACTTCATACGCAATAACAATTGGACTGCCTCTTTCGCCAACCATAGTTGATGAGATCATATCAGGACCAAATCAAGTGTATTATGATGAATATCTTAATGTAAATGATAAACTTGATTTGATAACGGAAACATTAAAAAATCAAATCAATAGGCAGGGGTATCTTGCTTACGCAATACCTTCTTCCAAAAGAACTGATTTTGTCAATATCAAAGGTGAATTTCCTCATAAAGTCGCTGCCGTCAGGGGCGGCTTAGGGTGGATTGGTAAAAGCTCTCTGCTAATATCGAAGAAATATGGTCCAAGGATTAGGATTTCTACCGTGTTAACTGATATACCATTTCAGACCAATGGTTTACTTCTAAAAAATTATTGTGGTACATGTAAAAGATGTGTTTATGCATGTCCAGCTGGTGCAATTGCCGGCAATCTCTGGAGTGAGGATTTATCAAGGGAAGAATTAATTGATGTAAGAAAATGCGACGTATGGAAAATAAACCACTACTCTCAATTTCAGGGGCATGTTTGTGGAATTTGTGTTGCTGTTTGCCCACATGGAATGAAAAAAGTCTTGGACCAGTAAATGAAGGGATTGGAAGAGCTAGCCGTTTATAGATGAGCAATAGGACCTAAATCTTGAACCATGGGGTTTAAGTCCTGAAAAAAGCTTGACTTATGTAGTTTTTAGTATTAATATGATGAAAGTAAGTAAATATTTGGCAAACCTGTCGAAAGATGGGGACGCAAAGCTATGGGTCTAAGGACGGAGGTCTATGATTGCCAGGTTGCCGTTTTGGTTTAATAAAAAGTAAACGGTCAGGGTATATCTCTGATCGTTTACTTTTATTTATGGAGCTGTGCGAATCATAGAGAGTAGCAGTGTATGTGATTAGTTCTATAGCAAGTGTAAATTGCATTAATCGGGAAAATGGAAGTAGCGGAGGTGAAAATAGTATAATGTTTATGTTTTTGTATATCATTATGATCATTCTTTTTGTAAGCAGTGTATTCCTATTTAGCCTGCCAGATCTTTATATTGTGGGTGCAATTATATTGTTCCTCTTTCTGCCATTTACGTTTAGAAAAAAGACACACTCTGAGGATGCATACCTTTTTGTGACTGTTGACCCAGTTCGAGTCGTTCCCGCTATGATAAAAGACTCAAACAAAACTTGGAGAAGAATGTAGCTGCAAGAGTTATAAAAATTAAATATTCTTTGCTGCTGTTGTAGGGGACGGCAGCTTTTTCGGAGCCGCATTTCTAGTGATTAAGAAGACAGAAGCTAAAATGATAAGCGCGGCTATAGCAGTGCTGGAGGTTAATTGTTCATTGGCAAATGCCCATCCTAAAAAGACCGCAACGATTGGATTAACATAAGCATAAGTGGAAGCAATAGCTGGTTCGGTTGCTTTCAGAACCCAAATATAAGCACTGAAACCAATAATTGAGCCGATAAAAATCAAGTATGCGAACGAGAAGAGCGAGCGAGTTGATACTTGCTCGATATTCAATTGACCTAATTCACCCAGTGAGATTGCCACGATTAGGCACAGTACTCCACCCATTATATTCTGAATTGCTATAGACATGAGCGCGGATTTGGGCAATTGTGCTTTTCGTGAATATAAGGAACCTATTGCCCACGATAAGGAAGCAAACATTGATACCAGATATCCATAGATTTGTGAGGAATCGTAGCTGGAGGAGTGAAAGGAATTGCTGACTAGCAGTACTTGACCTAAAAATCCCAATAATAACCCAAGCAGTACATAGATAGTGGGTCTTGCATTTCCTTGCCATATCCAAGCCAATATGGTCATCCATAAGGGAACAGTAGCAACAATTAATGCTGCAATACCTGAAGAAACTGTCTGCTCTGCCCAAACTACCAACGAATTACCGCCTAAAAGCATTAGCCCTCCAATAATGGCAGCGTTGCGCCAATGAAGCGTATCAGGCGTTTTTGTTCCTTTATACACCTCCCACAAATATAGGATTGCTCCAGCGATTACAAAACGAGTTCCTGCCAGCAAAAATGGAGGAAGAGTTTCCACTGCGAATTTCATTGCTAAATATGTGCCGCCCCAGGGAAAATAAACTGCTAATAATGCAATTACAATCGGAAAAGTGATGCGATTTGAAGAATTCATTTTTAAAACCTCCATTGATAATTGTATTTGAATTAAAATGTTAGTTTTGAAGTTTCTTTCAACGTAGTAAGAACAATGATTGTCTTTGTTGAGATAGACTCGCCTCTAACTTTTTCTTTTAATAGCTTGCTTAAAGATTCTGTATTCCGAGTCCGAATTTTAATCAGATAGCAATCATCACCAGCAACATTGTGGACCTCTTGAACACCTGGAATAGCAATTAATAAGCTTTCAATGTCTTTATCTCCTGTTACTTGAATTAAAACAAATGCAAGCATGTCTAAACCAAGTTCATGATGATTGAGTTTAGCCTCATAGCCTGTAATGATTCCTTGTTCCTCTAGCTTGCGGACGCGAGATAATGTAACAGAAGGAGCAAGCTTTATTTCTCGGGCTATATTTGCATTTGACATTCTTGCGTTACTTTGCAGTAAATAAAGAATCTTTTTATCAATAAGATCCATTGTTGATCACCTCAATGCTATTATAATTTTATACGCTTTTTCATGTAAATGCTAAAGTTCTCTTACTTATGAATAATTAAGAATAATATTCTAAATATATACTTAATAATAGAATTTTATTCTGTTTTCTGCGTAAAAAAGTAAAATTTAATAAAAGACCTCTAACCTACTTTCTTTTCAATAGGTTGGAGGTCTTTTGCATAAGCGTTAATTGATTGTTATTAAGTCCATTGATTTTCGTTCTTTAAAAAGGTATCCATTTTATCAGCAGGTATGGGTCTGCTGAACAGATAGCCTTGCATGATAGGACAATCAAGCTTTTTTAGAGATGCAAGCTGTTCTGATGTTTCCACTCCTTCTGCTACTACTTTAAAACGCAGGCTTTTAGCCACCTGTAAAATAGCTTGGATAATAGCTTGGCTTTCTTGATTTAAAGTGATATCACGAATAAATGATTTATCAATTTTCAAGATATCAATGGGGAAACTCTTCAAATACATAAAAGAAGAATACCCTACGCCAAAGTCATCAAGAGCTAGGCGCACTCCTATGGAGCGCAGGGAATTTAGCAAAGATAAGGTAAGTTCTGCATTTCTAATCGCTACCGTTTCCGTAATCTCTAGCTCCAGCAAATGAGGAGGTAAGTCTGTTTTTTGTAAAATACTCTGGATGTTCTGTAAAAGATGAGGATTTTGAAACTGTTTCACGGATAGATTTACAGAAATCCTCACAGGAGGGTAGCCTGATTTCTGCCATTGCATATTTTGCCTGCAAGCTGTGAGGATAACCCAATCGCCTAAGGGGATGATTAAGCCTGTCTCTTCTGCTAAAGGAATGAATGCATCGGGAAACAGCAAGCCCTTTGTTGGATGATTCCAGCGTACTAAAGCTTCCACTCCAATAATAGTGCCATCGTAAGAGATTTGGGGCTGATAGTGCAATACTAATCCGGAATGCTCATAAATTGCTTGATGTAAATCCATTTCTAATTGCAGGCGGTCGATCGATCGAACCTGCATTGTCTCAGTGAAAAAATCAAACCGATTTTTGCCTTGACGTTTGGCCTCATAAAGTGCCATAGCGGCGGTTTTAATAAGATCATCAAATAATTGACCGTTTTGGGGAGAAAAAGTAATCCCAGCACTGGCTGAAAGATAATAAAGACTTTCGCGATACGGCCATGGTTCCTTAATGGCATTAATCACTTTTTCAATTGCCAAAGTGGTTTCTTCTTTATCTAAATTGGGCAGCAATAAAATAAATTCATCTCCGCCGATACGAGCAATGATATCATTATTCCGTAAACAACTCAAAATTCTTTGTGTAACCATTTTCAAAAAGTCATCACCGACAGCATGTCCCATCGCATCATTAATTCTCTTAAAATCATCGAGATCAATAAATACAACCGCGAATTCATTTTCACCCTTTTGCGATGCGACTGCTTTTGCAGAGAGCATATTTTGGATGTACAGGCGATTTGGCAGGTTGGTCAAAATATCGTAATAAGCCAAGCGGCGGATTATCTTTTTCTTTTCTTTGAGTTCACTGAACTTTTTTTCTAGACGAAATGTCCTCTTACGTACTATATTTCTAAGTTTGATATTGAAAATGATAAATAAGATCAAGCACAATGTAAGAATGCCAATAATCGCAATGAGTGGGCGAATTAAAGAATTATCTACGCTGGGAAGGGATTGTACGACTTCATCTGCGATGGTAGTCTTGGGAGTTCCTTTTTCAATGGCAGCATAATAACCTGCAGCTTGAAATGGGTGTGTCCATTTTGATTGCAGGAGCATCTCTTGAGCGGATGCGCTAGCTGGTAGTAATAGTATCTTCCATATGGCAATAAACAAAATAAAGTTGCGGATTCTATGGATGACGATTTTCAAAGCTGATTCACCCCAATGCAAGCGCTGAATGTAAGAAAATAAAATTTGTGAAAAATAAGTCGAAAAATAGCGAAATATGGTATTTAAATAGTAATTCGCTACTATTTCTTTTGATACCTGCAACCTGAAAAGTATTTTTTTAGAGCATAGATGCTTTTCGTTTTCTTTAGTGATGTAAGATCGTAATGAATTACGATGCTAGTCCTTTTTATAGTGAATAAGCTGTTTGCACATATATGCAAACAGCTTATTCATCATAGCTTTTTAAAATAATTAGTTGTTATTTACAAAAAGAACAATTGGGATAATGACATCCTTCGGTGCAAGTCCGGCAAAGACCTCCATGCCCTAAGGAAGCAATGATGCGGGATGTAATTTTCTCGCCAACGAGAACTTTAGGCAAGATTACATCTAAAACAGTAATTTTACTAAACATTCCACAAGCAGGAATGCCTAAAATGGGTGTGCCATTAAGATAAGCGAATAAAAACATAGCACCCGGCAATACGGGAGTACCGTAAACAATAACATCTGCTCCAGTTTGGCGTACAGCCAGAGGCGTGATGTCATCAGGATCGACAGACATGCCGCCTGTGACAAAGACCAAGTCGTTTTCGACAGTAAGCTCTTTAATTGCAGCGGAAACTTTGTTGGCATCATCTGGTACAAAAATAGTTTGTGACAGATCACTGCCTAATTCTAACACTTTTTTCTGAATGACTTCTTTAAATCGATCTTTGATACGACCATAAAAAACTTCATTGCCAGTTACAACTAAACCAGCTTTTTTCGCTGGCATGGGTCTAATGGAAATAATCTTTTCCAAAGCGCAGATTTTTTCAATATGATCCAGGGTGTCTTGCGGCAGTGTTAGTGGAATGATTTTGGCAGCAGCCACTATGTCATCTTTTTTGACGAGGGTACCGGTATGCAGAGTTGATAAAGCAACACCTGTCATTTCATTAATTTGTAATAGTTTATCAATGTGGATATCTAATAAGCCAAAAGTGTCAGCTATCATCGTTACTTTACCTTCACTAGCATGCTGCCGAACAATATTAGCTCCAGCTGCAAGCCGTGAAAGCTGCTCTGCTGCAGCGTTTTCATGGACATCTCTAGGGCCCATTTCCAAAATATAAACATGATCTTTGCCCATACTTAGCATTACAGGGATATCTTCCTGACAAATGATATGTCCTTTATGAAATGCGACTCCTTTAAACTCGCCAGGGACAATTTTGGTTAGATCTTGACCAAGTACGAGTCCCACAGCATTGGTTACATGTACAGTTTTCATTTAGAATACTCCTTTAGAAAGAATGGTCCTCATTCTATAGTTGTAAAAGTACTGCTTCCAGCTCTGTTCCATTTTCTATAATGGGATTATGAGCTGGGATTTCAAGTAGTGCATTGGCTTCTAAAGCTGATTTTAGCATTCCATTGCCTTGATGGGATAGTGGTTCTGCATAAATGGTACCTTGCTTTACAAACCAGCGTGCCCAAACGAAACGGCGAGTTGGTGATGTTTTCTTAAAGGTACCCCATAGTTTTACCGTAGATTTTTTATGCTTCCAATTCCTTAATCCTGCAATTTTACGAATAAGTGGGGTGATTAGCATTTCAAAGGAAACACTGCCAGCTGCGGGATTGCCAGATAGAGCCATCAGTAAAGAATTTTTCCAAATCCCAGCTAAAACAGGCATGCCTGGCTTTATTGCGACACCTTTAAAGAGGAGAGGAACTTGTAATTCCTGAAATAGTTTTTCCATTAAATCATAATCGCCAACAGAAGCGCCCCCTGTTGTAATATATAGAGGCAGATTAGGATGAGCAGAAAGCTTTGTGATTATTGAGGATAAATTGTCTTCAACACGCCCAAGTAAAACCGGTTCTCCGCCAGCTTTAAGGACTTTTGCCAAGAGCATATAACTGTTGGAATCACGGATTTTTCCGGGTTTCATTGGATCAGAAGGAGATAAGAGCTCGCTGCCAGTGGCGAGGATACCAATCTTTGGTTTATGAAAAATCAGCGGATTGGCATGTCCCAACATGGACAAAAGCCCAAGTGCTCCTTCTTCTAAGAGAGTGCCTGCTGTTAAGACTTTTTCATTGATACGGATTTCTTCACCTTGCGAACAAATATTGGTTGCTGCTTTTTCAGCAGTCCATATTGCGATTTGACTGTTAACTGTGCCTGTATCTTCTAAGCGAACAACGGCATCAGCACCTTCTGGAATTTTTGCACCCGTCATAATTCGTGTTGCTTGTCCGGAACTGATTGTGTTGTAAGGAACCGATCCTGCAGGAACGGATTCAATTTGCGTCAGCAGGGCAGGATGTTCTGCTGATGCATGGATAATATCTTTGAATTGTACCGCATACCCGTCTAAAGGAGAACGATTAAAAGGAGGAAAATCCATAGTCGAAGTAATATCTTCTGCTAAAATACGGCCAAAACATTCTGCCAGCGGTAATCTCGTGGTATTGCAATGCAGTGGCGCATGGTTTAATAAAAGGGTAAGGGCATCTTCTAATACAATCATTTCATTCACCTGCTTTTGTGATATAAATAGGCCTGTTGATAGTCGGTAAAAGAATTTAAATTTTTAAATAAGAGTTCCAAATTGATTGTAGGCGGCCACATTTCTTCTGATAGGTAGAAGCTATTTAGCAAGTTGCAAAGTGATGATACTTTGTAATGACCAGCGTACAAAGCTTGTTCCATGATTGGGAGAGAACTTTTTTGGTAACAAGCAAAAATCGGTTGTATTTTACCCTGATATAAGGGCAGTATCGCATCTCGCTCTTTGTTAGCTGCTGCGCAGTTTACAATTGTTTGCACAGCTTCTGGTATGACAAAAGGCATATCACAGCTAATAACAAAAATAGTAGCAGATTTAGCATAATGCAAACCTGCATGTATTCCGCTTAAAGGGCCGCATTGGGGAATGATATCGGTCAAGACTCGGACTGAGGGAGGTAAAATACGAGACAGATTGCTGATGACAAGAATGTCTTGTGCGATTTTCTCCATACATTCAATAATACTGTGCAGAATATCATGCTTACCCCAAGGAAGAGAGGCTTTGTCTTGTCCCATACGCTTACTTTTACCGCCAGCTAAGATAACGGCACTGATTTGCTGCTGATTCAAGGCGTCGACGCTCCTTTCTAAAATTAGGATTGAGGAGAGGGAGCTTGCGTGATCGTTGTGAATAAAGTGAGGAAATGACGAGCAGCAGCCGATAAGTGGCGGTTGCGCATCCAGATAACTGCGGATGCAATATTGATACAAGGATCGCTAATCGTCTTAAACACGAGGTTTGTGTTCGGGATCAGACCAATGGCAGCTCGCGGTACAATTGCTAGACCTACATTTGCGTCGGCCCAGGCTAAAATAGGCATAATATCATCACTCTTACAAAGTAGATAAGGGTTAAAACCAGCTTGTTGGCAATGTTCCGTTATAATGATTTCGTATTTACGATGAATCATTAGTGGTTGATCAATCAGTTTTTGCAAGGGAATGGAATCTCCTGCTTCCTCTAAAATTCCAACATTGTCCTTATGAATAGCAATGACTAAAGGTTCCTTCGGTAATTCGATGGATTCATAAGTATCCGTATCAAAAGAGAAACGTACTAAGCCGATTTCAATTAAACCTGCATTTAGCAGTTCAATAATGCGAATTGACTCCCCTTCCCATAATTCAAACTTTAAATCAGGATAATGATTGCGAAAGATACGTGCTACTTTTGGCAGAATGGTTACACCGGACGAGGAAGCTGTGCCTATGGACAATGTACCGTAGGCACCAGAATCAATGTCTCTGATTTCTTTTACCGTTGTATCCATAAGCTTTAGTAATTGCTCCGCTCGGTTGCGCAGCAAGCGCCCTGCTTCTGTAAGTTGAATTTTTCGATGACCACGTTCAAAAAGCTTTGTACCTAAATTATCTTCCAGTTGTTTCATTTGCCGGCTAAGAGGAGGCTGAGCCATATGCAAGCGCTGAGCGGCTGTTGTGATATTGCCTTCTTGTGCAATGGCAAGAAAATATTGTATTTCACGAAGACTGATCATAAAAGCACTCTCCTATAAATATAAATACCTAAAAAGTATGGGAGACGAATGTTATTAGTATTATTAGTATGGAATAAATTTTGATATAATTGTAATCTGAAAGACTTATATAGTCAAATCATAATTGATGTTCGCAAAATACTAGAAAGCGCGAAGAGCAGAAGAAAACACGGGAAATAGGCAGTGTTCTTCATGCACTTCGTGTCTTCGTGTTTACATCTTTTTTAGTATAAGTAAAGAATGGAGGAGTGAGTCGTAATTTGAATTCATTTGTTTTGGGTGATCCAAAAAAATGCATTGGCTGTCGTGTCTGCGAAGTGGCTTGTGCTGTTGCTCATTTGGATACAGAAATTAAGACGGTAGGGAATATGAATTTTTCTCTAAATCCGCGTTTGTATCTCGTGAAAAGTCATGAGATCACAATGCCAGTTCAATGCCGCCATTGTGAAGATGCTCCTTGCTTAAAGAGTTGTCCAGTATCAGCCATAAAAAAGCAGAGCAATCGGATTGTAATTGATGAAACAGGCTGTATTGGCTGTAAAAGCTGTATGATCGCTTGTCCCTTTGGAGCCATTGAATTGATTTTTTCTCACCAAGAGTCCGTAGGTGATGGTGACCTTCTGCAAAATGAACCAGAGGTTATTGCTAGTAAATGTGATCTATGTGGGGGAGAGCCCGCATGTGTAAAGGCTTGTCCCCGCGAGGCCCTTCAATATGTTGATATGGTAAAAGAGCGAACACAACGGCGTATTGCGGCGGCCAATAAAATGGGTGGATTCCATAATGAATTCATGGTCAGGGAGTGATGCGTGGTGGCGAAGAAATTACAAGAAAATATTAAAATCGATGCAGAACTTTGTACAGGATGTGGGCGATGCTCGGAAGTATGTCCTGTGAATGCAATTGAAGGTCAGCAGGGAAAAGCTCAGTCGGTTAATGCGGCGAAGTGTGTTATGTGTGGACAATGTGTGCAAATATGCAGTGGTTACGATTCTCCTTTTGAACAGTACGCAACATCCCGCAGCCAACGACTGCAAGAGCGGAATATGCCAATTGTGAATGAACCACTATTTGCTGCTTATTACCATGGGGACTTTTTCAAAGTAAAGAAGCGGTTAGCGGATAAAAAACAATTTTCCATGGTACAATGTGCTCCGGCAGTCAGAGTCTCTCTTGCTGAAGAGTTTGGCATGCCTCTTGGCAGTCTGGTACCTGGTAAAATGGTTGCAGCTTTAAAGCGTTTGGGCTTTACGAGAGTGTATGATACGAACTTTGCTGCTGATTTAACCATAATGGAGGAAGGCAGCGAATTGGTTAAGAGAATCACAGAGGGCGGACCATTGCCGATGTTTACCTCCTGTTGCCCCGCATGGGTAAAGTTTGTGGAAAATGAATATCCGGAACTGATTGACCATTTATCAAGCTGTAAGTCACCTCAGCAAATGGCAGGAAGTATGTTTAAAACTTATGGTGCGGCTGTAGATGGAGTCGATGCCCAAGAAGTATACAGTGTTGCAATTATGCCTTGTACCTGTAAGAAGTTTGAGGCCGACCGGCCTGAGATGAAGTCCAGCGGTTTTCAGGATGTAGATGCTGTCTTAACGACTAGAGAATTAGCGTATCTGATTAAGGAAGCCTCGATTGATTTTAATGCTTTGCCCGAAGAGAGTTTTGATAAGCCCTTGGGAATGTACTCAGGTGCAGGTACTATCTTTGGAGTAACAGGTGGCGTTATGGAAGCTGCGATTCGTACTGCTTATGAACTCATAACGAAAGAAGCGATTGAAAATGTAAATATAACAAGTGCCAGAGGGGAACAAGGTGTCAGAAAAGTTGTCTTGGATACTGGCTCATTAAAGCTGAAAACCGTTGTGGTTTCAGGATTGAAAAATGTAGTTCCCGTTTTGGAAGAAATAAAAAGAGGAAAGACAGATTTTCACTTTATGGAGGTCATGACCTGTCCAGCGGGCTGCATCAGTGGTGGTGGTCAGCCGAAAATGCTCTTGCCTGTTGATGGAAAAAGAGCTTATGAAAATCGGAAAGCCAGTACCTATCAGCATGATGAAGAGCAGCGTTATCGAAAGTCTCATGAAAATCCAGAAATACAGGAGATTTATCAAAAGTTTCTGGGAGAACCTCTAGGGCATAGATCCCACAAGCTTTTGCACACCCACTATAAGCCTAGCAGATAAGGCTTGCATAATTAAACATGAACAAGTATGAGTAGGGCAGGTGAAGAAATGCTAGACGGGTATAAACGTGTCATAGATTATCTTAGAATTTCAGTAACAGATCGCTGTAATTTTCGCTGTAGATATTGCATGCCGCCGCAAGGAATACAGCTGCTGGATTCTCAGGAAATATTGTCTTATGAAGAGCTGCTGCGTATTATTACTGTCCTTGGTCAGCATGGTATCAGCAAAATTCGAATTACGGGGGGAGAACCACTGCTGCGCAGGGGTATTGTTGATTTTATTCGTCAGATACGTAAGCTTGATACCATTAAGGATCTTTCCATGACGACAAATGGTAGTTTATTAAGTCAGGGCCATATGGCCCTGCGATTAAAACAAGCTGGTTTAGACCGAATCAATATCAGTATGGATACGACCAATTTCATACGTTTTGCCCATATTACTGGTCAAGGGCAATTAAAGCAGGTGCTTGCTGGTGTAAAAAGTGCATTAGAAGCTGGTCTAAATCCTGTCAAACTAAATGTTGTAGTGACAGAAGCGTTATGCGATTCTGATCTTTCCTACTTTATTACTCAAGTGTATCAGCATCCTATTGCCATCCGTTTTATTGAATATATGCCCATTGGGGAGAAAAACATGGGGCAAAAAATTAGTATTGCTATTGTGAAAAGCAAAATTGAGTTCCAAGGACAAGGCGTTTTAGAGCCTGTTATGAACATTGAGGGCAATGGACCAGCCAGATATTATCGCTTACCAGGTGCACAAGGGGTATTTGGTTTTATCACGCCAATGTCCGAACAATTTTGCAATAGCTGCAATCGAATTCGATTGACTGCGGATGGGAAAATTAAGTCCTGTTTATTGTCAAACCAAGAAACGGATATTAAGTCCCTGCTGCGTAAGGGGTGTGATGATGAGGAAATCTATCGTTTATTTACTAACACTTTAAGAAGCAAACATTTGCAGCATTCTTTAAGTTACAAAGATCAAGCTTCAGTAAGACGTCCGATGGTTAGAGTGGGCGGTTAGAGGCAAGTCAAATATTATGAAGATTTAGGAGGTAGGAATATGAATGACTTTGTAATAGCAGACCCAGGGAAATGCATTGGCTGCCGTACATGTGAAGTTGCCTGTGTAATGGCGCATCAAAAGGAGCAACTCTTAGACAAGCTGACAGTAGAAAATTTTTCACCACGATTAAGAGTGGTCAAGACAGCAAAGGTGACTACGCCGATTCAGTGTCACCAATGTGAAGATGCACCCTGTGCTAAGGCTTGTACGGCTCAAGCGATTGTGCAGCAAGATCAGTCTGTGCAAGTGATTCAAGGAAGATGCATCGGCTGTAAGGCCTGTTTGATGGCGTGTCCTTATGGTGCAATGGATTTAGTGCTCACTGCAGCACCTGCACAAGGTGAAAGTAAAGTGGAAGCACTAAAGTGTGATTTGTGCCGCAAACAAGACGAGGGTCCCTCCTGTATTAAAGTTTGCCCAACAAAGGCTCTTTACGAAGTTCGTGGCTCTAAAATGGCAGAGCAGATGCAAAACAGACGCAAACGAGCAGCTCTTGGCGTGATGAGCAATAGATAATAGGAAAATGGAGGGTGTCAAGTGGCTAATAAAGTATTAACAATATGTCCTTATTGCGGCAGTGGCTGTCAAATTTATTTAACAGTAGAAAATGGGGAAGTCATAGGTGCCGAACCTGGCAATGGCCGTACAAATGAAAGTGAATTATGTTTAAAAGGATATTATGGCTGGGATTTTCTTAAGAATTCAAAACGTCTTACAGCGCGCTTAATGAAACCGCTGTTACGGCGTAAGCGTACCGATGAATTTGAAGAAGTATCCTGGGAAGAGGCAATTGAGTTCGCAGCAACCAGGCTGCAGGCGATTAAAGATAAATATGGTGCTGATGCAATTATGGCTACGGGATCGGCTCGTGGTCCCGGAAACGAAGCCAATTATATTATGCAAAAATTCGTGAGGGCAGCTTTAGGAAGCAATAATATTGACCATTGTGCCCGTGTATGTCATGGATCTTCGGTGTCAGGTTTGCAAGCTACTTTGGGAAATGGGGCAATGTCCAATTCCATTCCTGAAATTGAAGATACGAAATGTGTCTTTATTTTTGGGTATAATGCAGCAGAATCTCATCCGATTGTTGCCCGGCGCATTATTAAGGCCAAAGAAAAAGGGGCAAAAGTGATTGTTACCGATCCTCGCTTTACGGAGCAGGCTAAAATTGCTGATTTATGGCTGCCTATTAAGAATGGTACGAATATGGCTTTAGTAAATGCCTTTGGAAATGTCTTGATTGAGGAAGGACTATACAACAAACAGTATGTGGAAAATTTTACAGAAGGTTTTGCTGAATATAAAAAAACGGTTGCAAAATATACGCCGGAATATGCAGAAAGCATTACAGGAATACCTGCAAAAGATATTCGAGAGGCCATACGGACCTATGCTAAAGCTCCAAGTGCTACAATTCTCTGGGGAATGGGAGTTACTCAATTTGGTCAAGCCGTAGATGTTGTAAAAGGACTGTCCTCACTAGCCTTGCTGACAGGAAATCTAGGCCGCCCGAATGTAGGCGTAGGTCCCGTGCGGGGGCAGAATAATGTACAAGGAGCCTGTGATCATGGGGCATTGCCTAACTTATTTCCAGGTTATCAATCTGTGGAAGATGACGCAATTCGAGGTAAATTTGAAAAGTCTTGGGGTGTAGCCTTACCAGCAAAACCTGGTTACCGTCTGACGGAAGTTCCTCATCTAGCAAAAGAAGGAAAAGTGAAAGCGTATTATATTTTTGGTGAAGATCCTGTACAAAGCGATCCTGATGCCGCAGGTGTGCGGGAAGCCCTGGCTAGTATGGAACTTGTTATTGTTCAGGATATTTTTATGAATAAAACAGCATTGCATGCAGATGTTATTTTTCCGGCCACCTCTTGGGGAGAGCATGAAGGCGTATATTCTTCTGCAGATAGAGGCTTTCAGAAATTCAATAAGGCAATTGAGCCGAAAGGCGATGTGAAGCCGGATTGGGAAATCATTTCGTTGATGTCTACTGCTATGGGATATCCTATGAAATATAGTAAAACGGAAGAAATTTGGGAAGAGCTACGAACGTTATGCCCTATCTATGCTGGGGTCACCTATAAACGGCTGGAGGAGCTGGGAAGCATCCAATGGCCTTGTACCAGTGAAGACTCCGTGGGGACAAAATATCTTTATGAGGGAAATAAATTTGATACCCCAAGCGGAAAGGGACTTCTCTTCGCATCGGAATACCGTACACCGAAAGAAATACCTGATAAAAAATATCCATTAGTATTATGTACAGTAAGAGAAATTGGCCATTATTCAGTTCGGACAATGACAGGAAATTGTGCTGCTCTGCAGGTTTTAGCAGATGAGCCAGGTTATATACAAATGAGCCCTGCTGATCTTGCAGCATTGAATATTAATGATCAGGAATTGGTGTGGGTATCATCACGACGCGGGAAGGTCATGGCAAGGGCACTTTCGACTGAACGAGTCAATACAGGTGCTGTGTATATGACATATCATTGGTGGATTGGTGCTTGTAATGAATTGACAATTGATCATCTCGATCCGATTTCTTTTACGCCGGAATATAAATACTGTGCTGTGAAAGTGGAGAACATTGAAGATCAGGATTGGGCAGAAGGTTATGTACAAAGTGAATACAGCAAATTAAAGAAAAAGATGTATTGTTAGTTTGATAAAAAATAGCGTAGCAAAATTTTGCTGACGCTATTTTTTTAAGGATATTTTATTGACCTAGATTTTACCATTGCAGCAGGATCATCATAATAGCAGGTTTTTAATGAAAAAAGCAGAATATTGTCTTCAATAATGTGATTATTGAGAGGAGGATCCGATTCAATGCGATTTTTGCATAAATTCATACTATTACTCTGCTCATTGGTCATTATTAGTAGTTTTATTCAATTTGTTGCTTTTGATCGTTTTTTCCTTGCGAATACCAATTCTTTATTATTGGCGACCAATGAGAAAGCTGCAAATAATCTTAGTGAACAATTGCTCTCATACTTTAAAAATATTGAGAGCTCCCTTGCAATTATTGCATCGGACTCTAGCATTAGAAATAATAAGGAGCTTCTTGACAAAATTAATGCAGTAATTCCTGAGGTAAACGTGATACTAATCATTGATAAAGAAGGGAATATTTCTTTGTCCAGCCAGCCTGAAAAAGCATTAGGGATTAATTTAGCACAAAGAGATTACTTTCTGCATGCTATAAAGGGAGAAACATTTATCAGCGGCGTGTATAAAAGTGTAAAAGGACGTGAAGTGGTAGCCATTTCAGTTCCTATTATTGAGGATGGTATGATAGCCGGTGTAGTTGTCGGGACAGTGTGGCTGCATGAGAATAATTTAGCAATGATGTTTGATAATAAAACCTTTGGTCGTAACGGATATATCGCAATTACTGATCAGCGAGGGATTATCGTGTATCACTCTGATCAAGAGCGCATTGGTAAGAAAGGTGCAATCGTTGCGAATCTGCAAGGAGCAACAGGTTCGGTTATCATAGATAACTATTCTGGATTTGAACATTATATCGGGTATAGCAAGGTGCCGGAACTAGGCTGGCATGTCATTGTCAGTACACCTACAGCAGAGGTAACACAGTATCGCAATATGATGCTTTATCAAATCTTTGCAGTTGGGATATTTACCATTTTCCTGGTTGTTATTATTGCCACCTATACAGTGAAACGCTATATGAAGCCTTTTGAGACGTTGATTGAAGCTTTTGGTTCTGTAAGAACAGGAAGCTATAAAAAAATATCCTCATCTGGTTATGCAGCTGAGTTTGCTGGAATGATTCAAAGCTATAATGATACAATTCGAAAATTAGAAGAAGTTCATATGAACTTAAAAGGAGCAGCAGATATTGACGCTTTGACTGGCGCTTATAATCGCAGATCTTTTGATAAAACAGTGGAATTACTAAGAGGAGAGCTGCAAGCTGGAGCTCTTACTACATTAGGCGTTATGATATTAGATCTGGATAATTTTAAGCAACAGAATGATATTTCTGGTCATTTAGCTGGTGATGATATTCTAAAAGAATTTACAGCTATCGCACAATCCGTTGTAGGATTTCGATCCTTATTTCGGTTTGGTGGAGATGAATTTGCGATTATTTTGCGGAATGTCTCAGATGCGATGGTTATTTCTTATGCGGAAGAGATACGCTTGCAGTGTGCCAAGAAATTAAGTGGTTGTACCGTAAGTATTGGCATTGCAGCCTATCCTAAAAATGGTGATTCTGTAGATGAATTGCTAGTTAGTGCTGATAAGGCACTTTATATGAGTAAGGAAACTAGAAATAAAGTAACCGAGTATTCACGCTAATAAACTGCATGGTATTGAGAATTATTAAAGAAGCAGGATGGAACTGCTTCTTTTGTGCTATATGTAACATGAAAAATTATTTTTATGTTACATATAGTTTTCCAATGAATCTGGTGTAAGATAAAGGGAAAAGAATGGAGGGGTTATGAATAAAAAAGAATGGTTTGAAATTGCTACTATCATTGTTATTGCTGGATTTATTATGTTCTTTCACTTAGGGGAACTGCCCTTGTTTGATCCGGATGAACCGGTTTATGCACAAACGGCAAGAGAGATGATTGCAGCAAAGGATCTGATATCGCCACGGATTTATGGTAATTTTTGGTACGATAAACCGCCTATGTATTATTGGCTTGTGGCTATCTCATTTAAGTTCTTTGGGCAAAATGAATTCGCAGCCAGGTTTCCTTCGGCTTTTTTTGCAGTATGTGGCACTTTACTAATGTACTTTGAGGGAAAATCAATTTTTAATAATCGAGCGGGATGGATTGCTGCTTTAATAGCAGCAACGAGCATTGAGTATTTCTATCTAGGCAAGGCTGCAGTAACTGATATGACGCTGAATTTTTTTCTAACAGCATCTTTGCTGTATTACTTGAAGGAAAAATATTATATTACTTATATCTCTGCTGGACTTGCGATCCTTACTAAAGGACCAATTGGTATTGTATTGCCGATAATCATTATTGTAATTCATTTAATTATGACGGGAAGATTAATAAGATTAAAATACATGAAAATATTTAGGGAAGGATTCTTGTTATTACTGGTCTCTTTACCTTGGTATTTTATAATGTATTATTTTCATGGCATGGATTTTATTAGTACGTTTTTAGGCTATCATAACATAGCTCGATTTCTTCAGCCCGAACATCCCAATGGAACACTTTGGTATTATTATATTCCTGTTTTGGCGATCGGTTTCTTTCCCTGGACAATATTCCTTGTTCAATCAGTTTGGGCAGCATTACGGAGTCAGAATGATCCGAAACGTGAGACACTTCTCTTTTTGATAATATGGGCGAGTGTTGTGCTTGGTTTCTTTACATTGTCACAAACAAAATTAGTTTCCTATATTTTACCTATGTACCCGCCTCTTGCACTGATAATGGGATGGTACATTGACAAATGTATTACCGAAAATATTCTAGGCACATTAAAAAAAGCAGCGTTGATCATGATGCTGTTTATTAGTTTGTTAGAAATGGGTCTTTTTACTATAGTATCTGATTTAGCACCAATTTTTACGAATGGTATGATTTCAACTGGAATTGTTTTTGCCATCGTATTAATAGGAACTTGGGTTATGATTCAATGGGAAGAATATATGGGTTTCTTTGGTGTTTTAGTTGTTGGTATGGTCGCTTTTGTAGCGGTTTTGATGACACAGCTATTTCCAGCAGCGGTTCCATTCTTTTCTGTTAAAGACTTTGTGCCGAAATTTCAAAAGCATTATGATGGAGAAGCCTCTTTGTATGTAGCAAAATTTTATCGCCCTGGATTCATGTATTATATTGGAATTCCTAATATGGAGATGAAAAGCCGGGAGCAGTTTGCTGATTTAGTTGCAAAGGATTCCGGTAGAATATATTTTATTATACAAAAAAGAAGATATTTGAATCTGCCAATATCCGAGCAGAATAAGTTGCAACTAATAGATAGCCAAGAAGGTATGATATTACTCTTAAAAGATGTAAGGTTCTAATGCAGGTATTGAGTTTGACAGAATTATAGTAAATAGTTTGTATTCCATACTTTCATTTGATTACGTACTATTAATATCTAGGTCGAATAGTCCGAATTTTATGACAGGAAAGGGGCTGGACTTGAAAAAGATAGAGATATCAGTTAGAGGGTTGAAGGATATAGTTGCACAAAAGTTTCTTTATTCTTTAAAATCTACGATTTTAAGCTTTTATATGCCAATTATAATTTTGTTTATTTTCATAACAGGTATGGCATCTTATTTAGTGGCTGCTATGCAAATTGAGGAAAATGCATACAGTAATATTAAAACGATAGTTTTTCAAACAAGAAACTATCTTGATAATCGGTTTGCAGATGCATTGCAGCAATTAGCGGAATTATCAGATCATCCTGATATTCTTTCCATCATTAATAAAGATCCTGAAGATATTACTCCTGAAGACTATTTAAGGGTACAGTCTCATGTTAATACAATTCGTTCTGTTAATGGAACATTGATTGATTCCATTTATATTAATTTCCATGATGATAAGTTTATTTTTTTCAGAGGGGATGATCCTAGTTCCATAAGCAAACTTACTTTTCGGCAATACCGTAAATCATTTAAAGATAATCCATATGATATATATTGGGGCAATTTTAGCCATGAGGATGTAAAAAGTGAAGAGAATGTAAGTATTCTAAAACTTTTTGGGCGGGAAAATGCAAAGATTAACGGATTAATTTTATTTAGTTTACGATATGATTTTTTTGAAAAAGTCTTTAGCAGCTCCTTACTTAGTAAAAGTGGATACTTAATGTTAGTCAGCAACGATGGAATGATGACTTTTAAAAAAATTAATAATGAATATCAGATAAATAGTGAAGTAATAAAACAATTACAACAACGTAAGGAAAAAGAAGGAAAGCTTGAATTTAAAAGCTCCCAAGGTAAGAATATGGTTCTTATTTATGATACATTGCCGACGAATCAGTGGAAACTCGTAGCTGTGTTTACGCAAGACGAAGTTCTTGATCGGGCTAAGTATATAAAATATATTACACTATCATTAATCATTTTATTGATCGTCGTTGCTGTGGTTTTGACAAATATCTTAGCGATTTTTATAACAAGACCTATTTCAGCATTAGCAGATAATATGAAACACATACAAGGTGAGAATATAGATTTTGTTTCTGATATTCATCCACTCAATGAAATAGGGATTTTAAATCAAGGCGTCAAAGACTTGGTCGAGCGAGTAAAGGTTTTGCTGGATCAAATTAAAATGGAACAGGAAACTAAAAGACAACTAGAGTTTTCAGTAATGCAAACACAAATTCATCCGCATTTTTTGTATAATACACTATACTCCATTAAAGGCTTATGCGATATGGAATTAAATGAAGATGCAAGTGCGATGATTACTGCATTAGCTAACTTTTTTCGTATAAGTATTAGCTGTGGTAAAGAAATTATCAGCATTGAAGAAGAACTTTCGCACATTCGTAATTATCTATTTATTCAAGAAATGAGATATGGGGATACATTTTCTTATGAGATCAACGTAAGTGATGATATTTTATCATATAGTATTGTGAAATTAACGCTACAACCGTTGGTAGAAAATGCAATTTATCATGGTGTGAAGCAAAAAAGAGGAATTGGCTGGATTGGGGTCAATGGCTATCGAAAAGATGGTTTTTTATATTTTGAAGTACAGGATAACGGACTTGGAATGAATAGTGAACGACTAGAGGAAGTTTATAAATGTCTAGAGAATAGAAATTTTTCGTTAGGAAAGGGTGGACTTGGTGTACGCAGTGTTCATGAGCGACTCCAACTTCACTATGGCAAAGAAGCTGGATTGAAGATAGCTAGTGAATTGAATGAAGGAACTATAATAAAGATTATTATTCCGATGAAACAATTGGAGGATGAACAAAATGCATAGGATTTTAATTATTGATGATGACCGCATTATCCGCAAAGGGTTGGCTAAGACAATTCCCTGGGAGAAATATGGATTTCAACTTGGAGGAGAGGCTGCTGATGGTGAGCAGGGGCTCAAATTAATTGATGAATGGCATCCTCATATAGTAATATCGGACATTAGGATGCCATTTATGGACGGTTTGGATATGGCACGTATTGTTAAGGAACGGTATCCAATGATTAAATTAATTCTTTTAACAGGATATAATGATTTTACATATGCACAGCAGGCTATAAAGATAAAAGCGTTTGATTATTTATTAAAGCCAGTAGATAAAGAATTGTTACTTGAAAAAGTGAAAAATGCTGCTGTGGAATGGGATGAAGAACATACAGCACAACAAAAAATAAGGGAAGCCAAGCCGTTTCTTAGGAAGGCATTATTAACAAAAATCATAGAATGTCAACAAAAGGAAGAAGAAGAAGAATTATTGCAGAATGCTATGTCATTAGGTATTCAATTGACAGGGAACACTTTTATTGTTTTCTTAATAAAAGTAGATGAGTACTATAAAGAAGCAATGAAGATGGCAGAATATAGCGAATTAAAGAAAGCTTTAAAATATTGTGTTTTTAACATATGTGAGGAATTAGTATATACTCGGAGAAAGGGAGGAGTTGTTGAATTAGAGCAAGATGAGCTTATTTTACTCTATTCTAGCGATGAAACCCTTAATGAAGCAGAACAAAATGCTCGCAATTTTGCCGAAGAGATCCAAAATACAGTAAAAGCATATTTGAAAACAACGGCAACTATTGCTATTGGTGGTGTTCATCAGGGGATTTCCTGTATTAGGTTTTCTTATCAGGAAGCGCGATCGTTGCTCCGTTTTCGTCACGTCATTGGTAAAGATAAAGTATATTCTCTTGCTGATATTGGCTTTTCGCCAACTAATGATCATAATATACAGATTGAAGGGAAAGCATATGAACTTGTAAATCATATTAAGCTTGGTTTGTTAAATGATGCATTAGGTGTTATAAATGATCTTGAATATGTGATGATGCAGCAAAAATATATATCTCTGTATCATGTTCGACTTTTTAGCGTACAAATTATAATATCTTTGTTTAGCGGTGCGGCTGAGTGGGCGCGAGAATGGGAGAAGACACAGCAAGCCAATGTGACTATTATTTATAACCGGATTAATGAAATGCAAACCATTAAAGAAATTATGGATTTAATTCGAACAATTGTATGTGAGCTTGTTGAATTCATGACGAATCAACGTGAAAATCATAGGTACGGGATAATCGGAGAGGCCGCAAAGTACATTGAAGAGCATTATAACAAGCAGGGACTTTCATTGCAGGAAGTAGCTAAGCATGTCCATATCAATCCAGTGTATTTGAGTGCCTTATTTAAGCAGGAAAAGAGGATTACTTTTTCAGAATTTTTATTGCATATACGGATGAAAAAAGCGATGGAGCTCTTGCGATTAAATGATATGAAAACCTATGAAGTAGCTGAAGAGGTGGGATATAGCAGTCCTGAATATTTTAGTGTCTGTTTTAAAAAATATACTGGAGTTCCACCCCTTGAATTTAAAAATAAGATATAAATTTGATTGGCATGGAAGAATAAGATCATCTCTATAAATATTAAAGGTTTATCTTAATATCTTTAATTTACAGAGATCTAATATTAATTTAAGATTGAACCAATAGGTCGAGTATAAGGAGTTAATATAGTAAAATATATCTAAATCAGACATTCTTTCTCAAAATGAGTGGTCGGGAGCATAAAACCAATCTTATGAAAGAGAGGGTTTGTCCGTGGGAAAAGTCAAAGTAATATTTTGGAGGATATGCTTGATGGGGTTGTTCGTTGTTTGCCCATCAGTAGTACATGCCGATACATCTCAAGCTTCAGTAGGTGGATATCAGGTTTTAGGTATAGATAGGAATAATTTACCTGTCTTTTATCAGCGTTTAAAGGATAAATTAACATTTCCATTGTCGTGGAATTCTGGCAAATATACAAATTTTAATATCTGGAGAAAGACGGCAAGAAATAAAGTTATGGAACAAATTTTAGCTTTTCCAGATTGTACTCCATTTACTCCACGGGTGATTGATGAACAAGATCAAGGTTCTTACATAGCTAGAAAGGTAGCTTTCAATATTTCGGCAGAAAGTCGTGTTTTAGCTCTTATGCTAGTACCAAAAGGCAAAGGACCATTTCCTGCCGTCCTTCTTTTGCATGACCATGGTGCTAAATTTGATATTGGTAAAGAAAAAATGATTGCACCATGGGGGGATGAAGTAAAGAGTAGGTCAGCAAAGTCTTGGTCAGATAAATATTTTAGCGGACGTTTTATTGGTAATGAGCTAGCTGCTCATGGATATGTTGTATTGGCTGTAGATGCACTAGGATGGGGCGATAGAGGAGGGATCAAATATGAAAGTCAGCAAGCGCTGGCTAGTAATTTATTGAGTATGGGAACATCTCTTGCTGGTCTTGTGGCTTATGAAGATATACGGTCAGCTGATTTTCTTGCATCTTTACCCGAGGTCGATAAATCAAGAGTTGGAGCTATGGGGTTTTCGATGGGGGCCTATAGAGCTTGGCAAGTAGCCGCTTTAGCGGATTCGATAAAGGTCGGTGTGGCAGTTTGTTGGATGACAACAACAAAAAGTGTGATGGTTCCCGGCAATAATATGTTACGGGGCCAGTCCTCGTTTTATACGATGATTCCAGGAGTAGTCAATTATCTGGATTATCCTGATGTTGCAAGTATTGCTGCTCCAAAACCAATGCTTTTTTATAATGGAGATGCTGATGAGCTTTTTCCAATAGATTCAGTAAAAGAAGCTTATAGGCAAATGCATCAAGTTTGGCAGTCGCAAAGAGCAGATGATAAACTGAAAACAAAAATATGGCCTTCCTTGGGGCATCTCTTTGTAAGAGAAGAACAGGAAGAAGCATTCCAATGGCTGGACTCGTGGCTAAACCCAAGAGTGCACTAAGGGTTTATAACAAGCGTTTTGTTCAAGAGTATTATAGCAAGGGTTCAGCTAAGGTCTGTTTGACTGACCAATGTGAAAATCAGTGAGCCTAAAGGGATAGCTGAAGAAATATTAATAGTTATGTCGCAAATAACTATACAGGCTACTCAGGGATAAGATGATATTAGGGAGATGGTTGCGACATGAAGAGAGCAAAGATAGTAATACTGATGTTTTTGTTGATGTTCTGTCAGATTTATGGCTTGGAAGAATGCATGCCGAAAGCTTATGCGGCCACTGTCATGCCACCTCAAAATTTGAGAGTTCCAACCCTGGCATACGATGAGAAAAGTATTACATTGGTATGGGAAAAACCAAGGAATTATTCTGATATTGTAAACTACAATGTTTATATGAATGGAAAACTAATCGGTAATGCAAATGAAAATAATCACTCATTGGCAAAAACCAATATTGACAAATTTTATGAGGACCCTAGCAATCGTGCAGCGCAAAAAATCTCGATGCATAATTACATGGTTACCGGTCTTAAAGCAAAGACGTCATATACTTTTACAGTAAGAGCAGTCAATAAAGAGGGGAAAGAATCAAAAGATAGTATTCGGGTGACTCAAACCACAATGAATATTCCTAAGGTATTTAATATAGTTGACTATGGAGCCGTGGGAGATGGAGTTACATCAAATACCAAGGCTATTCAAGCAACAATTGATGCTTGTACTACGGGAGGGAAAGTTTTAATACCTGCTGGAATATTTAAAACGGGTGCTATTTGGTTAAAAAGTGACATGACTCTTGAGATTAGTAAGGGTGCGACTTTACTTGCAACAGAAAATGCTGATGAATACCCTTATCATTATTTGCTGTATAGTTATTCTACAGATGAACGTTTTTATTCAATGATCAATGCCCATACCTATGATAATGGCAGTATTTCTAATATAAGAATTGTCGGTGAAGGTATAATTGATGGCAATGGGTGGGCACAGGAAGGTTTTGACAAGGAAGATCCTTCATTACCTGTATATTATAAAGCTAAAAATAGTAGTAAAAATAATGTTCTTGCCCCTAATCATACTTTAAATATTGGCATGCTGGCAAAAACTAGTGTTGAAAAGGCAATGGAATTCGGTAATATGGATTTTAAAGCTGCGTATCCTAGAAGACCAAGTATGGTTACCCTTAGAGGTGTTACTAATGTTTATTATGGTGGTTTTACCATGAGAAACCCAGCGAATCATGGATTGATCAATATAAACTGTAAGAACGTCACAGTCAATGGAATAATTATGCAAACTTATAATGCTAATAATGGAGATGGAATCGAATTAATCAATAATAATGGTCTAACGATATTTAATAGTTTCTTCGATACAGGTGATGATGGCGTAAATTTTGCCGCCGGGCAGGGGGCTATCGGACAGAAGGGAGAAGCTACTAAAAATGCCTGGATATTTAATAATTATTTTAGACATGGGCATGGAGCTATTGTAGCAGGAAGTCATACAGCTGCTTGGATTGAAAATATACTGGCAGAAGATAATGTTATCTATCAAAATGAGGTAGGTCTTCGCTGTAAAACCAGTAATACGATTGGGGGAGGAGCCAGAAATATCTTATTTAGGGATAATGCATTGAAAAATATCAAGTTTCAAGCGTTCATTTTTACGTCAATATATTCTGATGAGAATGCAGTAGCCAAATTTGAACCTGCAATTGCGCCTGGACGGTTTAAGAATATTACTATAAAAAATTGTACGGTGGACACTACGGGTGCTCCTGTCATAGAAGTGAATGGAGAAAGTGATGGATTTCATGAGAATATTAATTTTGAGAATTTAAGATTATATAATGTTAAACCTGCAAAGATTAATTATATGAAGAATAGTTCATTTACTAAAGTTATATTTGAAAATATTGAGTCCAACCCATGGAGCATTACTAATTCGATAGGACTTTCATTTGATAAAGATACTACAGTTAGTAAGAACTAAGGTATTGGTGAATTGTTCACATGCTGTGGCATTAGACTAGAATATAAAGCTTTTAACTAAATAAATCATTATTCCAAATTTGAAATGATATAGGGAGGAGTATAATCGTGAAAAAAACAATTTTAGTTTTCTTTTTAGCTTTGCTGCTAATAAATGGAACCTTGCCTAGCAAAGCTGCCAATACATCTATCGATATTATTCCACCATTGCCTTCAACTGTTATTGCGAAAGATAGTCCTGAAAATGCGAATGCAGTTGATCCTAGGGCATACGGGGCAAAGGCTGACGGTGTTACTGATGATGCTGTAGCTATTCAAAAAGCGATTAATAGTTGTGCGCAAAAAGGTGGCGGGATAGTTGTCCTAAAAAATGGTACCTTTTTGTCGTCTCCTCTTGTTTTAAAAACGGGTGTTTATCTCAAAATTGAAGCACTTACAGTTCTTAAAGCTGTACCTTATGCAGACTATCCCAAAAATATAAAGCCACAATCAAAACCCGCTGCCTTAGTTGGTGCAAAGAATGCATCCCACTTTGGTGTTTTTGGTAATGGAACGATTGATGGCAATGGCCAAGATTGGTGGCGTACGCAAGGATGGCAAGGAGAAGATCTACCTAAATTAAAGATACCCAATACCATTAAGCGTCCAAGTCTTTTGGATTTTTCGGATTGTAGTGATATTATTGTAAAGGATGTTACTTTACAAAATTCGCCCCAACTTACATTGGTTCCACATAATAGTGATAATGTAGTTATATCGAATGTGAAAATTTATAATCCAGCAAACTCTCACAATACTGATGGTATAGATCCCTCTGGTAATAATGTTTTTATTGACGGTTGTACTATTGATACTGGCGATGATAACATTGCCATAAAAGGGCAGCGTAATGGAAGTACCCAAAATATATACATTACAAATTCTACCTTTTATCATGGACATGGTTTGTCAATTGGCAGTGACTTTGTAGAAGGAGTAGAAAATGTTTATGCAAAGAATATTACATTTGCTGACACGGAAACCGGCATTCGCATTAAGTCAGTACGAGGTCGCGGAGGGCTAGTGAATAATGCTAATTTTTCTGATATTACAATGAAGAATGTAGGGCGGGCCATAGTCATTGCAGGATATTATCCGAAGATTCCTCCTGCAGGTGAAGATGTAGCTCAGGCTATAATTTCCGGGACACCTCGATATCAAAATATCACGATCAGTGGTATTACAGCTACAGCAGTAAAAGAGGCAGGTGCGATTGTCGGCTTGCCGGAGAGCCCTATTCAAGGAGTTACTTTGACCAATGTAATGATTAATGCACCTAGAGGATTGACAATTAGGAATGCACAGGTTTCTACAACACAAACGACTATAAACGCTGCCAATGGCCCTGAGTATGTTGCAGAAGAAAATAGTGTGATTAACTCAAATTAGTTGCTTATATAAAGGAAGAAAGAAATGTTAAAAAAGTTTATTTTATCATTCATTATTGTTTTGATGACTATAAATATACTGCATCCTATTTCAATTTCATTTGCTGCAAATAGGCCAATAACAGTTTATCTAGCGGGGGATTCAACTGTTATGACTTATTCAAAGGAACAAGCACCAAAAGCTGGCTGGGGTCAGATGTTGAGTAAGTTTTTATCTGGAGACGTTACAATTAAGAACTTTGCTAAAGGCGGCCGGAGTTCTAAAACTTTTATCAATGAGGGAAGATTAAATCAGATATTAGATCAAATACAACCAGGAGACTATCTGTTGATTCAATTTGGTCATAATGATGAAAAATCGATAAAAGTGGATCCAGAGCGGAAGATATATACCGAGCCTAGTACTGAATATAAAGGATATATTCAGCAGTATATTTGGGGGGCAAGACAGCATCATGCAGTACCTGTTCTGGTTACACCGGTAGAAAGAAGAAGATTTGATGAAAATGGCAAAATCAATTCTACCCATACGGCCTGGACTGCGGCAATGAAGGAAGTGGCTCTTGAAGAGCATGTTCCTGTTATTGATTTGGAAAGGTCTAGTAAAGAGTTGTTTGAATCATTAGGTATTGAGGGAACCAAGCCGATATTCTTCAATGTTGCCCCTGGCGAAAGTGAAAATTATCCAAATGGTGCTGGTGATAATACTCATTTTATGGAATATGGTGCTCATCTTATGGCGAAACTTGTCATTGATGAAATTAAAAAGTTAGATATAGGATTAAAATCCTATATTATTGAAACTGGATGGCAGAATGCGGCATTTGGACTTAGTAAAAATTTTGTAGTTAAGAACAAACAATACGATAGTATTGTTGACAGCAATTATGAAGGTAATGATGGTAAGTTGGTAAATGGCCGTAAGATGTATAAAACCGTACAGGCAGCTGTTGATGGTGTCGATAAAGAAAATAATACACAGAAAACTATTTTTATCAAAAAGGGAACCTATAAGGAAAAACTTATTATTGACAGGCCGCATATTACCTTGATTGGCGAGGATACAGCAGAAACAAAAATTACGTACGATCTTCCAGCTGGCGCTTTGAAAGAGGATGGAACTAAATGGGGGATGCTTGCGGCAAGTGTCAATATATATCCATTAGCTACTGATTTTATAGGCATCAATATTACCTTTGAGAATACGTTTGATCGGCTAGAGTATCCAGGTCTGAAGGATGGCCAGGCTTTAGCTTTAAGAAATGATGCTGATAGAAGCTTATTTGTTAACTGCAGTTTTTTAAGTCATCAGGATACTTTACTGGCCAGCTTTGGGAAAGCGAATAGACAGTTTTATTACAAATGCTATATTGCTGGTGATGTAGACTTTATTTATGGGATGGCTCGCGCCGTCTTTGAAGATGTTGATATCATGTCTCTGGAACGGGACGCTAAGAAGTATAATGGGTATATAACAGCTGCAGGGACCGATCAGGAGAGTAAATATGGGTTCTTAATTGAGAATTCAAGACTCATTAGTAATATAAAAAAACCGGGAACGGTTTTTTTAGGAAGACCTTGGCGGCAAGGTGCTCAAGTTGTTTATAAGAACTGCTATATGGGGGAACATATTTCAACAGTAGGATGGATTGATATGAGTAACAATACCGCTGCTGCTGCCCGACTGTATGAATATGGCAGTACTGGTCCTGGGGCAGTAATAAGTAATACTAGAAGAGTATTGTCAGATGCGGAAGCAAAAGAATATACAATAGAAAAGGTTCTAGAAGGTTGGAACCCAATGGCATCTATTGATCGTATTTAACAAAATTAAGATAACTATTACTTATTTGATTATTGATCTTATCGGTGTAGTATAAAAAGATGCAAAAGGGGCGCCTTCTTGATAGGAGGTAGCTCCTTTTATAACATAATTATAAATTTAAAAAGAGAATAATAAAATCGAAATGTGAGTTGTTTATATAATTGGTATCAGGAGGATTGTATTATGAAAAAAAGAGTTTTTATTTTTTTATTATCCGTATCATTGCTTTTTCTCTGCAAGATATTGATTCATGTAGAGACAACATTACCAACGTGGGTTTCCAACATTCCTCCTGTACCGTCAACCTATATTTCTAAGGATACGCCGGATAATAGGAATGCGATTGATCCAAGAAATAACGGGGCAAAGGCGGATGGAATAACTGATGATGGATCTGCTATTCAGCAAGCGATTGATGCGTGTGCGCAAATGGGCGGTGGTATTGTTATTTTAAAGAATGGTACTTTTTTATCTTCACCGCTCATTCTGAAATCGGATGTATATTTGAAGATTGAACCTTCTGCTGTTCTAAAAGCCCTGCCTTATGCAAATTATCCAAAGGGAAATACGCTTCAATTAGAAGATACTGCCGACTATCCGCAGGGTGATTCGCCTCAACCTTTTATTACTTCGGAATATGCTCGCAATTTCGGCATTTTTGGTGGAGGTACAATTGATGGTAATGGACAAGATTGGTGGGATGCTTTTGAGAAAACTAAAGGAACGGCATATCCTCTGTCTAGGACATGCCTTATGTATTTGTTCCAATCTCAGAATATCATCATTAAAGATGTGACTTTGCGAAATTCACCAGAATGGACTGTGCTTCCTAAGAATTGTGAAAATGTTATCGTCTCCCATGTAAGTATTTTCAATCCTCCTAAAGCCTATAATACAGATGGTATTAATCCATCTGGCAGTCGTAATGTCTATATTGATAGCTGTATTATTGATACTGGTGATGATAATATTGCAATTAAGGCACATCGAGCACCTACACAAAATGTATATATTACTAATAGTACCTTCTATCATGGGCATGGACTTTCAGTAGGGAGTGAGACCTATAAGGGAGTACAGAATATTTATACTTTTAACTGTTCGTTTGTGAATACCGATAACGCTATTCGTATTAAATCGGCAAGGGATCGAGGCAGTGTAATTAAGAATCTCCATTATGCGAATATCACGATGACGGATGTCGGTACAGGGATATTGCTTACGATGTATTATCCCAAAATCCCGGAAGCAGGTGTTGATTTACCTCAGCCGATTATGGAATTTACTCCTTTCTTTGAAGACATTAGCATTGACGGGCTTACGGGGACGGCAAAATATGCAGGTGTAATAGTTGGGTTGCCGGAAAGTCCAGTTAAGAACTTAGTATTAAGGAATATTAAAATAACTGCTGCCCTTAATGGGCTGAAAGTGAGAAATATTGAAGGGATAATTTCAAATATTGATATAACGGCGGGATTTAGAGAAGGAATTATTCAAGAAGAAAATAGCACTTTAATTCAAAGATAATGGAGTATGGTAAGAGAATAAAACATCATTATTTCATAATCATTTACGTAAGGAGGGAAATGATGGAAATTAGATTTTCTGTCAGTTTAATGTTCAGCTTTTTTATGATCTTTTTTGTAGGTATAGGGAACGTAGTAATGGTTCAGGCTGATTCCGTACACTATAATGCTATAGCAGATAGTAGCTATAAGGGTGTAGACGGTATGAAAGTTGGTGGCATAAAGACCTATAAATCTATAGGAAAGGCATTGGATGATGCACCTGCCGATGGTATTAAGCCTTATTTGATTTATATCAAAATTGGACGATATTACGAAAAATTGAAAGTGGAAAAACCTTTTATTACCTTCCTGGGAGAAAATAAAGATAAAACCATACTTACTTTTGATGCGGCTTCTGGTACACTGAGTTCTAATGGGACAAAGTATGGTACTTCAGGCAGTGGAACGATTATTGTCAGGGCGGCTAATTTTCGAGCTGAAAATATAACTATTGAAAATGGATTTGATTTTGTCGCGAACCAAAATAAAGAGAGCGATGATCCAACAAAGGTTAAAGATACACAAGCCGTGGCTTTAAAGCTGGAATACCAAAGCGATAAAGCTGTTTTTCGCAATGTAAAAATGACTGGTTACCAAGATACACTTTATGTTGATGCTGGCCGATCATATTTTATTGATTGTTATATATCCGGTCATATTGATTTTATTTTTGGTGCTGGTCAGGCTGTATTCAATAATTGTACCATAGTTTCACGGTTGGGTGGGTATGTAACGGCTCCTAGTACCAAGGAAGACGAGCAATATGGTATTTTGATCATGAATAGCCGCTTAGAAAAAGAAGGTATAGAGGTTGCTGATGGCTCTGTTAATTTAGGGAGACCTTGGCATCCAGGAGGGAGGCCAGGTGTAAATAGTGAAGTTGCTTACATTAATTGCTATATGGACAATCATATTTCAGCTGAAGGTTGGAGTTCTATGTCGGGATTTAGACCAGAAGATTCCCGGTTTTATGAATATGGCAGTAACGGGCCAGGTGCAAGAACAAGTCTGACTAGACAACTGCTTAGTGAAAAAGATGCACAGAATTTTAGTTTTGACCACGTATTAAATGGATGGAATCCTGAGGAAAATAAAGAGAACTTTTACTGAATCTAAACGAGTAATATGAGAAGATATTATATAAAGAATCGCTGAAATACAAGAGAGTGAATTTTCATTAGAAATTCACTCTTTTATATTTGCGACTAGAAACTATAGCAGGTCATACAGCCAGAAATGGGAGAAAAAATTGCGCTAAAATATTAAATGAAGATCTTAATATTTTACATCATTGTCTTAATATATCAAATTTACGGAAAATTCATAGTAGATTAAAATTACTTTAAGGTATCATTTTATATGTAAAAAATAAAGAAAGAGGGTTGAAAATGTTAAGTAGAATGCCAAAACATGGTAAAAAAGCTATTGCTCTTACCGCGGCCTTTTCTGTATTGTCATTCTTGCCAGCTTTTGCGGCGACGCGTCCTGATGCTGGTGAAACCATTGGTACTATACAGAATCGTAATGAAGTAATAGTACCAGGGAAAACTGCTCCAAATGTGGAAAGCGATGCAAAACAAAACAAGGGAGTAAAGGAGAACCAGGGGCCGAAAATCCACGTTGCAAGTATTCATATTACCGGACAGGATTTATATCGTGAGGATGTATTATTGTCACTTGTAAAAGATGGAATAGGTAAGGACCTTACAATGGAAGAGTTGAATACTCGGGCTGAGCGTATTTCTAAGTATTTCCATGATAAAGGATATCTTGTAGCTGCCGCATATATCCCCGCGCAGAGTATCCGTAATGGAGCGGTGGAGATTAGGGTAGTCGTAGGGATGTACGGTAATATTGATGTGAAAAACAATTCAGAATTGTCCAAGGGGAAAGTCAATGCCTTTTTGAAAAATCTCAAGAGCGGTCAATATGTTAAAAAGGACGTGCTGGACCGGGCATTATTGCTACTCAATGACACCAGTGGAATTAATGTAAAAGCGAAACTTGCACCAGGTAAAAAACAGGGCACAACGGATCTTACTGTAGAGATTAAGGATGTACAAAAAATTGTTGGCGCAATATCGGTAGATAACTATGGAAATAGCTATACTGGCAATGAGCGTGCCAGTATTGGTATTACGTATCGTAATGCCAGCGGCGTAGGTGATGAGCTAATCGTAACCGGAATTTATGCTGGCTCAAACTTGCGAAATTCTGGCATTTCCTATCAGGAACCAATTGGCACACAAGGTGGGCAGCTTGGAGTAAAATATGCCCGCACGCACTATTATTTAGGTGGATCATTCAGGGCGTTGCAGGCATCTGGTGATGCTGATGTGAGGGGGATTTATTATACACAACCTATTGTGCGTTCCCGCAATTTTAACCTGTATGGACGTGCAGGCTACGATCACAAAACACTTGACGACCATATTGCTACACTAACTGATGCGGATGATTCAGACAAGAGCTATGTAAATAATAAAAATGATAATATATTTAATTTTGGCATCATTGGTAATAAATTTGATGCTAAAGGCAATGGCGTAACTAGTTTTTCACTGACAAGTTCGCTGGGGGATCTTAGTATTAACACAGCAAGTGTTTTAACTTATGATGCATATTATGCAAAAACAAATGGCCATTTTGCTAAAACGAACTTAAACATACAACGTCAAAAATATATTGCTAAACGGTTAAGTTATAACTTGCTGCTAAGTGCACAAAAGGCTAGTAAGAATCTAGATTCCTCAGAAAAAATGTTTTTAGGTGGAGCTAGTGGTGTAAGAGCTTACCCGAATGGAGATGCTGGTGGGGATACTGGAGCGATTATTACTGGTGAATTACATTTTGATATGCCTACACCAAGTTTTCAATTAGCTGTTTTTATTGATAATGGACGAGTTGTAATTAATGAAAATGCGTATGACAGCTCATCCAATAAAACCGTACTTACGGGAGCTGGCCTTGGATTCATTTGGAATAAGCGCAATGATTATAGCCTTCGCCTTGATTTTGCATGGCGATTGACAGATCCACTGTATGGTGACAATGATAAAAATGGTCGTGTATGGCTTCAGGGAATAAAACATTTTTAAGAGGAGGAAACAATAATGCAAAGAAAATGGCGGCGAAATTGGGGACGTTATGATGTGAATGTACGCCAGCAGATCATGGAACATATTCATATTGGCAGCAAGAGTCTCAATCTAACAAGAAAATTCTTGTTACCAATCTTAGTGACAGGCGCATTTTTGAGCAGTATGACAGGAGGATATGCAAGCCCGACAAATGGTGTGGTCACTACTGGTACTGGAGAAATTACTCAGGCAGGAACGACTACAACCATTACCCAGACAAGTGATAAGCTGGGGATTAATTGGGATAGCTTTAATATTGCTGCTAATGAAACAGTAGTCTTTGTTCAGCCGACGAGTACTTCGGTAGCAGTCAATCGGGTTGTCGGATCTGACGCATCATACATTTATGGTGTACTCAGTGCTAATGGAATCGTGTATTTAATTAATCCTAACGGCGTATTATTTGGATCAAGCGCTCAGGTCAGTGTAGGCAGCTTAATAGCGTCTACTTTGGATATTTCGGATAGTGATCTTCTGGCGGACAATTATACATTCAGTGGTACTGGTGGGACTGTTGTCAATCAGGGGACGATTACTGCAAGTGATGGCGGTTATGTAGTATTATTGGGCAACCAAGTTTCTAATCAAGGGACGATTATTGCTAATCAAGGTACGGTAGCTCTTGGGGCCGGGAACCAAATTAGCATCGACTTTGACGGTGATGGGCTGTTGAGTTTAAGTGTAGACAAGGGTGCAGTAGCAGCATTGGCAGAAAACAATAACCTGATTCAGGCTGATGGGGGAAAAGTTGTCCTGACGGCTAAATCGACGGATACGTTGCCTGGTACGGTAGTCAATAATAGCGGGATCATTCAGGCGAGAAGTATAAAAAATGTCAATGGTGTTATTATCCTTGACGGAGGTACCAGTGGTACTGTGACAAACAGCGGTACGCTGGATGCATCTGGCTTGGCAACAGGTCAAACTGGCGGTACGGTCAAAGTACTGGGCGAAACAGTGGAGCTTACAGATGGTGCACTAGTAAATGTATCTGGGGATGCGGGCGGAGGAACCGCACTTATTGGTGGGAATGCTCAAGGCCAAGGAACAGAGCAAAATGCAACGACAACGACTGTAGCGGCTACTGCTACGATTAATGCAGATGCAATTACAAACGGAGACGGCGGTACAGTAGTGGTTTGGGCTGATGGTACCACTAACTACTACGGAACCATCTCCGCGAAAGGCGGGGCAACTAGCGGAGACGGCGGCAATGCTGAGGTCTCGGGTAAGGAAAAATTAGTATATAAAGGGACAACAGATCTTACTGCTGCGAATGGTACTACTGGTACCTTACTTCTTGATCCTACAAATTATACTATTGACGATTTGTACGGCGACATGACGTCGGCAGAATTGGCTGCAGCTCTGGAAACTGCCAATATAGAAATCAAATCCAGCTACGGTGCTGCAGAGGGCGACGGTGACGTGAATGTTACAAGTGCCGTAACATGGACAAGTGGTAATACCTTAACCCTGACTGCTTATAATGACGTTAATATCACGGCTAGCATCACTAATACCAGTACTGGCAACCTTATACTTAAGGCTGGATATAATGATGACGGTACGAATACTGGTGTAGGCACGGTATCGATAACAGCTCCTATTACCTTGAGTGGCGGTACGGTTACAATTTACTACAATCCAACAGGCGGTTATGCCAAAGCAAAGAATTTCTCTTCCTATATCACTGGATCTTATACGGCATACATGCTGGTCAATAGTCTTGCCGATTTGCTGAACATAAGCACTAATACATCTGGTACTTATGCATTGACTACAGACATCGATGCCAGTACTGTAACCTTGACTGCTCCGATCAGCAGTTTTAGCGGCATACTTAACGGCTTTGGGCATACGATTAGTAATCTTACCATTACCGACACAACGTCAACAGGTACTGGTGTTGGATTGTTTTCTAGTAATTCGGGTACGATAACCAATCTTGGGTTAATTAACGAGAGTATTACCGGCTTAAATTATGTTGGTGGTCTAGTGGGAATAAATACAGGAACGATTAGCAACTGCTACACTACAGGTGCTGTAACAGCAACTAGTGTTTACAATACTTATTACACAGGAGCTGGTGGTCTCGTAGGGGTTAACAGCGGTAAGATTACTGATTCCTACAGCAGTGATACGGTAACGGGAACGGATACCACTGGTAAGGCTTATGGAATTGGTGGCTTAGTCGGGATTGCTAATAATGGTACTATTATCAAAAATTCCTACTTTAGTGGTTCGGTTACTGGAACAAAGATACAGGCTATTGGCGGCATAATAGGGCTGGTCAATAATAGTGCCGCAGTCACTGTTATCAACTGTTTAAATTCCGGTGCGTTGTCAGGTCAAGCTTCGATTGGTGGTCTGATAGGACAAGATAAAGGCGCGGGGGGAACCGTTAGTTATTCTATCAGTACGGGTACACTTACTGCTACTGGAAGTAATGCATATGGCTTGGTAGGAAGCAATTCTGGTACAACAACATATACTAGCTGCTATTGGGATACCACAACGTCAGGAAAGAGCAGCTCTGGCGTCACCTCTGGAGCCACAGGGCTGACCACGACGGCGATGGCGACTGCAAGTAATTTTAGCGCCTATGACACCTCCGTTTGGAATATTACCGATGGAGCAGCACCTACTCTTGAAAATGCCGGCACATATACAGTTACACCAATCACCTCAACGGTGATAACAACAACTTCAGGGAATTCGTTGAAAACAGCACCACCAACGATAGCTACTTCTAGCTTAAAAGATAATTGGCAATGGGGCATAATTGCTGCACAACAGTCTGATGCAGTGAGTGAAATAGCTGTTGATGCTGATGAAACACCTGCACAATTAGCAGGTATTGCCGAGCAGGGCAATACCAATGTGGAAAACCCATCAGGTAATATCATTAAGATTGTAGACTCTGGTGTTAATGTCGATGGAACACAAACAACGACTCCAGCTAAATCTATTAAGTCTAACAAAAAGAAAAAATAATCTTTGGTGGATCAGATGGTTTCTGTCTTGCAGAGATAAAGCAATGCAGTAAGTGAAATAAGTAGAGTGGTAATAATTTTATAAGTGAAACAAAAACTAGGGGGAAAAGCTATGAAAAAAAAAGGTGTGATTTATCTAGCGATTATATTTTCACTAAGTGTCGCAAGTACTGCATTTGGAGCAGAGACATCTTTTTCGGATGTGCCAAAAGATCATTGGTCTTATAAGGCTGTGGATCAATTGGTGAAAGATGGTCTTGTTAGCGGTTATGATGATAAAACATTCCGTGGCGATACAGTGATAAGCCGATATGAAATGGCTGTTATTGTTGCGAAAGCAATGGAAAATATTGATAAGGCTGATAGCCAGACAAAAACGCTTGTAAATAAAATGAGCACTGAATATAGTAAAGAATTGCAGGCTATGGGGGTTCGTGTAACTCGTTTGGAAAGAGCTGTTGCACAAGCTGAGCCCAGCCTGATTGATTGGAGTGGCACGAACCTTTCTTTTCAAACTAATAATATGACTAAAGTCATTAATGGGAAAGCTTATAGTCAAAGCATAATTAATGGTCGCGACAAGTATCAAGATCTTCATTTTTATACCACAGAACTAGTCATGAGTTCTCGCGTGAGTGAAAACTGGCGGTTGGAAGTAAAGGCTGAGGGCAGCAAAAATTTTGAGGGCAATAATGTTATTCAGAATCACTTGACAGGTTTACTTGATTTGAAAAGTTATAAGGTGTCAGGAAAAGTATGGGGCGGCACTCTTACCCTTGGCAGAGCGGAGGATAATATTATTAATGGCCTGGTCTATGATGATTTTATGTCAGGAGCGAGGTTTGAATTTGGCAAAAAGGACACAGGCCTGAAAACAACTGTTTATGTAGGGAAAGTCGATAACTCTAATACTTCCTATGGTACTCTGCAAGTCATTCCAACATATATTAACCAATATTTTGGCGTTAATTTAACGGCACTCAAAGTAGATTATACTTTAAATGACAGGACGGATCTTCATGCTGCAGCTTATAGGACAGAAGCCTATAATGATGCCTATCAAATGGCTAGCATTTGGGAGGCTGCATTTAATACGAAACTTAATCAGAAACTTGAATTGAAGGGAGATTATGCCAAAAGTAATTTTGATGATAATAATACATCCTATATGGTTGGCCTGAACTATAAAACAGTGGATCGAAGTGTACCACGTTCGAATGGATGGGTACTTGATTATGTCAAGATTGGAGCCAAGGCAGTCATTGAAACAGGGTATGACTTCAAAAATTATCAGTATACTAGTGCTACTAATATGGGAGATGTTAGTTGGAATACTACCACGAAGGTTACTACACTCAATTCTACGAATGGACAGAAAGGTTGGCAATTCACATATCGGTATGTTCCAATAAAAAATGTACTACTAACTGTAAGATATCTTCGCGCAGAACCAGTTAATGGGAATGATTATGATGTTATAAAATGGTTCCGTGCTCAGCTGGCGTTCTTCTTCTAAGTATAAATAAAACGCGGGCGTATTAGGGGGGCAGTAAATGAAAAAAAAATTATTACTATCTTTGATGTTGTTATTTGTATTTAGTATTGTTGGTACGGTATTTGCGGCAGAAGGTACTTTTACAAATGTGCCTGCCAACCATTGGTCTTATGATGCGATTGTACAACTAGCAAAAGCCGGGATTATTGAAGGCTATGATGAGAAAAGTTTTAACAAAGACAGACTCTTAACGCGCTATGAGATGGCGTTGATTGTAGCCAAAGCTTTGCCAAGATCTACAGAGGCGGATGAAAAAACAGTAAAGCTGATGAATAAACTGGCTGATGAATATAATAAGGAGCTTAGTGATCTTGATGTACGCATTGCAAAAGCGGAAGCGACTATTGAAAGAAATGCGAAAGGAAATATTTTTATTTGGAAGACTGATTTATATTATCGTTATATGAACTATGGGAAAAGTAATGCGGCAAAAACGATCACACCTTATTGGATATTCTCAGAGCAGCCTACCATAAAAATGAATTCTGGTTGGACGCTTTCTGCTGGTACTTTTTATAGTTCAAGACTGCAGGATGGACAGACTCGTGGTTTTATATATTATGGTGGTTTTAGTGCTGCAGGACCATTTGAGGGCGGGAACTTAAGTGTTGGTAATTTTAGTGATGTAGTACAAAGTGGTATGGTTCTCGACACACACATGAGTGGATTCAAATTTGCTTTTGGTAACAATAAAATGAAATCTGCAGTATCCTATGGCAAAACATGGGCAAAGAATAACTATGTGACAAGCAGTGATGGTGTTCGGTATGCAACATATGCTTTTGATTATGCACTTCGAGGTTCTGCTACGAGTCCTGGTAAGGCTTCAGTGGGGGATGATTCGAATGCTACTGAAATGCTGCCACCAGGAACCACACAAATCATTGGGGCGGTGATTCGTACTGCTAGCTACCGCAGTTCATACGAACCGAAGATTTTCACTGAGTTCGGTGCTGCTACAGGACTAAAATCAGGACATACCTTTACGGTTGATACGGTTAGAAGTTCGAATGTTCCATTCGGCAACACTGGCTATAAGTTTCAGTTAGATTATGCTGCTGGTCAAGCTTATAAGCCAGGATATCATACATGGATGCTTCGTTATGCAAAGATGGGGGCTAATGCGAATATTTGCACGAATGATATCATCACCGATTATTCTGTTAAATCAATCTCTAATGGTGTAGTTACATTTAACACGACGACAGGGCTAAAAGGATGGGAATTAGAATATCGTTATTATTTTGAAGAGAATATAGACTTGAAACTAAATTATGTCCAGGCGTCGCCAATTACTGGGAATGGATATAAGGATTACAAATATTTCCAAGCAGAACTTCGCTTTGGCGTTCGTTAATAAAAGCGGCATAATGTAATTAGTTAATTTTAAAAAGTTGCTTCAAAGGGGCCCAGTACAACTAGCGAGGCAGATTTAGTAAGATAAATGAAGCTTCGCTTAGTTGTAAGGACAAATTAATAATTTTTATAGATTTGTTTAGAAAGGAGGAAATAAAGTGAAATATTTTTTCGTATTGATATTCTATGTTTTAGTACTACCTTTTGTTGGTGTGGGGTATCCGGCAGCGGCTCAGGCATCCGGTGTTCATTATGATGCTATAGTAGACAGTAATTACGAAGGAATAAGCGGGGCTGAAGTTAACAATGTAAAGATGTATTCAAATGTAAGAAGAGCAATAAGAGATGCATCTGGTACTGCTCGTCAACAGTATGTGATTTTCATAAAAAAAGGAGAATATTATGAAAAGGTGAACGTAGATCGATCCTATGTTACTTTGCTGGGGGAAGATAAAGATAAGACCATAATTACGTATGATGCAAGTGCTGCCACGTTGGATGCTCAAGGAAATCCATGGGGCACATCGCGCTGCGCGACACTTACTATTAGATCAACTAATTTCCAAGCAGAAAATCTAACCATTGACAATGGGTTTGATTATCTTGGTAATGCGGCAAAGGATAAAGATGATCCAACAAAGATTAAAAATACACAAGCAGTAGCATTGAAATTAGAAGGTAAAAGCGATAAAGCCATATTTCGTAATGTGAAAGTGACGGGATTTCAAGATACTATTTTTGCTGATGCTGGTCGTTCCTATTTTCTTGATTCTTATATATCTGGAAATGTTGATTTTATTTTTGGTTCTGGTCAGGCTGTTTTTAATCAATGTGATATTGCTTCACGCAGGCGTGGTTATATCGCAGCTCCTAGTACAAATGCTAATCAGAAATATGGTATTTTAATTATTAACAGTCATTTGATGCGAGAGGGACCAGAAGTTGCGGATGGTTCTGTTAATTTAGGACGACCTTGGCATGCTTGGGGGGTTGTAAACAGCGAAGTGGCTTTCATTAATTGTATTATGGATAGTCATATTTCACTTAAAGGCTGGGATAAGATGTCAAAAGATTTGCCAGAAGAAAACCGTATGTATGAATATGGCAGTACAGGTCCTGGTGCAAAAATGAATTCGTATAGGGAAACGTTTGTGCTTAGTGATGAAAGTGCCAAAGATTATACAATTGAAAATGTATTAAATGGATGGGATCCTGAAGAATAATAAGAGATAATGTAAACCGTTCCCTTGTGAAAAGTCGAAAAGCTTACTATATTGTCTATCGTGCTACTACTTGGATGGGGGAGTCAGCATGTCAGTATTGTTATTTACCCTTGGGTGCTTTATAGGCTGTTTCGTTGGAGTACTAGTAACTTGCATGTGCGTAATTGCTAAAGAGAGTAAATAGATGAACGTAGTGGGGGACCCGTGAAGATTTATCTTACGGGTTCCATATGCTCTAAGTTTAGGGCAAGTGTATTAATTTAATAGTAAGGGATAGTGGTTGGCAATGAGATGGCTCAAGAATTTAAAAATAGCTAGGCAATTAAGTATACTTATTTTTGCATTTATATTGTCGTTAATTACTGTAGGATATACAGGATATCATTATTTATTAAAATCAAATAGTGATGTAGAAGAGATGTATACAGAGCGGTTATTACCTATCAAATGGGTTAATGATAGCCGTACTCAGTCTAGAGGAATTGATGCAGATATGTTTGAGCTTTTACTTACCAGTACAAAAGAGGAGAATAAAAAAGCTTTGCTTCAAGATATTACGAAGAGAGATATCAGTATTAATAAGAGTATTGAAAAGTATGAAGGAACTAGGTTAGTTCAACTTGAGATAGATATCTTGAAGAATTTACATGAAAATTTAAATAAATATCATGAGGCAAGAGCCGTTGTAATTAACTTAATTATGCAAAATAAGAATAAAGAAGCGTATGAGTTATTTAATCAAAACGTACGTCCCTATTCTGAAGCAATTCACAATAATTATTATGACCTTTCAGCTTATAATTCAAATAATGCTAGTGAAATCAATAAGCAAAATAAAAATAACTTTATAAATGCAATACGATTATTTATTGGGATTATACTATTTGATTTGCTAGCAATTATTTTACTTGCATGGGTTATTGTTAAATTTATTACAAAACCACTTACAAATACTACCCAATTTTTAAATACTATGACAGAGGGGGATTTTTCGCAAACGATACCGGAAAAATATATTTATTTAAATAATGAATTTGGAACATTAGCGAAAGCTCTTGATAAAATGAATAAAGGGATAAAGAATTTGCTGGGCCAGATAGCAAATTCTTCACAACAACTGGCAGCATCATCAGAAGAAATGACAGCAAGTGCTGAGCAGTCCTCGCAATCTTCCAGCCAAGTGGTGATTTCTATTACAGGAGTGGCGCAGGCTTCTGCAAGACAACTTAAGTTAGTCGATGCGACAACACAAATTGTTGGACAAGTGTCAAGACGAGTTCAGCAGGTCGCTGAACACGCTGTGATAGCATCTCAAGCGGCAGAGAAAACGGAATGGGTAGCTAATGATGGTGGCCATGTCATAGAAAAAGTAATCAATCAGATGAATATGATTGAAGAAAAAACGACTGATACAGCCAATGCAATTGGACGATTAGTGGATAAATCAAATCAAATTGGTCAAATTGTTGAAACGATATCAAACATTGCAAGGCAAACTAACCTTTTATCCTTAAATGCGGCAATTGAAGCTGCAAGAGCAGGAGAAGGCGGAAAAGGTTTTGCTGTTGTTGCTGATGAGGTTCGCAAACTAGCAGAACAATCCCAACGTGCAGCAAAACAAATAGAAAATTTAATTAGTGAAGTTCAGCAAGAAACCAAAAGTGCGGTTATCTTTATGGAGCAAGGTAAGAAGGAGGTAGATAACGGAACGAATGTCGTAACTATAGCAGGGCAAAGTTTTAGTGCGATTATCCAAATGATTAAACAAATATCTGATCCAATTCATGAAATCTCTGCTGCGATTCAACAAATAACGAGTGAAAGTGAGCAAGTTGTTATTGCTGTGCAAAAAATTGATAAGGAAAGTAGAATGACAGCTGAACAGACAGAAATTGTATCAGCGGCAACAGAAGAACAATCGGCATCTAGTACAGAAGTCTCAGATGCTAGTCAAGCTTTGGCTAAAATGGCGGATGAATTACAGAATATAATGCAGATGTTTAAAGCTTAATAACTTAATTCGATGAGTTATTTTGGTAAATAGTAATTAGATCTATGAGTGCAGGAAGTTATATGAATTTTTATGCCTACGAAGGGCAGGAAGGAAGGTCAATTATGTTTGAACAAAAGGAAAAAGGTTTGATAAAAAATCTAATCGTATTATTTTTTGTCGCAATGTTTGGTGTAATAATAATCCAACCCGGCATAGCCCGGGCTGCTGCAACTGTAGCTCCACCAGTTGGTGTGGTAGACTATATAAGTTTAATTAATCAACATCCAGATACAGCGAAGGGGAATGCTGCACTAAAGGCCGAGCAAGAGGAAATGAAAAAAGAATTTGAGGATAAAGCAGCCAATTTGAACGATCAGGAGAAGCAAAGCCTTAACCTTCAACTTAGTCAGCAATTAGAGCTGAAACGACAAGAATTGCTCAAGCCCATCGTGGAAAAGATTAACGTTGTAATTACGCAAGTAATGGAGGCCAAAGGGTTAACGATTGTTGTGCAAAAAAACAGTGTGGTTTGCGGTGGCCAAGATATTACCAATGAGGTATTAAAGAAAATTATGAGTAAATAAATACGGAGGAAAAATATGTTGAAGCGTTTTTTATTATGGGGTGTAGCTGTATGTATAAGCTTTTCTGTTTTTGGTTTAAATATGGCTTTTGCTAGTGAGAAAAGTAAAGAAAAAGTGCCTATTTCCATATTTCTTGCTGGTGATTCTACTGTTTGCAATTATAAAAGCGAACGGGCGCCGAGGGCTGGCTGGGGACAAGTGATCGATAGATATTTTTCAAAAGAAGTAACTATAAAAAATTATGCGACTAGTGGACGCAGCACAAAAAGTTTTATTGATGAGGGAAGACTAGATACAATTCTCAGCGAAATAAAAGCCAAGGATTATTTACTTATTCAATTTGGGCACAATGATGAAAAGAAGGATGTACTTAGCTTGTATACAGAGCCAAGCACAACATATAAAGAATATCTCAAGCAATATATTAATGGTGCAAGAAAACATGGAGCGATCCCCATTCTGATTACTCCTGTTGAAAGAAGAAATTTTGATACCAATGGAAAAATAATTGCAAGTCATGGGAAATATCCTGATGCGATGAAAGAAGTTGGGGCTGCAGAAAACGTCCTGGTTATCGATTTGAGTACTGCAAGTCGAAATTATATTGCTTCTTTGGGTCCAGAAAAAAGTAAAATTATATTTATGCAGCTACAGGCAGGGGATAGTTATAATTATCCTCAAGGCAGTAATGATAATACTCATTTCCAAGAAAAAGGGGCAATTGAAATAGCAAAACTTATTATTGAAGAAATGCTAAAAACTGATTGTGATTTAAAAAGATATATTAATAAACCAATGTTAAAATAAGAAGTTGGCTCACTTATAGATCAATCATCAGAAGCTAATTATAAAGGACGTGAAATTGGTCATTGAAGGAATAACACAATAACAAGAGAGTATAAAATCATTTTGTGTAAATGGTTTTGGAAACACTATCAAGTTCTTGGCTAAATAGAATCCAATCGACCTACTGAAATACAGTCTGTCCAATTTCTGATTGGCGTAGTTCATTTCTTGGCAGCCTCAACTGTCGCCAAGTAGAGGATCTTACGCAGAGCCTCGTCAGAAGGATGGGCTGTTTTCGTTTTTGTCACCTTTCGCAATTGCCAATATCCTTGTATTAAGTTCATCGTATAAATCATTCTGCGAATTTCATATGGATATTTGAAATATGTTGTTCGTTCCAATCAATTATTCTGCCAAGAACGAATTACATATTTTTGTTGAGTAATGTAGCGCGTGAAACAAAAAAAATGCTATGTAACGGGGGGGTTATGATTTGATTAGTATACCTAAGAGTCCTGACCGCCTTAAGATTCTATAAATAACAAATACTTATCTTAATATTATTAATTCTCCCAAAAGTCATTGTAAATTATAATAAAATTGGATTTAGCAATAGTGGAGGTAGAGTTATGAATGTTAAACAAATTCCAGTTGACGGAGCAGAAATAGAGGAGCAAGGATGGCGACAACTCCAGAGTATTTTAAGTAAAATTATCCCCCCTATTTTCCCTAATCGTGATTTTGTGATAACAGAATATGGTGCAATTGGAGATGGGGTAACAGATTGTACAGAGGCTTTTCGTAAGGTGATTACTTTAGCTAATAATATTGGTGGCGGACGAGTGGTCGTTCCTGCAGGAATCTATCTTACAGGTCCAATTCATTTTAAGAGCAATATTAATTTACACGTATCAAAAGAAGCTATTATAAAATTCAGTCAGGAACTGGAGAAATATTTACCCATGGTGCTAAATCGATTTGAGGGCGTCGAACTGTACAATTATTCACCTCTAATCTATTCTTACGAAGCTGAGAATCTTGCTATTACTGGAGAAGGTGTCCTTGATGGTAATGGGGATAAAGAACATTGGTGGCCGTGGAAAGGGAAAAAGGAGTATGGTTGGCAAGAAGGGCAGCCTCATCAGGCTGAAGATCGTGATATACTTTTTGCGATGGCAGAACGAAATGTATCTGTTAAAGAACGAAGATTTGGCAGCGGGCACTATTTGCGTCCAAGTTTTATTCAATTTTATAACAGCAAGAATATCCTCATTGAAGGTGTTACGATAAAGGACTCACCTATGTGGCAGATTTCTCCTGTGCTTTGTGAAAATATTACGATTGATAAAGTAAAAATAATTGGACATGGTCCGAATACTGACGGTTTTGATCCTGACTCCTGTAAGAATGTTGTGATCAAAAATTGCTATTTTGATAATGGCGATGATTGTATTGCTATTAAATCAGGCAGAAATGCTGATGGCAGGCGGATTAATATTCCCTGCGAAAATATAGTAATCCAAAATAATTATATGAAAGATGGGCACGGTGGAATCACTATTGGCAGTGAAATATCAGGAAGTGTTCGCAATGTTTTTGCAGACAATAATGTGATGGATAGTCTGAATTTAGATCGTGCACTACGGTTTAAAACTAACTCTGTACGAGGTGGCATCATTGAAAATATTTACTTTAGAAATACGGTTGTAAAAAGTATCGGAGAAGAAATACTCATTGTGGATATGAATTATGAAGAGGGAGATGTTGGTGAATATACGCCCATTATCCGCAATATCTTTGTTGAGAACTTAGAAAGTTATGGTGGAAAAACCGGCTTTTTGATGAGTGCATATAAGCGTACCCCCATTACCAATGTACAATTTAAAAATTGTACATTGCATAACGTAGAAATACCATTTGTTTTTAAGAATGTTGAACAATTGGTATTTAAAAATGTCAATATTAATGGGGAAAATTATGATAGCGTAAGGAATTATTTATCTTGTATCAATTTACAGACTAGGTAAAATTTTAGTCATTCTTACTTAAAATCAGACAGTATCTTATTTTCTGATTCTGCAAAAATAGCCTTTATTATATAGCTGATAGATCTTTATCTAGCAAGAAAGAAAAGTCCTTTTTGTCTTTCCTGACAAAGAGGGCTTTAATTTTTAAGTCTTTTAAAATAGTGTAGAAAACTTATTAAAATAGTAAATAATTATCTTAATATATCAAATTCTTGGAAAATTATTTTTATTTTATAATAAAAGAAAGAACAAAAAGTATTTATATCTATTTGCTATCTCTAATTCATTAATGATTTTGAATGTTGTCTTAAGTGGTTTTTTATAAGGAGGTGGAGCATTGTGGACGAGATAAGAAAGTGGAAAAATCTATGCAAAGCAAGAGACATGGTGGAAATCTTGAATAAGAAATATTTTCAGGCATCCTATGTGCAAAATACAGATGAGGCAAAGAAAAAACTTTTTAATATGATTGAAGAAGGATCAACTGTTGCTATAGGAGGGTCTGTAACATTAAGTGAGATGGGATTGGTAGATATCTTGAGAAATGGCAATTATAAGTTTTTTGACAGATATCAAAATCTCCCTTTTGATCCAGATATAGTGGATATTCATAGAAAAGCTCTTACTGCTGATTTTTTGCTGACAGGGACGAATGCTATTACTAAAAATGGAGAACTAGTAAATACAGATTGTACTGGGAATCGAGTAGCACCAATGATTTTTGGTCCTAAGAATGTAATCATAGTAGCAGGAATTAATAAAATAGTAAATTGCTTAGAGGATGCTTTTAAAAGAATAAAAGAAATAGCACCGATGAATTCTAGAAGAATAAGACATGAAACACCATGCGCAGAAACTGGAACGTGCGTGGACTGTGATTGTAAAAAAAGAATATGTAATTTTACTACAATTATTCATAATGGGATCAAGTTTGAAGGAAGAATTAAAATTATCATCATAGCTGAGGAAATTGGCTATTAATGAAAACTTTTTAGTTAATGTAAAAGAGAAAGACAAGAGGTGAAAATGTGAAAAACTATGCGCAATGGATGGCAGATTCAATAATTGCAAGAAAGACGAATTTAGTGGATCACTGGGGATATGAGTATGGCTTAACTTTAGATGGCATTGCAAGAGTTTGGCAAAAAACAGGAGAGAAGAAGTATTTTGATTTTATAGTGGAAACCATGGATCACTTTATACAAGAAGATGGAACGATTAATGGATATCAATTAGAGGAATATAATATTGATCATTTAAATAATGGGAAAATATTAATAACCTTGTATAAAGAAACTGGCAATGAAAGGTATAAGCAAGCATTATTGTTGCTAAGACAACAAATAGAAACCCATCCACGTACGAGTGAAGGTGCCTTTTGGCATAAACAAATCTACCCTCATCAAATATGGTTAGACGGATTGTATATGGGAGCTGCTTTTTATGCCGCCTATATAAAGGAATTTGGAGATCTAATAGAGTTTAATGATGTTTCGACCCAATTTATCATAGCTGAAAAAAATCTAAAGGACAAAAAAACAGGCCTTTTATATCATGCCTGGGATGAAGCAAAAGAACAAATTTGGGCAGACAAGAAAACAGGTCTATCTCCACAATTCTGGGGAAGGGCTATGGGGTGGTATGTGATGGCTTTAGTGGATACATTGAAAAATTTTCCAGATAACAATAAAGATAGGGGAACGTTAGTGAGCATATTCAATAAATGTATGCAAGCCTTGTTGAAGGTACAAGATCAAGCAAGTCACGTATGGTATCAAATTTTAGATGCAGGAGAGAGGAAAGGCAACTATTTAGAAGCTTCAGGATCTGCAATGATTGTATATGCTTTATTGAAAGGCGTAAGAAATGGATATTTACCAGGAAGCTTAAAGGAAACTGCAAAGCAAGCCTATCAAGGATTAGTTGATGAGTTTATTTTAGAGACAAAAGAAGGACTTATCAATTTAAACAAGATCTGTTATGTGGCAGGGCTAGGCGGAAAAGACAAAAGAGATGGAACGTTTGCTTATTATATTAGTGAACCAATCATCAGTAATGAGCCAAAAGGTTTAGGACCATTCCTACTGGCATCTGCGGAAAATGAAATTTTATAATAATTGGGTTTTAGCAAAACATTGGAGGGAACTATTTTGGCTAGAAAAGTAACTTTAAAAAATATTATTGGCTATGCTTCAGTAAACTTTTTAGGCGGTGGAGCTCAATTACTGATATCGCTATGGCTAATGTATTTTTATACAACTATGTGTAATATGAGTGCGGTACAAGCAGGGATTATTTTTACTGTGGCAAGATTATTAGATGCTGTTGCTAACCCTGTCATGGGCTTTATAACTGATAACTTTCGCAATACTAGATTAGGACGAAAGTTTGGTCGGCGAAGATTTTTTATTCTCATGGGTATACCAACTATCGCGATTGTATATCCTTTATTATGGATTACTGGTCAATCCTTTACTTATTATCTCATTATGAATCTGATCTATGAAGCAATATTTACTATGGTTATCGTCCCTTGTTCCACATTGCCTGCTGAGATGACACAAGATGCAGGTGATAAAGCCAAGCTAACAGGAACAAAACAATTTTTTGGTACAATTGCCAATATGATTGCATCTTTTATACCGGGGCGCCTATTTCTAATGTATGGGAAAGATTCTACAGAAGCCTTTTGGCTAACGGGTCTCATTTATGGACTCATGACAGCCTTTGCATTACTGTTAGTGTGGACTTTTACTTTTGAACGCGATCCCAAAGAGGTAGAATATAATAGTAATATCGGCAGTATCTGGCAGATATTACCTCAGATCTGTTCTGATGTAGCCTCCAGTATGAGAATAAAAACCTTTAGACTACATTGTGTATTAATGGGGGTTGGTGGTATATTTAAAAATCTGACTACCGGAGTGTTTACGTATTTTGTTATTTTCGTTTTAATGTTAGACACAGTTACCACTTCAAATATAACAAGTGTCATGGCCCTTGTTTCATCTATCGCGTTATTGTTTTTTATAGGAACTTGTTATAGATATGGAGGACCTGTTACTTACAAAATATCGACTGTTATCATTTTTGCATCATTACTTGGATATTATGTATTAACCTTAGGGGTTTCCTCCAGTTTGGTAATTATGTTAACGATTCTTGCAGTCATCAATACTGTAGGAAGAACGGGCATTGATTATGTACCCGTATTTCAATTGGCGTTTATCGCAGATGTAGATGAAGCTGTAACAGGGCAGAGAAGAGAAGGATTATTCTCAGGAGTGAATTCCTTGCTCTCAAAGGTCGCAACTGCGGTTGAAGCAGCATTGCTTGGCTTTGTGTTACAGGCGTTTGGATTTAAAGCAGGTGTTACTGTGCAGCCGGAGAGTGCAGTGCTCGGAATTACCATTTTAACTATTGGTGCTCCATTTTTACTACTTGGAGTTACCTGGATTGCTTCAACAAGATTGAAATTAAATAAGGAAAGACATAAAATATTAGTAGATGAAGTTAACAGATTGAAACAAGGTGGCTCTATGACAGATGCTACGGTAGAAGCAAAAACTGCATTTAAAGAATTAACAGGTTGGGATTATAAAGAATGTTGGGGAAATAATAATGTAGTACATGGTGGGGTAAGTGCTGTAACTCACTTTACAGAAAAAGTATAATGAATCATGTGATACTTTTAGACTCAACTTTTGCACTTCAAAATTCAATAGCGAACGTCTCAGATTTTGTTAAAATGGTAATAATATCCACGAAAGAGATGACCATTTATGCAAAACGTACAAATGCAGAGATCTTTTCAAAGACCCTATGCAACAATTTCTGGAGGCTGAGATGGCAGACCATCTAGGTTATGACGAACATAACGAAGATGATAATAATACTGGCAATAGCAAAAAGCATGAGAGCACCTCTAACGCAATCGAAGAGCAAATTATCGGTATGTATGCAAAGTGTATGCCTACTCGTGATATTGAAGACCAATTGAGAGATATTTATGGGATAGATGTATCACCTTAGCAATGTGTGATGAGCTTGGCGAACTAGATAGGGGCGTTGCTTTGGCTCAGTTACTTGAATTTCTTAATGGGGTCGCGAAAAAGGCTAACAAGCGTATTGCAACAATGATTAAATGTCAATTTTCACAATGGATGAATGCCTTGCCCAATTACATCAAGGTTTATTTACCTATTTCTATCTGCGAAAATTGAGTTTTAAAGTAATACTAAATCGCCTGCTAGTATTGATTAGTAATATTTAAAGACTGTTATGGTTGCTATAAAATGCATTTGAGAACCTAAATAGCATTAGGGTTTCAAATGTCATTTTTATTAAAAGAATTAAATGTCTGATAAACAAATCGATTTACTGGTTAGAAAATATGATGTAAATGCATCTATGCTATGTATATATCTTTTCCAAATAATTCAGAATTTTGCTATAAGAATCAAAGAAAGAATAAATAAAATATAAGCTATAATATAAAAAAAAAGAATAAATTGACAATTTATAAAGAATATCAGTAGTTATTAAAGCATATAAGTTCATAATAAGATTCTTCGTGATTATGGAGAGAGGTGACATTTGTTATGCTCCAAAAAACAGCGACAAACTTAGTGTTTGTATGTATAATTAGTGGTTTGTTATTGGCAGGATGTGGACAGAAGGATGCAACTGCTATTGTGGTTCAAGAAGAAGTAAGGGAAAAGGTAAATATTGTATTTTGGGATGAAAATACTGGTACTGACCGTACTCCATACTATCGAGTATTAATAAAAAGATTTGAAGAGCAGAATCCCAATATTCATATTGAGTATATTGGTCTTCCTAAAATATCTGCTAAACAGAAAATTGACACAGCTATTGCTGTAAATGATCTTCCTGATGTGTGTGGTGTACCAACCAGCTGGGTAGCGGATTTTGCAGCACAAAATGTATTGCTGGATCTGGATACATTCTTTGATCAATGGGATGAAAAAAATAAGTTATCGCCATCAATCATTCAGTCGAATCGTGATATGGTACTAGATAAAAGACTATACCAACTTCCTAATACAATGAATATGGAGATTTTATGGTACAGAACCGATTGGCTGAAAGAGGCTGGCATAAAGCCTCCTGAAAATTGGAATGATTTTTTTTTTACAGTAGAGAAAATGACTGATAAAGATAAAAAGAAGTATGGTTTTACGATTCGTGGTGGAGATGGTGCGGCAATACAATTGCTAAGAATGATGTTTGCTTATTCTGGCTTAACTAACTTTTGGGATGAAGATGGAAAATGTCAAATTAATCATCCTAAACATATTGAATTTGTGAAAAAGTACATGTCTCTTTATAAAAAATACACTCCAATGAGTGATATAACGAATGGATACAAGGAAATGATTGCTGCTTTTGATACTGGCACAGTGGCTATGGTTCAGCATAATATTGGATCCTATTCACAACATAACAAATTCTTAAAACCAGAGCAATATGCTCCGGTACCTTTGCCTAAAACAGTGGATGGTAGATTTATACAAGAAAGTGGAAATACGAATGGGTATGGTATTTTCAAAACAACTAAACACCCAAAGGAGGCATGGAGATTTGTAAGTTTTTTATGCTCACAAGCAAGTCAAAGCTACTGGAATCAAAGCATTGGGCAGGTTCCGACACATTTAGATTCATTAAAAGAACCATGGGCAAAAGAATTGCCTCATATGCAGCTTGTATTACAAATGCTTTCTAACCCAAATCTTAAATTCTATCAGCCTCCAATGTATTTACCCGAATATCGTTCCATTTTTGATCAAATTGGCGACCCTGGTATCCAAGCTGTAATGACTAACAAGAAATCAGTAGAAGAGTTTCTAAATGAATGGGCGGCAGCGTTTGAAAAATCAAAAAAGAAATATGATAAATATGTAACTGATAAAAAGAATAGCTAAATTTTAAGAAAAATTTTGATTCCTTCACATGTATTATATTAAGGAGTATCTTGCCATGCAGGACAAGAAATCAAGACTGCGATGGATTTTTTGAAAAATTAAAAAGTGATATTCCGAAAGACAATTAACGTTTGTATATTATATAATAAAAATATAAAATGAGTGGGCAACCTATAGAAGTGCAGGAGAGGGCAGCCATGAAAAATATCTTTTTCTATCAAACGAATATTGGGGAAATTGGGATTGTGGAAAGCAATAATGCAATTACCAATTTATTAATGACAAGAGAAGGCGCTCCTCAGGATGCCGTTGTGAAGGAAACAGCAGTGCTAAAAGAAGCAGGCAAGCAGCTGCTGGATTACCTTACAGGAAAGCGCAAAACATTTAAACTTCCCCTTGCTCCAGAGGGGACGGCATTTCAGCAAACAGTTTGGAAGGCGCTGCAAGAAATCCCCTGTGGCGAAACACGAAGCTATAAAGATGTCGCGAGAAGTATCGGTCAACCAAAAGCTGCTCGTGCAATTGGCATGGCTAACAATAAAAATCCCATTTTGATTTTTATTCCTTGCCATCGAGTTATAGGTGCAAATGGAGATTTAGTTGGTTATGCTGCAGGGCTGAAGGTCAAAGAACATTTATTGAATTTGGAACAATAGATGGGATACGTAAAGACGAAGTTTTTTTCATATGGTCAAAGAGAAATTGAGCACCTGCAAAATGTGGATAGCATACTTGGCGATGCAATGAAACGATTGGGGAAGGTTGAACGTGAGGTGATTCCTGATCTGTTTACAGCTCTTATCCATGCGATCGTTGGACAACAAGTTTCTGTTAAGGCAGCGTATACAGTTTGGCATAGAATGCAGCTCCATTTTGAAGATATGATTCCGCAGCAGATTGCTTTTGCTACGGTGGAGGAAATACAGCAATGCGGTATGTCCACAAGAAAAGCGGCTTATATTAAAAATGTTGGCGAAGCGGTGATGTTCTGCAGTTTGAATCTTATGGAACTATATAACCTGCCAGACGAAGAAGTGATTAAGCGCCTATCTAGAGTGAATGGTATTGGTGTCTGGACGGCAGAAATGCTTCTTCTTAATTCTATGGAACGTCCTGACATTGTTAGCTGGGGCGATATTGCTATAAGACGGGGCATGATGAACCTCTATAATCTTTCTGATATTACAAAAGAACAGTTTGAAAAATACAAGAAACAGTATTGTCCTTACGGCTCTGTAGCATCCATCTATCTTTGGAAATTATCCTTTGAATCATAAGCAGCAAAAAAATCACATAAAACAAACGCCTGCCAGAATCTATACGGATTCGGCAGGCGTTTATGTTGTAATTGTGAGGGAAAAGAATGATATTCCATGTCATATGAAATTTAAGCTGAATTCATTAATGCTTTCAATACATCTTGCCAGCTATTCGCTATATGAATTGCTTTCTCATACGCTGGAGTATTACGCTGTGTCTTAACAGGAAGGCAATTTATCATAATAGTATTATGGTCAGAGTCTTTTAGATGCATTACAACATGTATCGTATTTACATTGGAGTCTGACTTATTACGAATCAAGCCGCCAATGGGGCCTAAACTTTCTAAAAAGGTCTTGCCGATTCTGTCAGTCAGTTTAGTTTCGTTACGAATTGCCGGATTATTTTCAATGATTGAGACATCTATAATATCATTAGGCTCGAAGATTTTATATGACATAGTAGTGGATACGATACAAAATCTTTTTGACTCGACGTCAACATAGAGGAATCCTGATAAATCGATACCATCGACAATTGTACATGCACTTGAAGCTTTAAAGCCATCTAGCTTTGCGACGATCGTGTCAGACTGAACAGCTAAAGCATGAACTTTCTTTTTTAATTGATTACCTTTAAACATTCCAAAAATCAAGGCCCCAATCGCTCCAAGGGCTGTTAATAAGAATATATCAGTCACGGTGTCACTCCTTATTTCCGTTAATAAAGTACTATTACTACAAATAACGGTGTATTCCTGCATAACAGAAGAAGAAAGCCTATGGACAAGGATGGGAAAGGGATAACAGATGTAAATAATCATTATTAAATAATTAAAAACACTAAAATAGACTGACTATTTCCTACTAGAATAGTATGATATAAATACAAACAGCGAATCAAAGGAGGTTTCTAAGATGAAACAGGTAGAATTAAAATATGGGTTTGAGGCATTGGAGCCTCATATTGATGAACTTACTATGAGGACGCATTATAGCAAGCATCATGCGACGTATATCAATAATTTTAATGTGGCATTGGAAAAACTCCCAGAGCTATCCGGGAAGACAGTAGAGGAAGTCTTGGCAGATCTGCCTGCGATTTCTGATGCGGCGCTGCGAGCTGCTATTCAGAATAATGGAGGCGGTTTTTATAATCATAATCTCTATTTTACAATTATGTCACCTGAAGGCGGCGGAGAACCGGCAGGTGCTTTGGCAAAACGAATCGAGAAAGAATTTGGAAGTTTCGCTGAGTTTAAAGAAAAAATAAAATCTGCAGCTGTTGGTCGATTTGGGTCAGGATGGGCATGGCTTTCTACCGATTCTGAAGGAAATCTTGCAATCAGCTCTACTCCCAATCAAGATAATCCTTTGATGGAAACAGGCAACAAATGGATACCCATTCTTACTATTGATGTATGGGAGCATGCTTATTATTTAAAGTACAAAAACCTGCGCCCCGATTATATCGAAGGTTTCTTTCAAGTGATTGATTGGAAGGAGGTAGCTAGATTATACGAAGCGTCGATTACATAATGACTTTTAGAGGCTCCGCTGCTTTTTTTGAGCACGGAGCCTTATTTTTTGATTAAGACTTTGCATGAGAAGCAGTTTCCTTAACATTTTATCGAATCCTATTTGTGATCAGTATAATAAACCTGCAAAGGCAGAGACTAAAAAAAGTCTGCCTCATGTTGCTATAGTACGTAACCTAAACAGCATAGAATGTTTATGGTCTTTATTAATAGAAGCAAACTAGGATGCCAAAGGAAAAGGAGATTTGATAAAAAATGGAATCAGGATGGAAGTTAGATAACAGTTATGCCCGGCTGCCAAAATCATTTTTCACCAGACAGAGTCCAACTGCTGTACCCTCTCCGAAGTTAATCATTTTGAATGATCCCCTGGCAGTATCCCTGGGATTGAACGTCCAGGAACTTCAAAGCAAGGATGGTGTAGCAATATTTGCTGGGAATCAGATTCCAGAAGGAGCTTTGCCTTTAGCTCAAGCTTACGCAGGGCATCAATTCGGAAATTTTACAATGTTAGGGGATGGGCGAGCCCTGCTGATTGGCGAGCAAGTCACTCCTCATGGTGCGCGGCTTGATATTCAACTTAAGGGGGCAGGTAGAACGCCATATTCCCGCCGGGGCGATGGAAGAGCAGCATTGGGACCGATGCTGCGCGAATACATCATCAGCGAAGCAATGCATGCTCTTGGTATTGCAACTACACGGAGCTTGGCGGTAGTAACAACCGGTGAGTCTGTAATCCGCGAGACTGACCAGCCTGGCGCGATTCTGACCAGGGTAGCTGCTAGTCATTTGCGTGTCGGTACGTTTCAATATATTTCAGCATGGGGAACCACTGAAGAACTCAGGGAATTGGCAGATTATACATTGCAGCGACATTTCCCGGGTGCTGAGGATACAGATAATCACTATCTTTTCCTACTACAGGAAGTGATTAAGCGCCAAGCAGCATTAATTGCAAAATGGCAGTTAGTTGGGTTTATTCACGGGGTAATGAACACCGATAATATGACTCTTAGTGGAGAAACGATTGATTATGGTCCCTGCGCCTTTATGGATGCTTATGATCCAGTGACGGTATTTAGCTCGATTGACCTCAAAGGCCGCTACGCCTATGGCAATCAGCCCATGATTGCCGTATGGAATCTTGCAAGATTTGCTGAAACTCTATTACCATTACTGCATGATAATGAGGAGCAGGCTGTCAAAATAGCCCAAGATGCAATCTCAAATTTTACTGCCATGTATCGTTGTAACTGGCTGGCGGGAATGAGGGCAAAACTAGGAATAGTTACTGAAGAGGCACAGGATGAATCTCTTATTGAAGACCTCCTGAGTATGATGCAGAAGTATCATGCAGATATGAGTAGTAATATAAGTGTACAAACACTGAAATTACTACTTGTTTTTTTTTGTCACTTTAATATAATATGGTTGGTAAATATTATGTCCATTTATAAATAACAACTATTAACAGAACGGGGGTAAATATGGGTGTTATAAAAGAAAGGCAAATGAAACTTGGTACGATTTATGAACGTTATGATAGTAAAGGAAATATTATTCAAACTGCAGGTGCTTTAGGGTTTGTGAAAGAATCAACAGAAAAAGGCTTTACATACTTTATGATAATGGATTTAAACGGACAATTAATAGAAGATGCTAATACTTATCTAAACACGACTATACAAAATTCAAATTATAAGAAAATAGAAAAAGCTTTTACAGCCCTCAAATTGTTTTTTGCCTTTCTCAGTCTATATTCTCTAAATGATTACAAAAATGACTTCACGAATGAAAACCTAACCCAATTAAGAACATTCTTAGAAGGTGGAAAAATTGAAGGTAAACTATGGAATATTGATTTATCGGCAAGAAGTAACAGTACCGTAAACTCCTACATTGGTGTATACCGTGATTTTTATAAAAAAATGTATCGTATTAACGACAATCCTTTATTCGATAAATATTCTATAGAATGGGGACAAGGCAAAAAAGAAAAATATTCTAGTAATGAATCATCACCAATTCCAACCCAAGTACCTATGTACATTAAACCAGATGAATACTCAAAAATTATTGAGGACATTAAAGAATATCACAGTCTACGCGACAAAATTATCGTTGACCTAATGTATCAGTACGGTCTTAGAATTGGGGAAGTTCTTGGATTGACATTAGAAGATATAGATGAAAGTGAATTAGGAAATCCGCGAATCATTATAAGAAACAGAGTATCCGACAGACCTGACCAAAGTGCCAAGGGCGTTTTAAAAGTAAAATCGGCTCACAAGTATAAAACATCAGAATATAGGACTTATGGCGTTGGTTTCCAAATCGTATACATTAGTCAATACATGAAAGAAGAAATCGAGGAATACATTGATGAATCAAGAGACGAATTTTTATTAAATCGCTCCGATAAAAAAAGAAATAATTTAGATAAACTAGCTTTTGCAGATTATATCGGAACGAAATCATTGGAGAACAATGAAAATCAATACCTGTTTCTTAGTGATAAAAGATATTCTCCACTAACACAAGTCGGTTGGAACTTCGTACTCCGAGATATTTTTACCAAAGCAGGAATACCGCTAGATAAAGTTGTTCGGGAACACAATTTAAACCATCGTTTTCGGCATGGGTTTGCTATGGTAAGAGTAAGATCAGGAGTGGGAGTTGAAGAATTAGCAGAGGAACTGCGCCATCGTAGCACCGAAAGTTGTAAGGCATATTATAGACCTGATGAAAAGGACAAAGTAGAATTGCTAAATAAAAATCAAGATAATCAAAAGGAGAAATATCAATTTTGATAACTAAGTTGTCAATTGCCGAAGCATTAAGCGATAATTCTATGCTAACTTTGGTAACAAACTGGATGCAAACTGATGAATGGAAAGAAAATATTGCGTCCCTTCCTCCATCTGAACCATACTTAGTAACACATGCTTTTAACAACTTTGTAGAGTTGCTTTCTACTTATGTAATAAAAGAACAAGATTTAACATGGGAAAATTATTGTAAGATAATTCATGGCACTCCTAGACTATATAGGTATCCAAGACTATTACGAAAATCATTTAGAGAATTTTTTAAATTTGCCTCTAAAGAAGCGAAAGACCAAAATGTACGGACTTACTTAGAACAATATAGTTATTTATTCATTGAAAATGAGATATACTCAAACAAAAATAACCGCAACACTCCTTTTTTAGAGCAGACCATTAGTAACTTCCCAATAAACTCTACCCCGTCTGAAGTCTTGCAAGTCAAAGTACCAAGCAGGGGAAATGAAGAAATTGTTACGCATAACATATTTCTTGGCACAGATAATCCCTTAATGCACGAACTTTTGGAGTCATTTATTAATTTTAAAATTACCGCAGATGCTAGATGGATTCATTTAATGAGTCGAGTTTGCTATAGCTTTTTTAATGCTAGTTTATCGCAAGCAAAGATTAGCGATATAACCGACTTCACAGAAGCGACATTCAAAAGTCAAGTTGAATATTTTAACAATTTATTTTTGGAATTGAAATTGGAACCTTCAGAGAAAGAAATAAATTCATTTAAATTCCTTGTCCATTTTTACATATTTTTAAATGATGTTCACCAAAAATCAAATGGTAAACAATTGCTTTTATCTTCAACTTTTAATAAAGATGTATTATTATCAAAACAGGTCAAATCATTAAATAAAGACTTCCAGTTTGTGATCTTAAACCCATTAGATAGTATCCCTGAGTTCGATAAGTGGATTCTCTTTAACCAAGGCACCAAGTCTAATATCTCACACGCAGTAAAGAAAAAAAGAATCGACTTCACGTTAATAAAAAATCCACAATTAAGGATAGACATGAAACAATATGTATGGAGCACTACTTTTCAGCCCAATGGTTTCCCATACAGTCGGTTTGTAACGTTCTTAAATGCGACAGACGATTTTTACCAATCAAGAACAAAACTATCACATATAACCGATACCGACAAACTAACTTTCTTCTCAAATGAGTTTTTATTTTTCTATTATGCAAAGGTTGTTTCCGACGAAAAATATAGTAAGAGTTCCCAAAACAACACTATTCAGGCGATCAGGTCTTTTTTGAAATACCATCAAGACAAATATAAGATTTCTAATATAGTAATAGAGCAGTGGAGACGAAAATCGTCTATGAACGAACGGGGAGGGGTTCCGTTTTCTCCAATAGATTTTGAACAAATTCGTGATGCTTTTAAAGAAAGTATAAGGAATGAAGAGGATGAATTGCTTTATATCGTCTTTCAATTAGCAATGAGTACCAAAATTCGCACAGGAAATATTCTTAGTCTTAAAAGGGATTGCATTGTTTCTGTAGACGAGCAAGCAGGTTATGGAAAAATAAAATATGTTCACAAAACGTCTCACTGTGAACCCGTTGAAGAGGTATTACTCCTTAATCACATACGATTAATCCAAAAGTCTATACAATATTCTCAGAGAGCATTTGAATGCGCTGATGAACGACTAAAAAAATATATTTTTATAGGGTTTAGTAGGTTATGGAATAGCCAAAGTCGTGTTTCTATATCTTTGAGTAGACGCTATGAGCATACGTTCAACTCCCTAATTGATAATTTATATCAAGAGAAAAGAATCAGCAAAAAGTATTCCTTTAATAGTGCAAGAGACACATACATGAATGATGTTTATGAAGGTGTCGAAGACGGGCATTATTCAACGCTAGAGGCTACAACGTTATCTGGCGACAGTCCTAAAACTGTATACAAACATTATCGAAAACGAAACAGAATCAAGCGTTATTTGGAAGCTGTAAATGAAGTCTTTCTATCTTCTGAGGAGGTTTGCGGTACTGTTTTAAAAGATGAAAAAATGGTTGATGAGAGCTTCGCCCCTATCCAGAACAATGCAGGTATATGTTCTGCTATCGAGTGTACGAAAACAGGCGTTGAAGAAGACTGGTTTTATAAATGTTTAGCTTGTACTAAATTTGTAACAACTTGTGAACGCATCCCCATATTTGAGCAACGTTTAGAGAATTTCAAAACCAAAAGAGAAGAATCAACTTCTGAAACAGAAATGAATTACTACACAGGATTAATTGAATTGTATAGTGCTTACCTACTTGAAATGTACTTAAAATTGGAGGATAAAAGTTGAGTACAGATAATGAAATATATGAGGAAATCTCTTGGAATGTAGAAGTTGTTCAACAACTAATTAACAAAGAAAAAGATGCTGATAATTTATTTGTAGAGCTGGACTCTTACTTTACAGTTGGAATACGGTTTTCGGATAGTTTTTGGGATTTTAATTTTGCAAGAAAAATCCCGCTTAGTGCCGATAAGAACAGGTTTGATTTTGCAAAAATCATCTCAAAAGAATTTCGGGTAATTATTAAAAAAAATGTTATTCGCGATTTATATATAAGCAAAAATAATCGAACGACAACTACACATGGGTATTATATGCGTATGAGACGTTTTGCTTTATTCTTGCAGAACGAAAAATTTATGCACAATTTTGCCCACATTACACCCTCTATAATACAAGAGTATATTGATAAGAAACTTAGTAACACAACTAAAAAGAATATAAGTACTAATCTATTCGCTATTCGCAAAATGCTTGATGAACTTGAATTCGGAGGTTACAGCCTCGATTACAGTAGTTTCGAGCCAATTATGAATAGTATTCCGGTAGGAGAGATAATAGCAGAATCAGAGAGTAATAAACACCCTAATATTCCTAAACAATTACATGAACGAATTATAAAGTGTGCCTTACGTGACATGGAAGACGAAACTCTAAGGCTACAAAGTTGTATTATGGCTTGCTTAATTGTTATATTAGCCCGTACTGGAATGAGAAATGGAGAACTACGAATCTTAGAAGCGGGCAAGCTAAAAGAAGAAACGATTTTCAAAAATAAAAAGAGTGCCTATTACCTTGAATTTTTCACCTTCAAAACGACTAGCACAAGAGAAGGTAGATGGACTCAGACATTCTTATTTCCCGATTCGCTAAAAGCCTACCAGACGCTCGAAAAAATAACCGAAGAACAAAGAAACAAATTAAATACTAATTACTTAGTTAATTCATATAAAGGGCGAGTGCTTTCAAATACATCATTTTACGACAGGTTTGACGGTTTTTTCTTGAGACACCAAGAAGAACTAGGATTTAACTCTCTTTCTGAAATAGAAAAATTACAACTTAAACAAAGAACGTTCAAAAATTTACTGGAGGCTAAAACATTTAAAAGTAATTACTGTGAACCAGTAGACTGTGATTTGCTGTTGAGCCAACCTATTTACACCCTAAATCCTCACCAATTTCGTGTTGCATTAGCGAATTGGTTAAAGGATAGAGGATTAACTATAGAATGGATTCGTGAACACATGAATCATATGGAATCGGAAATGACAATGTGGTACTTTAGAGATCCCGAAAGCGTTAAAGAAACCCTCTACTATCGTGCTTCTATGGATGGCACTAGGATTGAAGCCCAAAAAGCTAATCTTGTCAAAGAACTAACCGATCCAGATTTAGTACAAGCATATGAAACAATTAACAAGTTTCTTAAAAAGAAGAAACTTAATATATTTAAAAACATAGATGAAATTTTAAGAATTTTAAAAAAATCCGCAGTAAAAGAATCACTTGTTGGTATGTGTACCAAGGCAATTGGAACTCTATGTGAACAACAAAAACGTTTGGCTTTACTGGAAAAACATTTTTATATTTCTTACCAATTACCTGACATCACATCTTTTGATTTTAATTACAAGCGGCTAATAGAAAAACTAAAAGTTGTCGAGCATAATAAAGCTCTTTCTCAAATAAACCCTAAATTTCAAAAGGATTATGAATTAGAATTTACTGCATTGAAAAACTTTTATCAAAACCGCTTTAAACCAGAACATGAGGATTTAGTTGAGAAAGTGGCGATAGATGGAGAGATCGAAATCCTCAAAGCATACCCTCAGTTAAAACAAGTGATTGGTAGACTTACTGAAATAGATAAGGAGGTTCAGGAGTGGGTGAAGAAGTTGAACTTAGAGAATTTGTTAGCGAACGAACAAAACAATATAAAATAGGTGAGTTAACAATCCAAAGTCCTAAAATACAGGACCAGCTGTTCCAAATCGAAGAATATTTGCAGAGCCTTATTCTCGCACAAAAAGAGATGGCTATAAGAATAAAAGAAATTAGTAAAATAAACATTAATTCTGTCTCGGCTGGAGCTAAAGTACCACGAAGCACTATATACAACAACAATAGAACTCTTCAAGTTTATATCGAAAAACGGTGCAAGGAGATTGAAGACCAAGACATTTTGCAGTTAAAAAGGTTTAACAAGGTTAAAGCCAATGATAAAGCGATTCAAATTATAATTGACGGACTGCAACTTCAAATAGTTGATAACTATGAATTAAAACAGCAAATCAAAGAAGGAGAAAGACAATTAAAATCTCAGATTGGTCAACTTGAAGATAAACAAAAAGAAATCTTTGCACTACAGAAACAAATCAACGAATTACAAAAGCGACAAAGTGGTTCTACCGTTATACCTATCAATACTAACACCAATAAAGTAGCTAGTCGTTCCCAAAAACGAAATCCCAAGGAAATTACTGCAGTCAAGAAAGATAATGAATAAAAACGCAGGAAAACAAACCCAAGGATAGCTTTTTTAGCTAAAATATGATAAGAATATCGATGACAATAAGTTTCGGCTAATCACAAGAATAAGTATACTTTCATAAACAAAAGTTATAAGTTATGTGCTTAATGGATAAACATAGTAAATAAGAGTAATGAAGAGTTTTGTTTAATACTAAGTAGCAGTAAGCGAAATAAACAAAATATATATCTTATTTTTGATGACTTTTGTTTAGAATTGAGAAATGGAGAGTATGCTATGGAAAAAACAATTGAAAGATATAACGAATTGGTAGCCCTTGTGACAAAATATAATAAATAGTATCATGAAGATAACGGAACTTATTAATGTTGATGTAGCTGTTGGGCGCACTGGCAAGATTACTGTTACTGGGATTTTAAAGCCGATTAGATTATGTGGAACTATCGTTCAGAGAGTAGCACTTCATAATCAAGATTTCATTAATGAGAAACAGGTCGGTATAGGCGGTACTTATTTGATTTATAAGTCAGGGGAAATCATCCCTGCTTTAAAAGAAGTGGTAAAACCGCCTAAGATGGTATATATAATTCCTAATGAATGTCTGTATGTGGTCAGCCAGCAATTAGAGAAAAAGGCATGTCTGCTATTAAGTGCGTGAACCCTTTTTGTCCTGTACACTGGTAAGTTAAATCTCATTTTTTACTAGCAGGAATGTTATGGATATTAAGGCTTTAGGAGACCTATATCCAGACATTAGTTGATGAAGGTTATCTTCATAGCTATGCCGATGTTTACCACTTAAAGGAGTATCGTGACGAGTTGATAGAAAAAGGACTTATCGGTAAAGACAAAAATACGCATTAGATTCTTCAAGCTATTGAAAAATCAAAGGCGAATGAACCTTCGAAGTTGCTAACAGGTTTGGGTATCAATAATGTCGGCAAATCTACGGCAAAGGCGATTATGAGACATTATTTCAGTATCCTTACTCTTGCAGAAGCAACTGTTGAGGAACTAACAGCCATTCAAGATGATGGTGAAATAACGGCAAAATGTATTGTCGATTTCTTTGCAAATCCTACAGATAAAGCTGTTATCGATGATTTAATTAAATCTGGGGTAAACATGGAAGTACGTACAGAGATGAGCAATGCCAGGAAATGCTGGACACTCAATAAATCGTATAAAAAAAATCCGCATGAAGTTCATGCGAATTTTTTGCATTACTTTAGTTCTTTATTTCATATGATGTATAATAGCACTAGAATATCCTCCTTTTTTCCGACATAATGTGCTTTTTTATATTAAAATAGGAAGGTGTAAACTAAGCTCTGGTAGAATGTAGATATATAGCAAATAGTTAACTGTGGCGTTTTAAAGGAGTGTATATCTTGGAATTAATGTATATGGATGAAACAGGGAAAAACATTCTTGGACAAACTAATCAAGTAGTATATATGTATGGCGGTGTTATAATCGATAACACAAAGGTCTATGACGCTTTATCAATCTTTAAGAAGAACTTTCAACTAGCTAAGAAAAGTGTAAAGGATAAATGGACAGTTGCTTTAAGGGATAGTGGAAAGAATGAAAAAGAGATTTCTGCCGACTTATCCCGGTTGTTAATTAAATATGAACTACACTCACGGGAAATCTTTAACCCCACAGTTGACTTTGATAAACGAGGAATAATAAAATTGAATCCTTGGAAGTATCACGCACCTTCCGAAATCGGGGATATAATAAACAAATTACTTGAAGAAATGTCTCCGTTTATTGAACGTATATATATATTTAAGACTGACAAAAATAGCATTACAGATTACTTAACGAGTAATGGAATTGCTAAACCCAAAGACAAACACGTTAATAATAGAATGGTTGATTTTATTGTTAATCAATACGGTGAGCGGTTGGTGAGCAAAAACAAGAAAGGTGTTCTAATACCCGATAGATTAGATTCAGATATTAGGGAATGTTTTGTTACAAAAATTAAGGAAAATTCATTTGGTGGAAGATTGTGGTCGGAGCCTGTTGCAGTTGAATCATATTTTAACGGCTTTACCCAACTTGTAGATATAATATTGTACTGCTATCGGATTATTTATTTGCATCAGACTGACAAACCAGCATTTATTGCGATAGAACAAAAATATAACTCAGTTATAAGTCCACTTATAGCTAATTATGATTTGGTAGACTACTTTAAAGAACAAAAATGATATATAATAAAATAAAAATTCTTGACAACTACTATGATAAGAATTATACTAAGAACAGTTCTATTGGTGAAACTCTTGTAACTTAGAGAAAGTCGCGATGACTCTCTTATTACAGGTTTCAATATGTGGCAGTTAGATGCTGGAGAAAGTCGCGACGACTCTTCATGTCTGACTGTTGTTTGTTTTAGTTATATTTTTACCTTAAACTGGATAAACTTATAATGTCCGAGTAAGTCGCGATGACGCTTGGTCTAAGGAACGGGAAGGTATGGTTAACCACCATTGCTTTTCCGTTCCTTTAATTTTGAGAAATTATCTTAACTGTGTTTGCTTCCCATGCTTTGCTTATAAATTCTTTTCCAGCCTAACATCAACAATACATTCCATTGCCACAGCGATCCAGTCCATTACAACTCCATTGGTCTTTATCCTTGAAATAAGACCAGACTACTTATGTGGCTTTCTCTAATTGTTTTTGAAATGAAGGGAACCGACAAGAAGTTGTCTTCTTGCTCATTCATAACATATCCATTTGAATAAGGAAAAACTAGGGCTTATACTCCCTAGCCCGTTCTTCTGACAACTGTTAGGGTGATTACGCGATCCGATGAGCCAGATAGCTCTAATGATGACAATATATCATTTGGATTAATTCTTTGCAATTGCAATTTAGTATTAATTTCTCAGCCCAATTAGTAATTCCTCTAGATACGGAAAATGTTGAGCGATTATGCGTTAGTAATAAGATTATGATAATCTACATTTTCTTGAAAGCCTGTTTAATATGATAAAAGCCCTCCTTTACGCACATTCGTTCTTATGTAATTGACTAATTTCATCTTTATATACTTCTATCATTCATCAAAGCATTAAAGGTTTTTGATAACAAGCTTAGAAATCATCGGAACCAACCTTCCTACTTAATTTTAGCCGTTTTTCTTTATTATCAAGTTCTTCTTGTAATCTTTCAGCTTTTTTCAAAGGCTCTTTACCGCCAATCCAATACACTTTCTTTTTGAGTTCGTCTAATTTAGCCATCAGCGGGAAAAAACCTCCATCGTGAGAAACGATAATAAAATAATCTAGACGTGGTTCATTTAATGCTAATTCTACTGCATCGCAACAAATTCCCATATCAGCAATGTTCTTGTGTACACCATGAAAAATTCGGCGCTCAAACAAGTATTTTTTATATATTTCCATCCAACGAGTTACAAAAGACGGCGTTGTATAATTTGCATAAACTCTTCGGACTACCACATCTCCGAGTTCTTCAGCTTGTGCAAGCACTTTTTTGATTGAAACATCACGTCCTAAACCATCGCCATCTATAAAGAGGGCTACCCATGGTTGCTCTTTCTCGTTTGGCATTGAGTTAGGTTTATCGAAAAAAACGTATGCTTTATGTGCTAGATTGGTTAAATCAATCATCTCTTCCATTTGGAATTCCTCCGTTCCGTGGAGATACACCCTCATTTCAAAAAATGTAGTTACCTTGGCGTATCTAATTATATATATTAAAGTTATCATTAATTTTAATAACTTCATTAATTGAGAAAATGATACTAAATAAAGCCGATTATATATTACATCCTTCTCATTAATCATGTTGTTTGTCGAACTATCTCATATGCCCAGCTAGTACCATCTTTATGATGTGTATAATATGGACTATGTACTAAGAGTGACAAAAGGTTTGATTTCTTCATGAGTTTTTTAGCCCTTGCTTCAGAAAAATTATGTTGTTGCACAAGTTCTCCTAGAATTTCTGAAATTAAAAATTTATCTGCACTATCAAGAAACGACCTCATTTAAATTCAACCTCCATATCCTTTTACAATCGGACACTGGCATTGCTCAATTCTGTCTGGATTACGGCAGATAGTGCCCATGATATCTTCAATGGCAATCTCGTCACTTAATAAGTCGGCATGGCAATGAGGACAGCTAGTTGGATATTCGTAATTTAATTGTTTTCCTTCATTCATTTTCTTCATCCTCTTGATTTCATTCTGAAATTTAGATTGTAATCAACGCACTAGGGACATAGAGTTCCCACATGAGTCGGTAGTCTCTCACACTTGGAGTGGGACTACCTGTTTATTTTAGGCTTGTTTGATTTAATAATACTCTAATTGTTGCAATAAGCTCAAGCACTAAAGCAAGCCAATTTTGCGACGAAAATTTTTTGAACGATAGAAATTATATCCTCTTGTTTCTTCGTCCAACAACAGGATTAAAAGTATGAAAATAATCGTTAAGGACATAAGGATTGTTCATTGTATATAAATTTCTTTATAATATTTGTTAGGAATCTACAAATATAAAACAAAACACAAAGCACAGGAAAGTTGTAGATAGAATGTTGGGCAGTTTTCAATCTACAATATTGTAAAGCAACTGCAGTTCCAATTGGAATCGTCGTACAAAACGCCTCTTTTTCTTTTTCTAGGACTGTAAGACTTTTAAAGGTATTTATTTAGGCAATGCTTGTGTTTGTGTATTTCTGTGGTAGGAACTGGGAGAATAATGTCGAAAGATATACTGCTATCATATGATGAGGAGGGATTTTATTGGGCTTTCCTACCATTAACGAGGTCGAAGAAATTATAAAGAACAATAACCTTAAAATTATTGAAGTAGAGGAATCGCCAAGAGGAGATTATAGGCTAAATGATGAAAGAGAAGATGCAATACAAGAACTATGCAGTATAGCAATTGATAACGGTATCAAAACTATGTTTCTCAAATCCGAAACCCTCAAAGGGGAAGAGTTGGAGGAAATTTTAATAAACGAAGAGACGATAACTTTAGATGAATATGGCGAGAGATATAAAGACATTCTAAAAAACGTCAAACGCCATAACGATAATATTAAAAAGATGGCATCGAGCGGGTGCTATGAGATGATTCTTTCAGTACCTATTAATGGTATTATATTTGCCATTTGGTTTTTACAGGATTGGTTTACTAATCTCCCCGACCCTCAAGAGACCTTAGATAAAATAACAAGCGGTTACGAAGAAGAGATACAACAATTAAGAGAAGTAAAAGCGAGACAAGAGGATGCATTAGACGAGGAACTAATCCAGCTACTTGTTCAGGATGAAGAGTTTAAATATGAGACGAGTAGAAGCAGACGGTATTATGCTTCTGAGATCTTTGGAAAAAGGTATCCGGGTAAATATAAGTCTTTGCTTGAAATAGATGCTCTAGCAAAAGAGGCACAAAATCGAATAAAAAAAGCGAATCAACTAGACCTTGAAAAATTAGTAGCGATTGTCATAGAGGACGAAACCTTTAAGAATTGTTACAAGAAATCAACAAAGATTGCCTATCTTAATTCCATTTTGCCTAAATACACCGACAAGGTTCTAATGAAGACTGAAGTTGAACAAATTGCGGAATTAGCTTGGCTAAAGCTAGGCAATTAATCGGGTTAACTTATCTATTAGCGAGGGTGATGAAAAGGTTTTCAATCAACTTAATGCCATTTGCAACTTACGAGTAGGCTTGTGAAATTGAATAAGGCAGATTTCTTCAAATTCATCTACTCCGTATTGTTATAACGATGGCATTGAATTATAATGTGTCATAAAGGCTCTTTTATAAGTTATGCTAGTTATAATAAAGATAGGAGTAGTTGAAAATGGACCACACCCATATATCTAAATCTATTATCATAGGAGTATTGTTGGAAGAATATGAGAGGCTGTCCGATATGGAGAAAGCTTATCAGAAAAGAGGCGATAACTCTATTGTTGCTCAAATACAGTATGAGAGAGAATTTATCAGAAAATCGTTTGAGGCTAATGGGCTAGACTTAGATAAGATGGTTTGGAATCAATGGGAAATGAATCGGTGGACCGTAGCGCCCAAAAAGAATAATCATCCATAAAGACGGACTTTTGGCTTTGCTTTTTATATGTTATGACTATTGTAATTTAGATATGGCTCGAAGCTTTGTGGAAAAGTGTCAAAAAGTATATTTTAGACAAATGAAAGGGGAACAATGAGAACACTTCAGGAAATTCGAAACAAGAATAATAGTAAAGAAGATTTTCTGGTAAATGGACTTGAAAATAAAAAGAACCCTTTTTCTCTACAACGTATTGCTGAAGGGAAAAAATTTTATTATACTGTTGTAAAACCTATTGTTCAGAGGACTTTTCGCAAACAGGTTGAAAAGGGAAACCTTTAGTCCTTGTATTTAGCCATCTAGGTTTAAGGAGATATCCTATCTTTTTTCGTGTGTCTATGTTATAACTCGATTATCCAGAGGGGCAAAACCCCTCAACCTGTTAATCAGGTTTTGTGTAGAAGAAGCTCCTGTGCTTGGTACAGGGGCTTCTTTACTTATATCAGAAAATAGCAAGGTTCGTTCGGGAAGCTAGTTCTAAGCTGATTTTAAAAGAGTAAAGGTTTGAAAAATCGATTGAGTTTTAAAACAGGGTAGCTCGATACATAATATACAATAAATCATGGAATTGGTAGAATTATGGCAGGTGCACTTTTTAGATTTGTCGAATGTTACAAGAGTAATTATTTGAAGGTTATTTGAAAGAGTAATGGTAGGAGGGGACTATGGCACTAATCGGTAATCGGTATAACGTAATTCGTGAAATCGACAGAACGAATACAAGTAGGGTGTGGCTAGCCGCAGATCTAATGAATAATAGTAATTTGGTAGCTGTTAAGGTATTATCAAGCATTGACTCTACAAGTATTGGTGTTAAGGAATTGTTTCGTCGCGAATGTGAATCTTTGGCTAGACTTAACCACCCTAATATTATAACGTATATAGATTCCGGGGTAGAAAATGATAAACTCTATCTTGTGACTCAGTACTTTGAATCAAAGAATCTTAAAAAGATTATCGAAAATAAAGAAATAAGTCTTGGTGATATTTTACAAATTTTTCTAGGTATATTAGAAGGAATTGCAGATGCACATCAGAAGAATATTATTCATCGCGACCTAAAACCATCAAATATTTTAGTAGATGAACTCACAAAAGTTAAAATTATAGATTTTGGTATTAGTAAAATTATGGGGTATGCCTATAACTCTACTGATACTCTTAGAGATTATATGACAGTGGCGTATGCATCGCCTGAACAGCTAATGCGGCATGAAGCAAAGCCTACTAGCGACTTATTTTCCGTTGGGGCAATACTTTTTTTCCTTCTTCAAGGAAATGATCCACCAGATAATAAAGATCTTCTTTTGGATCAGGTTGATGAATTAGCTTGTGATGTTATCTTAAAAGCTCTTCTTAAAAGCATGTTACAAGTGAAGCCCGAATTAAGACCGCAGAGCATTCGTTTAGTTATCAGTGAAGTCAAAGCACTTATTCGAAAAAACACTGTTAGAATCACTCATAATTTAACGTTGCATTTTGGTATTTGTAAGCAATTATATGACCTTGGATTGATTAGGTATCACGTTGGTGACTATGCCAAAGCTTTTATTCAAAAAGATTTAAATAAAAGTAAAATTTATAAAAGAAAAAATAATTATTATCTAATAGGAGAAAAAGCAAGATATCATTGCATTTTGTCATCTGAAAAAAGCTGTTTGTTTATTAAGAGGTTAAATAGCCTTGACTACACTGAATGGGAAAAGGAAACAAAATATGCTGTTGAGGTTAATGCTAATTGGATTATTGTATCTCAAGGCAATAAGCTTTTTGAAGATAGCCAATTGGTAGAATTCCTATCTCAAGTGGAAGATGAGGAAAAGAAGCGGCAGGTTCAAATAGGAAGAGAAGAAACGCAAAACAGACTTATAAAAAAATGGGAAAGATTTATTGATGAGCAAATGCTAGAGATAAAAAGAAAACGAACGCTATGCCATTATGACTCTTTTGAACTATCTCAAAATGGAGACCAACTTATTGTTCATTCCGGAAACGGCTCATGTGATTTTGAACAAGGTGATTATGTTCAAATGTCGATAAACTCAGGAAGAACTATGTCTATTGGAACAGTAGACGAAGTTCGGGGAGAGCAGATCTGGATAAATCGTAATTTGATTGCAGATATTGAGAATCTAGCGACAAAGGGGACTTTAGGAATTGATACTCAGCAGGCGGAAACTACTTTACGGCGCTTAAAATGGGCAGTAAAAGCGATTAGAACAGGAACAACTGTTAATCCAATTTTATCTAAGATTATTAGTGATCCAGAAATTATTTCTATGTATGGTATTTCCCCTGTAGATAAATTTTATCAAAATCTTGATACTTCTAATGAAATAGCAGTAGAAAAAGCTTTAGCTACGAAAGATATTTTTTTAATCCAAGGACCGCCTGGAACTGGTAAGACTACAGTAATTACCGAAATAGTATGCCAAATATTGAAAAGGGATCCGAAAGCAAAAATTTTACTGAGTTCACAGTCTCATGTTGCTGTTGATCATGCTTTAAATAATATTCACAAACAATTAAATAATAAGAGAATTATTAGAATCGGTAGAGCAGATAAAATCTCAGAGGATTCTCAATTTTTAATGATGCCTAACCAATTGAAAAAATGGGTATCTGAAGTGAAAGTTAGCTCGAAAAGTGAGTTGTTAGAGTATCTCAGTTTAAATTATTGCCTTACAGAACAAGGACAAGTAGACATTAAAGAGTATCTTGAAAACGATAAAAATTTGGATTCATTTGGTAATGCAAAAGTATCCCATGATGGAAAAGATGGAGAAATTAATAAATTAGTATTTTTAACTAAAGAATGGCATAAACGACTAGGAAAATTAGATGAATTTGATGAAATTTTTGCACAAAAGGCTTCTATTGTCGCCGCAACATGTTTAGGAATTGCATCGCGTAATGCATTAAATAGCATGGTATTTGACTGGGTTATTGTTGATGAAGCAGGACGTGCTACTGCACCGGAGCTTCTAGTTCCCATTATAAGAGGGAAAAAAATTATCTTAGTTGGTGATCATCGACAACTTCCTCCTGTAGTTAATGGCGACATTAAGCCTATTTTAAAGAAACTTGGTATACGGGAGGAAGAACTTGAAAAAAGTTTATTTGAAGAATTGATTGAAAGAGTTCCGGAAAATGCAAAAACTATTTTGACCTCACAATTTAGAATGCATCCAAGTATAGCTAAATTGATTTCGGAGGTGTTCTACCCAACCGAAATTATTACAACAAAGAAAACAGCGGAAGAAAGAAAGCATGAGATGTCGTGGTGGCCTCGTACAATAGCTTGGTTTGATACGGCAAGTATGCTTGATTGTGATGAGCAAGAATTAAACTCATCTAAAAAAAATAATGCTGAAGCTAAAGTAATCCTTAAAATTCTTGAACTCATTGAAACCAGATATAACAACGTACCTGGAAAAGTTAGAGTAGGAGTACTATCCGCCTATTCTGCACAAAAGGGGTTACTGCACAATTTAATTAAGCCTAATAATACTGATAAGTGGAAGAATATAAAAATAGTTATTGATAATGTAGATGCATTCCAAGGTTCTGAAACAGATATTTCAATTTATAGTATTGTTAGGTCTAATAAGGATAATAATATTGGTTTTTTACATGATTATCGTAGATTAAATGTAGCTCTTTCAAGAGGTAGAAATGCACTTATAATAGTAGGTAATGCATTTTTTGCAGAACGAGCGCAGACTCCTTTTGGGAACCCTTTTTTAAACTTGCTATCTTTCATGAAAAAGTATCCTGCTGAATGTCTTATTGAAGACGCAAGAACTTACTTTAATATTGGGGGAAGCATAAATGGCGATTGAGCATTTAGTAGATAAATATAAAGATGAATTACCAGGCTATAAAATCTCCGGTTATATTGAATTGTGCGCACCTGTCTTCAAATGTAGTTTGCATTGTCTAATGCAAAGTCGAGGTCAACTTCCAGTAGTAGTCGAATTTGTACTTCATTACTATAGTCTCGGACTTAGTTTGGATAAAATTTCTTTGATTATAGGATTGGACGAAGAACTGGTTGATCAAGCGTTTTGGGAATTAGTGTATCAAGAGTTTATAAATGATAGGACTCAACGAATAACCCAAATCGGACACGATTATTTACAGGAAAGACGTATGGATAAAAAAGAACAAATATTAGTACCAGTGTGTATAGACGGTTTAATAGGAACGGTAAAGAGAGAGAGTTCTCAATTAATGAAAAGTAGGCAAGTTAGAGAAAATGGACTTGTAAGTCTGCGACCAGTTATCTCTCCGCCCAATGTAGACTCTGTTGAATTTCAACAAGTAAAAAGAGTTATAAATGAGTACAAGAAAATTGATGCGGAATTGTATGATGGTGACTTAATTGATTTGGTGAACGTAGAAGGAAATAAAACTTTTTTTAAACGGCTTAACGTCCTGTTCTATACTAACGATGAAAAAAATACTCGTATTGCCGTTTATGAGGGGCTGGTTCGAGTGGAAGGGTATGAGGATGCCTTAAATGTTTTGGAGAATAATGATAATGTTATTTTAAAAGGACTCCCTGCTCATTATCCACAGTCGAACTTAATCTCAGGATTAGATTTGAGTGAAGAATATTGTGGCCCTGGTATTATTTATGATAACTGGATAAGCCTAATTAAAAGTGCAAATAGTAAAATTACACTAAGCCTACCATTAATTGACATTTGTAGTCCGAGTGATATATTAATTGAATCTTTAATAGCGGCGTTGAAAAAGGAAGTTCATGTAACAGTATTATCTAGTGGACGTGAATTTTGCTCTAAACATCAAAAGGAGCAATATATTAAGCTGTTTGAATTAACAAAAAAGTATAAGAGTCTGCATTTAGTGCAAATACCTCTTTGGGGAAATAAGGTACTCACAATTGATGATAACAGCGGGGTAATTTCGGATTTTTGTAGGACGACAATTCATTTACAAAGTAGTCAAGAGGGATATGTTGAGTACGGATATTTGCTAAATAAAGAAAATATTGAAAAATGTCATTCTATTTTAAATCAAAATACAAAGAAGTCAGAGGTACTTCAAGCTAAAATTGTTGATAAAAAATGGTTAGCTTTAAAAATGCTGACAATCAAGGAGCTTATCAACGGAGTTGATGAAAGGCTAAAAGATATTAATGGCAAAGGGTGGCTTGGCGATTCGGTTATTCCTAATAGTATAGCTTTACTTTCCGTCCCGCTAGCATATAACGAAGATTCATTTAAAACATTTATTACCGCAACTAATATTTCCATTACTGAGTCCATAGAAACAGTAGAAAAAGGTTATTTTTGGAATAGTTTTAAAGCAATTTGTCCGCCGGGAATTTTTCATGTATTAGAAAAAGTTAGAATGTATCGAAATTTTTGTAATCACATCGAAATCGAAACAAAATATAAATCTAAATTTTATCAATTTCTTGATGAAGATTTAGCAGGATGCTTACCTCATTTTATTAATAATGGCTTTCTATATCTTCAAATTAAGTTATTGGAAAATTTAGAAGTAGAACTACGAAATTATTTAAAGTGATACAAAATCAGGAGCAGTGAACTTAGCTTTTGAAGTATTGTTATATTAAAAATGACCTAAAATAATTACTACTTTTAGCTTAAAGTATAACAATTATAAAAAGCGAGACTAACCTTTAATTAAGAACGGTTATCTCGCTTTATAATTTAGAAGTTCATACTTTTGTAATGTAAAAGTAAAGAGTAATTGATTCTTAATTTAAAATTAAGAATCAATGTTTCTCAGTTATTGTGGGAGGATGAAGATTTATTAATTTAATCTTCATCCTCGTACCAATCTGCTTTCAATTTTCCCCAAGGTAAATCATTTATTGCATAATCATAACCCCATGAAAGTCGATAGTTTACCCATTGATTTAAAGTTGCCATTATCATATCGATATACTGAGCTATTAGAGAAATTAACATATATTTTTCCTTCTTTGAAACTGTCACCAATTTTATGAACATTTTGGGTACGGGTTGAAATAATAACTGCGTCTTTAATCACATGCACAATACTCACTCCTATTAGATAAGTTTTAACTTAAAACAAAGCCTTCTATCTTTTGAATCTTTTTCCTTCTTACTTTTTCGTAAATATAAGTAAGATAAAACTGTATAGAGAATATAAGCTATTCATAGGAATATTAAAAAATTCGCACTAATTATAACATCAGAATAAATCTGATCTGAAGATAATAATTATTATATCGGATTTACGAAATGTAAAACATTACACATACTGTTAATAAGATTCCATATGATATGAAAAAGTTTAGCAAATTGTACTATTCTTTAAAGGAAATGGCTACTTAAGTCTCTAAGTATATCTTAAAATGAATATTGGTTAAGAGGTGAACCTATGTCGGCGAGTCCAATTCAAGTTTTTGAATATCTATTAACATTAAAGAATTTAACGGTTCCTGTGGTTAGGGACTTTCAAAAGTATGATGATAAATATTGGTGGCAAAGTGAACTTCCTATTGGAGAGGGATGTTTCCTACATAGTAATACAAAAGATACAGAAGCATGGTTAGAGGTATATAAGCAAGTAATTGAACCATCTCCAGTAATACCCAAGGAACTTGAGGAATGGATTAAGATTAAAGGGACTGAACCAGATAAGTTTCCACAAGTATACAGCACTATATCAAAACTAACGTATGAAGAAAAAGAAGAATTATATGTAGGGCAGAAAAGAATTGAAGAGCTAAAAGTAGAAACAACGACGCTTACTGGTGATGAACTTTCAAAAGTAGAGGATGTTCTAGCTAGGCTGGTTAAGCGGATAGAGGATTTAAAAGCAAAGAACGAAATTCTGTTTGATGCGGAGCCACAGCGAATGGCACTGTGGCAAAAATGGCTAGACGAGAAGTGGAAGCCTTGGGCTTCAGATACTCTCCCAAAAACAAAAATACAAAGATTGTATGGTGAATTGTTTACCCTTTATCAACGGTTACGACGGGAAGGAGACTCCACAGAACTTGTTTGGGGTCATGGTTTGCTGGCATGGAGTGTAAATGACAGCCGTGTATTTCGTCCTGTTTTAACAACTAGAATTGAACTTTTGTTCGATTCTAAAAAGGGACTTTTTCAATTGGTTCCAACTAGTAATGGAACAATTCTTGAGTTAGATATGTTAAGTAATATAGATCTTCCTAATTCTACTCATTTAGTGTCAATGGAGCATTTTATTCAGGATGTTGGAATAAATCCATTAGAAGACGAGATATTAAAACCATTCTTAAATGAATTAGCTCAAACACTATCTCCTAATGGTAAAGGAGAGGCTGAATTAATTTCAGGTCGAGGATTGACAGCAGAAAGTAATCCAATAATCTATAACGCTCCCATTATATTTCTTCGTAGCCAGTCAGGAAGGCAATGGCAGGCGGAATTAAAGGCAGTAATTGAGGAAATACGAAATGGACATTATGTACCGGAAACTATAGAAGCTTTAGTATCCGTAGATGTATCAAAGCAAAGCGAAGAAAGACAAGAAACTGAATCTAGTCAATGGAAACCTATTGGTCAAGAATTACTTTTTCCTCTTCCCGCAAATGAAGACCAAAAGGAAATTGTAAGAAGACTAAGCAAAAATATTGGGGTCGTAGTTCAAGGTCCTCCAGGGACAGGTAAGAGTCATACTATTGTAAACCTTATTGCCCATCTACTAGCACACGGTAAACGTGTTTTAGTTACAAGTCAGACGGAGCGAGCTTTGCGGGTACTAGGTGATATGATTCGTACTAAGTTGCCTGAGATTGCGCCACTTTGTGTGAGTGTGATGGGTGGTGATGCACGTTCGGTTCAGGAGTTAGATCTTTCGGTCACGAAAATTTCCGAAGGGTTAGACAAAATGAATGTGGACATATTGTCAGCAGATATCACAATACTACGCAAAGAAATCTCTGATTGTAAAAGTAAAATTGCAAGAATAAAAACAGAATTAGGAAGAGCTACTGAGGCTGAAAACGGGAAAGTTAATTTTGCAGAACAAGAATTCTCTCCAATGCAATTAGCAGAATGGCTTGTTGGAAACCAAGAGGAATATGGCTGGTTTCCTGATGAAATAGATGATTCTATTGAAATCCTTTTCTCTGATTCTGAGTTGATAAAGTTATATGGATTATTGAATGAGATATCGAAAGAAGATGTAGATAAAGTATTGCGACGACGTCCAGAATTAGAAAACCTTCCTGATGGAGATATGGTTTCAAGCACATACAATAAGTTAATGCAGTTGCGATCAAGAAATGATGACCGCGAGGGAAAACTTAAAGGTTGCCTTTTATCTCCAAACGCCGCTGTCAAAGCTACTGAGAGCTTGATGGTTACAGAAAGGGCTTTAGCAACTTTTGAATTGTTGTCCGAGGAATGGTTAGTTAAAGTATTAGACGACATTGTACACGGGGAAAATCGAATAGTTAGTTGGCAAGAACTTGTTACTGACTGTAAGGAAAGAAAACGTGCAATTCGTGAAATAGAGAATAAAATTGTTGAATTTTCCTTAGAAATTTCTAGCAGTTTTGACCTACGACAAGTTCGAGAAGATGCAGAGATTATACGGACGCAGTTATCTAAGAATGGAAGCCTGGGCTTTATGTTTAAGCTGTTAACTGGTAAAAAATCATTATATATTCTAGATCAATTCAAAATCAATGGATCTAGTCTCCGCACAGTAGAGGATATCGGAATATTAATACATCATATTGATATGCTAGAGGCAAAAAAACGCCTTGTGCAAAAATGGAATAATAGTATCAAAATTGTAGATGGACCATCGTTAAGTGAGTCAGAACCTAAAATGCTACAAATATTAGAAAAGTATATTGGTCTTATTGAAGTTGCTTTCAGTTGGAAGTTTGACCACTTAAATGCTTTAGCATCTGTGTCGGAGGACATTAAGCCGCACGGAGTTCTTGAATGGACAAATCCAGAATGGCTAAATTGCTTTAAAAATAGTCTCGTCGCATATATAGAGCTATTAGAATACAATCAATTGAATAAAGAGTTTGAGTCGTTCTCAGGTTTCTTAAAGCAAGGCTTATCTATGGAGAATGCACATGACTCTTGGTCAACATTGTATGATGCGTATCGTCTCGGTGATGGTAATCGATGGATAGGTACTCTAAAGGAGCTACGTAGACTTCGTGCGTTAGAACCCAAGGTACAAGAATTAATAGAATTAAAAAAACGATTAAGTTCTTGCGCTCCTCGTTGGACAGCACAGATTGAAGCTGAGGTAAGGTTTGAGGACATTTCTGAGCCACCTTCTTCTTGGCGAGGTGCTTGGGATTGGAGAAGAGCGGAATGTTGGCTGAAAAAACATTTTACTAAATATAAATTAGAAGAACTATATGAACAACTAAAGCATGCTCGAGATGAAGAATCAAGGTTAATACAGACCCTAGTTGCCAAATCAACTTGGCTTGAGCAGAATAAAAGAACAACTGACGTGCAAAAAAGAAGTCTTCGTTCTTGGGTACAAACTATACGGAGGATCGGTAAAGGAACTGGGAAATATGCCGCAAAACATCAAGCTGATGCTAAAAAAGAGATGGCGTCTTGTCGTGGAGCAGTTCCTGTATGGATTATGCCTTTAAACAGGGTCATAGAAAATTTTAAACCATCTGAGGAACCATTTGATGTTGTGATAATGGATGAGAGTAGTCAATGCGACTTGTTTGCACTAAGTGCGTTATTTAGAGCTAAACGAGCAGTAATAGTGGGGGATGACAGACAAATTAGTCCTGAAGGCGTTGGTAAAGACCAATCAGAAGTTTATAAACTAATAGATCGGTATCTCATCGATATTCCACAACGAGAGAGGTTTACGTTACAAGATAGTCTATATGATACCGCTCTGAGAGTGTTTCCTGGTCAGCAGATTATGTTGAAGGAACATTTTAGATGTGTTCCAGAGATTATTCAATTTAGTAATGATATGTTTTATGGTGGTACAATTGAACCTCTTAAGGTTCCAAGTACAGGTGCGCTGACTCCACCGATAGTTTCCGTACGAGTGGGAGATGGATATCGTGATGAAGGTTCTTCTGCTGTAAATGAGCCAGAGGCTAATTCATTAGTTGATAAAATAGTGGAACTGTGCAGTAAGGAAGAGTATGAAAATAAGACAATGGGAGTAATCTCACTACAGGGGAAAGAGCAAGCCTATGTAATAGAGCAACAGCTTCGTGAAAAACTCGGAGAAGGCGGAATGATAGATAGAGGAATTATCTGTGGAGATGCCTACTCTTTCCAAGGTGATGAACGTGATGTAATCTTTCTTTCTATGGTTGCCGCTCCTAATGTTCGTTCAGGTGTATTAAGTAAGCGGTCCGATGAACAGCGATTTAATGTTGCGGCGAGTAGAGCAAAAGAGCAATTATGGCTTTTCCATTCTGTAGACTTAAAAGATTTGAACCCAAATTGTATGCGGTACCATTTACTTCAATATTGTCTCGACCCCAGAAGAGCAGAATACGAAATGGAGGATGCGGAGAAGTTGTTTCGAAGATATGGCTCAAGCAAGCTTCATAAAGACATTCATAAGTTAATCGTTGCACGAGGGTACCGCGCTATCCCAGAATTTAAAGTGGGAACTCACCCATACCGAATTGACACCGTTATTGAAGGTATGAATGCACGTTTAGCGATTGAAGTTGATGGCGATGAATGGCATGGTCTTGATAGATGGGAGGCTGACCTTGAACGGCAAATGATTTTAGAACGAGTGGGTTGGAATTTCTGGAGAGTAAGAGGCAGTGCCTTTTATCGAGATAGGAAAACGGCTTTAGAATCTTTATGGACAACATTGGATGCTATGGGAATTCAGCCGTATAAAAATTAAAGGATTTATATTGCTAAATGAAGGTATGCTCACAGTTTTGCTGTGCATATAAAGTGGAAATGGGAAGTCGTCCATGTGGATGACTTCCCATTTAATTTAATTATTATCTTGGATTAACAATCTTGGCAAATTACTTTTGTTGATCAATAATTCTTCAGATATTAGGATGCTTTTGTTCCAACCAGAGAATAAGACGTTCCAAGAATATACGGGTGATATTACTAACAGGCTTATGTGTTTTTATAATCTTTATCAAAATGGGACTTAAAGTGTAATAGGTGTTAATAAAAATACGACCAAGAACACTTTGGCCTAGTATTTTGTCTCTAAATCTGCGTAGAGTAAGCACTTGTGGCGCATCATAATCGCCATATATAGTGGTAGCAATAAAACAGCCAGATTTCTTGGCGACCTGTCTTGTTTTTTGCGATTCAATATTAACTGTAATTTCGCTACGGAATTCTTTCATTAATTTAAGGTGTTGGAGGGATTCTTTTATTTCCTTGTTACTAATTTCTTCAATACCTATCATTGTCCGCGCACCGGGATAACCATCAGAACTCCCCCACGAATCAATCCATTGACCATTGTGGCAAAACCAACGACGACGGTCAATCGATAAATAAGCCCAGCTCTTATCTCTTATTGGGTTTATTGTGTTAGGCAAATCTTTCAAAAACTGCGCAATTTTCTTTGAGTCAAAAAGTGGACATAAAGATTGGCGTGCAATTATATCGTTTATAAAATTTTGCAGTTCTTCTTTATTAAATACCCAGTCACCGTTTTCTGTGTCAATATATCCATATTGTGTCCATCGTTTAGGGTCGAAACTAATTTGCCTACAGTTAAACGGATTTTTTTCATCATTATATTGATGTTGCTTGCAATAATCAGAAGACGCTTTGAGACGGTTTTTTTCACGAAAACACCAAAGCACACCACGTAATTCAGTGGATTTTAAGATTTCGCCGTTTGTTTCAATACGCTGTGTCTTCCATCCACTGGTTAGGTCTAAAATCTGATATAGGTTCTCTATGTCGCTTGCGTCGAAAATGGCTCCATATATTTGTTCTTTCCCCTCACCGGAAGTGAAGTATGTAGGTTGTTGTTTTACAAATTGGATTGCTTCTTCACGCTTTTTACTTGTAGAGTTCCCAAAGCTAACTTTTATAAAAATTTTTTTCGCTGTACTTCTATTTTTAATGTTTTCGATTTGCTTATTTGAATGATTAATAACGTATAGATTAGACGTTAAATTGAGGGACTCTAAAAAACTAATCCAATCTTTCTGCTTGTCAGATAGCTTATCATTTTCACTTTTAACCTCTCCAAAAAAGAAATCCTTGTCGTCGTATATTATTAAATCGGGCAGTCCAGCTCTATTTTCATTAATGTTATTTAATATCCGTTCTAAGATACAAAGTAGTTTATCTCTATCGACTAGTTGTGTCGCAATTGCTAACTGATCCACTGAATATTTTGACCAGTTTTCTATGAGTCGACAGTTAGTATTAAAATGCAAATGATAACTCTTCCTTAATATTTCTTCAATGTTTTTGTGTGAGAGTTCTTGAATCTTATTAGTAATTAACGCTTTTCGTCGAGGGTAGAATTCAGTTTTGAATAGGTCCGAAGGCATGCCATTGATACTTACTGTCGGATCATAGTATTTATTGAAATCATCAGATCCTGGAACAAGGTCTATTTCTAAACCGTGTTGTATGACCGTAACTGCACCTTGTATTCGTGCAAAAATGACATCCCAAAAAAGTAGAGCAAGAAGATACCACCAATAGTCATTTTCTGACCAGATTGCTTTGTACCCATTATTAACTAGATGTTTAATTACAGTTTCTTCAGGAAAAAGCTCATCATTGCCTAATTTATATCTGATCTTTCCTTTCTCATTACTGGGGATTTTTTCAAAATTAAGATTAATGATTTCCACACAAATCACTCCAATACAAACTATTAAAATAGACTTCTAATAATTTTGATCAGAATCCTGCATTAACTTGCAGATGTTTTTGACGGAACGTTCAATTGTGTTAGGATGAACAAAAAACTGATAAATAAGAAGAACTGCAGGATAAAGATAATGCTTAATCTAATAGTAAAGTATGAGAAATTTCTTCTTTTAGAGAAAGTTAATATAATGAGAAAATAGAGGTATCTGAATGGAAAACATAGTCATTATTGTTACGAACATTAAGGGCAAGGATAAGGATGACGATCTACTTGATAACGATTTGTTATTACATATATTTGAAAGCACGTGTATGGAACTGATGTTGTTACATGGAGAAGTAAAGAAAAATCCTGGTAGGCTTATGGTTATTGATGATACTATCTCGTTAAGTTCGAAAGTTACCTTTCAGAATGAAGAATTCTTATTGAAATTTTCAAAAGGGACATATAAAGAAAATTGTACAATTTCCATTGAAATTTTTTATGAGAAAAGCGGAATGGCGAATGAAAAATTAAATATGCCCTTGTATCTTTTTAAAATAGGTATAAAAGATTGCCTTCTTAAGTATTTTAAAGAAATATATTGGGAAACAGACACACAGAATGAAGGAATATGTAAAGAGCTTTATCATAAAATGCACTTTATTGAAAATAATTTTCGACACTTAATAAATAAATATATGATTGCAGAAATTGGCTATTCTTGGTTTAAAAAAGTAATTCATCAAGAGTATATTGTAAAAGCCCAAGGGTTTTCCCAGTGGTATTTACAAAAAAAAGAATATAAAGCCTTCAAGAACGTTCAACCGTATTTATTTAATTTACAGGTAACAGATTTGATAAAAATGCTGAAAAATAGTTATGTTGGCACCGTTGATAAGGAATTAGTATATGAGCTTAAAAAAATTGCAAATAGCTATCAAGGAAATATTAATGAAATTCTAAAAGAAGAATATCAACAATTGCTCGAGTGTCAATCTATTTGGGAGAAAGAATTTATTGATATATTTGGAGTTGATTTTGAAAATCAATGGAATGAATTTGGGAATATGCGGAATATGATTGCTCATAACAAACCAATTTGCTTAGAGCTATATAATGATATTGTTGCAATAATTAACAGATTATCTGGGACTTTTATTAGGGTAGAGCGAATTTATAAAGGCAATCTTCGTTCCTCTGAAGAAAAAGATGTAGAATACTTATATGATAAGTATTCTGATGATTTTTACATGGTAGAAGCAGGGATAGATAGTATTCCTGAAGATGAAAGAGAAGTTTTACAAGAAATAACTGATACTGAAGAGTATGGTGAATTAACTTCTCTATTTGAAGAGTTTGAATCTAATATATATTGGAAAATTGAAGATTTACGCTCAGTTCTATATGATATTCAGAGTATACGCTTGAAAAAAATTAAAGTAATTAATCTTAAATCAATGTTAGAAGTACTGTGTAAAATTATTTATAATTATAATGAAGCTAAAAGAAATATCACGCTTCGGTACATAGATGTAACTAATCACATAAAAGGTTTAGAGGTAATTTTTGATGAGATGATAGATAATTTCGATGCCGCTCTAAAGCATTTAGATAGTGTCTATAATGAAATTTTTTATAGTGAAGAGTTTCATCTGGGAACTATTGCAAAAATGAAAAATATTTCTGGTGATGTTTTAGAAATTGTCGCCAACGGTTGTATTTGTATTGATAAGGGAAATACAGATACTTTATTAATCGACTTAGTTGAAAATGGTGAAACTATCTTGACGGGTGAGATTATTAAGTTTTATAGTGATTATGAAATCAATGATGAAGGAATTTCTATACCTATAAATGAAGATGGGCTATGTATAAATATTGAAGAAATAGTAGAATACATAAAAAAAACTTTTGCTGATTTGGATGATACACTATCTAAATATATCGTTGACCTACAACAATTTGTTTAAAATCTGCATCAGAATACTACCGTAATTCATGGATCAATTCACTAGCATATTCCTGATTGTTATTGTGGCGTGATACTTCAACTTTATCATTTCAAAAGGAGAAAATGTCTAAGGATAACGGATAAGTATTGTCAGAGACATTAATCTCAACTTTATAAGTTGGCTTCTTTGTTTATAGATTGGTCAAATGCAGATGAATTAATTGAGTATTGCAAGGATTTTGTAAAGCAATTTGAAAATCAGGAATTTCCTATAACACATTATCAATTTATATTAAACAATGGATAGGTGGTATAAAAAAACTAAGAGAGATACTCAAACAAGGTCATGTCAGCACTGAAACGTGAGATAAGGAAAAGGCACTGGACGAATATAAAAAATGGTATGAAAAATATAATATTGTTGTGGGTTCTGCTAAAGCTAGGTACAAAAGAGGGCAAATGTAGTTGACTGATGAAGAGTTCAAGAGAGCGTGTTGCATAGAAGCGGCAGTATTAAAATATATAGAAAGTGCAAGGGAAGCTCAAAAAATGTTAGGGTTGAAAATTAATCAATATCAGAGGTAAATTTAATACATTCTTCAATAAAACAAAAGCAGAATTTATACGAGCTACAAAAAATGTATAAAAAATTGTCCATTTAGATTGCTACTAATTTGTGATTTGCAGTCTTTTGAATGAGAATCAATTATTACCTTAACTTAATAATTTGATCAATTTGCAAAAACCTATTTACTCAAAGCAAACTTAGATAAATCAACAATTCATGAGAATGGACAAATTAATTAGTAATCATACCGAGTGATTATACCAATACTTTTTCTTCATTAGCCTTTAATACGCCAGAGAATACCGCCTTATTTGGTACCACAGAATTTACTCAGTGGTATGAGAATTGGCAGACGAGAGTAGGCAGGCAGCAGGAAAGCAAGGAAGTTTTACATCAATTGATGAAAAATTCGAATCCTGCGATAATTCCGCGCAATCACCGAGTGGAAGCTGCGATCGAAGCTGCTGTGAATCAAGGAGAATACGGCGTAATGGAGAAATTGCTAAGTGTTCTTTCCCGCCCCTATGATCATTCACCGGAACAAGATGAGTTTTCCACATTGCCTGAGCCATCCTCTTATCCTTACCGAACCTTTTGCGGTACTTGAAGTTAAAACACAGGGCTGCATACAATAGTATCCCTCATCAATAGAATAGAATGACCAAGGCCTGCAATACTGCGTGACTTAGCAGGCCTTGGTCATTATTATGGTATGCAGCATTGCAGAAAAGAAATAAGAGTGACTCTTAACTGTCTCATGATTGTACCCATTTAATAATGTTAAATTGGCACTTTAAATAGATATAATATATGGATTATGATATGACCATTACCGTCTCTTCGAAATAAAAGACAAGGGGAAAAAGAATGAAAACAATGAGACTCACCAAGCAAGCATTAAATAGTGAACGCACTCGGATAATATTGAAAACTGCATTTTATGGTGTACTATCTACGGTATCAGAAGATGGCATGCCCTATGGGGTACCTCTAAATCATGTGCTGGCAGACAATAAACTATACTTTCATTGTACGGTAAAGGGACATAAATTAGAAAACATCCTTCATAATTCTAAAGCATGTTTTACAGTTGTAGGAGATACTAAAATGCTGCTTGAAATTTTTACTGCACATTTTGAAAGTGTTATCGCCTTTGGAACAGTACGTATACTGAAAGAGCCAGTAGATGTAGCTCGTGCAGTACGGCTGCTTTGCGAAAAAAATACTCCCCAGCGTTTAGATGTAGTTGATTCAGTTATCGCTGGTTACTTGTCAAAGCTAAATGCTTTAGAAATGACCATTGAACATCTTACAGGGAAAGCATCAGAAGATTGAAAATTCGGCATGAATATCTGCGTATCTTTTGGTAAATAATGAGTTGATAAACAAAGGTAAAATTAGTGAAATCCTGGAAAGTATAATATGCTTTGCAGGATTTTATATTTTTTATGGTAAATACAGTAGCAATATCAATTTATTTGGCAAAAATTAAAATTGTAAATTAAGGGAAGGCGGTAAGAAAATGGAAAGAGTTTCGTCTGCTATCCAAAAATTTTATTTTGATTTGTCTTTCTGGTTTTTTGTATTTTGGAAGCTTCTATTTATTATTACCTACGATACCTCAATTTGTAGCTAGTTTAGGTGGAACGACGAGCCAAATTGGTATCGTTGTAGGAGTTTTTACACTCGCATCAGTTGTGTTGCGTCCTTATTTTGGTAAAATGGCTGATCGTCATGGGCGCAAAAAAGTGATGCTATTTGGTGCAGGCCTGTTTTCACTTTTATTTGCAACCTACGGGCAAATACAAAATGTTGTTCCTCTATATGTAGTGAGAATCATGCATGGTATTGCTCATGGAAGCTATTTAGCTGCTTCTTATGCTTATGTTGCTGATCTAGCACCTCTTAAGCGTCGGGGAGAAGTTATGGGAGTCTATGGTATTGCCAATGTGGTGGCAATGGCACTTTTTCCAGCTTGGGGCAGTATGATTATCACAAGTACTCATGATTTTTCTCGCTTATTCTTCTTTTCCATTATTACTGCTGGTGCAGCATTTTTGTCGGTTCTATTTGTGGACGAGATTAAGCCGGCAGAACATGAAAAGCAAGCAGTGAGTATTTGGGCTATTGGCCGCCAACCAGCTGTATTAGTTGCTTCATTAACATTTTTTACCGCAGCAACTGTTTATGGTACTGTAATCACATTTTTGCCAGTATACGCACCGAAGCAAGGGATCAGTAATTTCGGAGTGTTTTTTACTACGTATGCAATTTTTACTTTCATAAGTCGAATCGCAGCAGGTAAATTATCTGACCGATATGGGCGGCGTAAAGTGATTATTCCCTTCTTAACTCTTTTAGCAATTGCAACATTCTTACTGCCGTTTTTAGAGACTGTAACATTGTTGCTAGTAATTGGCGGATGTTTTGGTTTGGGATTTGGTGCATTTATGCCTGCATTGAATGCTTTTGTGGTTGATCGGACATTACCACATGAACGAGCGAGTGCACTTGCCTTTTTTACTTCCTTTATGGATATTGGAATTACCACTGGAGCAGTACTGTTAGGGATCGTTGGCGAATATTTTGGGTATGGAGTAATGTACAGTGTGGGGGGGATGATTGTTAGCTTAGGAGTGGCATTGTTTGCGATTTGTTCAAAGGAAACTCTTCAGCAAAAAGAGGTCAAGTAAGAGCAAAAGAATAATGTATTAGCTTACGCATCTGCAGTATACGGTGTTTAGATGCAAATTCTAATCGATAACTGGATTAGTAGATCTGATTTTTAAAGGGGAAGCGTAAGCCGTATGCCAACAAGCATCTTATTCTTCTTCCTTGGATCATATTTTAAAGCGGGTCCTATGTAGCTGGTTCGATTGAATATGTTAGATTGAAATAAGTATGCGGCATCAAGCGAATGGTCACCATACGCGCTAAACTCTACTAGGTTGCCTGAATTTAAAGCAGGTACAGCTAGCCGTACACCAATGCTAATCTTATTTGCCTTGTGAGAATCATATTTTAAAGCTGGTCCAATGTAGCAGCTGCTCTTGAAAATGTCAGTTTGAAATAAATACGCAGCGTCAGAGGAACCGCTGCCATAGACACTAAGTTCTAGTAGTTGGGATTTCAAATTAGCAAGTTGATTATGCTGAAATTCTTCTGTCATTTGGTTAGGTGACTTTATTTGACTATAAGATTTCTTGTCTATAGGTACTATATCAGTATTGACTTTATTTTCTTCTATGTATGCTGTTTTAGGTGAATTAGTAGCCTGTTCTTGAGGAAGTGGTTTTTCTGTATGATTAGCAGCTTGTTGTGATTCGATTTGTTTAAAACCATAATCTAAGAGTTTGATAGCATCTTGCCAACGATTTTCACTATGTAATACTACAGTGATCAATTGCACACCATTCCGCTGGGCAGCTGCAACCAGACATTCTCCAGCTTCTCGAGTAAAACCTGTTTTTACTCCATTACTTCCAGGATACATACCTAGCAGTTCGTTGATATTTTCTTCTTTTTCGTCAGTGCCTCGATTCATAAAATGAATGGTCTGATAGTTATGACTCACATAGTCAACAAAGCCTGGTTGATGATAAGCATAAGCGGTAATAATCCCTAGATCATGTGCTGTCGTATAATTGTACGGATCAGGCAGGCCGTGAGGGTTAGAAAAATGAGTATTATTAGCCTGCAATGTAGTAGCTTCATCATTCATCCAGTTAATAAACACTTGCGGTGAACCTCCGCCTACATGTTCGGCTACTGCCTGTGCAGCATCATTGCCGGATACAGCCATCATACCACGCAATAAGTCTTGTAAAGTCAGCTGATCACCTACTTTTAATTCAAGACTCGAACCTTCGATTCCGACCGCACTAGCATTCACCGTAACAATCGAATTTAAATCTCCGTGCTTTAGAGCTACCAAAGCTGTTACGATTTTGGTAGTACTAGCTGGATACATAATTTTATCTTTATTCTTTTCATAAAGAACTTGATTGTTATCGGCATTAATTAAATACGCTGCTTCCGAGTTAATTTGAGGCGTTGCTGACACGGTCATAGTTTGCATAAACAAAAAAAAGAAAAATAGCAGTATTTTGCTCTTGCAAGGCACATACATATCTCTCACTCCTTAGTAATATTACGATAAGAACACAGGTAATTTTGTATTCTTTCGAACTTTAGTCGATATATATCGGCTAAAGTAATTATACTCTCTGAAAATGTGTATGGCATTTGAAGAGAAAGAAGGTTAAGCTAAAATGCTTCTGGAAGTATAAAATTTTATAGTATATGTTTCTCTTTATTTTTTCTAGCGATAGCATATATTTTAAGAATCATCCACCGAAGGAATATTGCTATTGTAATATAGATGGGGAAGCCATAATAATACTTCCATTTAAGGAGCAGATAAAAATCGCCCCACACCAGCAGCGGTTCTAAAATAAAGCAGAATACGGTTGCCATTAGCAGTGTTGCCCACAAAAAAGTTTTCCAAGTCTTGCAATTCTGGTAAATCAGAGAATAGATCATTGGTAAGCTAGCCAGGTCTACTGCTGATAAAGGCGGAAATATTGCAATAATATCAGCGGGATATTCCCAGAGAGTTAGCTCTTCCCCCATTTCATCCAAAATGAGAGTAATGATGGCTGTTAAACCCGCATGTAAGGTGATTTCCGGCAGGCGGGATTTATCCACCAATTTGCACCAAACCAGGGCAGAAAAAGCAAAGACACCGATTAAAACAAACCATCTAAAGTGAAAAAGATCTTCCTGCAGCCACTCATTGATACGCAAGTAAGTTAGCAGCTTTTGCAATTCTACAGCCGTAGATACTTCGGTATCGAAAAACATAGATTGCCTCCTTAGCTAGAATGTTTTTGAGCATTTTCGGCAATGGAATAGATGAGAACAACGGCCCCTTTGATGAGTAGCGCCGCAGTGAGGTATAGCAAGAAGCTATAGCCATAGCTCCAATTCAGTAATCGATAGAAATCAGCCCAGACCAGGAGCGGGTCAATGATAAAGGACAGTAAGCCAGCAACAATAAAAGCAGCGCAGCTAAAACTCTTCCAAGTAGGAAAGAATTGATAAGCTAGGGATAATGACAGAGAGACAAATAATAAGTTAATAGCGGTTATAACCGGAAATACAGGAAATAAATAAATGGGATAAACCCATAAAATTAGTTCTTCGCCGCATTCATCGATGCCCATCATGACAATCGTTATTAAAACCGTATACAGTAGAACTTCTGGTATTCTTGTCTTATTGAGTAGTCTCCACCATAAGACAATAGAGAATGTAAAAAGTCCTAGCAGAAACCACCATTTGAAATGAAAAACATCTTGCTGCAGCCATTTGCCAATATGTACCGAAGTAAGCATGTTTTGTATTTCTATTTCAGCTGCTAAGCCGGTTACAGAAAATAACATATGCTGCCTCCTCAACGTAGTTAAACCCTTTTTATTATGCCACAAGAGAGGGGCTTGCATTCTATTATAAATTAATCTTATGCAAGAAAGATAGGCTGCTTTTCGATTTTCGATAATTAAATCACATATCGTAATCCCATTGTACCCTTCTTCAGCAGAGTGAGCATTATATTCAATCATCCTTGGACAAGCTATCTAAAGATTATATGATCAACTTAGCAGTATAGAGGTTCAGCAGCAATCCACTTATAGCAGGAAAGAATAATTGCATTCGAGAGAAAAGACGATCTTAATATTTCATAAAGATAATAATCGCTATGTTGAATAGGAGTTGAAAATATGGTATCTCACTCAAAAATACGACGAACAGGAGCCGTTCTCAAGCTATTTGCAGGCTTCTTTACAGAGATTGCCTGGTATAATTTCCTGCGTAAAATAATTGGACCTAAAATAGAGTCTCGACTGCCGCAGCTTTATCGTAATCAGGCCATTCGATTCCGAGAGACAGCGTTAGTTTTACAAGGATTAATGATCAAAGTCGGACAATTTTTCAGTACCCGTATTGATGTACTGCCAGTAGAATATATTTCAGAATTAACTCTCCTGCAAGACCAAGTTCCACCTGTAAGCAGCAGTCAAATCAAAGAAGTGGTTAGGAGAGAACTTGCGAGTAACGTGGAAGATCTATTTGCTGATTTTGATGATCATCATATCGCTGCAGCATCCTTTGGACAGGTTCATCGAGCTGTTTTGCTATCTGGGGAAGTGGTGGCAGTCAAAGTACTAAGGCCTGGTATTGAAAAGATTATCGAGATCGATCTCACTGCCTTTCGAACAGTAATCTGGATGTTAAAGATGTTCACTAAATGGGAGAAGTATGCGGATTTTGATGCTATCTATGCTGAATTTAGTGCTACCATCCGTGAAGAACTTGATTATCGCCAGGAACTATCTCATCTGGAACAGTTTCGGGCAAACTTTCAAGACGATCCGATGGTTTCAGTTCCAGCTGTTTATCCGGAATATTCAAGACAGCGAGTGTTGACACTGGAATTCGTCTCCGGGTACAAAGTCACAGATCGTGCCGAATTATTAGCAGCAGGAATTAACCCAAAAAACGTCGCAGGAACTTTAGTGGATTCTTACCTTAAACAAGCATTGATAGACGGATTTTACCATGCTGACCCTCATCCAGGTAACTTGTTTGTGAGGCCAGATGGCGGAATTATTTTTATTGATTTCGGCATGGTAGGCAGAATTACGGAGCATAACAAAAAGGCTGTCCGCAAATTGATTAGTGGAGTAATCGGCAGTAATGCTGAAGACGTATCCCGCGCATTGCAAGATCTAGGCTTTATCAAACCAACAGCCAATCTCTTAAGTCTGCAAAAAGCAATTGGTTTATTATTGATTGGTTTGCAGGATATGCAATTAGAAGAGATTGGTAAATTGAAGATTGACGGACTTTTAGAAGAATTACGTGAGTTTATCTACTCTCAACCCTTTCAAATTCCCGTACATTATACTTTTTTGGGTAGAGCTGTGGGAACTCTTTCAGGGATTGCAACAGGGCTAGATCCTAATATGAATATCTTAGAAGTGATAAAGCCTTATGCGAAACAGGTTCTTGGTCAAGACTTTTCACCTTTGCAGCTGGCTTGGCAAAAGACAAAAAAAATAGCTTTGTCGGGCGTGGAGATTCCGACTTTGCTGGAGCAGACTTTAAGAGACTTCCGTTCTGGAGATGTCCAAGTTAAAGTAGAAATGGGACCTGTTCTAAGGCAATTACGGTTTCAGGAGACCTTAGCAAATCGGATTGTATGGACAATCTTATTGGCAGGTACAGGGATTGGAGCGGCTGTGGTTTGGAGCAGCGGGCAAAAGACATGGCTATTTCACTACTATATATTATGGGGGTATTTGCCTTGCTGTTAATAAATAATCTTTTCAAACGTGCTGAAAAAGTATTGCGCTGGCATCGTCATTCTCGTCGATGGCGAGATTAGAGATATCATAGAAAAGAAAAACAAAAAGCGGTTCAATTTTATCACTGAAAGGAGAAGCGATAAGCCTTGAAAGATAAAATTATAGTAGTAGGCGGATATGGTAAAGTTGGGCAAATCATTTGCAAAGATCTTGGAGAGCTGTTTCCTGGAAAAATTTTTGCTGCCGGAAGAAGCTATGATAAAGCAAAAGAATTTTGTTTAAGAACGAATGGCAAGGTTTTACCATTGCAAATGGATGTACATGGAAATAAAGGACATGAAGAGCTCTTTCAAGAAGCATCTCTAGTGGTAATGTGTCTAGATCAACAGAATCCAGGGTTTGTGGAAAGGTGTTTAAAAGAAAAAATTCATTATGTTGATATCTCAGCTTCTCATGAATTTTTACTGAAAGTGAAAAGCCTGAGTTCCAGCATATCATCAATAGAATCGACTGCTGTGCTTAGTGTAGGATTAGCTCCAGGTGTGACAAATGTGCTGGTGAAGCATAGTTTACAGTATTTAGACCAAATTCATTCTGCGAATATTTACCTTATGTTAGGTTTAGGCGAAGCACATGGAAGGGCAGCAATTGAATGGATGATCGATAACATGAACACAGTGTTTTTTGTGAACGACAAAGGCGTTAAGAAGCAGGTAAGAAGTTTTGAGGATGAAAGAAAAGTAATTTTCCCTAACAGAATTGGTCAAAGAAGTGCTTACCGATTTAATTTTACGGATCAACATGTTTTACCTGAAACCCTAGGGATTCCCTCTGTATCCACAAGAATCTGTTTTGATTCAGCAATCATTACCAATCTAATCGCATTATTGAAAAAAATAGGTGTTCTGTCTTTGCTGCATCAACCATTTTTTCGCAGGCTGGTTATTCATTTATTTGAGAAGATTAAGTTAGGATCAGAGATCTACGTTGCTAAAGTGATTTCAGAAGGAATCATTAATGAGCAAGTAATTCATTATGAATGTTCTGTTTATGGCGAAAAAGAATCTTATATTACAGGAAAAGTTGCAGCTTTTGTTGCTAAGCGCATTTATGAAAAACCATATCCTGCAGGCATTTTCCATATGGAAGAATTGTTTGAATGGGAAGATTTATTTGATGAACTTCAGTCTTTTACTCATTTTGAAGGTAAGAAGGATCTTAGCCAGTAATGAAAGCATATCAAAGCTATTAAAACAATGGAGGGTTTTGTATGAAAGTATTATTAATTAATGGCAGCTCCCATAAAGAGGGTTGTACATTCACAGCTTTAACAGAGGTAGGCATGCAATTAGAAAAAAATGATATTGGAACAAAGATGGTACATATAGGTGTAAAGCCTATCAGTGGTTGTATTGGCTGTTATAAATGTCAAGAACTTGGAAAGTGTATCTTTACTGATGATATAATTACTTCATGTTTGAACGAAATGGAAACAGCAGATGGATTAATTATCGGCTCACCTGTGTATTTTGCATCAGCTAACGGTAATTTAATTAGCCTGTTGGACAGAATGTTTATGATTGGCTCAATTAGGAATCTTTTTGCTCATAAACTAGGTGCTGCCATTGTATCGGCAAGACGTGCAGGAACAACGGCAACACTGGATGAATTATATAAATATTTTACAATAGCTGAAATGCCGGTAGTGTCATCAAGCTACTGGAATATGGTACATGGAAATAGTCCGGAAGAGGTACGTCAAGATCTTGAAGGCATGCAGACGATGCGTAATCTTGGCAATAATATGTCATGGCTTTTAAAGAGCATAGAAGCTGGGAAGAAGGCAGGCATTATGCTGCCACAAAGGGACAAGAAAATAAGAACTAATTTTATCAGATAAAAAGAAACCTTCAAACGCTTGCTTTTGATTTGGGGTGTTGATTTACGGAAATCTATCAATACTGAAAGGTTTCATCTTGTAGTCATTCTAAGTACTTGCATCCCTCTATCTGGGGCAGGTACTCTTAATCATGTGTTAAGAATCTAAAGATAGGAGATTTCAATAATGCTCATCAGACGATATAAAACAGAAGATTGTTCCGAAATGATTCAACTCTTTTATGATACAGTTCATACCGTTAATGCAAAGGATTATAATCCTGCTCAACTTCATGCTTGGGCATCGAATGATATCGATAGTAGTAAATGGGATAAATCACTTTCGGAAAATTATACGATTGTAGTAGAACGTGATAGCATTATTATTGGATTTGGAGATTTAAGTCGTACCGGACATTTTGACCATCTGTTTGTCCATAAGAATTTTCAGGGCCAGGGGATCGCAACGTTAATTGCAAATGAAATTGAAAAATATGCAGCCGAAAATAATATATTGATGATTACAACAGAAGCTTCCATTACTGCAAAACCTTTTTTTATAAAACGTGACTACAAAGTAAGTAAGCAACAAACTGTCGAGCGTAAAGGTCAATTGTTTATTAATTTTTTTATGAAGAAACAGCTGACAAGTTATTAAGAATTTGCGAGATTAAAAGAACATTTTAAACAAAAGAAGCAGAGTTTTAATAAATTCTGCTTCTTTTGCTGCACTATTTTGTTATCTAGTTACATTATTACTACCACAGGAATTTTTAATTATGTTGCAGTACTTTTTATCCTGCAAGAGTGTTAATTTCTTGATATTTTTTAAGTCCTGTATAAAGATCTCCAAGATAAGGATTCTTTTTTGTAGTTACGACTTTGTAAATCATATAAATAAATACTGCTACATTTGAAAGTAATGCTGCCAAACTCCATGCGAGAAGAAGAGCTGGATCGTAAGTAGACGAAACTGCATAAGCACCCTTATCAATAAATGCAGGGAAGGTTTGAGCAAACATACACCACAAGGCTAACGTATGTGCACGATGCTGCAGCCATGCGCCTTTTCCGACAGTAAATGCACAAAGCGTTGGAGCTAACAGCAATGCGAAACCACAGTACCAAGCATGGCCTGGAAGACAGTTATAAGTGTAATCAAAATTCCAAAGATCATAGGCTATTATCCAGAACCATAGCATATCGGGCCATAGCATATCCATACTTCCATCTTTTTCAGTCTTTTTCCTTATACAAATTCCAAGCCAGCCAGTGATCGTTATGATATTCAAAATACCAGCAATTCCATTTATGAAATTCCATGAACCTCCAAGAACATACATTGCTTCATCCGCTAACATTCCGCCGCCGGCATAATGAAGACCAACCTCAAAATCACGAATTACGGCTTCTAATATGTTAATAGCTAGAATTAAAGGCGGAAAACATAGTGCCCATTTCTTGTCTGAAAGCGCCCACTCTTTACCTGTTGATTTATTTATTCCCTTAATATGTCTGATACACCAAAAACCGATACATCCAGCGGTAGAAGAATATACTTTGGCTAGATGGAACCAATCAGTATAAGTTGTATCTTTCAAAGTTGTAAACCATAATACAGAAAGTATGACTGGTAGGACAGTGAAACAGAAAAGACCAATATATTTGGATCTCCGAGTTACTTCATTTAAGTAATACAGTCCAGCAAAAACGAGTATCCAAATAGCCCATACACTCAAAGCTGATGCCCCTTCGGCATAGTTGAAAGTAAACATTCATTACCCTCCTTTAATATGAAAAAATTTACATTTATAGTATTTATTATAAGGAGCGTATAGACTGTTATTCAATAGACAGATAAATGAGAATGTCAGGATTCCCGATATTCTTCCTCCCATTGCTTCTTATTGTTCTTTGGCGAAACCTGCTACTGAACGAGCAATATTTCCTACTATCATTATCAAAAGTTTTCTAAGAATAATTTGTGGTTCTCTTTTCATTCCTTCGCTTACCCAATCTATAATTAAACCGTTAAATACATGCCTGTAAAAATTAACGATAAAGAGTTGATCGTTATCGGCTAATTTGACTCCCATATTTTCAACACATTCTGTAACTACATCATTAAGCAATTTATTTGAGAAATTTGTAAAGCAGGTATTAGCCTCAGGCCAATAGGAAGAATGATATACGTGCAAAATCATTTTTGAGTTTTTTTTCAAATAGTTCATTGTAGCCAAAAATCCGCCTTCCCAGGTCTCAAACGTTCTGTTCTGTGCAATTTCTGCAGTTAATTCTTCAAATACTATGACTTTGAAGATATCGATGATATCCGTAAAGTAATAGTAAAAAGTCTGTCTGTTTACATTACAATGTAAACAAATTTCTTTTACTGTAATTTTGTCTAAAGGTTGGCTCACTAGTAATTTCTTAAATGAATGAATGATTGCAGTTTTAGCATGCTGTTTCATAATTTTTTCCTCCATAGTGGGATTGAGTATGCTTGTAGCTGCTTCCATTTCTTCGGAGAAGATTTCGTTGCTAATGCATACATTTATAATCTATATGCAAAATACATGCCAGATTTTGGTTGGATTGCTTTCCCTAAGCCTAATTATTAGCCGTATCTATATATGTTTAAAAATAACATGTTTGCTATAGAGTTTGGAAAATTTGCATAAAAAATAATGATTCCTGTCAGGAGCTGACAAGAATCATTATTTTTTTATAGGCTTTAGTCTGTTACACCATTAGCATCCCGTACTTTTTTAATCTTCTATAAAATGTGCGAAGCGGAATACCCAGATAATCAGCAGCCTTAGTCTTATTGTTATGGCATATTTTTAGTGCCTGAACAAAATCTTTGCGCTCATCATAGATATACTCATTCTGATCTTGCGTATTCGAAACGAGCTGTGAGGCAGCAGCATGCTCTCTAAATTGTGCTCCAACTGTAAAATCGCTTAAATAATGACGGATTTCTTGCTCACTAATTTCCAGCTCGTCATTGGTGCTGATAATCCCTTCCAGCGTATTTTTTAATTCCCGCACATTTCCTGGCCATAAATAGTGCTTGAAAAAAGAAGCAGCACTTTCTGATAATCTTACAGCTGGTTTGCCTAACTGGGCACAAATTTGGGTAATGAAGTGTCTGGCAAGTATCATGATATCACTTTCGCGGCTGCGTAAGGGTGGAATATGAATTCGTATAATGCCCAGTCGATAGAACAAATCCTCTCGAAAAAGGCCGTCCGAAATTTTTTTCATTAAATTTTTATTGGTGGCGGCAATGATACGTACATTCACATGGACAACCGTATTACCCCCCACCTTCCGGAAACTTTTCTCCTCTAAGACACGAAGCAAGATAGCCTGTAAATCTAGCGGCATGTCGCCAATTTCATCTAGAAAGAGTGTTCCATTGTCAGCAAGCTCGAATTTACCTAAAGTACCTTCTTTTTTTGCACCAGTAAATGCACCGCTTTCATAACCAAATAATTCACTTGCAATAAGATCCTTAGAAAGAGAGGCGCAGTTAATTGCAATAAAGGGTTGGTTACGCCGCTTACTATTGTTGTGAATTGCTTGAGCAATAACATCTTTTCCAACGCCGCTTTCCCCTAGAAGCAAAATATTACTATCTGTGAGAGAGGCGGTTTTACTGCGTTGAATTACAGCCTGCATGGCGTCGCTTTTTTTTATGATAGTATCAAAGCTGTATTGTGCGTTGCTAGAATACTGAGAATTTAACCTGCTGATTTGTTTGATGGAAGTGATATGCAAAATGATGCCGTGGGTATGAAATTTCTGCTTTAATGGTGCAGCACTAATGCTGATATCAATCTGCTTTCCCTTTACATCCAAACGGATATTCTTATCGGTGACTTTTTGATCTGTATCAATTATCTTCCAGAAAGACTTGTTAGAGGATGTAGTAGGGATAATGTTATCTAGTCTCTCATAGTAATAATCCCTCAATGGGAGTCCGAATATTTTGATAACTTCATCGCTCATTATTAGAATATGACTTTGTCCGTTGGAGCGGTCAATACTTAATATTCCATAGTTATCTGGCATATTGCCGAGTGTATTTACAGTACCGAACCAAAATAACTGTAATTCGATCACCTGAGTTATGGTAAATACCCAGGACAGCATATTATCACTCGAACTGCATCTGGGTATGGCCAAGGCAATTCCTCCGTAAAGCTCGCCATTTTCAAGTTTAATCGGAGCAAAAAAATATGCCCCGTTTGTTAAAAAGCGGGAAAAGTTATTTTCACCTATCAAGGATACAAGACTTTCCTGCAGGATACCCAATGAAAATACATTGGTCCCTATTTTTTTTCTGACCAGCGTGTTGCAATCTTAATGTGGTTATTGGCCGCCCATGTTTGGAATCGATCTTTACCATAAAGCCGTAAGAGGCAGCCAGATTTATCAAACAGTATCAAACCATACCCGTTATCAATATAGCGCTGCTCCAAAGGTGCCAAAACGCTGTTTGCGAAGACACGCAGTCGTTTTGTGTCTCTTTTGATTCTGTTAAATTCCTGCGGAGAAATTTCTTCGGGCAGTGCATTCATGTAGTCCAAATTATAGGAAAGACTCGTTTCCCAGCTCTGCCGGGTAAGGTTATCCATTTCCTGCCGTGCATCGGGATCAATGTGCATGTGCATCCATTTATCCATAAAGTTATCTTGAGCGTTCATGAGATTCTCTCCCTTCAAAGTCATTAAAAAAGAATGCTATAAGGCATATCGGCAGTTTTTTTGTAGACTATTGCAAGTCAGTGTACAGGATTTATCTTTGAGAAAACCATTTTATGGAATACAAGCATATTTTGAGATTATCATGAAATTGTTGTTAATTCAATAGCTTTATATGTACTAACAACTTCAGGATGAAGCTACAAGTATTGTAAGTTTAAAGTTACCTTACAGAAGGTTCATAATTAGCGTACGTATATTTGTGCAGAATTTGCCGGCTGCACGGGTTTTTTCTTTTAGAGATCGGCGTGATGTGACATGAAATGGCATGTACAGTAATTGGTTGTGGCTTGAAATGGCATACTTTGGTTGCACTGCTCTTAGCAGGGAGCATGGAGATATGATTAGCATGCAGCTAAAAGGCACGGTTCAATTCTAGCAAGGTCTCATGGTACGCATGCCGTCAAGCTTCATCTTAGCTGATTTAAATAGAATCGCAGAGGTATAGATCCTTCGTTTAAAGATCCCAATAATTGTAAAGTGGCATGAATTTTGCAGTACTAGTTAACAGCAATACGATATGGTTAGTACTGAAAGGAGATGAAAACCTAATTGTTATCTTATTTTACTAAACCAGCACTACAATATTCTTCGTTAGCATTGCCTGCATCTGTCATAGGATCAGGAATATTTGCTATTGCCAGCCAGCAGCACTCATTTCTCTGACCAGGGATTTACTAGAACTGATTTTAGGAAGGGTAAGATGGATCTTTGTAAAATCCAAATGGAAAGATTAATCATTGATCATGCGAAATATAGATTTGACCGCTTTGGCTATAAAAAGACGACAATGGATGAAATAAGTAAAGACTGCCGCATTTCCAAGAAAACAATTTATGTTTATTTCAAGGATAAGGAACATTTATTTCATAGTCTGCTATGGTACGAAAGTCATAAAGCTAAGAACTATATTTTGGCTAAGACCCAGGAAAGTGACGACCCGGTGGAACAGCTGAAAATCTTAATTAAAACCACAGAGGAATATTTTAATCAAAATTGTTTTCTTATTAGGCTTTTAAATGATGAACAAGCGTTATACCCCATTGCTTTTCAAAGAAAATACCGTCAGGAAGTGGAAGAGGCCCTAGTTCCTTTAATTGTTGAGATACTAACGCAAGGTAAAAAAAATGGAAAGATCCGCGACATCGATGTTAGCAGTGTAGCTTATGCTGGCTTAAAAATGTTTCAATGTTACATGCAGACTCGCTATTTGGAACAAGAAACAAAAAATCTAGGATGCTCTGTTACGGTATTGATTGATCTGCTTATGCAAGGGCTGCTTCGAAATGAAAGTATATCAATGTAAAGTATTAAAAGCGGAGGTTGGACTATGTTGACTGAAAATCGCATCTTTCTGTTCAAACATCAAGTTGCATATATTTTGCTGGTGTCCTTGATTAGTATCATTTTAGGTGGATGCTCCACCGCCACGGTAGCAAAGGAGGTTTGGGGGCGGGCAGAGGCCAAAGAAGTGGATGTAAATTCGAAGATACCAGGTCGGGTTTTAACTTTGATGGTCAAGGAAGGTGATCATGTGACAAAAGGGCAGATTCTTGCCCGGATTGACAGTCGTGATATTGCCGCTAAGGCCAATGAAGCTCAGGCAGCGATTAAAGCTGTAGCGGCTCAAGTATCTCAAGCTTCTACGGCGACTTCCTTGCAAAGTCAGACTGCTGAGGCAACCGTCGATGCAGCTCAGGCACAATTAAGTAAGGCTGCATCAGATTTAACGTTAGCTGAAACCGACTACAAACGTTTCAAAAAACTTGTAGAGTCAGGGTCCGTTTCCCGCCAATTATATGATACGTATAATGCTCGCTACGAAGCGGCACAGGCAGGGTATGCCTTGGCAGAGACCAATGTGACCAAGGCGCAGGCTGGGTTATTGCAGGTATCTATGAGCAAAGATACTGAAGAAACAGCCCTGCGAAGAATGCAGCAGTCCCAAGCTGCCCTGCAGTTTGTAGAGGTTGCATTGGATGAAACCGAAATCAAGGCTCCTTTTGACGGGCTCATCACTGCCAAGTATGTAGAAGAAGGTGCGATGGTCTCAATTGGTATGCCGATTGTAGCGATTCAGGATTCCGTAGACAACTGGATCAATGTAAAAGTGAAGGAAACCGAACTGGATAAGTATCAGGTTGGCCAAACCGTTCAGTTGCAGGGACGTGACAGTGCTGTAAAAGTTCAAGGAACAATTACTGATATCAGCAAAAAAGCGGAATTTGCAACCTATCGTTCCACGAATGAGCGTGATGACAATGACATCATTACCTTTAATGTTAAAATCCAGGTCAATTCCGATATTCTGCGTCCAGGTATGAGGTTCAAGCTTATTGATGGGGGAAAGTAATATGTGGGAGATCATAATTCAGGAATGTAAGGCATGGAAGAAACGGCATGCATCACTTGCCATTCTTTTTGGAGTGCCCTTTATGTTTGCCCTGCTCTTTGGATTTCTCTATAGTGCAAATGTAATCAAAAATATTCCGCTGGTGATTTATGATCAGGATCAGAGTCTGGTCAGCCGCGCTCTGATTCAAGCTTTTTCCGATTCGGAGCGATACCAAATTGTCGGTCAAGTGAACGGTCAAGAAGAACTGGATGAATATATAAGGAATAAAAAGGCAATAGCCGCTCTCACCATTCCGTACCATCTCTCCCGTGATATTAAGCAAAGTAAGGTTGTGAATCTTTCAATTGAAGTCAATTCCCCAAATATAATGTATGCTAATTCGGTTCTTTCCACTTATCCAGAAATCACTGGGCTTGCGAGCGTTGGTGTTGCCGTAAAGCAAATGGAGGGGCTGAACCAGCCCCCGGCTCAGGCTGTGAGAAGTGCAGCTCCGGTAAGAATTAATGTTCGAATTACCGACAATCCGACAGCGTCTTATACCAATTTTGTTTTGCCCGGTTTTACTATAAATGGCTGGATGATTGCTATGTACCTTGTGACCAGTACACTCTTAACCGCAGACTATTTTGATTTGGCGCGGAGAAATCTGCCGACGTGGATGATCATTACCAGTAAGCTGTTACCTTGTTGGCTGCTATCAGTTGTGTCCTTTATTTTGTCATTTACGTTGCTTGTTACTTATTTTCATATTCCGCTGCGCGGAAGTGTACTTCATTTGTTATCGGTTGCTGGCGGGTTTGCATTTGCTGTTAACGCATTTGGACTGTTCGTCTCCTCAATTACGCCGAACATTATACTGGTAATCGTGAATTTTGCTGTATACATTATGTCGGCCTTTCTTTGTTGTGGATACAGCTGGCCGGTGATTGCCTTCAATGATTTTGCCAATATCTATTCCGCCATATTACCGATTACTTACTGCGCGGTCACCATTCGGGAAATTATGCTGTCAGCTGCTTCGCCGAACATGGTTAAAAATATTCTGGTTCTAATTGCATTTGGTATTGGTTGTTGTTTGGCGGCAAGAAGCATATTGTCGCTGCGCTATAAAAAAATAAATGCGAATCCGCAGTCTGAGGAGGGCTTTCCATGCAATGGTGGATGATCCTAAAAAGGGAAATGCGTCAAATTTTTGTAAAAGATCCTCGTTTAGCTGTAGTAATATTTGGAGCTTCGATCATTTATCTGGTGATATTTTCCTTGTTGTATGGAACGCATGTTGTAAATTATGTACCGCTGGCAATTTATGATGAGGATCAGAGCTATATTAGCCGTGGTCTTATTCAAGCCTTTACCGATTCAGAAAAGTTTGATATTGTCGTCCAGCCTGCTACTGTGGATGAAATGCAGCAAATGCTTCAAGACCATACGGTCTACGCTGCGGTTCATATTCAGCGAGGCTTTGCGAAGGAGATTGTCAGCGGCCGGTCATCACCCGTGTTTTTTATGACCAGTGGTATTAATTTGGCTATAACGAACACGGCAACAACGGCTGCTGCCGAAATTGTTGGGGCTTTCAGCCATAGTGTCAGTATGAAATTGGCGGAAAAGGCAGGCTTAAAGCCCAGTATGGCGGACAACAAAACCGCCCCGGTACGGGTTTCGCTCAGGGTTCATGGAAATCCAACGCTCAGTTACCTATACTTTTTTGTCATTGGCCTGTCGATGGCGGCTTTCCAACAAGCGATATTTTTGCCAGTTGGCGCAAGTATAATTGGCGAGTACCAGAGGCTGCATGAATTGGCGGACAACTCAGCCCTGAAAATTATTGGGTTAAAACTGCTGTTATACTATCTGCTGGATACGCTTTCATTTTTTTTGACGCTGCTAATGGCGGTGAAGGTTTTTGCGATTCCATGTAGAGCGGACTTTTTCAGTATACTCCTTTTATCGACTGCATTTATTTTTTGCGCAATGGGATTCAGTGCTGTAGTTTCTTCGTTATGTGACAGTGAAGTCACCTTTAGTAAGCTGTCACTGATCTATGCAGTTCCGGCCTTTACGCTATCTGGCTACATGTGGCCATTTTCGTCAATGGACATCTTTAGCCAAATATTATCTTACTTTATTCCTCTTACTTATTTTGGAGATTCCTTACGTGACTTGCTGCTAAGTGGGCATACGCCGCTATTGGTGCGAAATGTATTGCTACTATATTTCACAGGAGTCGCTTTAATCGGCTTGGCCATCGCGATTTTCGCGTATCGGCGAAAGCAGATTCTAAGTGCTGAATCCATCAGAGTTGAGAGTGTAATATAACTGTAATGTACTTGCAAGTAACAAAGGAGGTATTTAGATGAATTGCTGGAAATATCGCAGAATCTTTTTATCGATTGCTATTCTGGTATTAATAGTGACTTGGTCATCGGTTCAAGCCGCTGAGGATGAGCTGGAAAAACTGACGTTGAATGAAAGTATTGCATTAGCTCTGGAAAATAATCCATCGCTGAAAATTGTCCAATCTGCTAAGGAACAGGCCCATTGGAAAGTAAATCAGGCCCGCTCCTATAAAGGCATAACTCTTAATTATGACTATACCAGAGGTCGAACCAATGAAGCGCCTTCCTGGTATAATAACACGACGATTAATTATCCGGTTTCTTTTTATCCGGGCACAACAAAAGAGATTGAGTATCCTGCTTGGACAGAAACATATGGTGTTTATAGGCATCAATTACAACTTCTATATCCGCTTTATACCGGTGGTAAAGTTGAAAACACGATTAACATGGCCAAGCATGGCGAACAGATCGCTGATTTTGCTCTAATTGCCGCCAGGCAGCAACTGACAGCGGAAGTAACTACTGCCTATTTTCGCGTATTGCAGGCGCGGAATCTTGCAGATGTAGCAAATCAGGCTGTAGATGATCTAAGTACCCATTTAAAAATTGTGCAAAATCATTATGATGTCGGCACAGTAGCGCTCTCCGACTTACTTCAAACCGAGGTTCGTCTGGCTAATGCCCGTAATAATTTAATCAAAGCTCAGAACGCTTTTAGTTTAAGCTGTTACAATCTCAATAAAGTGATAGGCCTGCCTCTCCATAGTAAGGCCGTACTGACGGAAAACTTTGCATTTGAGATATACAAACCGTCAGTAGATGAATGCATTGTAACAGCATTGGATAAACGACCGGAAATGGCCCAGGTCAAACTTCGTGCCGAGGTAGCTCGGGACCATCGTAAAATTGCTGAAAGCGGCAATTTGCCAACCGTTGCTCTGCTTGCAAATAAAACATGGCAGGATACGTATCCAAGTACCGCAAAGGAGACCTCCTTTTGGCAGGTAGGAGCTTTTGTCAAGTTCAATGTATTTGATAATGGGTTGACAAAAGCGGAAATTAAACAAGCCGAAAATGAAATGACCGGAGTAAAGGAACAAATAGAGCAGACCAAAGATAAAGTTACTTTGGATGTATGTCAGGCCTATTTAAATGTACAAGAAGCCAGCGGAAGGATTGAGAACAATAAAGTTGCAGTCAATCAATCTGAAACTGACTATAAGATAACACAAGAACGTTACGAAAACGGCGTTGGGACAAATCTTGACGTTATGGATGCAGAACTGCATATGACACAGGCGAAAATTAACTATATTCAGGCGTTATATGACTATCATATAGGCAGGGCTCAACTTGATAGAGCAATGGGAACAATTCAGTAAGCAATGATTTTAGATGAATTTCTCATAAGTTTTCAAAAAAACGTATTGCACGAATTTTTGACAGTAAACTTTAAAAGAGGTGAGTCAAGAAATGGATGCATTTAAAATTATTGAAATTAAGCAGAGTGTTTTTGAAGATAACAATCAGCAAGCAGCTTTACTCAGAGAAGACTTAAAAAGGAATAAAACTTTTTTATTAAACCTGATGTCATCACCCGGCTCAGGTAAGACAGCCGTTTTGTTGCGTACGATTGGTCTATTAAAAGATGAAATGCATATTGGCATTATGGAAGCAGATATCGATTCTGCGGTTGATGCAGAAAAGATTGCAGCTACTGGTGTGAAAACGATTCAGCTCCACACTGGCGGTATGTGTCATTTGGATGCAGAGATGACCAGGCAGGGGCTAACTGAAATTGGTGCAGCTGATTTGGAATTTGTCGTTCTCGAAAATATAGGGAATTTAGTATGTCCAGCGGAGTTTGATACCGGCTCAGTGAAGAATGCCATGATTTTGTCTGTCCCCGAAGGTGATGATAAGCCTTTAAAGTATCCACTGATGTTCTCCATTTGTGACGTAATTCTTATTAATAAAATTGATGCCATGAGTGTATTTGATTTCGACATGCAAGCGGCTAAAGAGCGGATCAAAAAACTAAACCCTGATGTACAGATCTTCCTGGTTTCTGCTAAGACCGGTGAAGGTTTTGAAGCGTGGGCGGACTGGATTCGTACTGAAGTAAGAAAATGGAACAAAAATGAATAAATAGAGGCAATGAAATAACGCAAGCGTAAGAATGCCGTTACCTTGACAAATGTCAATCGGTGACGGCATCGCTTCCCTCCGAGGTCAGAGTCTTTTCACAATAGTTTGCAATAACATAGAGTATCTAAGTATGGCTAACGTAAGTGGATAAATGCCAAAATCAAAAATAGAAAGGTAAAATAGCGCATAGAGAAACTTTATTTTTTGGGGGAATCTATATGGTTAAAGAAAAATTATTAGATCTTGCCAATCATGTTAACCGATCAAAACGTGGTTCAACTTTTGCAATTAAGTCAGAAGATCCGGAATATATGATTTTCGAACCTGTTGTTTCGGATGAGATGGCAGAAGTTGGACTTTGTCTGGAATTGCGCAAACCGAAGAGTGCGGAAAATGTTGCAGCTATGTGCGGTAAATCTGTAGAAGCAACAGCAAAACTTTTATGGGAATTGGCAGTTGCCGGTGTTTGTTTTGTTAATAAAATTGACGGTGTTGATAAATACTGGCTTGATACCTGGATACCTGGCGTTATGGAAATGATGGTTAACAATAAGGAAAATGTTAAAAAGCATCCGCAAATTGCAGAGGCTTTCGAAGCATACGGAAGGATAAGAGGACCGAAGACAGCTGGTAATTTCCCTGTAGGTAAAGGCTTAATGCGGGTTATTCCCATTGAACAAGCAATTCAAGGTGAAACGCGAAGAGCGTCATATGAGGAAGTCTCCAAATATCTCAACGAAAATGAAATCTTTTCTGTTTCAGATTGTTCTTGTCGTACAGCAAGAGAGGTCAAGGGAGAAGGCTGCGGTCACTTGAAGGAAGATATGTGTGTGCAGATGGGCCATGCTGCCGAATATTATATACGTACAGGTAGAGGTCGACAGATTACTCGAGAAGAGGCTTTTGAAGTTATTAAAAAAGCCGAAGCAGATGGTTTGGTACATCAGATACCGAATACAGATGGTTCCGGAAAAACTCACGCGATTTGTAACTGCTGCGGATGTTCCTGTTTTTCTCTGAGAACTGCAGAGATGTTCTTAAACACCGATATGGTCCGTTCAAACTATGTTGCATTAGTAGATTTAAATAAATGTGTTGCTTGCGGACAATGTGTTGAAAACTGTCAAGTTAACGCATTGCGATTAGGTCAAAAAATTTGCACTAAAACACCCATAATCGAAAAGAAACGCCCTCTTCCCTATGATAGACCGCATCCCAAGAAATAGACATTGAGAGAAAACGCCCCCTGTTGTAGGATAGAAACTACGACAGGGGGCGATTGCATGAAAAGGGAATATACGCACATCAAAATAATGGAACCAGAGATAATCGCCATGCGTGAGCAAGGCAAAACACGCCAGGAAATAGCAGATGCACTGGGGCTCACAAAGGTACAAATCAAAAATTGGGTTCGGCGTTATAACAGGAAACCGGAAGTTTGCATACCTAAAAAGCGGGGAAGACCGCGCACGTCACCATTCACAAAACAGCGTGAAATGGAGCTGCGCATTAAAGCATTGGAACGGGAA
>NZ_FOTS01000060.1 GCF_900114615.1 Pelosinus propionicus DSM 13327 | reverse complement strand
AAAGAACCTTTTCCAGCCAAATAATCAAAAACCGCCGATAGCTTCGTTTCCTTGCTATATGCCCGATCGTGCTTTTGGGGCAGAAATCCTGCCGGCCCTTCCGACTTATATCGGCTGACCCAATCTGCAATCGTCTTATGATTTACTCCTGCCAATCGTCCCGCTTCACAACATCCGACCTTTCCGAATAGATATGATTCTACGATACGTATTTTTTCTTCTGCCGCTAGCTTTCCTTTTTTCGGCATAATATTACCCCCAGACTGAACAGTGTTTTTTATTTCACTGTCCTGTCTAGGGGTAGCATATCATATATCCGGGGGTTTCCTGTTTTTATACATGTACCTTTTTAAATTTCTATAGATTTAAATGGTTAAATATGATAATATTACATAAATTGATTACGCATAAACTTAATAGAGACAAACTTGCTACCTAAAAAGCAAGGATACAAATCCGTGGGTCTACGAACAAATGTTTATGACTGCCTGGTTGCGACTGTTCGTATTTGCAACGGGCAGTCTTTTATTTATTTGCAATAAAATACGATGCAGAGGTGACTTATGTATCCTATAGAATGGCCTTATAAGCAATTACTTGACGAATTACATGATGGCGTATATTTCCTGGACAAAAACAGGAACATCATTTATTGGAATAAAAGTGCCGAGATGATTACGGGGTTTACTAGCGAGGCAGCATTAGCTCATCTGAATTGCTGTACTCTATTAGTTCATGCTGACAAACATGGAGAAATAGTATGCAACGATAAATGCCCCGCATCATTAACACTACTCGATGGTCAACTCCACTCATCCGAACTATTTTTTCGGCATAAAGATGGCTACCTATTAGCAGTTTCAATCAAGACCTTTCCTCTAAGGACAGAAATAGGAGAAATTATAGGTGCTGTCGCAATTTTTATTGATAATTCCCCTCGCGAAGCATTGTTTCGTGAATTAGAACAATTACGAGATAGAGCAAATTTTGACCAGCTTACCAGCATTTATAATCGCAGCTATGGTGAAACACTAATTGCAGCCAAACTGGTTGAGCACCAAAAAGGCGACCGCCCTATCGGTATTTTGTTTGTGGATATTGATAAATTTAAAGGAATCAACGATACCTATGGACATGCAATCGGTGATCTGGTTCTTAAAACCGTGGCGAAAACGCTGAGCAACAGCATCCGAAATAATGATTACGTCATCCGCTGGGGTGGTGAAGAGATCCTTGTGCTGCTAACTGGCAACTTTAACCTGAAAGGTCTTGAACGAGTTGCCCATAAACTGCGAATTCTCGTTGAGCAATCCAACATCTATACTTGCGATCATACAATACAGGTTACCGTGTCCTTAGGCGCTACTCTTGCCCGTCAGGATGATACCGTGGATACGTTAGTAAATAGGGCCGATCACCTCATGTACCAAAGTAAGAAAGCGGGACGTAATTGCGTTACAATTGGATAAGATCAGTTCTTATCTCCGTGCACTTTAGCGTTATTGTCAAAAAACCATTCTCTAGTATTTAGCTTTATCTTATATAAATATTTCCTAGCATTTTAGTTACTTGTATGGATTCTAAATGAATTTCCAATATATGCATTCGATATAAATCATGTACCATAAGTACTATTCTAAGAAAGGAGTTTTTCAAATGTCAATACCAGCAGTAACTGCAAGTATGAACAATCAATATTTAACTAACTTTCAAAAAACAAACAAAACCCCAGCCATTGCGGAAGTTCCAAAGTATACAACAATAACCCCCCCAAATAAAATATTTGATTTCAAAGGTTTAACAATCAAGGAATAATACGATTCCTCTATAACCACTTCTGAATATCGCTACTATATACTTTTCCTTGTGAAGTATTTAGTAGCGATATTTTTTTAGCTATTAGTAACGCTGCAGCAGTTATAAATGTAAAATACCATCAGGAAACTCTCTATATCAAATTATTTTTCTTTATATTTTATCATAAGTGAAATCACTAATAGACAAATAAACATCCCTACAATTAAACCAATTCCAAAGTCGGCCATATGAGTAATCATTTATTCAATCACCTCATTGCATTTTCCGTTATGCATGCTTTTTAGCCATAACAGGATTCTTTCTTCTAAATATATCCTAATTATAAAGAAAATGTATTACAGTTTTGTTACAAAGTTTTTACATCCATATCTTTTATCCAATTCATCTTATTTGAATACCTAAACGTTCTGCTGATATTTTTTAAAATCTGGAATGTTACCTTTTGTACTGTGTGCATTAAAAAAGGATTCTACTCTATTATTAGAACCTTTGTATTCCTACATTCGGGTAAGCAGATCAGCCCCTAACCTCATTGATGTAAAACATAATGTCATCAATTCATTTACTACTATTATGCCTAGCCATGGCACTAAAACACTCTTGCACATATGATATAACAATCACAAATATTGGAGGTATAAAAATGTTAGATTGCAATCAGCATAGATGCTGCGAAAAGTGTGTTGGAAAATTTATTGAAACCTATAAAATAAATGAAGTATCTCGTGAGGAAGTCAAGTTTGATCACTGCCGTTATCCTTTATGCCCTAATTGCAGTACCGATTCGGACGATCCACATTGCCATGCGTTAGAACATTTGCGTTTAGAAGATTTAAGACTAAGCAATATAGCTATATTAAATGGTGTTGATCCTGTTGGTAATATAATCTTCACTAACAATAAAGTTTATCGTGGTATTCATAAACATTTTGCGCAAGAATATCTTACTATTTTTCATATATGTCATCAACGAGGATTATTCGGGCATCATATTATTAATACTAAAATTGCTGATGATTTTAGTTTAGAGCCTTTTGGTTTAATATTGGAACACGAATTAATATGGCCTTATATCTATCCGTTTGAGTGGTCACTATCAATGATCATAGATGCCGCATATGCTGTTTTAAATTTGGTAAGAAAACTTGATCAGGTGGGCCTGGGGCTTAAAGACGGACATCCATTTAATAGTTCTTATCATAAAGGTATGTTTTACTTTATCGATTTTGGATCGATTATTCATCAGAAAACAACTTTATGGATGTTTAAAGAATTTATTAATACTTTCATAAACTGGATTATTTGTAAAATAAAAGGCATAAAACATAATAAGGTATTAGTTGAAGATGAGATCACCTCTCATCTCACTAATGAGGAACGAGAGCAATATAATGTTTTTAAAACAACTATTTTAACGTTTGCATCCTCTGGAGAAATTCTAAAAGCAATAGAATTACTTTCCTATTGGATCAATTATTATGAAAAAAAGATACAAATTACATCCTATAACTCAACTATTCCAAATGCACCTCTTTATTCGATTGTAAAGTTTATCAATGATGCAAGAATCAAATACGTCATGGTGGTTTCTGGTAATTATTCAAATCTTTGTTTTACATTAAATCAAAATAATAATATAGTTACTGTCTTTAACGAAGACCCACAATATATAGATTTTATTTATTCTCAGATTAAGTCAAAAGAAACCAATATATCTCCTGCATTAATTAATTTTTTAAATCCGAATGGTCCCAATGATGGATCTAGGTGGTTTAATGCAGAAATTAGATTTTCTTCGGAAATGATAATTGTATTTAATCATTTTTTATATCAAACAAACTTTGAGGAATTAAGTCGAAAATTAAAGTTATTTACTAATAAATATGCAGCTATCGAAATTTTTGACCCACCAAATGAAAGTCTTATTGAAGGAATTAAACGAGATTTCAATATTATCGATATTACCAAAGAAGCTTATGATGGCAAGAAAATTTTATTTCTTAAAGTTAAGTAAAATACGATGAGTCCTCTTGTTCCATTTCTTATTGCCATCACAAATTATCGCCTATTCAGGGCAGAAAAACTGGAACTGGGTTAATCCCAGTTCCAGTTTTTCTGCTGCAAATCTTGCTGCCTTCATTACGATTTACACCCTAACAGGTAAATTGAAACTCCGGTTCGGTTTGTCTATCATAGCCGCTTCTTACTTGGCAAGCCCAATCCGCAAAGGTTTCTGTCCAAAAAGCGGTATTAAAAAATGCCTCAATTGCCTGCTCATTTTGTAGGTTAAAAGTAATAATAGTAAAAGGAGCTGCACCTTGCTCAAGTATACCCCCAAATACACTATTCGTGCTAACACCTTCTTCGACTAATAACATTAGCGGCAGTCCTCGTTGATAAGCCATAGAAGGTTCAATTTGCAAGTAAGGGCTTGTAAGCCAAAAGTCGTTGAATACTTGCTGTCGAGATGTTCCTGGTCTAGATGTTGCTTGTGTTACAAAGGACCGTCGAAAGGCTATTGCCATTAAACCATAGCTGCTTAAAATCATGCGGCGAATTGAGGTTAAAGGTGTTTCAGTATACTGATCTGAAGGGCCAAGTGTGCGCGGAAATAATAACGCCGCCCTAATTGCGTTCGTGATATTTTCTAGGAATAAAGCTTGCAAAGTATTATAAGGAGTGGCGTAACTGAGGAATACAGGAATCCTATATAAAGCTTGGTTGCTTTCTTGCAGTAAGTTTGATGTTTGCGTGCTTGCTTCCTGTTTTCCAATTGAAACTTTTATTCTATCTTCCGAAGCATCATCCATATGGTTATATCCTCCTTTAATCATATATTAAATACTATGTAAACAATCGTGGCGATGTTACTGAACTCATGGAATTATACTTTGGCTCATCCTAACAGTTATTATTTAATGATAATGTATCGATCGGTTATAATCGCTTATCAAAATTGCTCTGTATACTAAAAAATAAAGTAGCACACACTTTTATTAGGAGGTGTCAGTAATGTCTAAACGAAAAAAGACCATCGAAAAAGTCACTGATCAGTCTATAAAGAACAATACTTTCCCCAATATCACCACTGCCTACGCCATACTTAGTTCAAAAGATGATATCGGCTTGGATGCCACAGCCACTATAAAAGAAAATAACAAAAAGGCACCATAAAGGTGCCCTTTTTAGAAGCAGCCAAGAGGACTCTAGGTGAAGCAACATCACTGAACAGAACCCCAAGGAACGTACACGAAATAAATAGCCCTATCGTAGAATATCTTTAAGTTACGCTGGCTGGCATCTTTTTTCATAGGGTGTCAGCCGCGTTTTTAGCTGAATGCGTTCAAAATTGTAAAAGTAGATATATTCATCAATGATCTGACGAGCTTCATCAAACGTCTTTATCCTATGCCTATGTATGCATTCTGCTTTGAGAATACCAAAGAAATTTTCTGCCATAGCATTGTCATAACAGTTTCCGCGCCTTGACATAGAAGGCGTAATGCCATATTCTTTTGTTAGGTTGAAATATCCTGTGGAAGTGTATTGAAACCCTTGGTCACTGTGGAGTTGCATTTCTGGAGTGACCCTTTCCTTTTGTTTAGCCTCTTTAATAGTGTTTAGAACTAGATTGACGTTTGTGTGGTGCTCATCTTATGTGCCACAATACTACCATCGAATAGGTCACGAATTATGGACAAATAGATAATACCTTGTCCCGTGTGAATGTAGGAAATATCCGTGACCCATTTTTGATTGATTGCTTCTGCATGGAAGTCCCTATTGAGTAAATTCGAATATTTATGTAGATGTTCTCCCATACGCCTATACTTTTTGTTACGTCGAATCTCTGCGAGTAAACCGTACTGGTTCATTATACGCAATACTCTTTTATGGTTAATGATAAGGCATTTCACTTTTTCTAACCATATTTTTACACGTCGGTACCCATAGGTTTTTCTTGCATGTTCCTGACAGGTTATTATCATCTGCCTCAGTGGTTCATCCTTATTAGGTTTGTCCATCCGATTAATAAAACTATAATATCCACTGCGTGACACAGAAAAAAATTGACACATGACTTTAATACTGTATTTAGCTCTATGCCGATAAATTGCTAAATACTTTACCGTTTTTTTCACCTCCTTCCACCGAGTTGAAGAAAAGAGCGTAACAATTCATTTTCCATCTTCAAACGCTTAATTTCATTATCTTTTTCATCTTCAGTGATTTGATAACCTTTAGCTGTTCTGCCTCGCCTCTTGGGTGAAATCCCTGCTGCTAAAGCACGTTGCTTTTGATTATAAAGTTGGACGATGTTTTTTACTGTTTTGATATTCGAAAGTCCAAAGAGCTCTACTATTTCCTTATTGGTTTTTCCTTCGGATTTTTGTTTTATAATATCATCAATAATTACCGAGCTATAATGCTTCATTCCCTTTTTACCAGACATGATTAAACCTCCTATCGTAGATGATAAAATTCTACAATAGGAGGTCTTTTTCTTCAATGTCCGTATTTTCGGGTTCTGTTCACACATTAGACAGGCTGTGTCTTTTTTTCTTAATTAGTCAACACTATAATAAATTGAGTCCCTCTTAAAGAATATACTTAAGATATGAAGATGAAAGAAACAAAATGCCTTTATACTTCCATATTTTTTCCCCTTCATCTCTCACATAAAAGGATTTTAACCAATGCATCCAGAAAGTATAAAAGAACCACCTTAAAATATTCTATTTACAAAATTCAGGAGGTATTAACGTGATTTCACAAAATATTTACAATAAGATTAATAAATCTTCGTGGATACGCGCTATGTTTGAGGAAGGAGCAAAACTTCGGAAGATTCATGGTGCAGAAAATGTATATGATTTTAGTTTGGGCAATCCTGACTACGAACCACCTGTAGAAGTAAAAAATGCCATCAAGAAATATACGTCAGACGACTGCACTGGCCTTCATCGTTATATGAGCAACGCTGGACACCCAGAAGTCCGAGAGAAAATCGCAGAAAAAACTTCTGAGGAAAGTGGCTTGCCTGTAACACAAAATCATATCATCATGACCTGTGGAGCTGCTGGAGGGCTGAATGTTGTCTTAAAGACCATCTTAAATCCCGAAGATGAAGTAATCGTTTTTTCACCTTATTTTGTTGAATATCTATTTTATATTGAAAACTGTAGTGGGAAACCTGTAGTTGTCCCAGCAGATCCCCAGACTTTCGAACCGTCTCTAGATCTTCTCGCCAGAAGTATCACACCTAAATGTAAAGCAATCATCATCAATTCACCCAATAATCCGACAGGTGTAGTATACAGCGAAGAAACATTAAAAAAGATTGCTGCCCTTTTGGAAACTAAAGAAACAGAATTTAGCTCAGAAATACTGGTCATATCTGATGAACCTTACAGCAAAATCGTCTATGATCAAGTGGAAGTACCCAACATTCTAAAGATATTCAAGCATTCTGCCATTGTCAACTCCTACAGTAAATCTTTAGCCATCCCAGGCGAACGTGTTGGTTATATTGCAGTAAATCCTAGTATCACTGATGTAGATTTATTAATCAATGGCATAATTTTTTGTAATCGAACACTAGGATTCGTAAATGCCCCTTCCCTCTTCCAGAAAGTAATCGCCGATTCGTTAGACGCGGTTGTAAATACTGATGAGTATAAAAAAAGACGTGATTTCTTATATAATAATCTGATCGAGTTAGGATATTCCTGCGTAAAACCCCAGGGGGCATTTTATCTATTTCCACAATCCCTTATTCCTGACGACATCGAATTTGCAAAACGCGCATTGAAACACAATCTCCTCATTGTACCTGGCAGTGGATTCGGCTGCCCTGGATACTTTAGATTGGCTTATTGCGTTGATTTTAAGAGTATTAAAAATTCTATTCCTGCTTTTAAATCATTGGCGGAAGAAATTAAAGGGCAGAAGTAACATACCAAAAGAGACAGTCATTTCATGATGATACCAATTCATTGGCTATCATCATGAAATGACTATTTTTTCTACTTTGGAAGATTCAAGCTGTCCCCGTTCCCAAATCTACTTGTCTTCTTGCTACAGATTGATGGAATACTATTATGTTTTTCAACCTCTTAAACAAACATACGAAAACGGCCTACACATGTAAGCCGTTAAGTATAAGAAAAGTGCCATCAAAGTGGCCTTCATTCTCTGTTTACATATTAATAATCACACCTAATTATTGGTTCATCAATACGAATATCATCTTTTATTTCTTCAAGTATTTCTAAAAAATATTCAGCTTCACGCAAAACATGGTCAGCTAATAATGGAGGGATCAAAGAGACTATTTTACAAGATGAAATTAAATCTCGAGCTGCTTTTTTAAAATCACGAATTTGAATTGTTGCTTTAGTTGCATCCATCTCAAATCTCAGAAGATCATTATTGGGACGGAATTGCCATAACATACTATCTAAATCGCGAGCCTGAAGTTGTAACCGTTCAAACTGAACTGCAAATGCATTAGCCTGTTCTACAAAACCTCGTTCGGAAGGATCAAGTAAACCTATAATAAACCTTGCATGATCTGCCATATGTCTAAGCCAAAAAACATTGTCACTAACAATAGAATCGACTGGGCTCTCCATTTCACCATCTTGTATTTTTTGTAGAAGCTTCAAAAAATACATAGCTTCACGTGAAATATGATCTATTAATAAAGGATAATTATAACCGCCAATTTCACATTCAATAATTAGATGCAATACATGACGTTTAAAAGAAAAGATATTTTTAACCGCAACCATAATTCTACAGACAAAACTCATAAAGTCTTCATCGCACTTTATCTTACATGATTGTTTTTCAAGGTTTTCAAAAATATTATAAAACTCTTCTGCTTCCCGTATAAGTTCAACATCAGAACACGCAAAACCAAGTTTCATAAATAAAGAGTGCTCTTTCATAATTCTGAGCCAGAATTGAACACGCTTCATATTCAGACATTCATAAGGTTTTACTTCACAACAAAATATATCCACATTGAATTCTCCTTTTTTACATATTTACTATACAATATGTAAAAAGGAACAATATTGAGTCATAATTATAGCATAACAATGAAAAAAGTTCCGCTTTCAAATGATCTATTTAATTTTACACCACATCTACTACGACATTTGCACGATTCCATATCTTTTACATAAGGTATAGATATTGCAGCAGTAAGAAAAAACTTAGGGCATTTTAAAAAATCTTTTATCCTTGATACTTATATCCGCAGCATCAGTTATGCCAGAACATCTTGAGTAATAAAAAAATCAACCCAAATAAATCAATGTCCTCATATGGAAACTATTTACTCGGAAATATCCATTTAAAAATGAAATATGGTACAAATCAACATAAAAAAGCCTCCGCATACTCGCGGAGGCTTGAATTTACTGGTGGGGTTAGGCGGACTCGAACCGCAGACCTCTTCGATGTCAACGATCAACTCTGAATTCCTGAGTGATAGCTATGTTGCCATTGAACCCTTTAGTTATAAGGGTTTTTCTTTGTTTCAATTCCGCGAAATTCATCTATTTTTCATACAGTATTTTCTTAGTTCCTTATAGTTCCGTTGTCCCTACTGTACGTTTTACTGTATTTTTGAGGCTGAAATATAGCATTTATCTATTAGCTTTTTATTAGAATTACTGCAAGTATACTCTAATCGCATATATGTTTTTGCAATGAAAGACAGGTCAATGACTGATTATTTCAGTATGATATGAATATTAACTCTTCTTTGAGCATGAATTATTTGGGCAAAGCTTTTTCTGCAGCTTCTATAAACGAATTTTCATATTTTGGCACGTAGAGCAGTATCTGCCAAACAGAGACATATCCCTTTAACTCTGGATAGTACCTACCATCATTTTCCTTTAAATCTTTTAATTCAGGGTACTTTTCTTTGTATCTCGGAAGTATTTTTACCATGTTACTCGAACTTTCTATATAAGCTGACATTAAGTATGAGTAAAACTTATAGTGATCATCCACTTCATAAATCGCATTATTGAAATCTTTTAATTCAACGCTTTCCTTGTTTTCATCAGAGAATCTTCGATAAGCAAGATTGGCTTTCATATACAAATCTCGAAAATCCCTATAATTGACACCAGCCTCTAATGCATATTTTATATCCTTATAGTTGTTCAAAATATCTTTACTAGAGGATTCAGCAAAACAACTAGTCGCCAATACAAGCATAAACAATACCACAAGTAATAACACGCGCTTCATAACATAGCCCCCATTTATATTATTATACTCAGCTAACTTAGGCATAAACTGACATTATTCCTTTATTTTCCCTGTAATTATTTTCAAATCATCGCTACCTTAGAATAAAATCACCCTATACTTTACTATGGACACCCCTCTAAGATTCAACACACGCGATCTATGGAAGCCATTTATCCATAGGAATTCCTAACAACTTGGGAACCCATGGCGCACAGTGATAATACCGTATCTACCGAAGAAAGCAGTTCCCTCTTTAACTCAGGGATTTCACCGTACCCTGTGTTCCAAGGGGTGCACTGTTTCCGTGCATCCTTACAGACTGAGGAGCAGGTCATACAATACCATGGTGTTATGGATATACTTTGGCTCCCCAGATGGGTAACAATGACATACATGTGTAGCTCTGGTTGTTTCTAAAATAAGTGCTACACTCTTATTTAATTTAAGTTGTTTAAAGGTGCTCTGTGGTCACCTTTAAATTCTTAAACACTTCGTTTTCTGCGAGGCGATAATGCAATCCATGGTTGCATTTAACTTTGTGACCTCTGCCAGTCTCTAAAAGGTCAGATTTTCTTACCCTTTAATTTTTTAGCTCCTCATACCTCCTTTGATAATTTTTAATAATTATTGTTATTTAGTATAAACTATTGCAATCATGATTTTCTTAGGCTAAAATTCAGATATGCACCTATGCATTACTATGTAAATCAAAATAAAGCCTAACCATGACGTTGTGAGGAAGTCTTTAGTATATTCATAGAAAATGAAAAGGTTGTGATATTGTGGAGACTACACCCAAGTATGTCCAGGTTCAACGTATCGCGGAATTACTTCAGATTCCAGAGAGTAGTATTCGAAGACTCGCGAGGGAACACAAGATTCCTGCTGTAAAGCTAGGTAATTTATGGCGTTTCGATGAGGCTAAAGTGCTGAAATACCTAGAGAAAAAGTATAGTAATGACTACAGCGATTAACGTAAAAGGCATATCGAAAATCACCCAGGGGGTCTATGTGTGGCATAGGATTCCAGTGATATTTTGGCGTTCACAGTAGGCTGAGGCAATACCGCGCCCCGTACCTTATATAAAAGGGCACTTTGGCGGTGAAATATCACCGTACCCCTCCACAGTGTACATATATACTATATATCGAGCACACAGTACACCTATGAGAGCAGAGGACACCAAGTAGAACAGTGCATATCATAGATGTTGCATAGCCTAAACAGTGTACATGCCATAGTATACAAGGTAAGACATCGCTATTACATAATAAAAGAGTACTAAAGTATTAGCCTTTGCTAACCCCTAGCACTCTATGTTTATTTATGATATGCCTATGCTTGACCTTCGTATTCTTTGACTCTTGCATAAAATGTAACCTTCTTCATACCTGCTAACTCCATAGCCTTGACCGCTGTTATTTCTCTGTTCTTCCATTGATCATACGCTGCAATAAAGTTATCATCTATAGCAACTTTATGCCTGCCGTAGGCTCTACCTTCTGCTTTAGCCAAGGCTATACCTTCAGCTTGACGTTGTTTTATCTTCATGCGTTCCTGTTCTGCTACATACGACAACATAGATAAGAACTGATCTTCCAATAGCTTACCCATGCCTACCCTTTCCCCATTAACATCTACTGTATCCATAGCCTTGAACTTACGGCTATCAAATAAAGTTTCGTTCTCTAGTATTACTATGTCAGCATTAAGTTCTCTTGTGATGTACTTCCATTCATTAATGATACCATCATAGTTTCTGCCTAATCTGTCCAGTGCATCCATATAAATTATATCACCTTCTCTGATAACTTGCTTCATTGCTTGATATTGGGGACGCTCAAAATCTTTGCCAGATTGTTTATCTATGAAGATGAATCTTTCTTCGATTCCTAATTCTCTCATTTTCAAAAGTTGTCTGCCTTCGTTTTGATCTTTGGCACTTACTCTAACATAACCTAGTTTCATGATGTACGCCCCCTGTTGTTTATCTCTTGTACTTATTGTATCAAAAGCGTTCAACAATGTCAATAATTTTAATTGAACGTTCGTTATTATTTTAAGAACTTTTTCGAACGTTAGTAAACCGTGTTTTAAGGGGTATTAAATTAGTTCATCAATGTATACTTATTGAACGCTGCTTTCATTAACTAAAGGAGGTAATCTTTATGCCAATCAAAAGTCCATTTCTTAATGTCAAAGAAACTGCGGAATATTTGAATATACCATTATCTAGAGCTGCATGGGCAGTTGGAGGTATCAAGTTCCCTGCTATTCAATTTGGTAGTCACTGGAGAATCCATAAAGAAAAACTTGATGAATGGGTAAAAGAAAATCCAGCATTTTTGGCGGAACTTCGAGCCCCACTAAGAGGGAGGGAACAACATGGAGACTAAACAAAGTCCTCTCATGACCGTAAAAGAAACAGCAGAGTATCTTAGATTCTCCAAAGAAACCATATATAGGCTAATTGCTTCTAATGATATCCCTGCATTAAAGATTGGGCGCTCATGGAAAATACATAAATTTGAACTAGAAGAATTGATCGAATGGGAGCTAAAGAATAAGACTATAAAGCAATGCTATTAATGGAGGATAAGATTATGTCATTTGAAAGTCCAGTATTTACCATGAAAGAAGCTGCGGAGTACTTAAAGTCAAATGAATCTACTAAAATGAATCTACTATGTATTCTCTTGCAAAATCCAAAGGGTTTCCTGCATTCAAAGTAGGTGGACGCTGGAAAATACACAAAGATAAACTCGATAAATGGATACTTGATCAAATTAAGAATAGGAATTACTAATAGGCACCCTAGAAACAAAAATAAGCACCAGCCTACTTTCGATACGAGTATGATTTTCCATTTATGGGAATAACTAACCTTATAGTTCTGTGCCTTACGTGAGGAGTAGGAGTACTCATGATTTATTTCATTCGCTTTGCAATTGCATGGCTTTGTTGGCTTATATTTGCAGACAAGAAACGTTGGAGAGAGATAATGCCCGTCTGTGTACTTTCAATCACCTTGGCGTTTTCTAGCGATCTCACAATAGTATATCACTCTCTCTGGAAGTATACAGGAGAACATCCTTTGCCTATCGCTTTTTTGGATGCCTTTGGGATCTATTCGGTGGTCACTTACTTATTCATTCAATGGTTGCCTAAAGAGAAGACTACTTTGCGTTTGATACATTATTGGTTCGCATGGTCGCTCCTTAGCATTACTCTTGAATGGTTACATGTTCATATGGGACACATGCACTATGGATTGTGGTGGCATATGGGATGGTCGTATCTTGCCGACTGGATAATATTTACACTGTTGTACTTCTTTCATCGAGAGTTGCACTTGTGGAAGTTGAGGAGAGATGAGTAATGCTATTACATCTTTTTGGTTCTATTCTGATTTTTAATGTGATTGCCTATTATATACCGAAGACCTTGACCAGACAGGAGATGTGCGCAACCAGTCTCCTCGCTGGAATGTTGCAAATAAATGTTGATGTCTACCTTGACCTCAAATACGATTATTACGGCTACTTTTCTCACGGGCCTGACTTCGCTTCGCTCATTCCTATTTTGGGAATATACCCTGCTTTGAACATCATCTTCTTAAATTATTACCCATTTACCATGTCATGGATGAGTAAGGCCAAGTACATTACTGGGTGGGTGGTATTTTCATTAATTTATGAATGGTCTTCCGTCAAGGCTGGTTGGTTCTATTATGATGAATGGAAACTCTGGTATTCCGCTCTATGTTATCCACCCATCTATTATATCCTTGTGAAAAACCTTGATATTTTCAGACGACTTTAGAATTATTACCATTTCAAAACATTAAAGAAAATCAATAAAAACGAGCATAGCCCTAGAAACAAAAATAAGCACCAGCCTTACCATAGGTTTCCCCATGATAAAACCAGTACTTTACTTTGCGTACTCTATGATACTCGGCAATATCTTACATATAAATCTTTAACAATCAAAGATATAGTGCTTAATGTTGTTATCATCATTACTGCGTGTGTAAGTCCGTTATGAAACTGAGCGTTAAGTTCAATCGAAGTATATGTAAATAAAATCATTCCCAAAATAAACTCTTTCATTCCATTTCCTCCCAATATAATACTTGTCTTTATTATACCTGAGAAATTCTACTTTAGCAATCACTATATATTTCTGGCAGTCCTCTAATGATCTATACAGCCACCTTCGTAACTCGCAGTTACTTTGAGATTCCCCTGATATATGCCCCCGTTTGCAATGTAGTGGTATAGATTGCCAAAGCCTTCAGTAATTTCATAGGCTCTAAGAATCTGTGATAATTCATTGATTGTCGGTGGATGCCAGGAGTCATAGACTTCTTTTTTCCCAATGTATATCTTACGCCCTGTATCTCCTACGAATACAATTTTAATCATTCACTTTGCCTCCTGTATTTCACATATAATATTCTGTTCACCATTGCAGTAACATTGACCACAATAAATAACTTTGCATTTGTATTTGAAATAATCTTCTAGGACTGCTTCGGGGAAAGTCTGGCTATACCCACACTTGGGACAAACAACGTTTTTCATCGATCATCCTTTCAAGACAAAGAAAAGAGCACTAGATTTTACACTAGTACTCTTCAGTCTTATGCAGTTTATATAGTAAAACCCTTGATGTACAAGGCTCCAATTATTACTCAAATTACCCAGTGAACACTTAGTATTCAAAGCCTCTTCATATTCAACACAGCGCAAGCTAGGAGGTCGTAATACTATGATACCTGTGGTAAACCATAGTAAATCCTAATAGCCTTCTGAATAAACTCTGCATCAACGAACTTCAATAGCTTTTTCTCTGTATAACGTTTTCCCAATGCTAAGTACACGATTTTTATCATAGCTTCATATGATTCTTCTTCATGGTTCTCCAACATATTGAATACGTTGACTTTTTCTAAGAGTTCCATTGACTCATGAAAATCTTTAATAAGGTAACTATATGCAATATGTGAATCCCCATTCCTATCAATAATAGGTGTTCCTGTAGTAATCTCTTTTTCCATAGTTGCCACATCTCCTTTGTTTTCCTTTATAATCTTATCCAATACACCTGCTCTATCCAGGGATGCAAGGATAGGCAATGGTGGCATAGGTGGCTTATCAAGACCTAGAACGTGCAATATAACCTTTCTTGCCATACTTATGTCAAAGGATTCAACATTGCTGCCTTTGGTAACTATACTTAGCATCTCGACCAATGCTGAATATTGTTCATCCAATGTATAAGTATGGCTGCCATAGGAAATCCCTTTTCCCTCTAATTGCTGGGTTACCCCTAGCATATCAATAACTTTAGGAAGTAACTGTGTAATTGCCATACTATCCTTTACTATTAGTGGTATAACTTCGTATGTCATAGAGTTTCTATCAATGATCTTCATTTATCGTTGCCTCCTTCGTTTATCTTAGAAATACTAAAGAGAGCCAAGTAAGGCTCTCTTTTTCTACGTATATCATTGGCTTTCATTTTTCATTATCTGCCTAAAGCTGTCCTTATTTAAGATAGTTTAAAGAAATCGCCTTGGAATATAGATTTGAAAAATCTTCTACAGACATATCTTGTTTCATCACCACAGGCTGCGTCACAGTACCCTTGCTGTTACCGCTTTGGTTTGCCATGTATGTCATGACTTGCAACTGTCTCTGCATGAGTACATTGGACTTCTGTAGTTCCGTGACGTGCTCCCTGCTCACCGCTGCATTCTGTGATATTTGCTGCGCTGTATCCATGGTTCTCTGAGAAACGTTGGCAGTTACATGGGTTCCTTGGTGCTGATTGGCATATGCAAGGAGTCCCTTTTGTCTCTTGTCACCTCTCTGGAGTTTCCCAAGGTTAATCACTGCCTCAGTGTCCCCAGTTTCACCAATGAGTGCGTTGGTTGGCTTGGATACTACGCCTCCATCGGCAAACTTGAACAGCTTAGAGAATTGCCCTATAAGCCCCAAGTAGTCTGTGGTCTTGGGTTTATCTGTGGTATCTGTGGAAGTTTTCTGGGTAGCACTAGCTCCATAGACTGACGATGCCATGCCTAGCCAGTCTTTGTTGGCAGGGAATAAGGCTGAGGAAGTGTTGGTTCTGACATTGGAACCGCTGCCAGCACTGGGAGTTTGTGTAATACTCTTTTGTGCATTCAATAGCTGCCCTAGTAGGCTAGTAGGCTGAGACTTTCCATGAGTCGCAATATCGGCAAGTGCATCTTTAGCCAAACTTTTCCACAATTTCTTCCATATGTTACTGAATTTCTCGCCTTCTAGCAGTAAGGAATCCAACACATCCACAAAGCTATTGACTATTTTATCTTTGTCTACATTCATGGCTTTTGAAACTTCGTTAGTCAATTCCTGTACGGCAATCTTCTGCTTTTGTAGATCTTCCACTGTGGTCGAAGGCTCATCTTCTAATTCCTTGAGTCTCAGCTTTGCAAGATATAGTTTTTCTGTAGCTGCACGAAGTTCTTCCTGCTTTTTCGCTAGTATATCGGGGTTGTATCCAAGCTGTAATATTGCCAGCTTTTCATTATTGTCAACATTAGTCATAGATTTCTCATAGGCTTGCTTTGCCCAGTCTACTGACATTTCGGCTGTAGATATACCAATTTTATTTGCTTCTCTGCGTGTTTCTGATGATGCGACCCGAGCCCTATCTGCGAGCTCTAACAATTTATTCAAAGTTTTTTCATCTTCTATATATGATTTATACTTTTGGATAAACTCCTGTTTCTCTTCCTTGGTCAATGAGTTCCAAGATAACTTCTGCCTATCTAATTCTTCTACTAACTTACTATTAGAAGCTACCCTATCATTGGCTTGTTGTTCAAAATCATTTGCCATGCCTTCATACTGCATAGATTGACCAATAAGTAGCAATACTCGCTTATTCATTAAATCTAGCTTAGTAGCATTGATTTCTGTAGATTGACCAAAGATATGTTCTTTAGCTGATAATAATTCCAATGCACTCGCATATTGATCCGCACTGATCTTTGCAGTTTTAAGTTCATGATCCAGTTGTCTGCCACTGTCCCTTCGAAACACTTGCTCTGAGTTATCAGGGGGTGCCTTCAGACCTGTAGAAGAAGTATGTCCCTGTTTTTCGGGTATCATATTAGATATTTCTGGTGGCTTGACTGTGGCTGAAGCCATCGCCTTTTCAATGATAGCCTTGAAATTTTTCTCTGATTCTTCTTGGGCCTTATTGGTGGCTTCGTTGTCCTTTGCTTTCCTTTGCTCTTGAATACTGCTTAGTTTGCCTCTTAGATCATTGACTTGATCATCATAGATTTTATTAATTTCATCCTCGGATAACCCAGTTCTAGCCTTCATTCCTAATGCTGTCTTTCTATTCCCTTCCACTGCTGCTAACTGATTTGATATATCTTGTTCTTGTCCTGTCAATCCTGACTTATCACTCATTCGATCATATGCAGCAGAGATTACATTGATTGCTGTGTATAGTGCAGCTAACTGAATACATGTTGCTGCTGCTGTAGCTGAGAAAGTTGCTAATGCCGTTCTCATACCTGCAAAGGCTGCTGTGAAATTACCTTCGAGTAAATACATTCCTCTAAGTAGAATTGTTCCTTCGGCTATTAATTTATTTGATATCGCTTGCTGAACATAGAATGCTGTAACGACCTTTGCTAGTTCCACAAGTGCAGACATTGTTTTGCTCACCGCTTCATGATTCTCAGTTAACCATATAACACCATTTGTAAGACCATCTACCATATTTTTGAGGCTTGGAAGAACATCGTCACCAATAGTTTTACTAAAGACCTGCATAGAAGCCTGAAGTTGCATTAATTTTACCTGATAAGTCTCTAACCCAAGTTTAAACAATGAAGCTGTCATTTCATCTGAAGATTTTGTTTTGATTTCATTTAGTATTGTGGTAAAGTTCTGATTTGCATCTGAGAGAAAGCTCATCATAGCATTTACCTGGTACTTTCCTCCAGAAATTGCCAAAGCCAACTTACTTTTACCCTCATCATCTAAGCGTCCAAATAACCCCTGCAATTCTTGGAATACGTTGGCTCCTTGACGCATGGTTTTCATACCTTGCTCATTTACGTCGTATAACTTGATTCCATAGGAGTCTAGTGCTTCGATTGCCTTTTTCATACTAAAATTAGCAGCCACCGACTTGAATGTATTTCCTATAACACTTCCTGTACGAGCTGTTTCAGTGCTTAATGCAGCTACAGCAGCAATACTTTCCCTCGCTCCCATATTGAACTGTTTAAAGCTACTCCCTGACCTTTGTAGAGCATCCAATAATTCCGTTCCTGTAATTCTCGCCACATGTACCGCAATGGAAAAGTCATTGATAAAATCCCTCGTTCCTCGCGCTGTAAGTCCATATTGTAACATTACCGCCTCTAAGTCAGAAGAGGCTTTCTTTAGGTCCACAAAGTCTAATTTGTTCATTGTAATTGCTGCTGAAGTAAGATAGGCAATGGATTCCACATCTTTAAACCGTCTACTGAGGATTTGCATTGATTCCATAACGTCCTTTAACTCTACTCCATAACCTACAGCAAAAACTCCAGCAATGTCATTTAGCCTCTTTAAATCCTGTTCTAATAATTGATTATTGCCGTGGTACTGCTCAGCGAGTTCTAAGTTTTGCCTTATCTTCTGAGTTAATACCTCAGTTTCCTTGGCTACATTGGAGATAGCAAGAGGAATGCCAATGATTCCACCGATTAAAGCACCTGTAGCCATATAGGATAAATGACTTTTTAAAGTACTACCCAGTTTACCAAGGGTGTCCCCCGATACTCCCAGTGTCCTATTGAATCTTTGTTGCTCTGCGTTTAGCTGCCTAATAACAGGGATTAACTGTTTATATTTATCTTGAAATTCTTGGTTCCCTGATGCCTGGAATTGCCTGTAATATCTCTCGGCTTGCACTGTTAGATCATTGATTGTTTTACTGTATGAGTCTGAGAATTTAGTGCTGGTTTTTACATTGCCAATGTTACTTAGTTTGCTATTAATATTGGATACACCAGCAGACACAACTCTCTCAGCAGAATTTATATCTTTGCCCATACTTGACAATACTGGAGTACTCCGTTTATTTTGCTCTTTGATCTTGCTTAAGGCTTCTTCGAGTTGCTTTATGCCCTGTATAGCCTCTTTTACATCCATGACAATCTTAGTACTTATTACATTGTCCATTTATTTGATCTCCTTTGTACATAAGAAAAGAGCGAAGTATTTTACCTTCGCCCTACTCATGTTATTTATTGATTTGCCCCCTTAGCAAAATACAGCTATTTGTAAATTAACATCTCCATAAGAACTACCATGCTTAGTGTCGCAAATAAATGACGTTGTGGTTTGGCTGCGAGGCTGAAACACCCAGTCATTGTAAGCTGTAGCATTGATTGATGCTGTTACAACATAGTTAGCGTGAGGCATGGCAGTAGCAAAGTTAACAGTGTAATTACCAGTACTATTTCTTACAACGCTAGCAATGTTTCCACTTGCATTTATAACTACGGTAGTCCCTTCGTCGAAATTTGCCCACGCTCTACAAGCAAACGATGGTGCTGATCCAGGAGAAGTTATATCAGTCACTCCCAAGGCTGTCTTAAGTGTAGCCAATGGTATCGGTCTTGCATAGTTATCTGCACCACTTCCTACAGCATTTTGCCCTAAGATATAAGCACAGGTTCCACCTGTAGTAGCGTATTCTTGTCGAAGGAGCCTAGTTACTAGGTCGCCACTGCTATCCCTGACAGCGACTGTTGACGCAGTATTCGTAGCAGCAGGGGAATAATTACCGACCTTACTTGCATTTGCTGCGGTTCCTGTGCTAGACACAGCATCAGTGATGCCATAGTCAGCCAAGGTTGTCGGGTTTGTTCCTGCGGTTACTCTTCCCTTTGCATCCACTGTTACACTTTTGTATGTCCTGCGGTTGCTCCGCTGGCTGCGAGAGTAAGCGGTATTGTTATATTAGCTGACCCATTGAAACTCGTAGCTGTTCCTATGGCATCTCCAGAGGTTGCAATAGTCCTCGCTGTAGCCAATGTTGTTGCCGTAGTTGCTGCGGTTGCATTGGCTACTGTCCCAGTTACTCCAATGGTAACAGCGTCATTCGTCGCATCTGGGGTTAATACAATGTTTGCTCCTGCGACTAACTCCAAGGTGTCGGTTACACTGTCGGCCTGGATTGTCGTTGATCCAACTAAGACATTTCCAAAGGCATTCTGGTTAACTTGAGCCCCAGTAGCAATACCATTAATCTTAGTTTTATCTGTGTTGCTCATAAAGCCATCGCTTGATGTCGTAGCCACGCTATGAACATGGCCAGTTACTGAGAATGCACTCGCCTCCAATCCGTCTAATTTATCAGCATTCAGATTTACATTCAGAGTTCCATTTGATACTGGGATATTCCCTGTGGCATTTCCAGGGGATAATCCCAATACTGTAAGTGCATCGACAATCTGGTCATTAATGATTGCCCTAAGTTGTTCGCGCATTTCAGGGGGAAAGTCTGCTAGGTAACTATCGTTTGCTGGTGCAGTAGAATCATATGCCATTGTTTTGCCTCCTTAATATTTTATATTCTTCCTTGGCATTCCGTTTTGCTTGTATATGATTTCTTAGCTCAGCTTTGCTAATAATGGCTTTTACTCTTTTAATCAAAGTTTCACCCCTGTAGTGAGCCTAACTCTTTGCTTTTGGTATTCTGTGGGCATATCGCCACGGATGATATCAAGCAAAGTATCTTGAGATAACTTTGTGACTGATGCAACTTCAGCAATCGTGAAATCATAGGTTAACATGAATACTTCAAGCGGTGTTGCTGATAAAGGTATTATAGGTTTATTCCTTCGGGTCTTCTTAGGTGGAGTCACAGCGACTTCGGCACTAAGCTCTTCTTGATCATCAAAGTTGTAATCATCGTTTGCAGTGATTTCCTCAGATTCCAGTTCCCTGAGCTCATCTAAAGATTCTTCCATTGAATCAATGACTTCCTCATCATACTCAGCTTCTCCCATATAAGCATCGACCTCCTAGTAATATACTGAGTCTCTATCATTGACTGTCTTTGCCAGCCTCCCTTTGATGTTCTAGGTATCTTTGCCAGCCTTCTGGAGTCTTCAGATATTCAAATTCCTCAATGAGTTCCTGCCCTTTTTCTCGATATTTCTCTGCAAGCTCATATTCCCTGCTTCCTTCGAGTACGATTTCCATGCACATGCATTCTGATATGAGGTCTTGGTAAATCTTTTCTGTAGCTGCGTCCATTGTTCATCCATCCTTTCTGAATTAATTCTTAACAATCATTTGATAGTACACATACTAAAAAAAATAGACAGTCCATAAGACTGCCTCAAATTAGCTCTGTAGATTGGCAATTGTAGTATGATGTGAATTTTTTCAATAATTCCCCAGTCATTCTTTCCCTGTTGTTCTCAATAGCAGCCAAGTATGATCTACTAATAGAAATGTTATCTGCTACCTCCTGCTGTGTTTTGCACATTAGTAACCTCTTTAGTTTTAATTTGGATAGCACTGGTTTCATTTTCTCCCACCTCCTTCAACAATCATTTGATAGTACACAGACTAAAAAAATAGCCTAGCTTACGCTAGACTAGAATTGTCTCTCTATACATATAGTACAAATAAGTATACTTTTTATAACTAAGACACCCTTGCAGCCCACAGATTTCCTTGTCTTGCAGGTTTCAAAGATTACACCATAAAATCAATGAATATCCGCTTGTTAAACTTAAAATATCCCTCAACTACAGTGCAAAAAATGGCATTCCTTAGACAAACCCCAGCAATACTAAGGCTTCACAGTGCATATTTTGTGGCAGGGGATCTATGACCCCATAAGTTACGGTGTCACCCAATGCGTTGTAGGTTCACGTTTACACCATTAGGATATCTTTTGACTTCCATAGTTGACCTTTGTTGAATTTTAAGCATTGTCCTATAGTTAGTATCAAAGCTTATTCTAGTAATAATTGGCACTAGGAAAATCAATGCTTCATAAGGTGTCAAATTAGCTTTTCTGGCTTTCCAGTGGTTTTATAAAGTTGCTCAAGATAAAAGAAAAACCTGCTCAGCAGGTCAATTGTTATTTTGCAGTCTTCAATAGTATGAGCTCTGATTCCTGTTTGAACAATCTAGTATTCAAAGCTTCTATACTGGCACTTAGGGTATTAATGTCTTCTCTGGTTGCTGTCCTCGCTACATCTTGGGATAAAGCAGCGATAAACCGTGTATTCTCCGCAAGTTGCCCCTGCATATTATCAAGCTGTTCCTTGATACCATTAAGTTCCTGTGATTGCTCAATTTGTTCCCTTTTAATATCTTGCAATTCTTCGAACAATCTACCTTGTCCTTCTAATAACTGCTGCAATATTGCTTCCATGGGTATGCCTCCGATCTTTATAAGTATCTATATTCTATCATAAGTCCTTCTTTATTGACAGTGTAAATACTACGATTATCCAAACTACTACTTTGCCCTCATGAGTGTGTCACAATGCCATTAACCCCAGGTATTGCCTGCATTCAATTATCACTGAAACTAGGTATACGATAGTTTGTATTGATTGCTTTGTAAATTCGATACACGCGAAATATGAGGCTATCACTTTACATCACTGTTGTAAATATGATACGATATAATGTTAATCAACAATAGTTATTTGTTGCCTATAACTCTATGATGGTATACATTCTTTAAAACAGTATTACATCCATGGCTTTCAATGCCACACCGATAACCACAGTATCCAGGCAATCCCTAGTATTCACTGTTATATAGCAACAAAGAATATTCATCAGTTTCACTATATCTACAAAGAATACAGTACAATTTATACCATCCTTATAACACCTTAGAAGATCACTGTAAACCTAGATCTCCACTGCCTTCATAGGCATTTTACATATAACACCTAGATTTTACCATTGTAACACCTATGGTAAGACATCGTGAGCCTTTGTACTGCAAGGGATAGCATGGCGTCGCAAGTTCCTGCGATGTAACACCTTGTAACAGGGTACTAAGGGTAGACATCTCAGAGGTCGGGCTCATCAATGCACTCACTGTAACTCCCTTCGGTAACAACTTCCTTATCATCGCAGGGGAGCGAAGATACAAGGCTTGCAAGGCACTCCAGTGGTCTGAAATACCCTGCAATGTCATGGAGGCAACTACGGAAGAGCAGAGCTGGATCATGTTGTCTGAGAATCTACAAAGGAAGGACCTTAGTGAAGTCGAGAAGGCAGAGACTATCAAGGAATTGTTGTCCTCTCAGGGGACAAAGTTTACCATAAGAGAAGCAGCGAGCAAACTAGGTATAGGTAAGAGTTACTTAGACAGTCTCCTCAACCTCGCCGGCTATCCCACAGAAGTCAAAGCTATGGTGAAGTCCGAGAAAATCACAGCATACCAAGCCCGTCCCCTGGCACAACTCGGTTCCAAACATGAGCCTCCCACGGAACAACTCCAGGTTAAAGTTGCAGAGCATATCCGTGATAACCATTTGAATTACGATGGAGCCAAGGAAGTAGTACAGAGAGTCAATGATTTGCCAAAGGGAGTCAGGGAGATCCTGGATGTCTCAGAGGTCAAGGTGTCCGATGTTATCATTGCTATCACTAAGCTGAAAACATAGCTCAGTACTGGTCACTTTGGTATACACTGAATCTCGTAACGCCTCCAGGTATCCTTGATACTAAGGTCAGCTATGGTAACTAGGGCAATCATTGAATTACTGCGATAGATATTTTTGCAGATGAACAATGATAATCCTAGATGACCATAGATACTAAGGAAGGTTATTGCTGAGGCAATGTTCATACGAAGATTCGCTAACGCTCACCTTTCGAATTCACACTAAGCATATCAATTACAGTAACCGATTAACATACATAACAGTATTCATAATTTGTATGCCATATCGTAATCTTTATCCTGTATGAATCGTGTTCCTATACCGAAGCGTAGCGAGGATATAGGATTATGCTTTAGCATAACTGCCCTAGGATACTAAGCACCCATAGTCACCATATGACACTATGAAATACTGTGATAAATCTTTCCACAGATAACCATAGATACCATATGAATAGCTATGATACTCAGATAACTATGGAAGGGTTACGAAAACAAGGTTCTATATCTCATACCGTCTGAGGACGGTTCTGGAGTTTACGAATTAGCATAGTACTAAGAACAGCATGCCTAAGAACCATAGTTTCATAGTAACGCTAAACCTTCCATTGATCTCCTGTGTGTCTTTATCACAGATTTGCAATGTAGACTTAGAATGCTATGATTCTTAAGTACTACCATGTGACAATCATTGTACATTCCCTAGATAAACTTTGTACTCCTTATACTCTAAGACCTACACCCCTTGAGACCGCAGAAATGCTGGACTTTTTTGCGTTTTTCTCAGATTGAACCTGAGAAACATTATTTTCCAAATGAATAATCAAGCTGTATTTCATTGTTTAACCATTGAAGCAAAAGTTCTCTCATGCGCTTAGAAGGTATATACAAGGTTATTCTTTGACCATTCCTTATCGCACTACGCCAAATCCATTGCAACATCTCCGATAATGCCCATAACTGCTCTTGCTCAGTGCTCATGTTAACATACCGCTTTATCATTGGACGTTGATGTAAATTAACACAATATGCAACATAGGTTCTATCACCGTATACATTAGTAGCTCTACAATTGCATTCTACAAAGGAACTTGCATAACCATCGCCTTTTAGCTTTTCTTTGTACCCCTTGTAAGTTGTCCATATGATGTCTTTAAATTTAGCGTTGTGAATATCCCTAAAGAAATTACGAATATGATTCTTGAGCTTAGCTAAGTTCGCCTTATTACTGGGTTTGTCGTACCATGTCTTAGTTAATCCATTATTCATCTTGCCAATGTCGTTTAGATCTCCATCGTAAATATTAATGAGTGCTTTGAAATCATTGTTAATAGTTCCGTCATGGGGAATTAACTCGTAATGCTTTGGTGTCGTTTCTGATACCTTGTAATACTCATATTGAATCCCATGCAAGTCAAAGTAATGTTTCTGTACCTGTGCAGGGAAAAGGTAGGTCATGATATATACCTCGGAAAACTTCTGAAAGAGCTCTATAGGGAACAGCCATAGAAAAAAACTATCGTCAAAGACTAAAATCTTTCTGAGTTTTGCCATCTGCTTAATATTGCTAAATTCTCCCTCGTATGTTTCGTCAGTCCACACTAAATAATTCTCCTCTATAGTAGCAAGACTGTTTAATATAAGGTCAACATCAGATTTTGCAAGTTTTATATCTACAACAACGTCAAAGACTTCATCAAGTATCAGAGTATATCCACTAGTTTCTAATAAAGCCTCCACTTCTGTATCTGCTCTCTTAAAGCATTCATGTGTAGCTACTATATTATGACCTTTAATTAAACTATCTTTAAAATCTGCAAACTTTTGCCCTTCCCTCGCAAATCTAAATTTCAAATTAGGACACTGTGGAATAACCCTGTCTGATAGTTCCTTGTTATACGGTGTAATATACATGAATTTCTTATGAGGATTATCGTTCATGTATTGGATTGCCCAGTTAGTTTTATTGCTACCCATGACACTATCAATCACTTTTATCAATGTATCGCTCCCTTCTATCGTATTTCATGACCGCCATAAATCGCCTGTGTTGAATCTAAGTAAGATTTAATACTAACTATCGAACCCCTAGTATTAGTAATAATTGAACCTAGGAAATACCTAGGGTTTAAGCGTGTAAGTATGTTATGTTGGACATTGTTCCTCCTTGTAAGGAGGGGAGTTCTTAGGCTCCCCATAGGTTATTTTTAGGTTAACGAGGTACATAGCAAAGAAATCCTAGAATATTGCCCCTGGATGCATTAAAAATTCATTAGGCTCTTTAGCTTCAAATATATTGAACGCCACATTAGCGCATTGTAAGCAAATCCCACCCCCACCTCTTGCTATAATAATATCGCTGTCATTATTTTTTGTATTGGAGATAACTTCGGCTAGTGTTCTTCCACAAAAATGGCATATAGGTTGATGTGTAATTTCAGCTTTTATTGTAACGTAATCACTAAAGCGAATTAGCTCTTTGTTTTCTTCAATGATTTTTAATGCTTTAGCCTCTATGCATCCATTATAAATAGTCATAGATTGTAAGTCGGTACTTACAAAGACATCATAAGTATCCTTATCACTATCACTAATATCTTCATTTTCTTGATACACTGCAATGCAAGTACCATGCTCTTTTCCATCTGTTTCTCTAATTCCGTGTGCTCTCGCAACAAATAAACTTTCTTTGAAATTCAGATTCCCTTCGTCATCTGCAATAAATCCTTCGTCAAAGTTTACTGAATCTGAATAATCCTTATCGAACCCATTAACTAACGACTTAATAATATTAACATTGGTGATTGTTTGCTTTTTCATTATATCTCTCCTCAGTTTTATTTTAGTTTAATACCGTTGGTTTCATGTTGATCACTGACTCAACGTACTCATCGAATTCCTCTAATTGATCTTTGCTTTCTAAGAAGTAATATAGTTGGTCTAAGAGTTGGCTGTGTGCATCGTTGTCTTTTTGGTATTCATCTTTGACCATTGACAATGTATTTGCCATGATGAACGCTAGTTCTTCATGTAAGGCGTTCATACGTTCAATCTTTTTATTACCCTTAGATTTAACAACTATATCCCATATCTCTTCGCCTATCTCTGTGAGTCGCTTGCCTTCTTCGCTTGTATTAGGTACTAATTTTAACATTCTTTACCTCCCTTAGTCTCCGCATATCCATCCTTGAACCCCTTGAGATATGCATTTTCCTCAATGATAGCTGCGGTCTCACCCTGCAAATTGTCGTAGTCAAAGAGTAAACCGTGCAACTCTTCGGGAATGCTCTGCTTAAGTGCCTTGTATAACTTGGCTATCTTAGTGTTATTGTCTTTGATTTCCTTGGCTTCTGGTGCATTGATACCCATGTTACTTTCATAGCTGGCATTGGCTAATATATTGATGTTGTTATTCATTGTATAATCCCCTTTTCCGATTTATTTATTGATAACCGTTACCGTACCGTGACTCTAAATATTTAAAGATCTTCTCTTCATTGAAGCGCCAATATTTACCGATTTTGAGCCCGGGGATTTGCCGACGTTGAGCAAGGTCATATATTCTTTTAGTGCTTAACTGTAGCATTTTGCCTACCTCTTCCGCTGTAAGATAATTGTTACTAATATAAGATCCCTCCCTTTATTTTTCAATTAATGTATACGATCTATTTTATCCGTGCATAATAATAATGCTTGCAATTAATGTAAAATTGTGATATAGTATGAATTGTATAAGAAAGACACTGGCTATTAGTTACATTTCGTCAAAAATGTATCATAGTCAATTCTCATACTAAATTTAATTATCTATCACCAATACTAATTCAGTAATAAAGTCTGCAAACAATATTACTGACACAAGCACATAGCTAGTAAACCCAAAACTACCATTGTCGAAGATGGTAGTTTTTCATTTGCCTATTTCTTTCAATGAATCACCTTCCCTATATGTATTTATAAGATAACCTACTGCATATTACCACCCCTATTATAAATTGATAAGTACAGTGAACACGTAGAATCATTGCCTTGCTTTTTATAATAACAGACACGATCAGAACTGTCAATGGTTGCTTTGTTTTATCAATACAATGATTCTACGTGTTCACTGTTTTTTTACAGATTAACCAAGTCACCAGTAGCAACTAACTCCTATAAACCCTTTGATTGTGCACCTTTTAATGGGATCATCAACCCTTGGTTTCCTGAAGATCAGCTATATACTCTTAAGAGATATTCATAGAACTACTCCAGTTACACAGTGGTTCAACTCAGTTTACTCAAACTTTCCAATCATTTCCCATTCAATAAACAATGGGCAGTCCTATGTGTGGTACTGCCCATTGTTTATATAAAATTGATTTATTCTTCTCCCATATATCGACGTAAGACAAAATCTTTTATTAGCTTTTCTATTATGTCTTTATTTTCTTTTTTACTTATAAATTTTTGGATAGGTTCTTCTAAATGACTTATATCACATAATGGGTTACCATATGTCACTACTTCTCTATGTTTCTCTATATCACTGCTAACAACTTGTACTCGATCTACATTCTTTGCATCTTCAGCAGGTTTCTTCTCTTCTCGTAGTTCATCCACTGTACAATTCAAAACACTTGCAATCTGTTCCATTAACGAAGTAGATAGCTTAGCAACCTTGCCAGATTCCTTGTTATTCCAATTATTAGGCTTCATACCAAGTTTTTCTGCCATTTCTTTTTGGTTTATTCCCATTGATTCCCTTTTGGCTCTCACCGCATTGAAAAAGCTCACTATCTCAGGATCAAACAGCGGTTCAGTGGGTTCATCCCCTGCCGCGAGGTCTTCCACTGTTGTTTGAAGGACTTCCGCAATTTTTTGAGCTAAGTCCACAGATACCTTTGGAGCCATTCGCTCTTTATTGCTGTAAGTTTTGGAGTCAAGTCCAATTTGGATTGCTAATTGTGCCTGGCTCCACTCGTTTTCTATCCTCAATGATTTAACATTCGCCCAAAATATCCTAGGATTTATCTTCATATGACGTTTCACCTCTGTAATCCATTGTATCTAATTATTCCACGGTAGTCAAGGTTATTCCACTGGATCAATCTAAATCCCTATGATTACCTTATTTCATGACATAGTTAACTTTGGATTGACCAATTTCATACATAGGTATACAATGGAATCACTAAGGCAAAAGGTGGTGTAATCTATGGCTGAGTCATATTTCAAACGCGAACGTAAAAACAAAGATGGCTCTATGAGTATCTTCTGGGTCGTGGAATTCACAGATGCCAGTGGGAAAACCAAGTCATTCTCTGCAAAACTTCGAAAGAATGTACAGGCTAAACTCGATAAGTACAAGGCAGACATACTCCTAGACGTTTATGTTCAGCCTTCGGCAATGACGTTAAAAGAATGGGTTAATCATTGGCTGAGTACATATAAAAAACCTTCGTTGCGACCTACTACCTTCAACACCTATCAAACGTTGCTTAAAGTGCATATTACGGCAAAATTAGGTGATAAGAAATTACAAGAGGTTACCACCGATGATTTGCAGCGGTTAATTGTAGATATGAAGTCTTCCCCAAGAACAAAGAAAGATATCTTCTCTATCCTTAAATCCTGTTTAGCCAAAGCAATCGAGAAGAATTATATTAAGAAAAATCCAGTTAACGTGTGAATGTCAATGAATTTCTTTACCACTTGATACTGAATTAGTTTACCAGTAGTGATATCGAAAAAGTTTACCACCGATGTAGTTTTGACAGT
>NZ_FOTS01000004.1 GCF_900114615.1 Pelosinus propionicus DSM 13327 | reverse complement strand
CCCACGGGTCACCAAATTCGGGCGATTAGCTCAGCTGGGAGAGCGCCTGCCTTACAAGCAGGATGTCGGCAGTTCGATCCTGTCATCGCCCACCAATCGAAAATGAACCTCACGTTTTAACAACGTGAGGTTTTCTTGTTTTTTGTTAGGATTTAATCTGACAAATTAGATCAAAATAATGGACAATTCATGTAATAATTGGAGGATTATGTAATTTTGTATAGAATATAACTTAATATAGGTAAATTTAGAAAAAAGAGAATAGAGAGAGTTTTCGAACTTTTATCTAAATGGAGGTATGAAAATAAATGGAAAAGAAAAGGCTACCGATTGTATTGCAACTTACCTGTATGTTCATTCTCGTTATATTTTTATTAGTATCTGTATTGGGGTTCACCGTCTATAAGCTTAAATCAAGCGGTCAGACCACCGAAGAATTGGTGAAGCATAATGTAACAAGCGCTAATCTCGTAAAGGCAGGTCATTTAGAATTTACGGGAGCATTGCTTGATATGCGAGGTTTTCTCTTTTATCCTGATGGTGCGGTTTATGAGCAGGGATATCGTGAAAAGATTAAGAAGAGTAGTGAATTAGCCAAAGAATTTAGCGATACTTCCAAGGTGGCAGATACAAGAGAAGATGGAATTCTGCTCGCCAAGTTAGTAAATGATTATGTAGTATTAGGTGATAAAGTTATTGCAGCTAAGAAGGCAAATGCTCCTAATCTAACACAGCTCACAACACAAGGGCGAAATTTAGTAAAAGATATTGATGATCAATTTCGTAAGTTGGATACCCAGCAGCAAAAATACATAAGCGAAAGAGCCAATGCTGTGCTGCAGGATGCAACAGCTACTGGAGCAAATGCTCTTATCTATAGCATCGTTATAGCCTGTATTGTGGTCTGTATGGCTATTTGGTATAGCAGAAACCTGGCCAGAAGACTTAAAAATATTAATAATGAATTAGCTGAGGTGGGTAATCTGAACCTTACAGGTAAAGATGTTTATCCTACGCGTAATGATGAAATTGGTGATATGGGATACATTGTTATTGAGATGAAGAAATCTCTTAAAGGTTTTGTTTCCCAGGTTACAAACAGCAGCCAAATCTTAAGTTCAACGAGTATTGAATTAAGTGATTCTGTGAGTGAACAATTAAAAGCAGTAGAAACTGTAGCTGAAAGTGTAACCAACATTGCTGCTGGTTCTTCTCAGAATGCAGATAATATTAGTAATATTTCAGCTACGATGGAAGAAATCTCAGCAAGCTCAGAAGAAATCAATGCTAGTACAGCAGAGGCCAATAATAATGCTCAGAATGCTGTAGTAGAGGCGGCGAGAGCAATGGAACTGCTATCACAAACCGTTACCCAAAATGAATCGATTACTGCTTCTATGGATCAGATTACGACAGTTACCACTAACTTAGATCAAGGATCGATAAAGATAAAGGGTATTGTGGATTTAATTAACAGCATTGCAGCCCAGACCAATCTTTTAGCGTTAAATGCTGCTATTGAAGCAGCGCGCGCAGGAGAAGCAGGTCGTGGTTTTGCCGTAGTGGCTGAAGAAGTACGAAAGCTCGCGGAACAAAGTGCTGGCGCGACTGATGAAATTGCTAAAATTATTGATAATATGGGCAATGATATCATTTTTGCCGTTTCTACTGTAAAGAAAGCAAACCAGGAAGTTGACAAGGGAAAAAGTTCTGCAATTGCAACGCAGAAAGGGTTTGATGTAATTATAGAAAAAATGGATATGGTAAAGAATGAGATTGAACATGTAGCAGCTTCTATGCATGAGACGTCCCTGGGAATTCAGACAGTCGTAGCCAGTGTAGAAAATATTACAACGGTAGCCCATGCTACTTCAGCAAGTTCTGAAGTTGTCGCAGCTTCGGCTGAAGAACAAACTGCTGGTATGCATGAGATAGATACTAATGCAGCCAAATTAGCTCAGTTAGCAACCGAAATGATGGAGATTGTCAAAAAGTTTAAGGTATAGTGCAATTCATGTACTGAAAAAAAACTCTGCCTCTGGAGGCAGAGTTTTTTTTACAATCCCTCAAATAGTGACGTGAGCGCAAGCGAAAAAAGCAGCTATAGAAAAGTACGGTAGGATAGTATACTATTATAAATAACAGGAATATCCCGCATTAAAAAAAGACAGGAACTATAGATATCTGGAAGGCTGATTTTTGGCTAAAGATAAAAGGATGGATTAAAATGAGATTTATGTAGCGTTGGGAGCGGGTTGCTGATTCAAAAACATGGTATCAATGGGGAGGGACATATCTTTGGAAAATACAAAAAAAGTTCTTACTGAAGAGTTCAAACGTGAAGCAGCTATTTTACACCATAACTATGAAAAAATTATGCGTGAATTAGGTATCAGAAAAAGTGTACTATTCCCCTATTTCTATCAAACGATGATCTCTCAAGATGCTTCAATATCTCAAAATCCATTAAATGAAAAATTATTTGAGAAAGAGATACAAAAACGGTATAAGATGAGCAATATAGAATTAGTAAAATATATAGATAGCCTCGAGAATAAGCTGCTGTACCTTGAGAAGAAGCATAAAGCAATTATAGATAACGTAAAAGGCGTAATATTTCAGACGGATAAAGCGGGGTGCTGGACTTTCTTAAGCCCCACATGGACAAAAATCACGGGATTTAGCATAGAGGAAAGTATCGGGAAGTTCTTTTTGAATTATGTGTATACAGATGATCAAGAATTCCATTATAAACAGTTTCAAGCCATTATTGAGGAGAAAAAGTCATATAGTCGATATGAGATTCGTTATTCAACTAAAAATGGTGAATTTCGCTGGATCGAGGTGTATGCAAGACTTACAAGGAATGAATATGGTGATATCTCAGGTACACTGGGTACGTTGCATGATATTACAGTTCAGAGGAAAACTGAGAAAATGCTTCATTTAGCCTATGAACTTAGACGCAGGAGTGACTTCTTAAATGATATTGTAATGGGAACTACCATTGTAGATGAAAGAATAAAAGGTTATATGCATACGCTAGGATTGGACTTTTCTCGCCCGCTCATTTGTTGTTTATTAGTTAGTAAAGACTTTATTAGCAGGGAAAAAGAACAACATAATATTATTGAAGTACTGGGAGGAGAAAAAGCCTGCATTGTATGGAATTGCAGAAATGATATAGGTGTGTTACATCAAGGTCGAATCGGTGAGAGCATAACGGCAGAAAGTAGTATGCTTTTTGCTCAGTCTTTGCTGCAGAAGGTTTATGAATATGATCCTCAACTAAAACTTGTTATCGGGATTAGCAATATACAAACTGGAATATCGAGTGTTAAAAAGACGTATTGGCAAGGATGGAGTGCCACCGTAGCGGCACAATGTCAAGGTAAGGAACAGGGCGTTTTTCATTATAAAGACTTAGGAATTTTGCAGTTATTAGTTAAAAATATTGGTAATGAAGGTGCTGAGGAATATGTTAGAGAGCAAATTGGGACTCTTATTCGTTATGATGAAGAAAAAGGAACCAACCTAGTAACCACATTGGAAAAGATTTTGCAGCATTCTAATTTGAAAAAGACTGCGGAAAAAATGTTTCTGCATCCCAAAACAGTTGTTTTTCGTAAACAGCGTATTGAAAAAATATTAGGAGTCTCTCTTGATTCATTTGAGACAAGACTCGCTCTCGGAGTCGCGCTAAAATTGCATATCGTAAATCAAGTTATTAAAGTAAATTAGTATGGTTCATAAAAATATCTTATAGGGATAATGTTAGGATATTTTTATATTAGAAATTTAGCTTATAGAGATAATAGAATATCCCCTGCGACTAGACTATACTTATAAGGTAGCCAATAATAGTGTAATTCTAATCTTTTTAGTAAATACCTTCAGTCAGTAAAACTCGCATATACATCTTAAATCGGCATGAATCGCTATAAATTGGAATTATAAGCAAACCTGCTGAAAAGCAGGGACGCAAAGCCTTGGGTCTAACGATACAATTGTTCTATGACTGCCAGGTTGCATCATGTTTATTTGATGTACCCTGGCAGTTTTTTATATTGAGGGGGATTTTTTATGAAAGAAGAGGAGACTTTAGGAAGCGGTGGTATTGGAAAGGAATTAGACGAACTCATTTGTGATATTTTTGAGATCCTTCAAGATATTAAGGAAATTAATAAAGAGCAGCTTGTTATTAATGACACTTCAGATGCAGAAAAAATTTGATGTCTTGCGTGTTGTAGCTTCCTTGCCATCGTAAACATAGATTTTCCCTGGGCTTGGGCAGTAGTTAGAAAATATAAAATTCTAGACTATAGGAGATTTAGGGGTGTAAGAGATGCTTTCTACCTTACTAAGTGAGGATATTCTTGAAAAGATATTTTTCATTTCACAACGCCTAACGAACTACGATGGAGTAGATGATATATGGGAATATATTGCGAAAACAGCTCTTACGATTACAAGAGCTGATGCAGTTGTAATAAGAGATTTTAATCTTGTAAGCGGACACCTTACTATTGTAAAAAGTTATGGGCTTTCGAAAAGCTATATCAATGAGCCCCCAATTCGTCTTGAAGAGGGGGTAATTGGTTATGTTGTTTCGGAAAGTAAACCTTATATACATAGTGACATATTACAATCGATAGAATGGAGTACTAGCGGGCTTGCTAGTAAAGAAGGAATACGATCTGTAGTGTGCGTACCTTTAAAGGGTAAAGAAAGCAGTACCGGTGCGATCACGGTTATGAGAAAAAAGGTAGAACCTTTTTCGGAACAGGAAATATTTTTATTAAAAATATTCGGATTACAAGCAAGTGAGGCCATAAAGATTGTTAAATTAGTTAATTCACTACAGCAGCAAGCGATGTATGATGATTTAACACAAGTTTATAATAAGAACGCTTTAAATTCAGTCTTAGAAAAAACATTATCATTATCGAAGCGCTATTCGAAAGAAATGAGTATCATTTTTATTGATATTGATAATTTTAAAATGTTTAATGATACTCATGGGCATCTTTTAGGTGATAAGCTTTTGTGTGATTTTGCGCAAATTCTAAAGAAAAATTGTAGAAAATCAGATTCAGTAGGCAGGTTTGGCGGAGAAGAATTTGTAATACTCGTTCCGCATACCAATAAAAAAAAGGCCGCAGCATTTGCAAACAAAATAAGAAGAAGCATTGAGAAAAGTACCTTTATTGGAAGAGGGAACAGTGAAAATTCTATTACCTTTAGTGCTGGCATATCTTGTTTTCCAGAGGATGGTGATGCAATTTTTGAATTGTTGCAGCAGGCAGATCGTGCCATGTACCAAAGTAAAATAACTGGTAAAAATAAAGTTACCTCGTGGATTGATGAACTAGATATTTTTCAAGTCGATGGGAGAGGAATCATAGCATGAAATTAAACAAAAAATTGATGTTATTAAGTGTTATACCTACAATATTATTTATTCTCATAAGTTGTTTTTATATTATTCCTAAAACAAAGGAAAACATTTATTTGCAAAAGGATATACAAATAAAAAATAATGTAGAAATAGCACACTCCACCGTAGAATATTATTACACCCTTTCTAAGTCGGGTGTAATGACAGATCAAGAGGCACAAGAAAGAGCAAAAACAGCAGTCAGTAAAATGCGTTATGGAAGCGATGGCTATTTCTGGATTGATAATGATCAATATATAAATCTTATGCATGCCACTAAGCCTGAGACGGTAGGACAAAATAGAAGCAATACTCAGGATGCAAAGGGTAATTACATGGTTAAGAATTATATACAAGGAGCATTACAGAATAAAGAATCAGGCTATTACAGCAGCTTTTGGTTTCCAAAGCCAAATGAGACCGAGGCTTCTATGAAACGGGGCTATGTGAAATTATTTCAGCCTTGGGGATGGATTATTTGCTCTGGGGTCTATATAGACGATGTAGAAAAAGCTATTGCTGGTGAGATAAATGGCATTCTTATGATTAATGTACTTCTTATGATCATATCGTTAGTATTTGCATATTTATTCTCACGCAAAACAATTGTAGCTCCTATGCAGAATATCATAATGAAAATAAGGGAGATTGCCAATAGTGGTGGTGATTTAACCCAGAAGATTGAAGTCAGCAGTAAAGATGAACTAGGGGAACTAGCGAGTGCGGTAAATGACATGACACAGAATCTAGCTCAGCTTATTCGTCAAGTTGCATTAACCACAGAACAAGTGTCAGCATCCTCAGAAGAATTAACCGCAAGTGCCAGTCAGTCTTCTGAAGTAGCTAATCAAATCGCAGCAGTCATTACAGAAGTGGCAGCTGCAGCGGATCAACAGCGCAGTACAACCAATCAAGTAGAAGAAATCGTTGGCCATATGTCTCAGAGCGTTCAGCAGGCTGTTCATAATACGAAGTTGGCTGCAGAACGATCTGAGCAGACTGCAAAGGCAGCAGAGGATGGAGTGATATCCATCAAAGCTACGATTGGCCAGATGAATGATATTGAAAGAACTGTTATTAATTCAGCAGGCCTTGTTGATAAATTGGGCGATCGGTCTAAGGAAATAGGGCAAATTGTAAGCACAATCGCCAATATAGCTAATCAAACCAACTTGCTTGCTCTAAATGCAGCAATTGAAGCTGCACGAGCTGGTGAGCATGGTAAAGGCTTCGCTGTAGTAGCAGAAGAGGTAAGAAAATTAGCAGAGCAATCTGAAACTGCTACAGAGCAAATTAGACAACTGATTAGCGAAATTCAGCAAGATACGGAAAAAGCGGTTCATGCAATGGATGAAGGTACATTGGCGGTAAAACAAGGAACCGAAAATATTAATGCAACAGGAGAAACCTTTGTTGAAATTGCTACATTAGTAAATCATGTGACTGATGAAATTCAAAGAACCGTTGCTGCAATTCATGATATTGCTTCAGGAGCAAAGCAGGTGGCATCATCCATGGAAGTACTAGGCGGAGTTAGTGATGAAACTGCGAGCAAGACCCAAACAGTATCTGCCTCAACAGAGGAACAAACAGCATCTATTGAAGAAATTGCAATTGCCAGTGATGCATTATCACAATTAGCTGAGAAACTTCAAATGGAAATTGTGAAGTTTAAGGTTTAATGCAATGTAAATAATAGACGTAACTCTTTGGATGTAAGTAAGAAATTATTGCTGCTCATTGCTATTATTATGCGTACATGGTATAATAATTAGCGTTGGGATACGTAAAGTATTAACAGAGCAAAAGAAAGCTTCAGCAGTGCCTCAACATTTTTTATATCGTGTGCGGGTGTAGCTCAGTGGTAGAGTACCGGCTTCCCAAGCCGTGGGTCGAGAGTTCGAATCTCTTCACCCGCTCCAGTAAATTCAAGCCTTCTAGCGATTTGCTAGAAGGCTTTTTTATGTCTGGAAGGCATATTGGAAGGCAATTGAAAAAAATTATTCATCTATATCTTTAGGAAATAACTTATGAAGAGCTTTACCAATTTTAATTGCACGTTTGTATTCTTCTGAATCTTTGTCAGTTGCATGATAAATTGTAGGGCCTATTAATCCTATTTTTTGAAGATAGTATTTGCCTCGTTTTAAAAGTTCATTATATAGGGTTGGTTCGAACTCTTTCATTGCTTCTTTATATCTAGCTCGCCTTTCATAATAATCATCTAAGGCATCATAAAGCGTTAAAAGAATTTCCATACGTTCTTTAATAGAATGGTTTTCAACACGATAATCCAAATTTTTATATCTTTTTGGAACAAAATATGTCGCTTCTGTACTTAAAATGATATCTTCTGCTATTTGAAGGTATTTTTCATATTGGGGATCATCAGAACGGCCAGTAAGATAGTCTAGAGAAACACCAAAATAATTGGATAATATTATAAGACCATGAAATGCTGGATAAGATTGTCCGGATTCATAAAGCTGATATTGCCGAATTGAGATATGCAATAAGTTTGCCATATGTGATTGCGTTTTTTTTGAAGTGCCCCGCAAATATTTAAGTCTTTGAGCAAATAAGTCTGACATAAAAAACTCCTAAAAAGTTATTGACACGAAATTTAATTTCGTGTATATTGAAGTTATTATAATTACGAAATTTAATTTCGTAATTATAATAATGGGAGTAATAAGATTATATGGAATAATTTGATTAAGAGATAACCTAAATCAAGTTTAACAGATAATCAAATAAAAGTAAAAATAAAAGGAGAGAAAATAATGATGAATAGTCGAAATTTTCTGGATTTAGAGGAAGTGAGAATGGAAGTGTTTTCTGGAAAAATTTCCCGTGCATATTGTTATGTTCTCGTAAAACAAGGAAAAATAAAAGCCATTCGTGTTGGTAGAAAAATTTTAATACCTGTGAATGAAGCAGCGAGGTTATTGGCAGAGGGGGTTAATTAAAGTGAATGAATCCACTCCTATTTCCTACACGAAACGCCGAAAAACAACCTATATCATTGGTAGTGATGGAAAACGCAAAAGAAAACGCAATAGAATAAGGAATCTGGAAGTGTGCGGAAAAAGATGAAATTAATTAAAGCCTGCCAGACAACACGATGAAGAATTCATTTGATGTTGTTGGCAGGTTTTTGATTTGGGAGGAATATATGGCAAAACGACGGATGATTAGCTTGGAGATAGTCGACACTGACTTGTTTCTTTCTATGCCGATTACTTCCAGGTGTCTCTACTATGATTTGCTTATTCGGGCAGATGATGATGGTTTTGTTGGTTCACCTAGGAAAATTCAGAGGATGATTGGTTGTTCGGAAGATGATTTTGCAATTTTGATTAATAAAAAATTTATAATTCCCTTTCGGTCTGGGATATGTGTTATAACCGATTGGCGATTGCAGAATCGAATTCGTAGCGATCGATATACGCCTACTGTGTATCAAACTGAGCTTCAGCAACTCCAATTATCGAACGGAAGATATCTTTCATTAACTGGAAGTAATTAGAAAAAAATGACATACCAAATGGCAACCAGTGGTTATCATTTGGTTGCCACAGTATAGGTTAGTATAGGTGAGTATATATTACTCAGTGATTTTTTTATCAAAAAATCACTACACCTGACGCATCTTCGTCAATGCCAGTAAAGCTAGGTAACGACTAGCTTTTAAGAAGCCGTCCTATAGCCGTACGAGTAAGCATGCAATTGGCATAAACCTATATAAAGATTAGGATTATAGAAGCCGTATACAAAGGAGATAAATCTATGCCTACTAGAAAACTCAAAGAAGAAGAAATTCGTGTTTACCTCACTGTTGAGCAGAAAAATCAAATTAAAAGAATGGCAAATATCAATAATCAATCGCTATCTAAATACCTGCTAAATGCTGTTATGGCAACAAGCCTAGACACTGCAAAAATGGATTTTTACCAATCTATCAATGCAGATCAACTTCATATAAAAAAGAGCCTATTAGTTTTAACTCAGCTAATGTTACTCATTGGATCAGAACAACTTAAAAGCCAAGACCAGATTATGGAGTTCTATCGTGAGCGTGTTGAAGATGCAGAACAAAGATTTGGGAGGGGTTAATATATGCAGGGCTATCACACACATGAAACATTTTTGGGTGATTTGAGAATGTATTTAAATATGTTTAGGAAGGCATTTTTAGTTGGCTTGTTTATTCAATTTTTGATGATGGGTTACACCATCTATTATATTTTCGAAAAGTTGGATACCACTTACATTGAAGGTACAAATATAAAACTTCCATTCTCAGTATCTCTTAAATATTATTCAGGATTTCCGGGACTCTTCTCAAAAGATATTAAGGTCGAAACTGAACTTCTGCCTTATGCAAAGGGATGGACTGAACTTCCAGTTGAATACTATCGTATCGTTGCCGATTATGTAACTAATGACACATACGCTTACTATGGCCATTATGCGGAGCAACGGTTCAAATGGTCCTTTGGTTGTTACATATTCTCTGTTGTATATTTAATAATTTTTATAGGAACGGCAAAAAGCCAGAAAGATGAAAAATTTATTAGAGGTGGCAGCATAACTCCGAGCTCTGTGTTTAACAAACAATTACTTCGTCAGGCTAAGAAAAATCCTTTGAGTAGCCTCAGGATCGGCAAAACAATCTTACCATTTGAGATGGAATCTAAACACATATTGATTCTTGGCACTGCTGGCAGCGGCAAGGGCGTTCTAATAAACCAGCTAGTAAAACAAATCAACAACAGGAAGCGAAGCAGTCGAACCAATGACAAGTGCATTTTTTACGATCCAAAAGGTGAATTTGTTGCAAAACAATTGCAGTCAGACAGTTATATTTTTTCACCGTTTGATAAGCGATCATTGGCTTGGAATATATTTAATGAGTTAGAAATTCCCCCTGATTACGATGTAATGTCTCGCAGTTTGTTTGCATCACCAGATACCAAGGATAGTTACTGGTACAATTGTGCCTCGGATGTCTTCCGGACGGGACTTGTCTATCTTAAAGCCAAGAACACAACATCAAATTCGGATTTATGGAACTTTTTTTCCCAGCCATTATTGGCCATACAGGAGGCGTTTAAGACTCTGCCGATTAGCGAACAAGGCGCTCTGAAGCATATTGATAAATCAGACAGTCCAGCTTCTGCCTCGATCATCAGTATCCTGCAAGAGCGGATTCAGTTCTTTAGGTATTTGGTTGATTTAGACGGTGATTTTTCATTCAGAAAATTTATTCGCGATCAGCATGAAAACGAAGGACAGCAGCCAAACTTATTCATACTAAATATTGAGCAATATTCAATTATTTTTAAACCCCTGATGACGTTGGCAATTGACACTATGTGCCGAGAAGCATTATCCATGCCTGACAAATTAGATAGAAGAATCTTTTTTATAATTGATGAACTAGGAACACTGAACCGAATGGATTCTATTCTTAAGTTAGAAACAGTCGGTCGTTCCAAGGGAGCTTGCCTGATCTGTGCGAACCAAGATCTAGGTCGTATAGAAGAGCAATATGGTCGCGCTAATCTAAAGTCTTTTTATAATAACTTCAACACCACGGTTACCCTTAGAATTAGAGAGCCTGAAACTGCAGATTTTTTATCTCGAGCAATTGGTGAGCAACAGTTAATTAAAACATCACATTCTCGCCAAATGAGTCCAAGCGAAGTCGGGGATCGTAAAAGTATAAGCGAACAGGACAAAACCGAACGACTAATCTTGCCCACAGAATTCCAAGCGCTGCCGGATCTACATGCCATTGTCAATATTGCTGGATTTGGAATCTCCAAAATTACTATCCCAGCCCTGTTCTATCCTGAGCAACACCCTAACTTTATTATGCGTGACTTCCTGTTACCTCCAGACCCTCCTGAACCTACCACTGCAGTAGCAGTACAAGAGGACTTTGAGCCAATTAGCTTTACAAAGCTAAAAATTTAGGAGGTGCTGAATGTTAAGCATTAGCAATGTCGGTGCAAGGCAGGCTGCATCATACTACGACAAGGATGGATATTACGCACGAATGGAGGACAATGGTGATCACTGGCAAGGAAGACTTAAAGAAGACCTCAATCTTTCGGATGATTTAACCAAAGAAGATTTTAATGCTTTAGTAAATGAACGAGAAGAAAGAGCAGGGTATGATCTCTGCTTTTCCGCTCCAAAATCGGTGTCTATAGCCATGTGCCTAGGCGGTGAAAATCGTCAGGATATGATTTCAGCCCATAATATTGCAGTCAAAACGGCATTAGAGCTAATCGAGCAGCGGGAGATTGGTGCAAGAATCACTAAGGACAAAGTAACGAAACACGTCAAAACCGGGAATATGATTGCAGGTTGCTTTAATCACTACGTGTCACGGAACCAAGATCCTCAACTTCACACGCATGCTGTAATTTTAAATAAGACCAAGCATAATGACAAATTTTATGCCGTTGATAACCCAGACCTTTACCGTAACAAGATACTCTATGGACAGATATATCGAAATGTATTGGCTAAACAACTCATGGACAAAGGTTATGACATTATTGTTACAGATCCGATAAAGGGATTTTTTGAGATGAAGAGGATTGAGCAAGGAGCAATTGAACAATTTAGTAGCCGCCGCCAAGAGATCCTAGAAAAACTTAAAGAATGGGGTGCTAGTACGCCGGAAGCGGCTGGTGCAGCAGCTATGATGACCCGAAAAGCAAAAGAGCATAAGGACATGAACGTACTGATGAAATCATGGCAGGAAACCATGAAAGATGTGGGTGGAGTCGACATTGCCAAATCAGAAATTCCTGTAATTTCAACTCCAGAACAACAAAAAGTTGAATTTGATCAAGCCGTTAAGCGTCTTAGTAGCAGAGCTTTTGCTTTTACAGAGCGCGAGCTTAAAAAGGCAGTATTGGCTTCGGGTGTTGGATCAGGCATGTCAGAAACTCAATACAATGAATTATTAAAGTCAAATGCTGGGAAAATTCTCGTTGCCTTGGGTGGTCGTCAAGACATTCAAGATGATGAGACCTACTATACGACACTTAAGAATCTCGAAAACGAAAAAAGAATTTTTACGGAAGTTGCAAAATCAAAGGGGAGTATGCCAGGACTAAGAGCAAGAGAAGTTGAGGGTTTTCTTGATAGAGCGTTAAAAAAAGAAAAAACAGCACTATCAGGTCAACAGCGTGATGCAGTTCTACATATAGTAAACACGAAAGATCAATACAGCGCAGTCCAAGGCTTGGCTGGCACTGGAAAAACTCACATGCTGAACTATGCACGGCAGGTCTTAGAAAACGATGGCTACACGGTCAGGGGAGCTTGCTATACTGGCAAGGCAGCCCAAGGATTAGAGGCAGATGCCCAGATACCTAGTAATACCATTCACAGTTTTTTAAATCAACTGGAGAGAGAGGCAGGAAATGCCAAACCCGGTGAAGACATGCAGCTAAAAACTGACTGGAATTTGGGCGGCTTAAAACCTGGTTACACCAAAGAGGCTTGGATCATTGATGAAGCGAGTATGGTTGACAACAATACCATGCTATATATCACTGAAGCAGCAAAAATTAAAAATGCAAAGGTAGTTTTAGTTGGTGATCGTCAACAGCTTTTGCCAGTTGGAGTCGGAAATGCCTATTCTGCACTGACGGAAACTGGAAAAATCGCTACTGTTAGGCTTGATGAAATCAGACGACAAAAAGACAAAGATCTGCTTCAAGCTGTCCGAGAAGCGGTTTCAGGGGATCTTGCCAAATCGTTGGAACTCATTGAAAAGGATATGCAAGTCATTCCAAAACATAGCGAACGGATAAAGGCAATTGTAAACGACTATACCGCCTTAACATTGGAAGAGCAAAAAAAGACAGTCATTTTGACGGCAGCTAACAAAGACCGACATTCCCTGAATCAATCCATTCGAGCCGAGCTAATAAAGCAGGGGCATTTAGCAGCGGGTCGTGAATGTACGGTTGGCGATGTAACAGGTAAAACCTTTATGCGGGAATTTTCATTACGTGACAAAGTAATCTTTCTTCAAAATAATTACAAGATGGGAGTCAGGAATGGTCAGACTGGAGTAATAAAAAATATAAGCAATAATATCCTGACTATTGAATCTGGTGGTAAAGAGATTGTCCTTAATCTGGAGAAGTACAATAAGATTGATCATGGCTATGCAATGACGGGGCATAAAGCACAAGGCATTACTACAGACAGGGTACTGGTGAATTTGGACTCTACACAGAAGCAGTTGAACAATAGGAATGCTTTTTATGTAGATATTTCAAGAGCGCGTTATGAAGTTAAGATCTATACGGATGACACGGTAAAAATCCAAGGTCAAATTGAAAATTTCGCTAAAAAATTAACATCAGATGATTTTTTAATTCCAGAGAAGGAACATGCCAGTGGAAAAAAACGGGGGTTTGACATGATAATACAAAGTTTTAAGGGATTAAAGAAAGAGCCTAAAATTGAAATAGAAGAGCAAAGAATAGGTATGCGATTTTAAAAGCGTTTTTCGGCCGCAGATTGTACCACAGGTACTCACTCCATCAAGGGCTTTCGCGGCATAACAGCAACCCCCTACGGGCTGCCCCCTATTATTCCACGGTCCCTTGACTGCGCTCCGTTCCTGCCGTAGTTTATCGTCAGCGAAAAACGCAGCAGGGGGCACCGCGTAGATTGAGAGATCTGCAATCTGAATTGGTAGCTTATCCTAAACTGAAAAATCGCAAATAAGTTAAGGGGGAATGCAGTGTGGTATATAAATGCCAGAAATGTGGATGTCTTTTTTCAGTTGAAAATTTTCATCCCAAAGAACAGATTGAATATGCTGTTTGTGCGCAATGTGGGAATGGGAGGCTTGCTGAAGAAGTTGAAAATCAAGAGATTTGTAAGATTTCTGATAATTCAAGTGAATATGGAAACATGATTATTGTTCCCGTAGAGATTAAAAGCAAAAAAATCAAATGGATATGGGATGAAAAGGAGAGGATTCTTGTGATTAGCCAATCACTGTTTGAAAGAATTCAAAAAAAGATACATAAGACAGTACTGCTCATGATAGGCATCATACTCTGGTCTAATATATCCTATGCTGGCCTTTTTGGTGGTGGATTCTCAGGGCCGATGCCGGTGTATAACATTGATAAAACAGTAGACGCGGCTGCTATCGCTACACAAGTAAACACACTTAAACAACTTGAATCTGCATTGGCTGTAATGGACTCATCCACGGCTGCTGCTAATATGCAGCAAATTCAAGCCAGCTTGCGCCAACTTGTACAAATGCAAAATCAAATGTCTGGTTTATTTATGGACTATGAGAACTTTCAAACTGCCTGGAATTCCCAGTATCGAGATTTTGCCGATTATAACAATATGACGGCTGCAGATTATGCTGCAAACGCTCAGATGCTCCGAGACAGCATGAACCAAAGCATATATAATGCCATGCTTAGCCAGGGATTTGTAGCACAGAATGCAGACACTGGTGCTGCAATTCAACAGTTATTGCAAGCATCTCAAACTGCCGAAGGAGCTTTGGCGGCTGCCCAGGTTGGCAACCAGATTGCTGCCTTGCAAGCCCATCAAATGCTTCAGTTTCAGCAAATGGCCGCACGGAGTAACCGGGCGCAAAATGAATGGATGGAGTATCAAGTTCGCAAAGAACAAATGGAACAGGCAGCTGCCGAACAGTTCTTCCAGGAACCACCGAAACCTAAAAAAGGTCAGGGAGCTGGGTTTCCAGATTTCGAAAAATAAAAGAAGATGGAGTGAAATAGTATGGCTGAAATTTTCTTATCTTGGAAATTCTTATTTTGGGTTGTTGTTCCTATTGTCTTCAAATGTGGAGGAGACTTTTTAGAACGCTATCGGCCGCAGCTCTTTGCTAAACATAGACGTAATCTTATCATTGCTATGATCGTATATTTCTTTTTGGCTATCGCGATACCCGGTATGATATTCTTATACGCTCCTAAAAAGGAGCAAACTACGTTGCCGGTTGCGACACACGGTTTAGAGGCTACTATACAAGAAGAACAGGCGGCCAAAGATTTCTTTAAAGAGCCGCCAGCACCCAAGAAGGGTCAGGGAGCAGGATTTCCTGACTTCGCAAAATAAGAGGGGGCAGCAGTATGGAAGAAGGAGCTCTCACGCTAATACTCATTAATTTTTCAACTATTTTTCAAAATGCGGTTAAGAATATAACGCCATATGCTTTAAGCCTTTTTACCAGTATTGTAGCAATTGATTTTGCCTGGAATTTAGGAGTGATTTTAATTGAAGACCGTCCTTTATGGTCTACAGTTGTTCGTAAAGTCGTCTATTATGGAATATTCTTATGGATTGTTCAAAACTATGCCGAGATTGTGAGCAAAGTGTTCAATACGTTCCTTACGATCGGAATTGCTGCGGGAGGAAATGTACTGCCCAAATCGGTTTTAACTGACCCCAGCTATATCATTGATATGGGATTAAAAACATTTTTCCCTATTATTGGCTCTATAGGACTAACCAATGTACTTTTTTCACCTAGACCATTAATTGCTATCTTGTCCTATCTTTTTACGACTTTTGGTTATTTCATTATTGCAATGCAAATGTTTATTGTCTACCTTGAATTTTACATCATTAGCGGTCTAGCCGTGTTTTTTCTCCCCTTTGCGTGCCTAGAGAAAACTGCATTTCTGTCAGAAAAGGCGATTGGTGCCATTGTTGCTGTGTCTGTCCGAATCATGGTTATTGCATTTGTATTATCGGCATCCCTGCCATTCTTAGAGGAGTTAGAAAGCACGTCAAATCTACTGACAGGAGCAGACAGCACTGTATTTATGAAGTATATGTTTGCGGTGTTGGCAGTAGCATTTCTATCCTGGCAGGCACCTGCATTGGCTATGGGGCTATTTTCTGGCTCTCCTTCCCTAAGTGGTGGACAAGCAATTAGCGCAGGGGTAATGGCAGCTGCCATCGTCTCACGTACTATCATATCGGGTTTTCAGATGCTCCAAGGAGTTATGGAAGCTGGTCAGAACGGTGCCGAGGCAGGTGGCAAGATGGCTGATGGAGGTCTTGCCAATACAATGAAAGCAGCAAATGCTGCAGCCGGTAGTGAAAATGGGAGCGATATGCCTGGCAGTTATAGTTCGAATAACCCCGATAGTCCGTCACTTGCAAGTCAAATGAATGCAGATACCATAGCTGCAAATACCACTGGCAGCTCAAGTATTGGCAATCAAGCGTCTGCCCCTGCCGATAAACAATCCGGATGAGCCCTCGCTTGCAAGCCAAATGAACGCAGATACAATTGCTAATAACACAAGCGATTCTAGAGGCAATGGTGATGCTACAAGTAATAGATAATCCAGTATATAGCTGATGCTAATGAAGTTACTGGCAGCTTGCAGGCCAAATGGGTGCAGATACAATAGCCGAAAATACTACAGGATGTCAATTTGTAATTGAACATCAATTAGATACTAATTCTCATGTAGAAGTGGAAAAGCAAGAGAAAAATAAAGACTAAGCTAGTCAATGCCTTGGCGAAAAAAATTTGGCGTAGCGAACCTAACGGGCAAAATTTTTTCGCCAACCCGGAGGGCTTGGGCGTTGATTGGCGGCTATGATGAAACCGTAAAATGTTACAAGGGTTATTTCAGCCGGTTTCTTGCTGAAATAACCCTTGATTAGTTACTACGTACTACTATGGACACCCTCATTTTTCATAAGTATAACTAATTTCCTCACCAAGTATAACCTTTTTCCTCCCTTACTTTGATTAACGCTTGTTCATAGGAAATATTTTTATTCTTACTAAATGCTGTGTACTTAACAACTGCTGCTCTTTCAAATTCATCTAGTGTAATTTCTCCATTCTTTACCCGTTTCAGTATAGCAAGTGCTTCCTGGCTTAGTCCTAAGCCTTCCATTTGGTTTGAGCGAATTGCCGTGTCAATAGCCTCCGAAATCGATACTTTTTTTTGGTGCAATATGTATCACCTTTCTGAAGTAGTCTTATATATAGTGACTTCGAGAAATATAGTTGAAGACCTGCTTAACTAATAGAGTTGTTTGTTTTTTTATTTATTTATTATTAGGGGTTTATCGTAATCAAATTAGCTTAAAGTAATATATTGTTTGAGGTGTAATTGATGGCAAAAAAGAGAGCATTTGGTGAAGGAACGATTTATGAAAATAAGAAACGAGATCGATGGGAAGGGCAATTCTCCTATTTGGATTCGGCAACAGGTAAGACGAAGAGAAAGCTAATTACAGGTAGGACTCAAAAGCAAGTTTCTGTAAAAGGTAAAAAGTTCTTGCAGGATATAGAGAATGGATTGTTACCGGATGCTGATAAAATAACAATCTGGCAGTGGCTTGATTGCTGGCTTATCGATTATATAAAACCAAATGTGAGAACTAAGAGCTTTGAGAAGTATGAATCTTGCTTAAATAATTATATACGACCAACCATAGGTCATATTGGCATAACAAAGATAAAAGCACCGGATATACAGCGAGTCTTTAATGACATGTTAGCTAGTGGTGGCAAAGCGAAAACTGGTTTATCTACTTCTACCGTTCGCGCTACAAGGCGTTATCTAAGTATGGCTTTTAGTAAAGCCGTACAGGTAGGAATTCTAGCTAAAAACGTTGTTCAAGTAACTGATGCTCCTCGCCTTGTTAAAGAAGAAATACGACCCCTTACTGAAGAGCAGGCAACTATATTATTACAGACTGCTAAGGAGGGAGAATACTTTTATTGGGGTGTAAAACAACGAAGGAAATCTTCAGAGGGCAATGAGTATCATAAAGCCATGGCATATATGGTTGTCTCATTGGCTTTATCTACTGGCATGCGATTAGGTGAGGTATTTGGACTAAAGTGGAAAGATATAGACTTTCCCAATAATACATTGAATGTACAAAGAGCTTTGGTCTCATCCAACACTAAAGGCATGATATTTGAGGACCCTAAGACGAAAGGTTCAAAGCGTAGAATTCTGGTAACAGTGAGCACCAAAGAAGCTTTAGAGAGGTATCAGAAGGAGCAAAAATGGTTTGCAGATTTTTTAGGAGATAAATTTGACAATGAGGAGAAGTTACTATTTACGAATCTCTGGGGTAAGCCGGTTGATACTTCAAATTTCACTACCCGATATTTCAAAAAAATGTTAATGCAGGCTGAATTAGATAAGGAATTTAGTTTTCATGACTTGCGTCATACTCATGCTACACTGTTACTACGCCAAGGGATTAATATAAAGGTTATCTCTGAACGTTTGGGTCATAGCACCGTAGCAATGACACTAGATACCTATAGTCACTTGATGCCTGATATGCAAGAAACAGCTGTAAAAGCATTAGAAGGAATGTTCGATATAGAGTAAATATTAAATCGTAAAAATGTTTGAGGTGGTATAATAAATCTAGAATAGTAGAGTAATTTTTTGGATCACTTCATAATTAATAGTAATCAATTTCGAAATAATGGAGGTAATGAAATCATGCCTAATAAGAATTTTGAGTATTATATGTCTTTGCCTTATAAAATGATTATTTATCCTGCATCCGAAGGAGGATATGTTGCAGAAATTCCAGACCTTCCTGGCTGTTTAACACAAGGGGATAACTGGCAAGATACTTTTGATATGATTCAAGATGCAAAAGCTGCATGGATTGATATAGCTATGCAGAATGGTAGAAATATACCAGTCCCAAACAATCGTAAAAATGTTTGAGGTCTAAGATAATAGCAATTGGTTTTCACTAGATTTTAGAATAATGGAGGGCGTAATTTATGAATGTTGGTGAATTGAAGAAGATCTTGAGAGGCTTGAAAGACGATACCCCCATAAGAGTAGTTACTAAAGGAATACGTCCATATAAATATGGTGGTGGCAAATGTGTTGGTATAGAATTCGCGAATCCTTGCTATAATCAAGATAAACCAAGTGAAGTTTGGCTAGATATATATACTGACGTACCTACTAAAATAGTAGGAGGGGAGAAGGATTTTGAATACTATATGTCTTTGCCCTACACCGTAATTATTCAGCCATCTCCAGAAGGTGGTTTTGTAGCAAAAATAAGAGAGCTACCAGGCTGCTTAAGTCAAGGAGATACGGAAGAAGAAGCATTAGAGATGATTCAAGATGCAAAAATGGCCTGGATTGATATTGCGATACAAGATGGTACAGATATAACAGAGCCAAATAAATCGTAAAAATGTTTGAGATCTAAGATAAGAGTAATTGATTTCACTAAAAATATAAGAGAAAGAGTGCTAGCCTAAAATGTGCTATCACTCCTTTTCAACGTAATTGGTCATTTCTAACTTAGAGAAAAAAACGATTTCTAAACGTAGAGAAATAGATAGGTCTATTAATCTTCCTCCGTTCTAGTTAAATTTAAAAGGTATCTCGTTAGACCCTGTGGACCCGAAGGGCGATAGTATGTGTAGTTGTGGTCAGGTTAATATACGGATTTAAGCTGTCCACAAATGCACATATCAATCAGGGCTCATTATCACGATTAGAGTCTTTTAATAGCCCTGCTTCAAGCAAATATAAACCAACAAGTTAAAGCAAGTGGGGTAATTGATATAACCCATGATAATAAACGAATTTCGATGGACCACCAGATGAATTTGCTCCATTCATACCGTGTGAAACTTTCGCCTCGATCTCGCAGCGTGCATAAGTAATCAAACGTCGAATGATTTTCTACATTTTCAAGTAAAATCATATACCTTCCATAATGCTCTTGATAATGTATAATGAGAGTTTCGTTAGAGTGCTGTTGACATTGAGTTGCTTCTATATCATAAAGTAATTTGCATAATGCAATATAGTTGCTTTTTAGTTGAAGAGATCGCTCTTTATAATTTTTAGAATTGACATAGAAGGAGGTTCCTGTAATTGAGAAAGAGCATATCAGAAGTATTGTTGAAGCATCAGCAGAGGAAACCATTCTCCCGATTTTTTCCAGATAAAATATCCAAATAGATAATGCCAGGAAGAATATTGCATAGATAAGCTGAACAACTTGATAGTGTTGGTCCCTATTTGCCAGTCGTTCGGATGCTCTTATTCGTGATTCCCTAGTTTTAATGACACGCTTATAAAAAGCATTGTATTTTTCGTCTATATCCATCAAGACTGAACCTCCCGAAGGTAAATAACAAGGAGACAAAAGCCAACTTATTAATCTATTAGTCGAAGAGTATGCGGATAAGACAGAGGTACGGTTTTACCATACCTCTATCTGAACTTAACGATGATTCTTAATCAGATTAACCAGCGTCGTGGCCCAAGCGCCCTTATGCGGAATTCGGAATACGTTATAGCCGCCTTTAACGAGATCTTTACGTGATAGGCGACTGAGAACTTTCCAATCTTCAAACATAACGTAGATTGCATTTCCGTACTCCAAGTTTTCAAAAACGACAAGGTTGTCCGAAAATTTTGCACCAAAATAACGACTGAATCCGCTGGTACCACTGATAAAGACGGGATCAAGATTGTTTAATAAGTCATAACGCTGCTGCAGTTTAGACCTATGGGCTTCAGTCGGACTGGAAACTCTGGATAGGATTCCTGCTATGAAGTCCTCTCTTGTTCCTTGCGGTAGTAGTTCCCAGTTAACGTGTATCGTTTTCAAGTAATCAGCAACAGGTGTCATGGCAGGAAATATGCCACTAACTCCCGTATTTTCTTGTAGTAGGTTGACGTGAAAGAGCAGATCATCATTGAATTCGGTATCTCCTCTCGTTAATCCACCCTCGACTGAAAATTTAACAACACTATTTTCATCTGTAATTTTGCCGCCAGCTAGGATTTCCATTTCAATATGTAGTTCTTTTGCAGGATAAGCTTTCCGCTGATACACTTCTCTAGCCATTGTAATGTTATGGTATCCTGAGTTACCGTAGTTCGGGGCATCCCATGAATACGTTCTAGTTATTTTGGGGAGGTTCTTAAAAACAATTTCTCGGCCTTCAAGGTTATACTTTGAATAGCGCCCATTTGTTGCCTCTGGTTGCACAAATGTTGGAACAGATAAAGTATCTTCGTCAAAGAAAATACCGAGGTGTGCATACTTTCCAGAGATAATATCTGACGTTCTTAAGTTTTTTACCGCCGAGACTACAATATCCTTGATATCAATTGTCTGAAGTTTTCCCACTAAGTCTTCAGACAGTTTTTTGAAATTTTTTCTCCAACCAAATTTTTTAAAGCGTTGCATGTAAGTCCTCCTAAAATTTTTTTACTTTCAAAGGAGGAAAAGACTCGAGTTCGTAGAATATAAAATTAAAGAAGTGTAAATACTAGATGTAAATCTATTCCTCCATGGGGTGAAACGCCTAACGGGAGAAGATGGAGTAACTCCGTTGCGGGACGGTTTTACTCAAGTGTTTCAATATACTACATAATTAGGGGATTGCAAATCCATAAAAGCCTAAGACACCTCCAGATCGGCGCAAGTATTGTATTTCCGAAATATTTTTCGGTGATTTTGCGGATGGATATGAGTGGTGATTTTGGCGTTTCAATTCCCACATTTAATTATAACATGTCTTACAATATGTGACAATTATATTTTGGGGTATTTATTTCGATTTTTCTGACTATAATGTTATTTACTAGCAAAATATAATTAAGGAGCAAGTGTATGCTCGCTTTTTGTTTTTGAGCGGTAAATTTGGCATTCGGTGAAGAATAAAGGACACTTTTTACGCTGCCCTAAGGATTGGCTTAAGAATATTACATGGGAAGGCAATTAGGAAGGCAATAATATATAAAACCACGTAGATTGAGTAGTAATATAGATACTAGAATAAGCTAAATCCTTGATTCTATAGGGTTTGTAGGGCTATCTAGAAACAGTAAAAACAACAGATTTGGATTCCCAAGCCGTGGGTCGAGGGTTCGAATCCCTTCACCCGCTCCAGTAAATTCAAGCCTTCCGGCGTTTTGTCGGAAGGCTTTTTGTAACTTTGTATGCTAAAGATATAATGATATATAAAGAGTGATACTTTTGCTTCAGACGAATGGCCAGGGAAATTGAGACACTTTGGAGTTTGTTGTGGATGGGAAATTATCGATATTATCTCCACTGATGAACCCAAGATTAAAATGCTGGACGAGTCACAAGAAGAACTTTTAACCATGACGTTAATACTAAGTTTGACTTAATTCATGAAAAGAATCTGTTTCCTCTTTTTTGCACTATTTCTCTCAAAATCCTGAGATGGATATTCCATCTCGGGATTTTTTGTGCTGGGAAGAGGGAGGTTTATGGTATAATAAATGTATGGTATTAGCTGAGAAACTGCGAGCAGTAGAGTCGAACATAAGACGGGAGGAAAAATATGAAAAGTTACGAAACATCAAGATTAGTGACAGGTCAAGATATGAATCATCACGATACTTTATTTGCAGCCAGAATGGCTGAGTGGTTTACTGAAGCAACTTTTCTAGGGGCCTCCAACTTATATGGCAAATATGGTGAGACGGATCATTTAGTTGCAGTTGAAATTCATTCGATGAAATTCTTGGGACCTTCTTTTAATGGAGATATGATTAGATTTGTATCAACAGGAGTGAAAGCTGGAAAGACAAGTCTTACAGTTTATACGAAGGCTCTTAGAAACAATACGGAGATTAAAATTGCAGAGGGTTTTTCGACCTTTGTCTGCATCGATGGCAACAAGAAAAAAATACCTCACAACATCGTGCTTGATGAGCCAATAACAGAGGAAGAAAGAGAAATGTTAGAAAAATTTAACAAACTACAAGCTAAATAGAAACACGGGGATAGGGATGTTGTTTTCAATAATGAAGCATAGTCCCTGTCCTCGTGTTTTTTATAGTATTTGATAATAATAAGTTAGAATTTTATAAAAACGGATTTGAATGAAGTATTAGGTCTGCGAGTTCGAATCTCGTCATCTGCTCCATTAAAATCAATGCTTCGCAGGTTATTGCGAAGCATTTTTGTGTTTCTGTATGCTATTTTAGAAAGAGACTATAGTCATCGCGACTAGCGCTTTCGTTATTCTGCGTATCATCTATAATAGAGAAATTTTGTTTCCATTTTAATTTGTAATATACCCATTATTACTTATGCATAGTGCATCCCCATTTGTAATTACAGCGCAAGTAGGAGCGAGCAGAACTATTCACAGCCCGTTTTAATACTCTGTGGAAATTCAAACACATTATGAGGATCATACTCTTTCTTAATGCTCCACAACTTTTGTATATGCTCCCCATAATAAGCGTACTCATAACATGGCAAATTATTATAGGGGAAATTTACATATGAACCCATAGACAACGTATAGATATACTTGAATCCTGATTCTACCCATTCAATAACAACTGGTGCTGCTGCTTTACACTCCCAGCTTGATGAAATTCCCATTATATAGTTAGCCTGCCTGTAAAAGAAAGCGGTACTATCTGTTTTCATGGCACTAACGGCTCCGCCCAATGAGTACAGCCCAATAAATGAATTATCCTCAGTAGGTGCGGCATTTACTATGTCTATAATTTTTTCCAATTCACAATGACAAAGCTGTCTTTCAATAAATCTTCCTGTCGCTTTAAAAGCCTCCCGTTTCGGATAGATTTCCCCTATTATCTTTACAGCATCAATAAAATCGACGTACTCAATATTCTCGAAACTTATTCCCGGTATGCTTAAAAAGGGCTCTAAAATCTGTCTAGCCTCCTCAGGGTATCCATAAAAGAATCCAAAAAGCCAAGGACCTGGCTTATATATTCTCCCGAAAGCACTAATCCTCGTATCTAAATTCCTTAACCACTCTTGCCATACTTGTAAAAATTTAAGCCTAGCAGACTGATTACTCCACTTTAACTCAAAGAGAGTTATTTTGTTTATCTTCCTCAGATGGAATTTGTATGAGGTCACGACCCCAAAGTTCCCGCCCCCTGCTCCTCGCAACGCCCAAAATAAATTTTCATTCTGACAGTGATTTGCTGTTAACAGGTTTCCATTCGCATCTACCATTTGTGCTTCAATAAGACTATCCGTCGTAAGTCCCAAATATCGTGTAGATAAGCCTATGCCCCCTCCTAATACCAATCCAGAAATAGCTACCGTCGGGCAAGTTCCACCGGGGAAGGTATAGCCTGAATTATAGAGAGTTTTATATAAATGCATAAGTCGCGATCCAGCTTGTACTTCAACAGTATCGTCTTCAGAATTAATCCTGATACCATTCATGAAAGAAGTATCTATAACCAATTTATTTGTACCGACAGAGTACCCCTCGTAATGATGTCCTCCAGAGCGAATCCTCACTTGTACTCCCTGTCTTTCTGACCATAATAAAGCATTGATTACATCCTGTATATCACAGCAATAACAAATAGCTAAGGGGTACTTGTTTATCGCTTCATTGTATTCTTGCCTCGCCCTATTATACTCAGCATCACAAGGTAATATCACCTTTCCTGTTAGCCCTTGACAATCCAAAATACTCACCCTTTCTTATTTCTTCAAATTATTTTATGTTAATTGCCAAAATTCTGTTACATAGAAAATACAAGGACAGGGATGTTGTTTTCAAGAATGAAACATAGTCTCTGTCCTAGTGTATTTTACTGAGGGGACGAATCCCTTCGCTCCAGTAAATTTAAGCCTTCCAGCGTTTAGCTGAAAGGCTTAAATATGTTTGTATGATATTTATATGTTAGGAGGGTTGTTTACAGCGACTAGGAAGAAGAATATTACTAACATTCTTTAGTAATATAAATACCTCATGTTGGAGAAATAAAATTTAAAAATTCAACTATTATAACTTTATTTTCTACAAGTTATAACATCGTATTTGGCAATAGTGCTACTTTTAGTATATTAAGTAGATTTCTTATTATATTTTAATCTCATTAGTTCTTTGAATTCTTCAATGCGTTCTAGAGCTTCGGGAGGTAAATCTGACATTGGATCATCATTGGGATGAACGGTAATGGTCTCTTTCTTTACTTCTTTAGGTTTATTAGTGCGACCTAAGAGATAATCTGTTGTAACGACAAAGAAGTCTGCTAATTTAGATAAAGTAATAGCATCTGGTATTGCTTTCCCCGTTTCCCAACTACCGATAGCTTGTTGTGTTACATTGAAATGATCACCTAACTCTCTTTGGGAGAGTCCTTTTTTAATTCTTTCGACTTTTATTCGCTCGTGTAACATACAATCAACTCCCCTGAAGACATTATACAATTTATATTTGTATTATAAAAACAAAGTAAATTTGTTAAAAGCATTGAAAAACAATTTTAAATTGTATATTATAAAAAGTAAGATAACAAATTTAATTTGTTGAGGGGGGTTACAAGATGGTTGTAAGAGAGAAATTTATTGAATTAAAAGGAGGTTGATCTCAAAAGAAATAGCAAATATTAATGGATTCATTCAGCGAGTGCTCCTATGGGACAAAATGTTTTAAAGAGGCACTATGATGCACGTAACCGCATAATAAGGCATTGCTGTACAGTGCAAGTGGATTATTCGTTTTAAATTTTAAAATCGTTTATTAGCATTGTAATAAAGTCTGATAATAAATGAGAGGGGAATTTATATGAATACATATATTACTATGATACGAACCGATGGAAATAATACCTGGGTTCATGTTTACGGGGCGAATTCAGTTGATGATTTATGCAGTAAAATGATAGATGCTTTTAACAAAGAAGACTGCCAGATTTATTATCATCAAGATCTAACAATACTTAGTAAGATTTTAGTAGGATAGAGTACTAACTAAATAAGAAGTGGCAGGCTGGCAGCAGCATTTGATAGGGAATAAATGGGAAATGACATTGTATTCTGAGCCGTATATGCGAAATAAGAGATTACAAAGGGATGCACCACCTTACCTTCATTGGTAGGGTGATGCTTTTTTTATTTATACCTATCTAACATTACGTTAATCTGTACGGATAAAGAATAAGAGAGAAGAATTCAGTTGATAGTCTAAGGAATGTGTTTTAATGAAAGCCTATGATCAGGAAATGCACCGTTTTCATAAAGTTCATTTGCGATGTTGAACTTAAAAAAATAAACATCTGCTACTTGATTTACTGGCGTTTAAATTTTATAATTATAACGAACATACGTTCTTGGAAGGTGGAGTAGGCATATACGTTTTCATACAGAAGAATAGATAGTAATTATAGAATGGGAGGCATTTTAAAATGCTAAATTATGAAGAATTAAAACAATTAACAAAAAAATACTTTGCTGAGGCTAGTGAAGAGCAAATAGAGATACTACTAAGAGATCTTACTAGAGAACTAGAAATTATGACCCATGCTAAAATTAGAGAGTTAGTTGATCTTGAAAGACGTAAAAAAATAACAGGATAATAAAGATTTATTCCTATAGGAGGAATTAAAATGATTAATAATAAAATTAGAGTAATCGCTTATGAAAGGTCTAGAAACAATTACTACTATTTTGAGTTTTCTCCTGGATCAACTATCGAAGAAGCCCGCGATAAAGTTGTTCAATGGCAATCAAAATATGGACTCGCATATATTGAAACATATGAAAATGAAGAATGGAAAAAATACGAATAAATTTTATAACAGAGATTATTATACTGCCTTACTTTTGAAGTGAGGCGGTTTTTTATTGCCCTAATTGAATCTGGTGAAATTTGTACAGATAAAAGTAAGGGGTTGAATTTATTGCAATTTTAGAATGTAAGAAAATAGATCGATTAATATGTCTTGGAGGTGGGGTAGTTGGATATAGAAAATTTATTAAAAGCAATTGTAAAAGCAGGACAAAGTTTGGCCGATGCCTGGATGTTTAAAATGATAGTGGCTTTAGTAGTAAGTACGGTTACCAGTGTACATGGGAGTGCATTAATTACATTTGTTACACTGGTATTTATTGATTTGCTTACTCGATGGATTGCTTTATGTTACATGCACTTAAAGGATTGCGGGATGGAAAATGATTTATTGAGTTGCATCATGGACATTCCAACGGCGTTTAAAGCAGGATATATCAATAGCAATGCTATGAAACATCGATTTGTTGGTAAAATTATTGTCTACATAATATTAACCTTTATGGCAGTAAAAACAGATGAATTGCTGCAGCTCTCAGGTGAAACAGCTTTGATATTAAAAGTAACTTGGGTTTATCTTGCAGCAACAGAAGCCATTAGTGTGTTAGAAAATTTAAGAGACGCAGGAGTGGAGCAGGCTAGCGGCTTGCTTGATTTTTTACGTAGTAGATTAGCTGTATTTGTTGAGAGATTTAAACAAAAGTAAATTGGAGGAGTTTATATGAGAATTTGTATTGATCCAGGCCATGCAGGAAGATTGACAGATCCAGGGGCTGTATCGCCCTTTACAGGGGTAAGAGAATCCGATGTAGTCTTATCAATGGCATTGATGGTTCAGCGATACCTGCAAGCGGTAGGGTATGAAGTTATGTTGACTAGGACTCAGGATGAGCAGTCAGAAACCGATGATTTAAGTTACCGTACGAATTTATCAAACTCTTGGAGAGCCGACTTGTTTGTTAGCCTGCATTGCAATAGCGCAGGAAGCTCCTCAGCACAGGGTTACGAAATTTGGACTTCGCCAGGGCAAACTCAGGGGGATATTTTAGCAACAAAAATATTTAACCAGGTTGCAGATGAATTTCCTGACCGAGTAGGACGAACCGATTACACTGATGGCGATCCAGATAAGGAAAGCCGTTTCTACGTGCTTATGTATACCGATGCACCAGCATGCCTAGTTGAGACGGCTTTTATTTCAAATGAGGAAGAAGGACAGTTATTAGCAAATCCTGCTTGGCAAGATCGATATGCCAGGGCAATTGCTAGGGGAATCACTGATTATGTGGGAGGTTTATCGATATGATCAATCTAAATGAAAGCAAGTTGTTTATCTCAAGCAATTGGGAATATATGCTGGGGTTGGTTGTTATACTTGCTCTTTTATTTTGGTGCAGGCAAGAATACCAGCAGTGGAAGCAGCACACTATTGATCAAGTGCAGAACGGCAATACGCAAACCGTTGTCACGCTGCCACCTCAAATTATAAATACCAAGACGGAAACGATCAGAGAGGTAGCCGTGCAAACATCAAGCCAAGAGGGAGCTATCCTTCAATTTATAGAGCGTCAAGGCAAGGTTATTGCTATAGTGAATGGGCAAGAAGTTGAAGTGCCTAACGTATCCGGTCAGCCTGACGTTAAGATAGGCGAGAATGGAGAGCTGAGATTTTCTACGTCTTCTACTACAAAGATAGATGTTACTGACATGGCAAATGCGCAAGCAAGACTGATTGCTAATCAAGAACTTGAAAAACAGGCTGTAATACATAAAAAAGAATTGGACAAAGAAAAATCTGCGCGCAAAAAGGAACGAATGGGATGGATTATTGGGACGGCTGTTGGCGGGTATTTGCTCACAAAGTGATATCTAGGCTTCCTGATGAGTTCGTTCTGGTATGGTAGTTGTTAATTTTATTAAAGAGGTGCCAATAGTCCTTTCAGGTTTTTTTCAGATGATGATTGTAGACTATTTTTTAGACAGATAAATTTACAAAAATTTAAAAACAATGACTATATAGTCATGATATGTTTTATTTAAGCAAAATATCTTAAGGGAGGATTACTACGATGTCCTTTATTGATTTATTTAAAATTGATCGTACTGATGACCGAATTCCAATACCGATTCTTCTGGTAATGGTGCTTTTATTTGTATTATTCACATATAAAATGTTTGATGGTTAAATTCTATATCTATCCCCGGACTTCGGTCTGGGGATTTTTTTGTGATTGGGAAACTATACTGCATCATTAAATTATGGATTTTATATAATTGCAGAGACAGAGCTATATTTTATTTTTAGCAAGGGTTCTAATTTGAATATAATAAGCGTATGATAAATCATTGAGCGCCCTTGCGTTAACAAGGGCGCTCGGCTAGAATAATGGGAGCAATTAGGTGAACAATTCGGCAATAATGCGTAGCAAGACTAGTAGCAGCCAGTCTGAGACGTTTAGGTTGAAGCGTTTCGTCTCAAGACGCATTATAGTCACCTCCCATATTCGGTTTAAGGGCAGAGGCCGAAACTCTGCCCTTATAAAATATATGCATTGTTAGGAAAGTTTAGAACGAAAATGTAAAAAAAATCCAAAAATAAATATAAAAAATAAACCACGTTTGGTTGGAACGTGGTTATAAGGGAATGTATTGATTAATATAATTATTACCAACTGCCACAAGACCAAAAAAGGAAGAAGAAGATAATTATTATCAAAATAAACCAAAGACCCCAGCCATTAGCGAATCCCATGCGTATCCCTCCCATTTAGGATCGATTTCTTTGATTATTTTAGTTTATTCAAATCCGGCATAAGAGGTGTCAAGAATGGCATGTATCCGAGATTATGCATATAATGTCCGTAACAACAGTAAGCGATAGAAAAAAACATATTGACCTGTGAAATTTTGCCTATAGGGTAAGACGTTGATTGTCAGGTAGGGAAATGCATAGACGATCCATAAAAACTATTAGTATAATTATTAATTATACTAATAGTTTTATGAATGCAGAGGACATACTAGAAGAATTAGAACATCAAAAGAATGATTATAATGAAAAAATAAGCATGCAGAAATCATGGAGATCTCACATGCTTATTTTTTTATTTTTAGAATTATGAACAGTTTTTGTTAGGACTATGATATCATAATTACTGGTGTGCCAATTTCGACTTTTTCAAATAGCTCTTCAATATCCTGATTGTACATGCGAACACACCCGCCAGATACATAACCTTCTACCGGACCGTTCCATGAGCCGTGCAAGCATGTTTTAGCTGAAGATAAAACTAACCTGCGTGAACCAAGATCGATAGCTGCTAATTGTTCAAATACCAGCTTTTCAATAACCTGATAAGTTCCTGGCGGAGTAGGGGTGTCGGTTTTACCAATACCTACAGAATATTCTGTGATTAAAGCATCATCTTCGTAGTAAGAAACACGAAGGCTGGTAAGATTCACAACGATATATTTTTCCATTCCGGTCAACTCCTTCAAACTTATTCTATGCTAGATAGCCATCTTTTGTTCAAAAGGATAAAGTGACAACGGAAGATTGATAATGCCAGCTTTTCAATTCAGGAGTTTTTAGGTTAAGAGGAGAGGGGATTGTGTTATGTGTGAGTATACAGTGCATCAAATCTGTTTCCAAGGGATGACAAGTAGAATGAAGCTTATCTTAGAATGCTGTTCGTTTATGGTGACTAACGTTTACCATGCACTTCTTGAATGAATAGAGTAGTAGTCGAGATATCTATGGATATATATCTTATTTTTGTTAAAAGGAGAGGATGTCTAATGCCAACCCCAACAAAAAAACTGGTTACATGGCGAGTGTTTCCATCAACTTGGGTATCTTTACTATTGGCAGTGATGCTGTTTCCAGCTGGACTTTTTCTGCCAGGGTGGTGGGGCTGGGAAAATGGTCCGATAGAAAATACGCAAGTGGTTATTTTAATTGCCGGGGCAATATTATCCTGGCTGGTCGCACGTCAAAATTATGATGATCGACAATTTCGGAATCTGTGGCTGTGGTCGATACTTGTCTGGTTACTCATGGCTGGCCGCGAACTGAGCTGGGGGCGGGTATTTTTTGATCCAGTAAGTACTGGACCAGAAGGGCCTATGTTTCCGTCTATTCGTGCAGTCTGGTATGGGCAATATGTCTATCCAATTCTCACGGTAGTTTTTATTGTCACGTTAATTGGTCTGTGGCGCAATTTTAACTGGGCTAATATGAAACAAAGGCTGAGTATACCGGCTATTGATGGAATTCTTTTAATCGTAGCTGCTATAGCTTCGCAGCTTATTTTTGAAAGAAATTTGATTTTGGTACTGCATCCTTATTCACAGGTGTTAGAAGAATGGTCTGAACTCATGGTTTATTGGTGTATGATTAGCATGGCATTCGTTATTGGTTTTAAAAAAGAAGATCTCAGTTAAATTTTAAATCCTTCTGGCGATTTGCTAGAAGGATCTTTTATAATAATTGCTGCAGAAAGGATCCTAATCTAAGGCTATATCACTTATTTCTTTGAATAATAACCATAATGGCGTCTCGCCCTGGGGATACTGGTTGATGTAGCTGCTATCGTTAAATATAGAAAGCGCTGAGAGCATTTAAATCAAGTTATCCACAAAAATCCACACTTTATTCACAGAGTTATCCACAAATATGATCTTTTGCTGAAGGAAACCTAAGAATTTAATTGAATAAAGAAGAGTAGACTAAATGAGTCTTTAAAATAAAATGTAGAATAATGCAGGTGTTTTATGGAGATTTGGAAGAAAAATTTATATGTTTGTTGGTTTGCAGTATTTATTGTGTCTTTGGGGATGAGCCAGATGGCTCCAGCACTTCCTCTTTATATCGAACATCTTGGAATCCATGGTGCAGCTGCGATTGCGAAATGGTCGGGGATTGTTTTTGGAAGTAACTTTATAAGTCTTGCAATTTTTGCTCCTATTTGGGGGAAATATGCCGACAAATATGGACGAAAATCTATGATTTTAAGAGCGAGTCTTTGGTTATCGATAATCGTGACTTGTATGGGATTTGTGGATAATGTGTATCAGCTAACGGGTTTGAGAATTTTTCAAGGAGCCCTCTCTGGTTTTCAATCAGCAGCCATTACATTAATTGCGACGCAAACACCTAACGAGCAGGTTGGATGGGCAATGGGGATCCTTTTTAGTGGACAAGTTGGAGGGACTTTACTTGGGCCATTGTTTGGTGGGTATTTAGCAGAAATTATAGGATTTCGGGCAACCTTCATATCAATTGGCTGTATGTGTTTTATTGCTTTTATTGCATCCTTTTTATTCATTCAAGAAAGTGAAATTATCGCTAAAAAGCAATGCAACCTTAACTTTCATGAAGTTTGGGAGCTTCTTCCCAGCCATAAGGTAACGGTGTGTTTATTCATTACTACCTTAGTCATGCAGCTGGCACTTATGTCTATACAGCCGATTATTACGGTATATATTGCTCAATTATCTTCAGGTACGAATCATATCGCTCTTATTTCAGGTGCGGTATTTGCTGCTTCAGGTCTAGCAAGTATAATCTCGGCTCCTAGGCTAGGGAAGATTTCTGATCGAATTGGACCGCAAAAAGTGTTATTGGCAGCATTACTTGTGGCGGGGGCACTATTCATTCCTCAGGCTTTTGTAGAGCATCCTTGGGAGTTAGGTGCACTTCGTTTCCTGTTAGGGCTGGCTACGGCGGGATTGCTGCCTTCTGTTAACAGTCTTATTGCACAAAGTACGCCACAGATCATCACGGGTCGAGCTTTGGGCTACAATCAATCAGCGCAATTCTTTGGGGTTTTTATAGGTTCAGTGTTAGGTGGACAAATGGCAGGCGCATTTGGTATTCGTTATGTGTTTTTCTTTACGGGGGGATTGTTATTGGTCAATGGGCTTTGGGTTTATCATACGATATATAAAGAAAAATTTAACACTTGTTAATACACTAGCATTAATGATTCAAGCAAGAATCATTACCTGAACAAAAGTTGTTTTATCTTGCATCTAACGCATTGAAGGTAATGATGAATCGAGTTCCCTTGCCTTCTTCCGATTCTACCTCTATAGTTCCGTTATGGCGTCGTACAATTCCTGCACAAACAGAAAGTCCCAAGCCAGTACCGCTTTCCTTTGTAGTGAAGAATGGATCAAATATTTTTTCCTGATTCTCTTTGCAGATCCCGCAACCGCAATCAGCAACAGATAAGGATACCATATCACCCTCAATGATACTCTCAATGCATAGCGTTCCGTGATGGTCCATAGCTTCGATGCCATTCCTTGCAAGATTTAAAAGCAATTGCTTAATTTCTTTTTCATTTAGTAAAAGATGAGGTAAACCTTCGGCCAGATTAACTTTCAGCTCGATGTCTTGCTCCATTGCGTTAGTTGCTATAAGTGGAAGAATTCCTTTTATGATAGAATTTAATTCTTGTTTCTTATTTTCTACAAGCTTATTTCGCGCCAAAGATAAAAAATCAGTAATAATCTGTTCGATTCGTTCTAATTCACATAAAATAAGATAAAACTGTTCGACCATACTGTCAGAAACATTTTTACTAAGAAATTGCAGATAACCTTTTATCACTGTCATAGGGTTTCTGATTTCATGGGCTACTCCAGCTGCCATTTCTCCTACTAAATTTAAGCGGTCAAGTTTTGTCATGTCTTCTTTGAGTTTTTCATATTCAGTAATATCATGGATGATTGTCATGGCACCAATAATTGTATTCTCGTAATTACGAAGCGGAATTGCATTCAGTAAATAACAATTACCATATGCGTTCTTCAGATAATAATCCAAAGTTTCTACTCCATGTATTGCTTGATTACAAGGTGAGTTTTCCCAATCAAATCCAAGTGCTTCTAAAAGATATCGCCCTGGCTTACCCAGAAATTCTTCTTTTCGGAAATTTGATATACGTTCACGATGAGCTTTATTTAATGCAATAACATTGCCTTTATTATCGTATAAAACAATTCCTAAAGGGCATAACTCAATTAATTGATTTAGTTTTTTATTCTCTGTTAAATACTGGTTTAAAAGCTGTTGCTGTTTTTCTTGGCTCTTTCCATCAGAAGTTGCCTGCTCACATAGTTGATATTTTTTTCCATTAACCTCAGATTGGTTAGAGGAAAAATCTTTTACACATTCTTTAGTTACAGTAAGTATTTTCCCTTCTTTATCAACTATAAAAATTGCCATAGGGCATAACTTAACTAAATCGCTAATCGTTGTAATTTGATTAGAAGTAGGTACCTCTGATAATTTGCTCTCTGCAATATAGCATATCACTGCTTCAATGTCTCCGTTAGGTGTAAAAATAGGAGCTAGCAAATATTCGAAGGAAGGGTGTTGTCCATTTATTTTAGAAATACTTATATAAGTATCAAAAACAATGGCTCCAGTATTAAAAACCTCTTTTATTTTCTCATCCAATCGCTCAAAATCTTCAGATGGTAAGTCAGACTCAAGATCTCTCCAACTTCTACCTATCATATCAATTGGTTTTAAGTTTAGATATTTTGCTGCCATCTCACTTACATAAAGATACTTTAGGTCTTTATTTATAATGGTGAGAATTCTAAACTGAGGATGAATTTTAAATTGTTCAGTCATTATAAATTTTTTTATAAGTTGTTGTAACATAAGAAACCTCCAAATATTATACTAATGCAAAATTATATAAGTACAAAAATCTCACACAACAATGTGATCCATTGTTAGAAGCAGTAATTGAAGCAAATATAAATTATGCACTTCTTTTGATAAGCAGGGTTATGACTTTAAAATGCCTCTAAAACAAAGCATGTAGCTTTCTAAGCGGTGTCTGTATGTTACAAAGTTTCGTGATCATACTGCTTTTGAAATATACTTGAAAAAACTCATTCTAACATTATTGGAGAATTATTCATTTATGCAAATAGATAGAAGGTCATTCACTTTCTATCAAGCCTATATTTTTCTGCGAATAGTACGGTATTATTGTCTTATATAGGATGTAAGACATGTTGGTGTTGTTTTTGTTTGAAACTCCTTGATGTAGATGTCTCTGGGGGAGGCTGAATTCATAGAAGAACTTAAGCTAGCAGCAGCTTCCTTACATTCATAGCAATCCAAATCGTGAGTGTGCTGTTTTTTACGTTTAATTTTAATTAGACCTTTATAAATTAAGTCAACAATGTAATTTTTATCAGCAAATTCTTCTAGTAAAGGTTCTTTTTCAGCAATTTGTTCCAGAATATTAAATAAATTTTTATCAATTAAATATTCGCTATAAAATTGATTCTTTGAATATAAATAGAATGTTTTATCATTAGCAGTACTAAACGAGTAGTCAATTTTTATATGCAGGTCATTAGATAGATATAGAGCTAAGTCTTCCCACTCTACGGAGTGCAACATATTAATTTGTTCAAAATATTCGGTGAGCTTCTCATTAATTCCCTGAGTAGGATTATAAATAGATTTTGAATAAAAACTGCTCCCCCCTTTTTTGATTAAAATGTAACCAAAGTTTACTGACGATATATTTGAGTAATTAAAATTCTGTATCCACATATCCAACTCTTTGTTGTATTGCTCAATTGTCTGCTTAAAAGGATAATGGCAATGAGGTATCGAAAATAAAACATCATTTCTATCAGCGGTAGTTAGTATTAACTTATCTGCCTTTGTTTCTCCCCACCATTGGTTCAATTTCTCCTCATATTGGTGAACATTCACTAAATCAGTAACAATAAAAAGCTTTCCTGCATTGCTCAGGTGTACATCAGCGTTTTTTACAATTACTTCTAATAATTTTTCACCATTATTGCCTCCATCTCTAAAATCTAAGTTATTATCGGGACTTGGAACAAAAGGAGGATTGGCTAGTATCGTATCAAACTTTTCCTTACCAATAGGTGTGTAAAGATTACCTTCAGCAAATGTTATATTTGATATTCCATTAAGTTGTGCATTAAATCTGGCAAAACGTATAGCCCGTGGATTGATGTCTATTCCCACAACTTTCTTTGAATAGCAGCTGGCTGTAATTGCCTGGATGCCAGATCCAGTACATAAATCAAGTGTATTTTTTGATGGATATTTCGGTACCGTATGTACCAAACCTAAACTATCCATCCCAATATACATAACTGGATTTTCTTGAATCATGTCTTCCTCATAAATCATGTATCGATGGTCGGTAGCAATAAAAAAATCATTCACACAATAGATGTCAACTCTTGAGGCAAAGGAATGTCCCCTTGAAATAATGATCCCTAAGTTACAAAGATTCTGGAAACAATGCTCTCCGAGCATTTCTATAATTCTTTCTTTGCTTAAAGAATCGCGCAGCAAAAATAATCTGAGCAAGTCTTCTAGTGTTCCTTGACCAAGTTGATGCTTATTATAGTAATGGATATAAGTTGGCTCGATACTTTGTAGGGTCTCAATATCAAGTAATTTACAAATATTACTTTCTGAATAGCCATACATTGTAAGACTAGCATTAAATTGTTTAAGCATATTGTATAAATGAAAAGATTCATCGGCAAACTGTCCCAGAGTCATCTTTGTAGGTTTACAATTGGTACTGTCACTTTCACTTCTTAGCATCTTATAAGGCAAGTTATACCTATTGAACTGCTTGTAGGCCCACTCTAATCTTGCTCTAAAGGCCTTTTCAGATAAGCTTAACTCTAGCCTCAATTCTTCAAGTTCGGCTTCTGTGCCTTTATAACAAAGCATTATTAGGCGTATTTCTTCATATGTATAGTATTTTGAAGGAATTCGGTCAGTTAAATCTTTTATTTCTGACATTCCCAGTGGATCCAATAAGAGCAGTAGATCTTTACTTAATTGTGCTGAAAAATGGCGGCCAAGTGGATTCTTAGCAAAGAGAACCGATGTTTCCTTATATATCGCTCCCAGGGAAGAAATCTTTTTTAATTCATTTATTGACCAATAAGAGTCCTCTGTGTTGCCATAAAAAATTGCTTTATCTAGCATATTCATTAAGCTAGTAACATTGATTCTTGCTTCTGCTAAACCATGAGGATATTCAGGTTCCTGCAATTGAACCAAATGCTCTTCATAACTTAATACAGGTGAATGCTTTTTCTTGATCCAATAATTTTCAAGACTAAGAAAATCGATATCAGTCGCAAGAAAAGTACTGATTGCTTCTTCTGGTGTTTCAATAATCGGTTGACCAGCTATATTGAAGCTTGTATTTAAAATAACAGGACAACCCTCTCTTTCTTTAACCATGCTGTAACACAAATCATAAAAAAAAATGTTATGTTCCGATGTAACGGTTTGAACCCTACCTGTACCATCATGGTGAGTAACAGAAGGAATTTGATCATGGTATTGTTTTTTGATAGTAGCAACTAATAGCATGAATGGGCATGCTACAGTTTGCTCAAATACTGTAGATATTTCTTCCAAAGGTATTACGGGTGCAAATGGTCTAAAAGCTTCTCTGAATTTCACTCTATAATTCACGATGTCTTTCATTTTTTTAAAAGTTGGATCAGCAATGATGGATCGATGCCCTAGCGCTCTTGGGCCAAACTCTGATCCGCCTTCAAACCTTGCAATGATATTACCTTTGGACATCTGCACTGCACACGTTGCAACCATGCTATGATAAGAAAGTTTTTCTACAATGATTTCATTTTCGAATTTATGAAGAGCTGATTCGATTTCATTTTCCGTATACTCTCTTCCAAGAGCTGCTTTCTCCAGTTTGGGGCGAAGGTTACCTTTTTCGATAGTATGATATGCCCAAAGTGCATTCCCTGCAGCGATACCTGCATCTCCAGCTGCAGGGAAAATAAAGATATCTTCTAAATTAAGTTTTGTTAGAAGTTTATAATTGACAACTGAATTTAAAGCCACTCCTCCTGCACAGCAAAGCTTTTTACAGTTTGTTTGCTTAATTGCAAGTTCAACAATATGTAACAATGCCTTTTCTAATTCGGATTGAATCTTATATGCCAAATCTACAATATATGGTCTAAGGTAAGCCTTTCCTTTACCATCATCATATAATTTCTTTAATGCCTCTACCTCTAGAAACAAGTCATAGGCAGAAATATTGATACTGTAACTTTCTGGTTTAGTATGCAGCCACTTATGCCATTGATCGCAATAAGTTCCATAGGGAGCTAGTCCCATAAGTTTTCCTGCCTCTGGTATTGCAAGATTTTCTCCAATAGTAGTTGAAAAACCAGCCAATTTTGTAATCAACTCATATATAGAACCAAGGGTGGAAAGTGAAGCCAAATATGCTTTTACCTTTTCACTATGCAACAATTTTATCTCGGTACCATTTGCAATATACAAGCTATATGATTCTGTAAAACCCTCTTTGTCAGCACTGCCTGAAGCGTCGGCAACGAGAATAATTGCATCTTCAAAACCAGATGGCCAGTAGGCAGAGTAAGCATGAGATAAATGATGACTTGGAATCATACAGATTTTATCAGAGAATTCTTTTGGGAAGATTCTTTCCAAGATGTCTTTTGAATAATCTATTCCAGGCATATTGGCTGTAATACTAGAAAGATCATTTATTTTAATATTGTGTTTTCGTAGGCAATATTGAATTGCTTCATGGGGAATTTGAATGTTTCTACAATCTCCTAATGATTGATGTAAAAAGCCGATACTGTTTTTTGTCCTATCTAGTCGTTCTTGCTGTATTGCAATTTCAATTTTACCTTTACTTACGATTGCTGCTGAACGGTCATGCCCTAAGTTGATTCCTAAATGATACATTGGGTCATTCGAAGTTGCCATAAATCATTCCTCCCAGTAAATGGTACTAATTCGTGATCAATTACGAAATTCTACCTGACATTAAGGTGTGCTTTTTCATAATGTTGGACATACAAGCTCATAGGTAGGATAAGAAAGATTATCATTGTCATAAGCTGTAGGCAATTGAGATTCTGATAATTTTTTGTAAAATTATCAAAGAAATATTTAAGTATAAAAATGTAATTAAAGGATTTTATTGTAAAAATTCGTCGGAGTTTTTTATATTCCTTCAAAAAACTAGTAAAAGTGAATTTGTTTTTTATAATATTTACCAAATCGCATAGAGGTCAAGTAGTTAAGTAAATTTAGCGCATTGAGATTATATTAAGTCGTTTATCTTTAATAAAATAGACTGATATATTTTCGTCACAATTTTGTCACATATTTATTTTAATATGTAAAATGGCAGATCGGTATAGAAGCGACAGAGAGAAATCGACTACCGCTAGTATCCATGTCTATATCGTTCTGTTTTGTCTTTAAAAAATTAACAAGATGCTAACAACATTATTTAATAATTTTGTAGTATAATAAATCCAATAGCAGATGCTATTTTAGTAATCTCCAAGGAGGTGTTGTACTTGTTGGTTCATACTCAATGCGGATGCAGCGTTATTCTTAGTCCTCAAGGCAGAGGCAAATGCCCCAATTGCGGCAAAAAAGTAAAAGTACAAATATCTAATAAGTAAAAGAACCGTCTATCTTACCGGTAGGTGGTTTTTTTATTTTTATCGTATCGGAAATGCAGTATGAAAATAGTTTGTAATAGAAAAACCCTTTATTGACAATGCCAATTCGTTTTAATATGCTAATACATAAGTCTAATAGTAACTTTAAGAGTGATGATAAACATTTATCTCATCTAGATAGATTTTCGAGAAGTAAATTCGCGCTTTGGAGGAAGAAAAAAATCAATGCAAATATTCTTAGAAAAAGTTAAAACCAACATGAAACTTCTTGCGGCTGATAAAATTCTTGCCAATCTGGCAATGCTTGTTACAGTCACTTTGTGGGGCATGTCATTTATCAGTATCAAAACCGCGGTAAGTGAAGTGCCTCCGATTACATTAGCCTTGTTACGTTTCATGATTGCCAGTACAATTTTATTTTTACTTACAAAGAAGAAAGAACCAGCTGCTAAGCTACAACGCTGTGATTTGGGAAAAATGACGATTGCAGGGTTCTTCGGTATAACTCTATATTTTTATCTTGAAAATACGGGAATTAGTCTCACCACAGCGTCAAGTGCTGCTTTGATTACGGCGATCATTCCAATTCTTGCGATTGCATTGGATGTGCTTGTCTTTAAGACAAAATTGCCGCTGATCCAATCCATCGGAATTATAGGCGCAATGTCTGGAGCGTATTTGGCAATTACAGCTAATGGGAAACTAGACTTTTCTTCTCAGACTTTTCTTGGGAATCTCTGCATTGTTGGGGCTATGCTTTCCTGGTCCTTGTATACACTGCTTAATAAATCACTGAATGGTAAATACTCGGGTTTATTTTTGACGACCTACCAAACTTTGTTTGGTACCTTGTTTTTAATTCCTCTTTCCTTGTTTGAATATCATCAATGGCATTTATTTTCATGGAATGCTCTGGGGAATATTTTATATCTTGGGATTTGCTGCTCTGCTCTCGGTTATTTTTTATATATCTATGCTTTAAGTAAACTTGATGTTACAATCACAACACTTTATCTAAACCTGATGTCAATTATTGGCGTGCTTAGCGGTCATTTTTTATTAGCAGAAAGCATTTTCCCAGCTCAAATTATAGGTGGAATCATGATTTTGATTAGTATTATTATAATTAATTGCACAGCTTCACCGATCAAAAATGTCGCTTGTGAGAATTCTTAGTATGATTTTTTAAAAGGAGATGTTGGAATTGAAATTAGCAGTGATTGGCATAGGGGGAATCGGCGGATATATCGGAGGGCTATTGGCAAGAGCGGGAGAAAATATATCGTATTTAGCACGCGGTGCAACACTGGAAAAGATACGTACGAAAGGATTGCAGGTGCATAGTGATCTACATGGCTCTTTTGTTGTACAACCTCGAATGATTACCCAGGATGGATCTGAGATTGGTAATGTTGACGCAGTATTCGTTTGTGTAAAAGGTTATTCCATTGAAACGGCTTATCAGTCTATTATGCCTATGGTCGGAGACAACACGCTAGTTATACCACTACTCAACGGTGTGAGCAGCAGTCGCAAACTCAAAAGTTTACTTGGTAAAGGTATTGTTTTAGATGGTTGTATTTACGTGACGTCAGAAGCGATTGCGCCAGGAGTCATTGAGCAAAAGGACAAGTATAATAAAATCATTGTTGGAAGCGAAAATTTAGACTCAAAAGCAGAAACAAATTTACGGCAATTGGCAAATATTTTACAGAAAAGTGGTATAGAATGTGTAGTGAGTCCTGATGCGGAGGCTGATATTTGGGCAAAGTATAATTTTAATTGTGCTTTTTCTGTTGTGACGGCCCTTTATGGAATCAATGCTGGGGAGTTGCGTGCTGACTCTGAGAAAGTTCAAATGGTACGAACCCTAGCGGAGGAAACGGCCAAGGTTGCTAAAGCACTTGGAATTTCTCAACCCGAAGACATCGTTGAGCGAAGTATGAAAATTATGTGGGTCATGAAAGATGAAGGCACTAGTTCTCTTAAAAGAGACATCCAAGCGGGGGTTACCAGTGAAGTTGAAATGTTTGGTGGTGAAATATGCCGTCTTGCAGCAGCATGCGGGGTAAAAGTTCCCGTGAGCTGCAAAGCATATGAAGCACTCAAACGTAAAATACAGGGATAGGTGTCTCCACTACTCCTGATTAGTTTACTTCAAAGAAGCAGGAAGTGGTGGCTAGTATCCCTCCTTCCTTGCTTCTTTTGGTATAACCGTTCAAACCCTTTAGCATGCTGTCAGGCGTAACTTCTAGATATTGTTTGAAGCAGTTTGTAAAATGACTTTGGTTAAAACCAGTGGCATGACAATTCTAAACGAATCCTTATGCTCGTTTTAGCGAATAATTGTATTGTAATAATTGCAGGGATTATACTGTATCCAATCAGTGCGAAAACAATAGAAAATGCTAGTATTCATTGCAGATCTATTTGACAAATAAATCTGCGGAATATATAATTGAAAAATAGTTAACTAGTTAACTATTGAATGTAAAGAAGGGTGAGAAATATGGAAAACTCTGAAGTATTATTACATCAACTCTTTCAAACGGTTCGTATTATTTCCAAAGGTTTAAATAAAAGGTTAGAGCCTCTTGGGATCTATAGTTCTGAATGGTCGATTATTACAACGCTAAAAGAGAAGGGATCAATGACTCAAGGAGAGTTAGCAAGCTATTTAAATATTGAACCGCCTGCAGTATCTAAAAGTTTAGTCAAATTAGAGAAAAAGGGTCTAATCATGCGGATGGCAGGTACTGATAAAAGAGAAAAAAAAGTTACACTAAGTCAAGAGGCAGTGGATCAATGCCTTATATGGAGAGAAATCGTAGGACATCATAGGAGTGCTATTTTGAATGATTTATCCGAGGAAAAGCAGAAAGAATTAACAATGCTGTTAAAGAACATTTTTCAAAATGCGCAGGAATATGACAAAAACATCACGATATAAGCCACAAAAATAAAGTTTAGTTAAATATGTGGTTGACATGGAGGCATACAATGGAAATAAAACATATCGAAAGTCGTAGTAGTGCAACCCTTTGGTCTAGAAGTTTTTTATTACTCCTATTTGGAAATTTTTTTATATATCAAGGCATTTTAATGCTGATTCCGACCTTTCCATTATACATTAAACAAATTGGCGGAACTGATTTACAAGCAAGTCTTCCCTTTGCAGTTGTCTCAATTTCTGCTCTAATAGTTCGTTCCATTAGCGGTAGTGCAGCAGATACATTTGGAAGAAGACCATTGCTGATAGCAGGCATGAGCATCCTGATTGTCTTCAACTGTTCTTATTTTGTGGCTTCAGGAATTGGCATTATACTGGTATTGCGCTTTTGCCAAGGAATCGGATGGGGGATGACATCAACCGTACTGGCAACGATCATGTCGGATATTGTATCTCCTAAGCAGCGGGGAGAAGGTACCGGATATTTTGCATTGTCAATTATTTTAGGAACTTCTTTTGCAACCGTGCTTGGAATTGAGGCGATGAAGCGCTATAGTTTTGATGTTATTTTACTGATCTCTACCATTTTGGTTGGAGGTGGAATGTTATTAACGCAAGGTATTTCAATGGATTCTGCAAAAAAAGAGATTAAGCCTAAGCGTGTTACAAAAGGCGTCCATTGGAATGATTTATTTGAGAAAAGCGCATTGCTTCCTGCTTTTTTATGTTTTTTGCATTCAATCACCTTTGGCGGAATTATGAGCTTCATTATGCTGTTTGGTCAAGAAACCGGGATTCAAAATGTTGGAATTTATTTTGTTGGACATGTTTCAATGATTTTAATCAGTCGCCCATTTGCCGGGAAATTATTTGATCGAAAGGGACATGCTTTCGTAATAGTTCCAGGAATCGTGCTTATGATCGCTGGTCTCTTGATGCTGTCTTATTCAACTACGACGTATATGTTAATTGTATCTTCACTATTCTATGGATTAGGATATGGGGCGGCTCATCCTTCGCTGCAAGCATGGGCAATTGCCCGGTCACCTGCGGAACGAAGAGGAGCTGCTAATGGCACATTTTTATCATCTTTGGATTTGGGATATTCAGTAGGTGCCGTACTATTAGGTCTGATTGCTACCCATACCAATTATGCTGTTATGTATCGAATCTCTATTGTATTCTTAGCAGCGTTTGCTGTAATATATGGATATCATCTCATTAGAAATAAACAGGAAAATTTGAAAAAAGATGAATATAGTGAAAAGCTTGCATGACATTTTACTTGTGCTTTATATGTGAGCAGGAATTTAATCTTCTTCGTTATCATCTCTAAGAGGCTTGCTGGCAGCAGACTGTACATTAGGTGATAGATTTACATTCAGCCTTTTGAACGGGCTGGCTTCGCCTTCCTGCCAAAGCTGATAGCAATATAAAAGGGTGGCGTGTCCAATTGACATCAGAAACATTTGGAGGGTAGTTATATTATACAATTCTAAAATACCCCGCCTGACAAACCAATTATCTAATGGGATGATGAGAATGAGATCAATACATGCATTTGTGGCAAGAAACAGCCAAAAGCGTTTATAACTAAATGTAAAGATCCAAAGAATACCAACAAGGAAAGAGCCATAAATAAATATCGGCATATTTACAAATGGAAAGACAGTTTCCTTAGTTGACCACCAATGTAAAGTAATGCCTGTCTCTATGACAATGGTTGACAGTAGTGCGCCCAATAATGCAACAGGCATATAGCGTTTAAGGTTTTCTTTCTTTATGAAAATGACAGATAGCCAAGAGATTACGAAACTTGTCCACAGTAATGTCTGATTGCTCATATGAATCCCCCTAAGAGTTGTTTATTTTTAAGTTTTGGCCTGATTCATGATAAATATACGTCAATATGGAGCTGGTATATCTTACGTTGCTAACAAGCATAATGCAAAACTTTTAATAGATCTTACATAAGACCAGTCGTCTATCTAATTAAAGATCGACGGCTGGTCTTATATGGACTAACCAAGAATGAAGTTGGCAATCCGCCTCATGTTTTCTTCATGGCGTTCATTTTCTTTTTTTTGACGTTCTTTCCAGTCGCGTCTGCCTTCATCTGGATGTCGTTTGATTTCAATTTCATGTCTTTCATTCTCTATTCGTTCCCGACCTTGTCGAGCTTGTTCCAGATCATACCGTTGTTGCTCTCTATCACTATTTCTATCCAGGCAAGGACGGTTTTGACGCCGATTTGAGTCATTGGATTGTTGTGAAACAGATGCTGAATTATTCTGTAGGGGTGAAGCCTCTATTATTGATACCCCAAAACCTACTTGCAGCATACCTACCATTGAAAATACGGCTATATTTTATATCTTCTATCGTTCCTGCGTCTTTTTTAAAAATATTGACATGGAAAAATATTTGAACTATAATACATTTGATTATGATTTACCAATATATAGGCAGTATGGTGAAAGGACGTGTTAGTTATGATTATTAGAATATCTTTTGAGGTAAATGGTTTATAACTAAATATAGGATCAGAGGCAACGAGAGTGGGGATTCTTGACCCTTTATTAGTTGTGTCTGACTAGCTGTGAAGTAACCGTCACCTGAAATAAGTAAATGAATTTAGCTATAACAGGTATGCACGATGTGTTATCGTGTATTTTTTATTGCTAATTTTAGTCTTAAGGGTAGGAAATTTGCCCTTACATTTGAACCGTGGTTACTAATCCACGGTATTTTTATGCTCATTTAAGGGTTTAAGAAATCAAAGGAGAAAAAATAAATTTTGAATAAAATAACAATTATTTCATCAGAAAAGAATTGGCTGGAAAGTGCAGCCGTAGATCAGCTTACCCAAATTGCTGCTTTACCTGGGATTGAGAAAATCGTTGGGCTGCCTGATCTGCATCCGGGGAAAACTCCTGTAGGTGCTGCGTTTATCACAGAAAGTATTATTTATCCGCACCTAATTGGTAATGATATCGGCTGTGGGGTAAGCCTGTTTATGACAGCTATTGAAAAAAAGAAAATGAAATTAGACAGATGGGAGAGGAAGCTAGAGGAGCTAGAAGAACTTTCTCAAATTGACATGTCTGAGGGAAATGATCATGATTTTAGTGATTTTCAGTTTCATGCAAGCTTAGGAACCATCGGTGGGGGAAATCACTTTGCCGAGATTCAGGAAGTTGCAACGATACTTGATACTGCAGAATTCGAGAAGCTGGGACTGAGCAAGAATCATATCATGCTTCTAGTGCACAGTGGCTCAAGAGGGTATGGTCAAGCCATATTGGATGAATTTATTCATGACCACCAGGCGCAAAGCGGACTAGCAAAAAATACGGAGGTTGCTAAGCAATATTTAATAAAGCACGATGCAGCTGTTAATTGGGCTATGCTGAATAGAGAATTGATTGGTTACCGCTTACTCAAAGCATTACAGATGCAAACTGACACCACAAAAATCATCGATAGTGTCCACAACAGCATAACGGCGAAAGTAGTAGGAGAAAAAAACTTATATGTTCATCGTAAAGGTGCGGCGCCTGGAGATTCCGGGGCTATTGCAATTCCTGGTTCTAGGGGGACCTTAACCTATCTCGTTATTCCAGGAGAGGATACTGCAATAGCTGGATATTCTCTTGCCCATGGAGCAGGGAGAAAGTGGGAACGCAGTATGTGTAAAGGACAGCTTGAAAACAAGTATACAAAGGAAACCATTAAACAGACTAAATTTAAAGGCAAGGTTATTTGTAGTAATAATAAGCTTCTCTTTGAAGAAGCACCAGAAGCGTATAAGAATATTGATATCATTATTCAAGACCTTGTAGATGCCGGACTGGTAAAAGTGATCGCAACATTAAAACCTGTTTTAACATATAAAGGGTAGGAGGAATAAACATGTGGGTTCAAATTAGTTCAGGAAAAGGACCAGACGAATGTTCGCTAGCGGTAGGTCTTTTTCTTAAAACAATAAAAGAAGAGTGGAGCAGCAAAGGTATCAGTGCTGAAGTAGTGAGTGCCATTCCTGGAAACTATTCAGAAAGCTTTAAGTCAGTATTGTTATCATTAAAGGGTGATAAGATAGTGGAAGCTGTACAGAACATGCAGGGAACGATATGTTGGATTTGCAAAAGTCCATATCGACCAAAGCATAAACGGAAAAATTGGTTTATTGATGTGGAGGTATTTCATGAACAGGATAAAGTGAATTTTTCAGAAAATGATGTGGTCATTGCGTTTATGAGAAGCTCCGGTCCTGGTGGGCAGAATGTCAATAAAGTAGAAACGGCAGTACGCGCGACGCATGTACCAACAGGTCTGACGGTAATTGCAAGTGAGGAGAGATCCCAATCCATGAACAAGAAACTAGCTCTTGCCCGTTTGTTTCAATATCTTAATACAAGGAATGCCGAACAATCTCTTGATAATAAAAGGTTGATGTGGAGTCAGCATAATACTCTTACGCGAGGAAATCCTACCAGGATTTATGAAGGAGAAAGCTTTAAATTGAAGTATAGTAATCGATTAGAGGGCTAAACGTATGTATGAAGAAGCAGGAAGTAAGGGCTGTCATCCCCTCTTTTCCTGTTTCTTTGAAGAGCTCAGTGAAACGCTGAGAATGCTGGAAGATCCTCAGAACACAGCCATTAAGGTCACTGTAGAGCTAGATCGTATAAAAAAATAAACAAAGTCTATGACTTTGCAGGAATTTTATAATCGGATGGTAAATAAGTGAGTGGATAGTAAAAAAAGAAAATCAAAGTGAGCAACGCAATTAGGCAATGGAGCCTATTATAATCATTGGTAAGAACGAATGATTATAATAGGCTTTTTTTATATTATTTTGGCTATTGCAATTTAAGCCGGAGGTCTTTTTATGGCAGAAACAGAGCATTCCATCCGGGATTTGTGCTTAGCACATACGGATCTAATGATACCTGATATTATGATTCTAGAGAATATGGTAAATCAGCTGCCTGTGATTGCCACATTAACGGGTACGGATATTTTTATTGATGCTTTGACGGTGAATCAAGAAGATGCAATTGTTTTGGCATGGGCAAGCTCCCCCAATTCGCCATCGTTATATCGTAACAGCGTAGTAGGTGAATTGGCCTATGCTGCGTGTGAGCCAGCTGTATATCAGGCCTTTTCAACGGGGCAAAGTTTTTATAATATCCGCGGTGTGAGCCAAGAGGGAGTACCAATTGCTCAAACCGTAGTTCCTTTAACGAATGATAATGGCCAAGTGATTGGTGTTTTAATCATGGAAAAGGATATTTCCAAAGAAATTCGCCAGGAACAGCAGGTTCAATTACTGAGCCAAACAGCAGAGCACTTAAGCCATACGTTAATGTCTTTACGAGTTACAGGATATGGCTGGGAGGAGTGGCTTGGTAATGGTGTTTTCATCTTGAATGATAAGGGAAAGATTGTATACGCCAATAAGCAGGCTATGTGCATTTCCAAGAGTTTATATGAAGGGGATACACTAGATGGCAATCTTATGCTATTGTTATCTTTTGTGTCTCTTCCAGAAATGATGGAGGGGTTAAAGAATCCCAGGAATTATGAGTTTGACAATGCAAGCTATCTTTTTCAAGCTCATCCGCTGTTAACAGGGGGAGAGTTTAACGGCTGTGTACTATCCTTTCAAGACGTTACAGAGTTGCGACAAAAAGAACGTCAGCTAGGTATGCAAAATATTATTATTCAAGAAATTAACCATCGGGTCAAAAATACACTGCAAAATGTAATTTCCTTATTGCGCCTGCAAATGCGCCGTTCAAAATGGAAAGCTGTGCGGCGGGAGTTTACCGCGACGATTAATCGGATATTATCCATTGCCAAGGTATATGAGATTTTTACCTATCAATATCGTGATCTTGTCAATTTGCATGATTTGGCAGAGTACATCCTAGAGCAGGTTGTCCAAAGTTATATTTTACCGGAGCAGAAGGTAAAAACAATGGTGCAGGGGCAGGCTGTCCTGATTCATGCCAGCCAAGCGGTGCCAGTAGCATTAGTGCTGAATGAGCTAGTTGCAAATAGTTTGGAGCATGGTATTAAGGCGGATGCTCATGGTGAAATCAGTATAATTGTGAGAGAGTCTGATGCCAATATCAATGTTGAGGTGAGAGACAGCGGCTGCAGGTTATGGGATTATGCTGCGATAAGCAAGGGGGGGACGCTTGGTTTATACATCGTGAAGCTGCTTATTTGTGAACAATTGGGAGGCACCTTTCAATTCGAGAATTGTGGTCAATCCGTAGTTGCTAACATTTCATTCCCAGTGCATAAAAAGGAGGAAACAGGATGAAACCCTTATCAATTTTATTGGTAGAGGATGAAGTATTAATACGGGCGGATATGAGAGAAATGCTGGAGAAGGCTGGTCACAGGGTGCGCGCAGAATGCGGTAATGGGGAGCAGGCAGTACGGTTAGTCAAAGAGAATGTACCGGATTTGGTCATTATGGATATTATGATGCCAGGAATAAGCGGTTTGGAAGTGGCACAATGCATGTATAGTTTAAATATACCAGTTGTCATGGTAACGGCTCATAGTCAGCCCCGGATGCTGCAACGGGCAGAAAGCGTACATGTATATGGTTATGTGGTTAAACCGGTCTCAGAGAAGAATCTCATTGCTGCGGTGCAGATTGCATATGCTCGTTGGAAAGACATGTATAGTACGCATCAAGAACTGGACAAAACGAAAGAAAACTTAAAAAATCAAAAATTAATCAGTCAAGCGCGGTCCATCATCCAAGATCGTTTGGGTATTTCTGCTGGAGAGGCTCATAAACGCTTATTGCAGGAATCCATGCAGCGGCAGACGACTCCTGCTCAAATCGCCCAAAGGATTATTGAAAAAATAAAAAAATAAAAAAATAAAAACTTTTTGTTTTTGCAGGACTATTTCTGATTAGGGCGAATAATATAAAACCAAAGATTAAAGAATTTTTTCAAAAAGGAATATTGTAGCAATAGCGCTTAATAAAAATGTTAAACTCATTTAACATTTTTATTAAGCGCTTATTTTTTTGTTACAGTGAGGAGGGGGTAGCCTTCGTGGATTAACGGCTCTCACTAATCGTAGTCGTCTTATTAACTTAATATCAGGCAACGTCGCCTAATATGATTCTTCTTAGAAAAGAAGGTTGTATTAGGCTTTTATTTTGACCTGACACATTACGGAGGAGGAAATAGGTATGGAAAGCAGTAGGGTAGAAACAGTCAATCCGGTTATTCAGCATAAGAAAGATGGTGATCGCGCAAATCTTTCTCGCGTGTTAAAGCCAATCCATTTATGGGCATTGGCGGTTGGGCTTGTTATATCAGGTAATTATTTTGGTTGGAGTTATGGTTTTGCTGTAGGCGGGGTCATGGGTCTTGCTTTGGCGTTAATACCGGTGACAATTTTTTATGTCACATTTATCTTATCCTATTCGGAGCTGGCGACAGCAATTCCTCATGCCGGCGGACCTTCTGCTTATGCCCGGCGTGCATTAGGAAAATTTTGGGGATATATGAATGGTGTGAGCTGCTTGATTGAATTTGTATTTGCTCCACCTGCCATTGCTTTGGCAGTAGGCGGCTACATTCACAACATGTTTCCAGGCATTGAGATTATGACGGCAACGGTAGTCGCCTTCTTATTATTCATTTTTATCAATTATTGGGGGATGAAGGTATCTGCTACCTTTGAACTAATTGTTACGATTGTTGCTTTGATTGGTCTGGTGATCTATTGGGGCTTGGCATTGCCTCATTTTGAATTGTCCCGGGTTATGGCGGAACCTCTTTTGCCCAATGGTTTTAGCGGTGTCATGGCTGCTGTACCATTTGCTATTTGGTTCTACTTAGCCATTGAAGGCGGTGCGATGAGTGCAGAAGAAATGGTCAATCCCCAAAAAGACATTTCCATTGGCTTTCTAAGTGGTATGGCAACGTTGATGATCATGGCATTTCTCACGTTATTCCTTACTGCGGGGATTACGGATGTAAAGTTAATTGACTCTGTTGATTTTCCGCTTCCTTTAGCGTTAAGTTCTGTTTATGGCGAGGGATCCTTCAGTGCCATGTTGATGAACTTCATTGGATTATTTGGCCTGATTGCTTCTCTGCATGGCATCATTGTGGGCTATTCCCGCCAGACCTATGCCATGGCTCGTACTGGGTATCTGCCAAAATTTTTAGCATATGTTGATCCTAAGCATCATACACCGGTATGGGCGCTTATCGTTCCTGGCATTATAGGATTGGGAGCCGCATTGACAGGGCTTACAAATGTGGTCATTACCATTGCGGTGTTTGGTTCCGTTGCGATGTATTTAATCAGTTTAGTAAGTTTATTTGTTTTAAGGGTGAAAGAGCCAGCTCTTAAAAGACCTTTTAGGGTTTCCTATCCAGTAGTCCCCCTGATTAGTTTTCTGATTGCGATTTTTTGTCTCGTTAGTTTGTTCTATGCTTCTAGTGAAGTAGTACCATGGGTGTTAGCTGTTTATGGGGTAGCCATTGTATATTATTATATTTGGGGAAATAAGAATATTCGTCCCTTTGAGGAAGAGTTTGGTGTTCTTGATGAGTTAGATAAATAGGCGAGGCTGGGGCATGGGTTTCATGACATGTCCCAGAATTTCAATTAGAGGTATCCCTAATAGAAGGTGTGGGTAGATTTGGAATGGAAAGAGAATTTTTGAGTGTAGGCATTGATATTGGCACAACAACGACACAGGTTATCTTCAGCCGAATAAAGGTAGAAAATACAGCGACTTCTTTTCTGATTCCTGAAATGAAAATTACCGATAAGAAGATACTTTATAAAAGTGAGATTCATTTCACCCCATTATTGGCAAGAGACAAGATTCATCTACCGGAATTAAAAGCAATCATTGAATCTGAATATGATAAGGCCGGTATTCAAAAAGATGAAATCGTGACAGGAGCCATTATTATTACGGGTGAAACTGCTCGTAAAAACAATGCCGAGGAAGTACTCCGTGTTTTATCTGACTTTGCTGGCGATTTTGTTGTTGCAACGGCAGGACCGGATTTAGAGTCCATTTTGGCGGGTTATGGGGCGGGAGCTGCGGAAGCATCAAATCATTTTACTGCCAGAGTCATTAACTTTGATATTGGCGGGGGTACCACCAACGGTGCAATCTTTTGGGAAGGGGAAGTGATTGACTCTTTTGCCTTGGATATCGGTGGAAGGCTGATACAGATTGATCAGCAAGGTGTGATTTGCTATATTTCCGAAAAGATAACCCAGCTTATTAACTATTTGCAGCTCGAATTGGTTCTTGGGGCAAAGGCTAAGTTGGAAGACATAAAAGCTCTTACAGATGCTTTTGCCAAAATATTTGTACAAATAAGCAGCAGCGAAGGCTTAGAAGAAGAGGCTGTGAAGCTGTTTATTGGTCACAGTCATAAGGGGCTGAAAGCAGAAAAGATCATGTTTTCCGGTGGCGTTGCTGAATTTATCTACAGCGATTATGAAATCGGCAGTATGAAAGACGTTACGCTATTTGGAGATATTGGCCCATTATTAGGATGCTCCATTCGAAAAGCCTTTGAAAATGATCAATATCATCTTGTAGAAGCTAGAGAGAAGATACGGGCTACTGTCATAGGGGCAGGCAGTCATTCTATAAAAATCAGCGGCAGCACGATTTTGTTTGATGAGGACCTGCTTCCTCTTAAAAATATTCCTATTATTAAGCTTGCAGAGAATGAGGATATCAATCTTATGTTCAACGGAATTGGTGAGAAAATCAAACGATATGGCGATATTCCCGTAGCCCTTGCGTTCAAAGGTCCGAAGTCACCATCCTATGGGCAAATAAAAGAGATGGCAAAAGCCATTGCCGCCAATGCGATGGGTTCCCATCCGGTGATTGTAATTGTTGAAAATGATTTTGCTAAAGCATTGGGGCAAACGGTAATGAATATGCTGAATACAGGAACAAGGGTAATTTGTATTGATCAAATTAAGGTTGATAATGGTGATTATATTGATATCGGCAAATCCATTGCCAATGTAGTACCTACTGTTGTAAAAACGCTAATTTTTAAGCAGTGAAGAAATGAAAAGAACAGGTGAAGAAAATGATACTAAAGACAAGGCTTTTTGGGAAAAGTTATGAGTTTAAAGATATAAAGGAAGTACTTGCTAAAGCCAATGAGGAAAAATCAGGTGATATTCTGGCAGGCATTGCAGCCCGGGATACAGCAGAGAGAGTAGCAGCGAAGGTTGTTTTATCAGAAATGACCCTTGAGGATCTGCGAAATAATCCCGTAGTTCCTTATGAAGATGACGAAGTTACAAGAGCCATTCAAGATGGAGTTGATCCAAGCGCTTTTGGCATGATCAAATCAATGACGGTGGGAGACTTTAGAGAATTTTTACTAAAATCAAGTGAGGATGAGATCAAAAATATCCATGATGGCTTAACTTCGGAAATGATTGCTGGCGTTACGAAATTAATGAGTAATATGGACTTAGTATATGCTGCTAAGAAAATACATAACCTTGCTACTTGCAATACGACAATTGGTGAAGGGGGTACGCTGTCTTCACGGTTGCAGCCCAATCATCCTACGGATGGTTTAGCCGGCATTATGGCTTCTACTATGGAAGGGATTAGTTACGGTATTGGTGATGCCGTTATCGGTTTAAATCCTGTAGTGGATACAATAAGCAGCATATCAGCTGTTTTACATAGTTTTAAAGATTTTATGGTGAAATGGGATATTCCTACCCAAAATTGTGTATTAGCCCATGTTACGAGCCAAATGGCTGCTTTGCAGAAAGGCGTTCCCATGGATCTGATGTTTCAAAGCCTGGCGGGCTCCCAAAAATCCAATGAAGCCTTTGGTATAACGGTAAAACTCATGGATGAAGCCTATGAAGTCATGAGGGAAAAGAAGAGTTCCCGAGGTCCAAATTTTATGTATTTTGAAACCGGGCAAGGCTCAGAGCTGTCTTCAGAAGGACATCATGGCGCCGACCAGTTGACGATGGAAGCAAGATGTTATGGTCTGGCGAAACGGTATCATCCTTTTTTAGTGAATACAGTAGTTGGTTTTATCGGTCCGGAATATTTGTATGACGGCCGGCAAATGATTCGAGCAGGGCTGGAAGATCATTTTATGGGGAAATTAACGGGTTTGCCTATGGGAGTGGATGTGTGCTATAACAATCACATGAAAGCCGACCAGAACGATGTAGAAAATTTAGCCTTGCTGCTTGCAGCATGTGATTGCACCTATTTCATGGGTATTCCTGGAGGCGATGATGTAATGTTAATGTACCAAACGACCAGCTATCACGATATTGCCAGCCTGCGAGACATTACGGGTAAAAAACCGATTAAGGAATTTAATCAAAGAATGGAAGAGCTTGGCATATTGGAAAATGGGAAATTAACTAAAAAGGCTGGAGATCCTTCCATCTTTACAGCTTAGGAGTGGAGTACATTATGAGTGAAATGATAAAAGATATATCCCTGGTCGATTACTATGAACGGGTGACCATTGATAATCCTCGGGATACGGAAAGTTGCAGCAGGCTAAAAAAAACAACCAATGCAAGAATTTGTTTAGGCAGAGCAGGGGATCGGTGCAAAACCGAAACCTTATTGAAATTTAGAGCGGATCATGCAGTAGCAATGGATGCAGTTTGGTCGGAGGTCGATGAATCGATTGTTGATCAGCTGGGGTTTTTTAAAGTACAGACTCTGGCAGAAGATAAAGAGCAGTATATCAAAAGACCGGATTTAGGAAGAGTATTCTCTCAGGAAACTCTCGATGGAATTAAGGGTAATTGTATTGAGAGTCCTGATGTGCAAATCATAGCAACTGATGGTTTAAGTGCCTGTGCCATTAATGCCAATTTAGCCGATATTTATCCGATTCTAATGGATGGGCTAACCGCCAAGGGGTATACAATCGGTACGCCTATCTTTGTGAAATACGGCAGGGTTGCGACTATGGATCAAATTAGTGAAGCCATACAGGCGAAGGTAACGATCTTGCTGGTTGGTGAAAGGCCAGGTTTGGCAACGGATGAAAGCATGAGTTCCTATATGGCTTATGAGTCCAGCACCTTAAAGCCGGAATCACAAAGAACCGTGATTTCCAACATTCACCGCAAAGGTGTACCGCCGGTAGAAGCTGGTGCACAGCTTGTAAATCTGGTAGAAGTATTAATTCGCGAGAAAAAAAGCGGCGTGGAGCTGAAAATCTGAGTAGAAAGGCTGTATTCAACAGCTAACATATAGGATTAGGCCTTAGTCAATTGCTGACTAAGGCCTAATCTATAGCAGGATGATTTTTTGTGAACGCAGTATTACTTGATTGGCAAGCACCTTTTTATGATGTTTCATTCGTAGCTTGAGGTGTTAAAGCATTTGTTTTGCAGAAGTTACTGTGATTTCTAATACTGCACGAATCCATGAAAATTTTTCTTTCATGAACTCGAAATCCTCACCGGATTTTATAAAACGGGTGGTTCCTTTCACAATGAAGCCAGTTCCTTTTCCTCTGTAACCTTCGATTTCCCTGCTGGCGATGGAAAGAGTCGCATCATTATGAGTGCTGAGGTTTCTCTCTGTTTTAACAAAGCCGGAAGCGGGAATCAATAGTTTGTCATCCGGTGTAACCGTGATATAGCTATTCCAGGTATTCACTACATGAGGACCATCGTCGCCGCTGGTAACAATTGAGATTGCTCCATCTGCGGGATGAGAAAGCACGTCCAATAATTTTTCGTTAAGCATGAAAATACATCCTTTCTGTTTAAAGTAAGAAGTTTGTCAGCGGTAAGGTTATCCGCTGCCGGACATCGTTATTGTGCCCTCGCAATCATGTCACAATGCATAACCATACGTTGCGAATGCCATATTCATAGTATAAAATAAAACTACCCCTAATTACAGGGGTAATTTTCAAATATAACATGGGGTCAGTTTTTTGAGAAATGATCTCCAGTGCCTTGACACTCTAGATTACCCTGGATATAATGGCGATAGTTAAGAGCCTTGAAAATAATGGGATTAGGGTGAAGAGTCATGTTTATATTGGACAATAAGGACCGCCAGCCGTTGCACAAAAAGATCTACAGCCACATCAAGAAGCAAATTTTATCAGGAGAATTGCTCCCCGCTGCAAAGCTTCTATCAGTTAAGAATTTGTCTATTGAATTATCTGTAAGCCGCAATACGGTAGAGTATGCCTATCAGCAGTTATGTGCTGAGGGGTATATACACAGCAAGCCAAGAAGTGGATACTATGTCTCTTTTATAGAACCAGACGTCTTTCCAGCCTATCCTAGCAATAGCATTACATCAGCGAGAACCGTTTCTAAAGATACAAAAACAATTTCCTTTGATTTTCATCCTGCGTGTCTTTCGCCAGAAAGTTTCCCTGTCAACCTATGGCGCAAATTGTATGTGGAGTGTTTAAAGGAAGAGTCGAGACAGCTTGCTTTTTATGGCAATCAGCAGGGCGATTTTGCATTGCGCTATGAGATACAGCGATATCTGTCTCGCTCACGGGGGATTTCTTGTGATCCAGAGCAAATCATCGTTTGTTCTGGGCTTCAAGACAGTTTATCGATTCTGGCACCTATATTGAGGAAAAATCATTCTAGCTTTGCCATGGAAGATCCCGGACACTTTATTCCAAAAGCTGTTTTTCGGAATCATTCCTTTTCTCTTACCCCGATACCAGTCAATTCCGAGGGTATTGATTTAGGGTGTCTGCAAAAGACTGACAGTACCATTGTGTATGTCACACCTTCCCATCAGTTTCCTTTAGGACATGTTATGCCTGTGGCAAATAGACTACGATTAATTGACTGGGCAGAAAATGTCGGAGGCGTCATTATTGAAGACGACTATGACAGTGAACTGCGATACCTGGGCAAACCGATTCCTGCCCTGCAGGGATTACATCCCCAAGGAAATATCGTTTATGTAGGTACGTTTTCTAAGGTATTATCGCCTGCTCTCCGGGTCAGTTATATGGTATTACCTTATCGATTACTCGATGTTTATCGTGAAATGTTTAGGGAGTATGCTGCGAATGTTTCTTTATTAGACCAGAGAACACTCCATAAGTTTATGGAACAAGGGTATTGGGAACAACACTTGCGCAAAATGCGAAATGTATATAAAAAGAAGCATGATGCAATCGTCGAATCGATCCAGCAGCATTTTGCCTCTCAAGCTCATATCATTGGACAGGGAGCGGGGCTTCATATTATTTTAGAGCTGATTGGCAATTCCCTTAATGAAGAGGAACTGATTTATCGCGCTCAGGAAAGAGAGGTGAGACTGTTCCCTCTCTCCAGTACGTATCTGCATCATAATGCTGCCAACTCTCAAGTCATGCTTGGATTTGGTAGTATGAGCAGCAATGAAATTGATCAGGGTGTTAAGCTATTACATCAGGTTTGGTGCCTGCAAGAGGGTGTATCGAAAATAAAATAGAAAATTACTGCGAATGGACTAAGAGTCAATCATACATCGGAGGTCTTTCGCTTCTAAGATTAATATTTCGAATAATTGGAATATTGAAATAAAAACTATAGAAGTTCATTAATTCAGATAGTTATAGATATTTCTGGGATTGTTCAGCAGAAATGGTTTATATATAATTTGGGTAGAGAGCACTTGAATGGAGGAAAATTAATGAAAAAGCTTATGTCTTTGATGCTCATTTTACTTTTTCCCTCTTTACTTCTTGTCGGCTGTGGTGGTGGAAATACGAAAGCCACGACAGAAAAATCTGGAACCGAAAAAACAGACAAATTGGTTATTTATTGTCCCCATCCGTTGACGTTTATCAATCCATTAGTAAGTGAATTTGAAAAACAAAGTGGTATAAAAGTAGAAGTTGTTGCGGCTGGCAGTGGTGAATTGCTAAAACGGGTGGAATCAGAAAAAGCAAATCCGCTGGGTGATATTTTCTGGGGCGGATCACTTGGTACGATGAAGCCGAAGGCCAATTTATTTGAAAATTACACTTCAGTTAATGAAGATAAGATTCAGCAGGCATTTAAGAATACAGAAGGTTCTTTGACTCGATTTACCGATATTCCAAGTGTAATTATGGTCAATACCAATTTAATTGGGGATATCAAAATGGAAGGGTATGAAGACTTATTAAATCCAAAATTAAAAGGCAAAATTGCCTTTTCGGATCCATCAAAATCTTCTTCTTCTTATGAACATTTAATCAATATGCTCTACGCCATGGGCAAAGGTGATCCGGAAAAAGGCTGGGATTATGTAAAAGCACTCTGTGCGAATCTAGATGGTAAGCTGCTTAGTGGTTCTTCAGCTGTTTACAAAGGCGTGGCTGATGGTGAATACGCTGTAGGCTGTACTTTCGAAGAAGGCGGTGCAAAATACGTTGCTGACGGCGCTCCCGTAAAATTGGTTTATATGAAAGAAGGGGTTATTTCTAAGCCAGATGGTGTCTACGTCATAAAAAATGCAAAAAATATGATAAATGCAAAGAAATTTATTGATTTTATCACCAGTAAAGATGCCCAGACTATTATCGTACAGCAATTACACAGACGTTCTGTCCGTGATGACGTCGAACCGCCAAAAGGTTTGATTGAAAAGTCAAAAATCAACATTATCAATGATGATGAAAAAGTGGTTGTAGCCAATCAAAGGCAATGGCTAGATAAATTTAAAGACATATTTACCAGCGTTAATTGATCCGGTCATGGTTGCTATACAGCCCACACAAGCTATTTGTTGTGGGCTGTCAATCTATCAAAATGTCCGAAGTTTTAAACGGAGGTTTAATCTATGAGTGTTGCAATTCATATTGACCATGTAACTAAAAGATACGATCAAGTAACGATTATCCCCGATTTATCAGCCCATATCAAAAATGGAGAGTTTTTTACGTTATTAGGACCTTCAGGCTGTGGCAAAACGACATTACTAAGAATGATTGCAGGATTCAATAGTATTGAGGGAGGAAAAATCAAATTTGATGATTTGGTGATCAATGAGATTCCGGCTCATAAACGTAATATTGGTATGGTATTTCAAAGTTATGCCATATTTCCTCATTTAACAGTACGGGAAAATATAGAATATGGTCTAAAACTGCGAAGATTCAGCAAGGCAGAGATTAAAACCAAAGTGGATGCTATTTTAAAAGCAGTAAAAATTGAAGAATATCAAGATCGCTTACCGGAACGACTTTCTGGCGGTCAGCAGCAGCGGGTTGCTTTAGCAAGAGCCATTGTGATTCATCCCAATGTACTCCTTATGGATGAACCTCTTTCTAATTTAGACGCAAAACTTCGCGTAGAAATGCGCAGTGCCATTCGTGAAGTGCAGAATCAAGTAGGAATTACCACTGTTTATGTAACTCATGATCAGGAGGAAGCCTTGGCTATTTCCGATAGAATTGCAGTTATGCAAACCGGCGTAATTGAGCAGATTGGAAAACCCCAGTCCATTTATACAAGGCCTTATAATGTATTTGTTTCAACTTTCATCGGCCATTCGAATCTATTTGCTGGCAAAATAAAAGTCGAAGATCATAAGACTTTTGTTTTGTTTCAGGACGGTTATCAGCTGGAAATGGATAATCTTAGTGCAGTAACAGATGGGCAGGAGGTTATTATTTCTGTTAGACCGGAAGAATTTTCAGTACAAGAAGATGGCATACCATGCACAATTCATAACCGGGTATTTCTCGGTAAATATGTAAATTATACACTTGCTTTTGCTCCTGGTATGGTGATGAAAAATCAATCTGCAACTGAATTTTCACAAGACTTAGGCCATGCAGAAAAAGTGTTCGAAATTGGTGAGACAATGATTCTTCGGCCGAACAAAGCAAAAATCAATATTTTTACTGCGGACCAAAGGATGAATTTAATCAGGGATGTGAAGCAGTATGAATAAGAAGCTGCTTACCTGGGATTTCTGGACATTCGTTACCATCTCATCTGTTGCTGTATTTGGACTGTTTTTGATGTATCCCTTATTTTCATTGTTTATCAGCAGTTTCCTGGACCCGGCTACTGGTTTTTTTACCTTAGAAAATTTTGGTAAGTTTTTCAGTAGAAAGTACTACTATCAATCGTTGATCAATAGCATGTGGGTTACTACTTGTGTAACCATTCTATCCATCCTGATTGGTACGGCATTAGCCTATTTTATGACGGCATTTAAGGTAAAAGGCAAGGGGGCAGTCGAGGTACTTGTGATTATCTCCATGCTATCGCCCCCCTTTATTGGTGCTTACTCTTGGGTATTGTTAGGCGGGCGAAGCGGTATAATAACGCAGTTTCTTTCTGACTTATTCCAGATGGAATGGCCATCTATTTATGGTTTTAGCGGCATACTCTTAGTGCTTACATTAAAGCTGTATCCCTTTATTTATTTGTATGTATCCGGGGCATTGAAAAAGATTGATGCATCCCTGATTGAGGCGGCAGAAAGCCTCGGCTGCAACGGCATAAAAAAGGTAGTAACGGTGATAATGCCGCTGGTGATGCCCACGCTGCTTGCGGGCGCCCTGATGGTCTTTATGAATGCATTAGCTGATTTTGGCACACCCATGCTCATTGGGGAAGGTTTTAACGTTATGCCGGTCATGATTTATTCTGAATTTATTAATGAAGTGGGTGGGCAAGCCAATTTTGCCGCAGCCATGGCAACCTTAATGGTTATTCTTACGACAACGATTTTCTTATTGCAAAAATACGTGGTAAATCGAAAATCCTTTACCATGAGTTCCCTTAGGCCCATGCAGGCGAAAGGATTGTCAGGAATAAAGAATGCAGTAATGCATATCGCTATTTATGGACTGGTGTTGGTATCCATCATCCCGCAAGTTACCGTGATATACACTTCTTTTCTAAAAACAAAGGGGCAAATATTCGTATCGGGATTTTCTTTGGATAGTTATCGTATCGTTTTTGACAATCTGGCTTTAGCAATTACCAATACCTATGTGTATTCCTTTGCGGCCATTTTGCTGATTGTTTTCTTCGGTATGCTTGTTGCTTACATCACGACACGGCGGAAAAGCTGGCTTACTGATATGATTGATACTCTTACCATGTTTCCTTATATTATTCCTGGATCGGTATTGGGCATCACGTTGCTTTTGGCATTTAATAAGGATCCCCTCATCTTATCGGGAACAGCAACGATTATTATTGTTTCTCTGGTCATTAGACGCTTGCCTTATACCTTGCGTTCAAGCTCAGCCATTTTGTATCAAATCAGTCCCAGTGTGGAGGAAGCATCCATTAGTCTTGGTGCATCACCATTAAGGACTTTCTTTAAAATTACTGCGGTAATGATGATACCAGGAGTGTTATCCGGGGCGATTTTAAGTTGGATTACCTGTATTAATGAATTAAGTTCATCCGTCATCTTGTATACCGGCGGAACGAAGACAATGTCCGTGGCTATTTATACAGAAGTGATTCGTGCAAGTTATGGTACGGCAGCAGCACTGTCTACCATTCTAACGCTGACTACAGTCATTGGCCTGCTTTTATTCTTTAAAGTTTCCGGCAGCAGAGATATTAGTTTATAATAAAAAATGTAAACACTTGTATGGTCGTAGTTGATATAGAGAATCGGGGTGAAACATGAGTAGAAAAGTGAACCACTTGAAGGATGAATTACGGCGAACTTTTACCATTTATGCGCTAATCCCGATTTTTATTATTTCAATTATCGTATTTATACTTGCTTTTGCGTATTGGAATACCAATGTGCTGGAACGCAATCACAATCGATTGAATGCTAGTTGTGATATGATGAGTACAATGATTTCTAATTATTTAGATAACGCCAATGACATTGCCGGCCTTTGTAATATGAATGTGCTGCGTGATAACAACACTGCAAAGGCAAAAATATATGAAAAATTATATCAATATACCAATATGATAGGTGTACACACGGATTTTTATATTTTTGATACTCAGATGAATCGGTTAATTTCAAATCAAATACAAGATCCGGAATTTGCCGAGTTGGCAAGGACTGCAGATTGGGGCATTATAGGGCAGATCAAGAGAAAGTCAATGGAACCAATCTTTACTTTTGCGAATTCAATTCACGGTTTTGACTCCCAGATGGATCTTATCATTGGTAAAGCCATACTGGAAGAAGGTAAGATCACTGGCTATGTTCTCTTTGTTGTGCCCGCCGCACAAATTCTAAGTGCAATGACGAATCCTGACGTGCATATTGTTGTAAAGGATCGTTATGACTATATGCCAATTTGTACAGATGATTTTTTTGGTGCTGCTATGAACAAAATGAAACCTGAATTTCAGCATGGGAATGGCTATTTTTCTTTTGCAGATACAAAGTATTATAGCAGCAAAAAAGCAATTCTAGACGGAGAATTAACGGTGTATGCGTTTACTTCTATCGGCGGTATCGTCAGTCAGCTGGTGAATGCAGTGATGATTCTCATTGGGGTATTAATTATAGTATCCCTGTCCATTGTTATCAGTGTAAAAAAGCAAGTCGAAGAAAAAACAAAAATGATAGATCAGCTTGTAGAAGCATTTTCGGCTGTGAAACAGGGGAATCTGGATATGCGTCTTTCTATCAATACGAATAATGAATTTGAAATAATCGGTGAGGCTTATAATCGAATGCTTTTCAGTCTCAAAGAGCTTATGCAAACCAATCATGAAAAGGCACGAGCAACGGTTATTTCTGAAATTAAACAGCTTGAGTCACAATTTAATCCGCATTTTTTATTTAATACATTAGAAAATATCAAATTTATGATTAAGTTAGACCCTGCTGCAGCCAATAAAATGATAATTGCCCTGTCGAATATATTGCGCTACAGCATTAGTACCAGCAGCAGCGGGGTAACTATTCAGGAAGATATGGAATATACCCAAAGTTACCTCGATATTCAGAAATATCGATTTGGTAACCGGCTGAATTATATTCTTCAGATACCAGAAGAACTGAAGCATTGCAGTGTTCCTAAATTGCTGATTCAACCGATTATTGAAAATGCAGTAAAATATGGTTTTCACGATTGTCAGCATATGCTGGTAGAAATTGAAATCAAGATGATTGAGAACACACTTGTTCTTACCATTACCAACAATGGTACTGCAATTGATGAACAGTCACTTAGCGAGATTCGGGCTATGCTGATATCACCTGCGAATGTTTCACCACATTCAGGACTATATAATGTCAATCGACGGATTCAGTTGATGTATGGTGATTCTTATGGGGTGGAAATTGACGGCAGTTATGGTAAAGGAACGATTGTAAAAATTCTTTTGCCCATTCATAGAAAACAATAAATGACGGTTACCGCTTTTTTGGTTGAAATAAAAGGAGGTAAACTCATATGCTCAAGGTACTGATTGTTGAGGATGAAGAAATTATACGCAGAGGACTTGTTTACACAATTGACTGGCTGAGTATGGATTGTATGGTGGTGGGCGCAGCAGAGAATGGTAAAGAAGGACTTGCTATGTTAGAGCAATATGAAATCGATCTGGTCATTGCAGACATCATTATGCCCCACATGAATGGCATCGAGATGTTGGAAAAGGCCAAAAGTATGGAGATTAAGCCATTTAAAAGCATCATTTTGACAAGCCATGCCAATTTTGATTATGCGCGTAAGTCAGTACATCTGCAGGTATCAGATTATTTGCTTAAACCTGTGGATGAAGAGGAACTGAAAAATACAATCAAGAGAATCAAGGAAAGTATGGAAGAAGCGAAAAACTTATTCTAATATTATTGCACTTACCAAGAAACGGGATATTGGTAAGCTTGTAGACTGGGATGTATATCTAAATGGAGATACCCTTAAAAATAGTTATGTTGCACAGGCGCTTTATAAAATTCGTGATCATTATCATGAGAAGATCAGCATTGATTCGATTGCCGATGAATTAGATGTAAGTGCCAGTTATCTAAGTCGTAAGTTTAAGGAAGCAACATCACAGACTTTTTTAGAATTATTGACACGCTATCGTATTCAAAAGGCGATTGGTCTATTAAAAAAAGGGATTCATCGGGTGTATGAAGTTTCTGATTTGACAGGCTTTAGTGACTATAAGCATTTTTGCGCCGTATTTAAGAAATATACAAAGACCACTCCTACCGAATTTGTTAAACATAGCGGCTGTATTATTCATAAATAGTGGAAGGAGCTGAAAATTTGAAACCGTATCAGGATTTTATTCTTATTTCGGATTTGGATGGAACTCTTGCCAACAGTGAACACAAGGTTTCGGAAAAAAATAAGAAAGCCATTGTCTATTTTGTAGAGCAAGGCGGACACTTTTCTATCGCAACAGGACGCACGCAAAAAAACGTAGTACCTTACATGACAGATCTTATGATCAATGCACCCTGTATTCTTTATAATGGCGGGGCACTTTTTTCCTGGCAGGAGCAGCGCTTTTTAAAAACAATGCAGATGAAAAGCAATGATGTAAGCGATTTCCTAAGATGTTGTATACTGTCATTTCCGAAAATGTGCATTGAAGTTTTTATAGAAGAACAACTCTATGTGGTTACTGATCCTGTCAATATTGATGAGCATATGAAACGAGAGAAACAGGAGTTTGTTTATGCCCAAATTGATGATATTTTGGAACAATCATGGATTAAAATTATCCTTTGTGACAGCCATGAACATTTACTGGCTAGTCGGAATTTATTAACCGAATTTCATTTGGATAATAAAACAAATCAGTTTTTTTCGGCAGTTACTTATTTAGAGATTGTTGGTAAGCAGGTTTCAAAAGGAAAGATGCTTGGTGAATTACTGAATATGGAAGCATACCGTTTTAAAAAGGTGATTGCTGTAGGTGATTTTGAAAATGATGTTGAAATGCTGCAGCGTGCTGATTGTGGAGTTGCACCCGCTAACGCCCAAGAAGATGTAAAGAAGATTGCAGATTGGGTTGCTGTAAGTAATGATGATGATGTAATCCATGATATTATTTATAGGATTATGCCAATATTGTTCTAAAGATCATTAAAGGCTAGGCATAGTGGTGAGAAATAGTGAATTACTTAGTCGGATAAAGAGGAACATTATCTTGTTTCGTTAAATATAGTAGTATGAACGAACATAGATAGGATGGGATGAAATCACATGGAACATATAGAGGTAAAATAGTTGCTATCGGTGACTCCATAACCTATGGTTTCCCCTATACATCAGAAGGTTCCTGGTTTAACTTAGCAGCGAAACAGCTAAACATCGAACATGTTAATAAAGGAGTAAATGGTGATACTACCGATGGCATGCTGGAGCGCTTTTATAAAGATGTTTTACGCCAAAAACTGTCCCATGTTATCATTATGGGCGGCACCAACGATGCTTATGCTAAGATATCTGCAGACGAAGTGATAAACAATCTTCAAACTATGGCAGAGCTGGCGGTAGACAATACAATAATTCCAATTTTTGGTCTTCCAATTCCTTGTAATGATTTGGAAGCAGAAAGCCTGCTTAGACTGTATCGAGAAAAAATATGCCAATACGCTGTTGAAAATACTATTGCAGTCATTAATTTTTATGAGGCAATGGTAGAGGAAGACAGCTGCAAGATCAAGGAAGGCTTACATTCTGATGGCATACATCCAAACAAAGCGGGATACAAAGTCATGGCTGGTGTAGCTGTTGAATTCTTTACAGAAATGAAAATACTATTAATTGGAAAATAGATTATAAAATAAATGAAAAGGACAGGGAGTACCGACGTTAGTACTCCTTGTCCTTTGGCTGTTATGAGTCAAATATAGTTGTTTCGATTTTCATACCTTCAATAGCATCGTTATATACTTGAGATACTTGAAAAGTATTCACGGTTTCATCGGATTTTACCTCAATGCTGTTTCGTTGCTGACAAACACTAATATTCCCGGAGTAAATAGCCTTTACTAACCTTACTGGAACTGCCAGAAGCATCAGAATTTTGCATACTGGACGCATAATCCCAAATCCTTTCTATCATACTAACTAGTTTACATAATAATTATTTTATCATACAAATGACTTATCGTCACTATATAAAAGTTGGTATGAGCCAGAGGTCATAAATCACAGGTGTAGATCTATTTTGGTCGGCAGATGTTTGAATAATGTTGATCAAATTTGTTAAGAACAGTATAATCTAGTTAAATTTTTAATATCAAACTAACTCTGTTAAGGCCGAATGATGGATTGTAGGAAGGAAGTCGGAGTTATTTAGTAAAATTAAGTATTATGATTGGAGAAGAAAATGAAAATAGTCAGTATTGCCCAATCTGAAAGCTACAAGCAGGAAGAAGTAGAAAAGGCAGTTTATGATTGTCTAGATGGAATTCCTGGAATCAAAAGCAGGTTAAAAAACGGAGTCAGGGTTTTGGTTAAGGTCAACTTATTAAAGAAAAATTATCCAGAAGATGCGGTGACCACCCACCCGGCAGTCGTCGAAGCGATCGTTAGGTATCTGCAGGGGTTAGGATGCAGCGTCATTATCGGTGATAGTCCGGGCGGCCCTTATAATATAAAACGTTTGCTCAGCATTTATAAAGCTTCTGGGATGAAAAAAGTTTCCGAAAATACCGGCTGTGAATTAAACTATGATACGTCAGTTATTGATATTATTAATGAAGAGGCACAAAAATTAAAGCAGATGCAAATCATAAAAATTGCAGAAGAAATTGATTTCATTGTATCGGCAGCTAAGTTTAAGACACATGGAATGATGCTGTATACAGGAGGAGTAAAAAATCTATTTGGTGTTATCCCTGGCCTAACCAAAGCTGAATATCATTTTAAAATGAATAGTGCGGAAAATTTTGCTCATCATCTAGTGGATATATGTGAGTATATTAAACCTGTTTTTACAATCATTGATGCAATCGAAGGCATGGAAGGGGATGGACCTTCCGCAGGGGACAAAAGACAGGTTGGGTTGATTTTGGCATCTGAGAATCCGTATGCATTAGATACAGTTGGAGCTCATATCATGGGAATGCTGCCCTTGCAAGTTCCGACTATAAAAGTTGCAAAGGAAAGAGGACTTTTTAGTGGAGAGATTAACGATTTGTCAGTTAAAGGACTGCAGTTAGACGATATACATATACCTCCTTTTAAATTGCCAGGATCTTTAGGTAAAAGCTTAGTAAGTGGAAAAGTACCAAAATTTGTTGAAGAGTTCTTAATCAATGGCTTGCGGGCACAACCTGTATTTAACTATAGTCGATGTATTTCCTGTGGTGAGTGTGCGAGAGGATGTCCTGCAAAGATCATTGAGATGAGTTCTGGTAAGCCGATACTAGACCTTAATCAATGTATAAGTTGTTTTTGCTGTCACGAGTTATGCCCTGAGAAAGCCGTTTCTATAAAAAAACATTGGCTGCATAGATTATTATTTAGATAAGTTTAAAAGTTATGATTCATAAAAGTCCGATATGTTCCATGGATGGCAGCCATCATTGCTCCGATTAAATCACCAATCAGATCGAGGTCCGTATCCAGCAGACTTGGCTGGCTAATTGGAGTTGGATGTGAAATGGTATCGGTGATAAATTCTAGAATCTCATAAAAAGTTCCAATACTAAGACCCAGGGATAGAATAAAAATGAATTTAAATGCTCTGCTGAGAGGATGGCTAAGTAATTGAACCGCTAAGATATAGGCAAATAAGGAGAAGGAATAGGAGCCAAAGATGTGCAAGAGTTTGTCGAAAGTAAAGGATGTTTGATAAAAATCTAAATAGCTGCCAAAAAAACTATCGCACAGTAGGGAGAGGATGATAATACCTCTCACATAGGTATTCATATAAAACCCGTATCTAGCCTCTAGAAAGGTATACAAGATCCAAAACGATGTGGTTGCCATAACACTTCGTGCATAGCTGGATTGGCCTAGATTGTTTAATTGAAAAATGAGTACGAGCTGAATGGCTAGAAAGAGTACGCTTACTTTCAATAAGGTTGATTTATCTTTTATCATAGAGATCTCCTGTTTTTCAAATGTAATGAAATAGAGGGGGATTAAACTGTGCACAGGTAGTATGCCCAAGAATAATTTTTTATTTGCGTAATAACTTTTCTACTGTGATATTAAAACAGCCCCTCCGAATCTAGTATTCGGAAGGGCTGCTTTTAGTCAGTGTCAGTTTTTTTATAGGTTAGTACAATCAAATAGGCAACAAAAGCTAGTAAGACAATGCCGGCAGTCGCCAATGAAGTATGAATGGATATGCCCAATTTTAAAGCAAAAGTATAGGCTAATACCCCGAGAAACATAAAACCATTTTCCACAAAATTTTGGATGGCAATGGTCTTGCCTGCTCCTATGGTTTGATGACCGACATGCTGCAGGCACGCATTCATGGGAACAATGAAGATACCTCCCATACAGCCGATTAAGAGTAAGAAGATAATGGCGATGGGTAAAGTCGTAACCCATAAAAATGCTAGAATACAAAGTCCCATACCCAAACCATACCATGCAGTACGTTGATACTCTTTCACGGTAATGAGATAAGGAGTAATTACGGCTCCTATGGCTATTCCAATTCCGGTAACGGCAATAATCATGCTAATGTCCATCCTGCTGCTAATGCCAAGGGTAAGGGGGACCCAAGCAAAGATAATCATACGCAAGACGGCAGATGCCATCCAAAATGAGCCAGTACCTAACAGAGAAAAATGACTTTGTTTATCGCGAAACAGGGCAATTGCATCATTAGCAAATTCGGTAATTGCGTTGCGATATTGAATCCCTCTATTGCCAGGATCTTTTGGTATAAGTGCATTTACGCCAATGGATATGACGTAAAGTACGATACAGGCTATCAATGATAGTGGAATGGATATATCGGATAAATAACCGCCTGCAACAGAGCCTGTAAGAATAGCTACAATAGTGTAGCTTTCTAAGCTGGAGTTTGCCCGCAAGAGGGCATCTTCTCCTCTTGCCAGAAAGGGCAGGATACCATATTTTGCAGGGCTATAAATGACGGCACCAATACCGACCACACCGTAGCTCAAAGCGGGATCGCATTTGGCAAGAAGAAGGAGTATTCCCAATGTTTTTATGACATTACCCGCCATTAGTACTTGAGATTTTGCTTTTTTATCCGCGAACCTGCCAACCCAGGGAGATAAAACAATATAAGATAATAAAAAAGTGCTTTGTACAAGAGGCAGATAATAGCCAGGATAGCCATCTCTATGGATAATCCCCAAGGCAATGAATAAGATCATGTTATCAACAAAGGCAGATATAAATTGAGCTAAGAACAAGGCGTTAAGGGGAGAAGGCTTAAGACTCAACGTTACCCAGCTCCTTTGCGGCCATTTCTTTTAAGGTTACATAGTCAATCTTACCGCTTCCCAGCAAGGGTAAGGTATCAACAATTCGTAATGCGGTCGGCATAACCAGCATACTTTGTCCGCTTTGGTTGATGTATTCTCGTAGCAGCTGTTTCGTCGCATCTTTGTAGAGTGTGTACAAGATGATCTTTTCACCTTTTCTTGTATCAGAAGTGCTGATTGCTGCATTTTTATCAGTAGCAAAGCAGCTTTCCGCAACCTTTTCAACAGCATCCAAGCTAATCATCTCGCCGGAAATTTTTGCAAAGCGTTTTAAACGTGATTTTATGGTAATAAAACCTTCCTTGTCAATGGCAACAACATCACCGCAATTATACCACTCTTCTGAAGGTACAAAGCCATTGCCATGCAATAGGTAGCCTTTCATAGCATTCGGCCCTTTTACGAAGAGGTTTCCACCATTTTCAATGCCTTCTACGGCATCCAATCGCCATTGGATTCCGGGAAGAAATTTACCGACAGTTCCACGGCGATTAAACATGGGTGTGTTGAAACTAAGCACTGGGGACATTTCTGTAGTTCCGTAGCCTTCAAAAATACGAATACCAAATTTTTCATTCCAAAGATTGCGCACATCATCTTTCAGTTTTTCTCCGCCAGCCAAAACAAATCGTACGTTATAAAAGTCATAGTTATGAGCATATTTTCCATATCCCATCAGAAAGGTTGGGGTTCCTAGCAAGATCGTAACATTTCGGTCATATGCAATTTCAGGAATCATTTTATAGTGGAGAGGGCTGGGATACAAGAATACTTCCATTCCTTCCATAATGGGCAGCAGCGTTCCTGCCGTCAGACCAAAAGAGTGAAACATGGGCAGAGCATTTAGCATTTTATCTCTGTGGGTATAATCGATAACGCATGAGATCTGATGAAGGTTAGCCCGGATACTAGAATGGGGCAATACAACCCCTTTAGGCTTGCTTTCACTGCCGCTGGTAAAGAGTATGATCTCTTTATTGCCAATGGGAGAGGCTTTTTTTCTTAAGAAGTAATTGAATAAGCCTGAAGCTTTATCAGTACTCGATAGGGTAGTTTTTAAATCTTCAAGATAAAGGATGGTAAATTTAGCAGCCAGCTGGGTGATATAGGATTGAAAGTTAGCTTTTTCTACAAAGGTACGAGAGGTAAGGATGGTTTTGATTCCTGCTGTTTCTCCACAGTCTAAGTTGTTTTGTATACCTGCGCTAAAGTTTAGAATTGCAGGTGTCTTGTTTAGATAAAATAAGGCAAACAGTGCAACGACATGACCGATCGAATTGGGTAATAAGACTCCAACCCTTTTGTCTGATGCCAGAGCTGTACGAAAAGCACTGGCCAAGACATAGCTGCTGATAATTGTTTTTCGATAGGTAATCTTTCCGCTGATGTCCTCTGCCATCATCTTGTTCATGCCGTGAGTCTTGCCCGCTAGCAATAATTCATTGAATAAATTGATTTCAACCTGCGTATATTCTTTAGCCTTGAACATGGTATTTTCCAAAATCGTACGAATTTTGTCGCCAATTTCGCGTTTCTGCAGTCGGATGCTTTTGTTTCCGCCAGATTCTAGATGAATGACCTCGTCAGCATACATCAATACTTCTGGGAACCATTTAGAGCGTACCTTATCTTGAATTCGTGAGAATTTGGAATATTCCAATCCTGAGAAGATCACTGGATAAATTGCTGCATTGGTCCGGAAGGCGATAAAGCCGATGCCGCTATAAATCTTCATTAAACTTCCCGTACGGGTAATACGTCCTTCAGGAAAAATGACTAAGGGCTTGCCGGCTTTTAATACGCCCAGGATCTTCTTTAATGAGTAAGGGTTTAAAGGATCAATTTTAATATGATTAATAAATTGGAGATAAAAGCGCAGTTTTTCCGCAATATCTGTATTAATTACATAACAAATAGTACTGGGCAGATAGGCATATAAGAATACTGCATCTAAAAAGGATACATGATTAGGTAATACAATTGTAGGACCGTCAAAACGCATCTCCTTAAAACCGATTACTTTTGATTTAAAGAGTAAGCGAAGTAAAATTCTCAATAAATATCTCAGCATTGGTTTGCTCCCTGTTATTTATTCTTTATTATCAGTAATAGCTCATTTTTTACTCTCTTGCAAACAATTTACGCACCATTTCGATAACGTTCTTTTTTAGTGTCTGTATATCCGGCAGATTTTCATGAAAATAAGGATATTGAGCTAAGGGCTGTAACATGACTCCTGAATAGACTGCGATCCACAAATAAACTTCTTGCCTGTGAATCTCTCCAGCAGCGATTCCTTCTTCTATGATCCGTTTTATGATGATATGAGGCTTATTTTCGTTACTTAATAAATCCCAGAAATAATATTGGGATAGCAGAGCGAAACGAATTTCAGCAGGATACATCTCATATAGATCATACGTGTATTCTACTATTTTACAAAGCTTATCAATAGAACTAAGAGGCTGATCTTTTAACAGAAGCAGGCGATCAGAGTAATTCTGGATAATGGCGTTGAATATATATAACGCTAAATCTTCTTTGCCTTTAAAGTGCTTATATAAGGCAGCTTCAGAGACTCCTGCTGTTTTCGCAATATCTCTTACAGAAACACCATCATAGCCTTTCCCTGCAAATAAATCCAATGCTGATTTAATAATATCTTTCTTTTTGCCGTCGTGGGAAAACAATGTATTCATCTGAATCACTCCATATAATCTAGTTAACGATCGTTAACTAGATTATAAAGTAGTCACATTTTGCTGTCAATCTTTTCTTTTTCCGTTATGAAATGCCATCAATAGTTTGATCTTCATTATATATGATATGTAAGATTTCTGTGATATATAAGATACAAGTAATCAGTTGCATTAAGGATGAGGGGCTGATAGGCATTATACCTAAAATAACATTACATATGGCAGTGTCAGAAAAAAAAATTATACAATGCATGTAGGACCAGCAGATTGTAAGAAGCTCCTGTAAGAATTCATAAACAAATTCTTACAGGAGCTTTTTGAGCAATACCTGGTCTAAAAAGACGGGTTCAAAGATCTTATTATTTTTTTACCGGCTTTTTAGGTGCCTGTTTGTCAATAAAGAACTTTGTACTTTTCTCTGCAGATTTAATGTTCTTATAACTGCTTTTAGGGGATACTTTTCCCATAAAATCACCTCCATAGAATGAATCTACTACGATAGTATAGCAGATTTTCTACGCTAAATTCAAAACATTAATATCTTCCATCATTTTGCGCAAGGCCATGAGTTGTCTTTTTTGTTCTCTCTCCTGTTCAAAAACATCGCTCATTTCATAAAAACCCGTTTTTCCCATTAGAAATTGTGATACTTTATAAGCACCTTGAGCAAAGGCTTTTTTGGAGTAGGATTGATGAGAGATTTCAATAGAATCATATTCACCGCAAATGAGAACTTTATGCTTTCCAATAATACCGCCAGCCCGAACGGCATGAGTTGGAATCTCATCATTGCGATCCAGACCTTCCTGTATTTTCAGAGCAATTTTCTTGGCAGTTCCTGAAGGACTGTCTTTTTTCAGCTTATGGTGCTCTTCATAAATTTCAAAATCATAAGAGTTCATTAATTCTGCTGCTATTTCAGTCATCAACATCAATACATTAACGCCATATGTAATATTAGGAGCCATAACGACACCAATATTACCTTTTTGTGCTACGTTTTTTATTTTTTCCGATTCCGCAAAGTCATAGTCAGTTACTGCTGTAATTACACTTACGCCGCACTTTTCTAAGATATGAATGTTGTCGGTTAAAAAGCTTGCGCGTGAAAAATCAATAAGAATATCTGGCTTATATTGAAATAGCTTTCTTTCTAAATGGTCGCTGGTCTCGATCATAATTCCTGTGTCATTACGACCTAATATTTCGCCAAGATCTTTATTAGCATTAGTACTATTCGGTCTACACAATACCATGCTAAGCACATTCTGCGAAAGAAGATATTCTGCCACGACTTTTCCTGTTCTACCCAATCCTACTAATGCGATTTTCACTTTATTCGCCCCCCATATATAATACTAACAACCCTATAATAACATTAAGTTGTTAGTTAGTCAATAAATATACTTAAAATTCTATAAATGTTAATATATGTATATTTTGTAATACTAAAAAGTTTAATAGAGTATGTAATGATTTTCTTATAAAGGAGAGAATTGTCATATGGTTGTCATAGGTGCATGAGATAATGAGTGTATTGTAAAACTGGAGGTGAAACTATAATGCATGGAAATCCAGCGCTTGGTATTGCTTTTGGTGTGGCCCATATTGCGGCGGCGGCAGGATTCTTTTATCTGCTATACCATATTGCAAAATCATTAAGACGTATTGCTAATCATTTCGATAAACAATAAAAAGAAGCCTCAGTTTAAGAGGCTTCTTTTTTTATAGCAGTCACTACTTCAATAAAATGGGTTATGACATTTCGGTATTCAACTTTACTGTCGAAGATGGCCATGGCATGTCCTGTGTCAGGGAAAGTGTGGATTTGGCGATAGCCTTTGGTAGCGTCATATAATTGATGAGACATACTTACAGGAACAAGGGGATCTGTTTCGCCATGTAAATACAAGATGGGTGTAGTAACAGTTTCAACCGCGTGAATAGGGGATACATCTTTATAAAAAAAACGGTTTTGGATATAGGCTACTGCGCTGGAATATTTTAATAAGGTTTTGATCCATAGGGGATTACGAGAATTTACAGCGGCACCAATTTGTTTGGTTAGCAAGTCTTCTAAATTGCTATAAGCGCTGTCGATGATATAAAAATCTACTTGTTTAGAAGATTCATTAAGCTCAGCTTGCATAAGGGCTGTCGCTGCTCCCATGGAGATTCCATGTACACCAATAACACCTTTTGGATGTTCGTCTGCCACCCATTCTACCCATGCTTCAAGATCGTATTTTTCATAAAATCCCCATGTTGTGGAAGTACCGCCGCTTTCGCCATGGGCTCTTGAGTCATAAATTAACACATTATATCCTTTATCAAGGTAGATATTTACATACCATAAGCTCATTAAGCGATTGGCAGCAATGCCGTGTACGATAATGACTGTCTTACTAGAAGGTTCTGCATAAGGTAGGTATGTTCCTTTTAAGTAATAGCCAAAAGGTGATTGGATATTGATTGATTGCCAATTCTTTGTTTGTAAACCTCTCTGCAAGCGAGATTTAAGGGGATTGAATCTCTCTAAACTGGTGCGGGTATTTAATACACAGAATTCTTTGTAGAAAACGGCACCGGCGAATAAACCAGCTACATTGATAACAGAGATGAGTACAATACTAATTACTAACAGCACTTGCCAATGAATTTTGCGCTTATATGCCTTTAATGCAGTATCTTCATACATGTTGTCAGCCTCCAGTGATATATACATTATATTGCAGAAGATGATTTAACGGAAGAAATGAAATTTTGTTTAAAAATAATGCAAAGAATAAAACCTCCGATCGTGTGGAGGTTTTTTGGGGTTTAAACAGAATAAGTAACCTTATAGATTGTACGGATAATCAAGAGTGGATTCTGATGAAGTGTTACATGCATTTGAGTCCGCGAAAGAGGGTGGTTTAGCAACATTGGATGCTAAGCCAGAGACTAGAGAACATAAGGGAGTAAAAGGTATGGCTCAATTTCATAAGGGGAGAAATAATTTAATTGGAAAAGCCAATCGAAGTCTATTTGCAGGGATCGTACTTTTAGTAGTTGTATGTATGTCTTTTTTCTTAATTTTCGTGCATAAGTTACAGGTAAATCAGTGGTATTATTTAGCGCCGCTGATCACTGCCATTGTTTTATCCAGTTATTATATTAGACGTGGAGTTATATTTCGTTTTGGCGCAAAAGGGGAAACGATTGGTTTAGTGGAAGCATTGCATCTCCCAGAGGATTATCATGTATTTACTAATGTAAGCATTTCGTATCAGAATTATAGCCAAGAAACGGATTTGATTATAGTAGGTATGAAAGGCGTATATGTAGTAGAGGTTAAAAATCACAATGGTCACATTGTAGGAGATGCACAAGATGCGGAATGGACGCAGCATAAAGTAGGGCGGGGCGGAGGAAAATATTCTAAGAAAATGGTCAATCCTGTAAAGCAGGTAAAAGGTCAAGTATATAAACTGTCTAAATTTTTAAAGGAACAAGGGATTAATGTATGGGTCGAGGGAATTGTCCTATTCACTAACGAGGCAGTTCATGTAAAGGCTCATAATAGTAGTGTACCCGTTTTATTTCACGATAATCAATTGAATCATTATATTTTGACCTGCAAAAATCGTCAATATTTAAATAAGACATTAATTCATAAAGTCGTGGAGATCCTTTCTTCTCTACAGAAGAAGTAAGTCAAAAAATGGAGTGTTGTAATGAAAATAGAGTCTGTTACATTAGAGGATGTATTAGCTGCAAAAGAGGACAGGTATAATCGTCAGCAAGCTTTTAAAGAAAAGTATCAAAAGATAATAGTCAGTATTACCTTAAATGTGCCAGGGGCAGTAAAAGACACGCCCGTTTTTAGACGCCTTCGAGATTATGCTGTGCATGAGGTGAAAAAAAAATTTGAAGTTGTAGCAGAAGAGCAGATCAATCTATCCACAGGCCCGGAGGCCTTGCTAGCAATTGACAATGACGGTTGGGTAGTAAAGAAAGCAGCCGAGAAGATTGAGGAGTTATTTACTTTTTCGCGCTTACTGGACATTGATGTATTTGATCAGGCTGGTACTCTCTTATCCCGCCGGGATGAGGGGAAAGGGCGCAATTGCTTCGTTTGTGGTGGTGAATTTGTAGTGTGCCGACGCGAAGGGCGGCACACTATGCAAGATTTGTTAAATGTAGTGGAAAAGCTGCTATGTCAATTTAGAGCCTTTGAAACCAGATGGATTAGTTCCGCCGCTGAACGTATCGGGGCGTTGGCCATTGAAGCGATGTTGTACGAAGTTACATGTACTCCTTCGCCAGGTTTAGTGGATCGAATCAATAGTGGTGCGCATCAGGATATGGATTTTTACAGTTTCATGGCAAGCTCCGCTTCTCTCGGAGGTTATATGAATCGCTGTGCGCAGGCAGGAATTCTTCATGAAGGAATAGTGGAAGAACTGCTGCCAGTTCTTAGGATCATTGGTTTGGAAGCTGAGCAAGCGATGCTGACCGCGACTCGAGGGGTTAACACTCAAAAGGGATTGATTTTTTTACTTGGAATTATGACGGGGATTACTGGATGGCTTCATGGACGTTCCTTGCTCATAACACAAAGCACTGTATTAGAGCATGCATCAAAAATGGTAAACGGAATTGTAGAAAAGGAATTAGCAGGCGCTATTCATAAGAGTGGGCAAGAACTGACTGCTGGAGAACGTTTATACGTTACCTATGGTATTACGGGTATTCGTGGAGAATTAGCAGAAGGTTTGCCATCGGTACGATATAAGGCACTGCCAGCCTTGCGAGAAGCCTTGGATAAAGGGTTTTCAATTAATGATGCCTTAGTACATACATTGCTGGTGCTTATGACCTGTGTAGATGATACTACCGTCATGCACCGCCATCATCCTGATAAGATGCGAGTATGGGTTCGGGAACAAGCGCAAATGGTAATTGAGGCAGGCGGAATGGAAACGGGTGATGGACGGGATCGGTGTAAGGATTTAGATCAAGAATTTATTCAAGAAAATGTTAGTCCCGGCGGCGTTGCAGATTTGCTGGCAGTAACATGGTTTTTACATTCATTAATAAACCTCCAGAATAAATCGTCATAGAAAAGGGAGGGATGGAGATGGTATATAATATCCATCCCATTAATTTATTCCGCGCCTTGTCCTTATCGTTAGAACTTTCTAATGGAGGGCTATCCCACCACCACTGGCGTACGGCAATGATTAGCAGTCGGATAGGCAGGTCTATGAATATGATGGAGTCGCAGCATGAAATTTTAGTATATACAGCCTTGCTTCATGATTTAGGTGCTGCTTCAAGTTGGGATGAGCGAGTAAAGCTGCGTACTTTTGAAGTAGAGGACACCATTTATGATCATGCTGAGGTTGGATATCGTTTATTAAAAGATTCACCGATATTAGGTGTGCTGGCGGTTTACATTCGTCATCATCATGATTTTTATGACGGTTCCAGTCCTTCTGGATTAATGGGGAGTGAGATACCTCTAATCAGTCGAATCATAAATGTCGCAGATCGTTTGGATGTATTAATTGATGAAGAAAAATACATATTAGGACAAAAAGGCAGTATTTTATCCAGACTGGAAAGTCTAGGAGGAATTTATTTTGATCCTGAAGTAATTGCAGCTCTTCAGACTTGCTCCCAGCAAGAAAGTTTTTGGCTGGACTTAGCAGATACAACCTATGCTCAGCGCTTTTTTGATAATGTTAATCAATATGGTTATACGCGTTTTAATGTAGATGATATACTTGATATTGCTGAAATTTTTGCGAAGATTATTGATCAGACGAGTTCATTTACAGGTGCCCATTCGCGGAACGTAGCAATGATTTCCTCATTTTTAGCGGGACTAGAAGGCTATAGTGAAGAAGAATGTAAGGCCATACAAATTGCTGGTTTACTTCATGATTTGGGAAAATTAGCTGTGCCAAAGCAGCTGTTAGAAAAAACGGAAAAATTAGTTCCTAGAGAATTTGATATTATTAAGCAGCATGCATATTACACGTATCGGATATTAGAACAGATTGACGAGTTTGAAGTCATCGCTGAATGGGCGGCATATCATCATGAGACGTTAGATGGAAGAGGATACCCCTTTCGCATGCAGGAAGATCGTCTTAAGATGGGATCAAGGATTGTAGCGGTAGCTGATATATTTGCTGCGTTAACAGAAGATCGTTCCTATCGAAGTTTATTGTCGCCTAGTGAGGTGAAAAAGATTATGTATAGTATGGTGAGGCACAATAAAATTGACAAAAAAATTGTGAAAAATTTGTTTAAGAATTTGGATTGTGTGAATCATTTGGTGCAGACAAAGATTCATACTTAAAAAAAGATAAAGTTTTTACAAAAGAGTGACACTTGCCACTTTTATAGTTAAGGAAACTATGGTAAAATAGATAATGAAGCAGCGGAGTTAATGATTACTTAGTGTTGGGGTGGATGCTGAGATAATCTTGGGGGAACTCCGTTGCCCCGAATTTTAATAAGTAATAAATTCTCGCGAAAGCGAGAATTTTTTGTTTTATGGATTAATGTATCGTATCATAAAAAGAGGAATGATTATAAAGATGCGAAGAAATGCACACCGAAGATATCGTTTCTATTCTTCGTGTCCTGCATTTCTTCGCATCTTCGCGGTTTAAAAAAATTCTATTTTTTTCTATATTCTTCTGGCAGAGTCTCTTGTGAAAAGTGATCCCAGCCGAGCCTTTCAATAACCTGTCCTAAGCGCTCTTTATTTTTTCCATGCTGGCGAAAGTAAATTAATATGCTGTTCACGATCGATGCAATCTCATCGGCAGGTACGTTTTCAGCAACAGTGGTTGCAATTTGCGCAGAAAAGCCTGAGTTACCGCCAACAGCTAAGGTATATCCTTTGGCTGTTCCATACATGCCAATATCTTTGACAAAAGGTTCAATGCAGCAATTTGGGCAGCCGCTAACACCAATACGCAGCTTGCTGGGTAATTCTTGACCGAAGAATTCTTTATCCAGTGCAAGACCTAAGGCGGTACTGTCTTGCAATGCTCTAGGGCAGTCAGGTTTTCCAGGGCAGAAATTAACGGCGCGTACTTGTTTTGCAATGAAAGATTCACCTTGGCAGCCAAGCTCAGTCATGGCCTTTTCTCCATCGACCAGATTAAGTCCGATAATTGTAATCGTATTTCCCACGATCTTTAATGAACCATTATATTTGTCAGCAATGTCGGCAATGAGTCTAAGTTGCGCTGCAGTAGTTAACCCACCTGGAATATGCGGAGTTACTGGGAATTTAACTTTTTTATTCAGTATCGGAATCGTTGCTAATGGTATCTTCATGAAGAGCCTCCTTAGATGGTAATACAGTTGCACCTTATATTATAAGTGGATACATATCGGAGTCTGTGACGAAGATCACAATCAAAAAAATTTATTAAAATATGATGCACCAATATTCATAGTAAAATGGCAGGATTTTGTAAATAAATAGCGAAATGCTATACAGCACAGTACAATATAATATAAAATTGCTGCTACGTATTTAAAATGGAGTGATAGGAATGAAGGGAACAGTTGTTGCCACTTGGGTTAGTACTGCACGTAATGCATGGGGTCAGGATTTGGTCAACAAAGCAATGGAGAGTGCAGGATGGGAGAAGGATCGTATTGTTGGCCCAATGGAAGATGTTGAAGATATTGGGGTCAAAAAGTTTATAACATCCTTGGCAACTTCCTTAGGGAAATCAGAAGATGATATTTGGTTGACGATTGGCAAGGATAATGTTAGAGCTTTCTTAGCTGTCTATCCGGCTTTTTTTCAGCAGGAAACTTTGTATTCTTTTCTTAGGTCCATGTATGATGTGCATGTGGTTGTTGTACAACGAATTCCAGGTGCTAATCCGCCAGAAATCTTAATTGAGCCCATTTCAGAATATGAGGCAATCTTTAGTTATAAATCAAAACGAGGAATGTTCGGGTATCTCAATGGTCTTCTTGTCGGTGGTGCGGAGCATTTTAACGAGGAAATTAAAACAGAAGTCTTGGAAAAATCTTCTGAACATGTAAAGCTAAAAATTCGATTCTCTAAGCCTATTACATATAATAAAAAATATCGTGTGAATCAGTTGCTGTCTTTTGGATTTATTAAAAGTTTACCTGTCAAAATAGGTGTAGCTGTTGCCGTTGTAACCGCGGCAGTAAATGGAATATTATCCGTAGTAGGTATTTCAGTTCCTTTATGGTCAGCATTAATTAGTGGTGGACTTGCGGGAATTGTGTCCTCCTTTTTATTAGCACCTTTTGCTATCATTCAGGAAGAAATCAGCAACATGCGGGATCGGCAGTATTTTCATGAAACGAATCTTTCTACTGGTGATGAGTTCGAGAGTATTATGCAGGGATTATCCTTGTATAAAAAACGATTGAAGCGCGAGTTTGTAGGATTTAAAGGTACTAGCGATGAAATGAATAAATATGCTGATACCTTTAATGTATTAGCAGATGATATGAAGGCTACTTCGCGGGGGATCTCGGGAGTGGTTTATGATGTAGCAACTGCTGCTGGTAACCAGGCAATTGAGACTACCGAGGCAGTTGGTATTTTAAGTGGTAATTTAGAAACCTTAAAAACGTTTGTTGTAGAGCAGAATCATAATAAGATACAACTCGAAGCAGCTGTATCGGAAATCAATCAAGGTTTTCAAGAGGTAGAGACATCGGGATCTAAGCTGCAGCATAGTTTAAAAAAGTTTGCTGAGGTGAGAGAGTCGGCTAATAACTTGCAGTCTCAGGCAACTAAAATAACGGAAATTACAGGGATGGTAGCAGCGATTGCGGGGCAGACCAATCTATTAGCTCTTAATGCTGCAATTGAGGCAGCAAGGGCTGGTGAACAAGGCAGGGGGTTTGCAGTTGTTGCAGAGGAAGTACGCAAATTAGCAGAGCAGTCCCATCAGCATTCAGATAGCATTACAAGTGACCTTAAGATTTTAATGGAGATTATTAGCGGTGTGGTATTGATGATTGAAGAAGAATATGATGTATTGGCAGTGGAAAGTCATCAGCTCAATGAGGTAGTAGCTAGTAATAGTCGTCATGTGGGCAATGTGCAGAATGTAGCTACGAATATTGTAGAGATGATTGGAAAATTGGAACATGAGATGACTGGACTTGGCCAAGTGTATGGTAAAATTGAGTCTTTGGCAGCCATTTCTCAGGAAAATTCGGCAGCGAGCCAGGAAGTTAGTGCATCCGTTCAGATTTATAACGATAAACTTGTAGATATGATGGGGAAGATTGGTGAATTTAAGGTTGTAATCCAGCATTTCGGAAAAGATATCAATCAGTATCGTACTTGATAGAGCCAGTCTTTATTGAGTAGGTCGGGCAGGAATACGCCTACCTACTCAATTTTTTTGTGAAGCAAATAATTGACAAATGTATCAATTGCAAAGAATAATGGCGAGAAAACTATGGATTTTATTCAATATGTGATATTATTTTTTTAGGAAAACGTCAAATATAAGATTAATAAAATAAGAAAACATCAATTTGGTTTAAAAAAAGAAAAAGTAAGATCTTCCAAGGGTGGATCATTTGTATACTGGTAAGTAGAGAATATCAAATATATGGAGGATTTATATGATACGGGAACGGCGCAGTAAAGAGAAATTAATGAATTACTATGAAAGATTTGTTGATGAAAGCGTGATGGATCCTAATGTACATCCATGGGTGGCTGAGTCTTGGGAGCAAAGTAAACAAAGAGGGATTACTTCTCAAACCATGCCAACATTAATTAAACTTCCAAAAGATGAGCTAGCTCGGAGGCAAAATTTGCATCATGCTGCCATGGAGTATTTAAATGGGCTATATAACGAGACACGAGAACATTTTAATGTATATAATTTAAGCTTGCTGTTACTTGATCAAGACTGTTATGTAATGAAAAATTATGCTTTGCCTTTTTTTCAAAAGAGTCCTGGTCAGTTAGAGGGTGCCAGACTTGCTGGGGAAGATATAGGAACGTCGAGTATTAGTATTGTGCATGAGCATAAGGCTCCATTTTTGCTGTTTGGTCCAGAAATGTGGATCAAAGAGTGCCAAGATGGTGATGCCTGTTCTGTTCCTATTATGGTAGATGGACAACTTGTGTATATTGTGACCATTGTTTCTGTAGAGCAAGAAGAGTTGCCTCATAGCGCAGTTGTTTCATTGCTGCTTAGTATTCGATACGCTATGGAACAACACCTAACAATGCTAGCGCAGCTGGAGGCTCGGCATGTAATTTTGGATTCGGTACCCTTTGCGGTATACCATATCATACCAGGTGGTGATGTGGTATATAGCAATAAGTTGGGGAAAAGCCGCTTAGCGGGTATTGATGCAGTAGCGACAAAGGATGTAGTAGCTAATTTAAACGATGTAGTCTTAAATTATCGTCATACACCTTTGTATAAAGGATTCAAAGGTATACCATCCTATAACAAGGAAGTAACATGGATTACCCAGCGAAAAACATATGAAGATATTACAACGGTAGTGCCTTTGGAGCAGGATAAAGCGGTAACGAGCGTAGTGGCAGTATCATTGCCAATTGAAGATTTAAGAACTCTTGTGGCTCATGCGGTTGGATATAAGGCTAGGTACAGTCTGACTAGTATGGTTGGAGAAACTTCTGCCTTTATTACTATGCAAGAAAAAGCAGGCAGGGTGGCTCGAAATAATAATCATCTGCTGCTGCAGGGGGAATCGGGGACTGGTAAACAGCGTATGGCCCATGCAATTCATCAGGCAAGCGGCAGAGCTGCTGGACCTCTTATTTCTTTAAAGTGTGGTGATATATTACCTGAGGTGCTGGAAGAAGAGCTGTTTGGCAGCGGTGAATATCGAGATGAAAGCCGCCCAGGAAAATTAGAACTGGCAAATGGCGGAACCTTGTTTTTAGATGAGATTGAAAAGATGCCTATGCATGTGGCAGCTCGGCTGGCAGATGCTCTAAAAACGTGTAAGGTATGTCGTTTAGGTGAAAAAGTGGAACGTGGTTTTGATATTCGAATTATTGCTGCTTGTGATAGTGATTTGAAGCGACTCACGGAGAAAGGGGCTTTCTTCTCTCCTTTATACGAGATCGTTTCGAAAAGCATGCTTCGCATTCCTCCATTGCGGGCAAGACGGGAAGATATTCCGCTGCTCGCAGAACATATTATTAGTGAATTAGCGGAACAGCATAACATGTTAGTAAAAGAGTTGCAGAATGAAGCAAAAGAGCTATTAATGTCTTATGAATGGCCTGGAAATATTAAACAGCTTCAAGGAGTTGCAGAACAAGCCTTTTTTAATACAGAGGGAAATACAATTGCGCTGAAGGACATAAGTTTATTAGGTGAGACTGGTATCAGCACAGCATGGAAAGAAGATAAGGATATTTTTGTTGAAGCTTGGAAAGTTGCTGGTGGTAATATTAGCCGCTTGGCAAATATGCTAGATGTCAGCCGTGTTACATTATATCGATATTTAAAAAAATTTGGATTGGACAAAGAATAATAAAGGTACAGGTGGGAATGGAATGCGACTGAGAAGAAAGCCGTGGGTAGATGCGGCATTGGAAGAATATGGTGATATTGTAGTAATAAAAGAGATACCTTTCGGTGTGCCTGATCAGCCAGGTTCTAAAGAAAATGCACATGAACATCGTAAGGGACATTGGCATGAGGTTTTTGGACGCCAAGCACCCCTCTACGTTGAGTTAGGTACAGGGAAAGGTCAGTTTATTAGTGAATTGGCGGAGAAAAATCCAAGTATTAATTTTATTGGTATTGAAGCGCAGCAGGATGTCCTATATTATGCAGCTCAGAAAGTGAGAGAAAAGGGACTGACCAATGTTCGGCTGCTGGTTTTCGATATTAATCACGTATTGGATATTTTTGCTCCAGGGGAAGTGGATCGCTTATATATTAATTTTTGTGACCCATGGCCAAAGGTTAGACATGCGAAACGTCGATTAACCCATGCTATTTTTTTAAGCAAGTATCGGATTCTTTTGCCTGCTGGCGGTGAACTATTTTTTAAGACAGACAACAGACCTTTATTTGAATTTTCCTTAGAACAATTTGAAACTTGCAATCTGCAGGTCTCTAAGGTAACATTTGATTTGCATAACAGTGATTATCAAGGTAATATTATGACGGAATATGAAAAGAAATTTAGCGGTATAGGAACGCCGATTAATCGGTGTGAAGTGAAATTTTCATAAGGGTATAGAAATGGCGGTTAAAAAGAAAACCTTCTGGGATAGTTGAAAAATGCTATCCCAGAAGGTTTCTTACTATGTACTTAGAGATCGAAGCAGAACATCTATATGCTTTGGGTGGTTCCCACGGAAGGATAACTCTAGAATGTATTTTTTCGATATAGTTACTTTTTCGTTGCTGTGACGTTAATAAGGTTAGAAGTAGAATGGAAAAGGAGGAATTTGGTTATGTATAAAAACTATCATTTTACGGCGGTTTTGACTTTAGGCTTGATGATAGCCCCATTGGCTAGTCTTGCCGAAGCAAATCAAATCGATTATGTATCCAGACCCGTCTATAATCATAATGGAGGAATTATCGGTTCCACTCGCGGCGTAGAGGATGTAATTTCGCGGCAATGGCTGCCAGAAGGCTATCAGGTATTGGATATGCAGGAAGGAGATGTCAATGGTGATGGAGTCGCTGATACGGTTTATCTGATTGGACATAAGCAAGCAGATTCTTCGTCCTATGTGGATTCGATGAAGCTGATTGTCGAAAATGGGGCTGATCACAGGCGAACCGATATAGTTTTGGATAAAATAAGCGGTTATCAGGCTAAATTATTATTAAGAGATTTCACTGGTGATAAAATGGTTGATGCCTTGGTGACTGCTGCATCCGGCGGCAGCGGCGGCTGGTACTATAATCAGGTTGTTGCATTGGGCGAGACACCATTCATTCTTTTTGATGAGAAAGATAATAATGAAAGTTTAGTATCCGGTCAATTCCTTGACGGATTTAAAGTGGAAATCAATGGCGGTGCTGGTTCAGGTATAACGATGGATGTTCATAATCGTACTGCCGATTATCTTCGCTTGGGTCTTTATAATGAAGAAGGAAAGCTTAAAAAGCAAACAAAGCTCATGGTGACACCATTTGGAAAGTTGGAACCAGTTGATATGAATCATGACGGCATTTATGAATTAAAAGGCATACAGCGTATCTCTGGGGCTTACAATGCTGATGGTCTTGCTCATGTGGAAACAGTGCTTTCTTACACAGGAAGATCCTGGGAAATAAAGGTGGTTAATCTTTGCATTAATCTTCATTCATAAAGGCTGCAAGCACATACTTAAACTTGGTAATAATCTAAGATAAATGCGACTTCGCCGCTTTTACTTGCACTGTTATAGAATTAGAGTTTTAGGGTGGTTTAGTCAGCGATAAAAATAAAAGTGTTAGGTTCCATTTTTTTATGACAGAATTTAAACTTTCGGCATAGAATGTAATAAATGTGTAGTGGGATCAAAAAGGGAGAGTGTTGCTATGTCGTCGCGTCAACTCATGTCATATATGGTTCCTGAGCCCTTGGAACCACTTAACTTAGAAGAGGTAAAATTTTGGTTACGGATTATGGAAGAGCATGCTTTATTTATTAAATCGGGGCTGCCTTGTGATCAGGAAGATTTTATTGACGATGCGCAAGCCTTTTATCAGGAGTTTGAGTCTTTGCGCGTACGGGCAGAGCGATTGCAAAATGACAAGAAGTTCATGGAGTTAGTGACTGACACCCAAGCCTTATTGAAAGAGTTTTATACGTTTAAGCGTGATTTATTACATCGCATGTTAGAGTGCAAGCTGGGTGGTTATAACTTTCCGTTACTTCTTGATCATATGGCTCGCGAAGCCGAGTATTTTATGCGTTTGTTAGAGAAAATTAAAAATGGAAAAGTAGCTTTATCTGGAGGGGCAAAAGCCCAGGAAAATGTGTTCTGGCTGCGGATAATGGCGGACCATGCTAAATTTATTAGTCATTTACTAGATCCATCAGAGCGGAATTTGATTCAAACAGCTAATAGCTTTTCTCAAGAATTTGATGATCTGTACCTGCAAGGCCGTGATTTTTCTAGCATGCTGCAGAGCTATCCAGAGGTAGCTTCGTTTAAACGCTTCCTACAGGATGTTCGCGCTGCTGTTTTGCGCATTAGAGATTTTAAGCGTGCTGCTGAAGAGATGATTAGAGAATGTCGGTTAGTCGGCTTGATCCCAGCGCTATTAGCTGATCATGTTAGACGAGAAGCGGATCATTTTCTCTTAATCTTGACAATGATGGAAAAAGGAATTATGAAGAATACAACGGCAGCGTCTTTGGAATATTGTGATGAAACTTCTTCATTGTCTAAAATCGGCGATTTTGCTACATGCTCCATACCAGGGATGATAAATTCAGATAGAGAAGAAGAGGTTTTACCAGAAACAAAAGAAAGAGAGCCGAAAATAGAGGAAGTACCGCAAGAGAAGATTAGTAATAAAGTAAAAGGAAATAAGGAACAAAAGCATAGTCATTTTGAAAGCAAAGGGAAACACGCAGAAGAAAAGCTGGTTCTAGAGGATATCCTGATTGAAGAAGAGGACACCTCTTCCACAGCACAAGTGATTGAGACAAAAAATAGTGATGCTAAATATAAGTGGAGTGGCAAGTGGCCTCGTCAGTTGGGAAAGAAAAAGGATTGAATACTTACAATTAATAAATAGGACTTGGCATTACGCCAAGTCTTTATTTATTAACTGGATGGTTGTTGTAGTGTCAACATCCGGTGGATGAATCGGTACAAGTGCGATGTAGCCTAACAGCTCGCGCTTTGTATCTGTAACGGATAGTAGGCGTCCATTGGCTAAATCGATCATGCTAAGGTCAGCAAAAATATGACTGGTAGCAATCGCTAGTTGACTGGCAGGGATGATATGTAAACAGGATATAGAACGATTCAGCTCAATGAGACGGGAAATGGATGCAGTGGTAAGGTCAATCACTGTAATAGAGGCACTTTCTTCATTGACAACATAGGCAGTTTGTTCGTTAGGACAAGCTGCAATGTGAGAAGGATAGGCAGGACATGAAGTTTTATTTTTAGGGTATAAGCAGCTTTGTGATGTCATAGATGCAGGAGTTGTTTCCGTTGCCTTAATGATTGTAAAAATCATAATGCCTTCCAAAGTAAATGTTGTACTGGTAAAAGGTACTAAAATGTGTTCATCCCCATGAAGAATTACATTAGTAGGTATTCCTGGTAAAGAATATTCTTGTAGTAATTGACCTGCAGTACTAAATACTGCCAGTGTACCTTGATTGTCATGCTCCCAGACACTGTAAATCGCATCGTGGTCTGCAGCTAAACCGACACAGGCCGCTTCTGCTGGATTTCCCCAAGCCGTTAGGGACATAGACGGTATAGTTAGAGAATATAAGCCGCCATTTGGATCTGCTATATAGGCACAATTACCTTTTGGCGCCAGTGTAAATTGTGTAGGAGGAGGCAGCTCTATCGGTAAACGGTAGACGGATCTTTGTTCTAAATTTCCTACGAAGAGTGCACCTTTACCATTTGCTTTTACTACAGGCATATAAACTTTACTCTGATCAGATGATAGCAGCAGCTCTGTTGGGGTATAATCTGGCGGATAGGGCATTTCAGCAATGATTTCTCCTTGTTGACCATCAACGAGGAGTAAGGCATGAGTTGTATCATCAATCACAACAAGTTGATAAGGTTGGATTTCCATATAATCACCTCGGTTATCCCAATTTATAAATGCCGATTTCCTTATATAATATTCTAAAATCTCAAATTGGTTATTGGGTCTAGGGGATTAATTTTGTATAATAGGGTTATTGGGTAGTGAAGGAGAAACAAAATGAAGTTATCTCAATTGTGGCGGAGCAACGCTGAAGCTGTTATCTGCATTTCCCTGTTATTGTTCATGATTGGCACGGTAAATATATTCAGTGCTAGTTTTGTAGAAGCTGGTCAGCAAATGGGAGATGGTTATTATTATTTAAAAAGGCATTTGATTTCCTTTAGTATTGGGATTATGGCGATGCTGGTTATCAGCAGAATCGATTATCATCGATTCAATCGTTTTCTTTTTCCACTCGTGTTAGTAACGATCAGCTTGCTGATTGCGGTACATTTTGTTGGTATTGAAGTAAATGGTGCACGGCGTTGGTTAAATATTGGCTTTCAATTCCAGCCTTCCGAATTAGCAAAACTGACCGGACTTATGATTACTGCAGGATTTTTAGGTCCGCTAATTGATCGTAAGCGTAGAATTACCCTGCTTTCTGCACCTTTTTATATTGCAGCAATATTAGGAATGATCGTATTGAAGCAGCCTGATATGGGAACGGCAGTTATTATCGTTGGCATAAGCCTTATGTTGTATATGATTGCTGGATTGCCAAAGCAGCAACTGTTAACTTTAGTGGGTGGTGGTGTTGCCTTATTTATTTATGCAACCTTTGCAGCCAGTTATCGTGCGGAGCGTATTGCTGCATGGATCAATCCTTGGGATTATCAATTGGGTATCGGTTATCAGACGGTACAAGGTTTGCTGGCAATTGGTTCCGGTGGGTTTTGGGGAACGGGTCTTGGCATGGGGTCAAGTAAATTTAACTATTTGCCAGAAGCTCATACCGATTTTGCATTTGCTGTATTGTGCCAGGAAATGGGATTCGTAGGGGCTCTCGGGGTATTATGTCTTATGGGCTTATTAGCCTATTATGGTGTACGCATTGCCTTGAAGGCTCCAGATGGATTGGGTAAATTATTGACGATGGGCAGCATTCTTCTAATTGTAGGCCAAGCTATTATTAACGTCGCTATGGTTTCGGGCATCTTTCCAGTAGTAGGCGTACCACTGCCTTTTATTAGTTTTGGAGGAACGTCATTGATTGTTAATCTCATGGCAATTGGTCTCATTCTGAGTGTAGGGCGGCAGACTGATCGTGTTCTGCTTCAAGATATTGCACCAGAGCCAGATACCAGCCGCAGCACTCGTTTGAAATTAGCAAGACAAGCCAGAACTCTAAACCGAGTTAAATAATGTCACCGTGTAAAATTAGACATTGGCTTACTTTCTACATAAATATTGTCTATCACTATGCAATATATTATTGAAAATGGTTTTGTATGTGTTTGATTATTTGATTAAATTTTTTCTTTATAGTGCAAATATAAATGATCCTATTATGTAACAGTATAAAAATTATAGCTAATAGAGGCGGCTGCTAGGTCGTCTCTATTGCTATCATCTATCAAAGTATAAATTAATGAAGGATGTGGGATAACATACCTAGGGAGGTGAGAATGCTATGTTTGGTCTTATTCGTATTGGAGCTTATTTAGTAAGTGCATTAACAGCATGGCAATTTTTCCAGGGAGATGTAGATGGAATCCATTCTTTACACAAGCAGTTAGCTCTCGATCCAGCTCGCGGCATGCTTTTTGGGGTATGCGCCGGGGTTAGTGATTATACTGGCATTGATGTCAGTATCATTCGATTTGCGTGGGCGTTATTAGTCTTATACCGGGGGGCAGGTATCTTATTATACATACTTGCCTTTTTGATTATGCCATCCATGGGCTAATCCGTTTTTTTAATAAGTTTAAAAAAGAAATCTTTAAGGGAAGCGCTGAACGCAAGATACAAAGAGCACCGGGTGGAGAACTAATTCTTCACTCGGTGCTCTTTGCATTTAAGTACTTTTGTATTTTATGCTTCAAAATGACTATGTTCTAGTATATTTCCTTATTTTAAGTCACATACCGCGACACCATTACATAAAATGTAATAAGTAGTATGAGGGGAGGATGAATCAGTGAAAAGGAAGGTATATAATCCACAGGCTGAAGAAAAGGACGAACCGATTGAGATAAAGGACCAACCGATTGAGATAAAAGTCGAACGGGTCGAAGAAAATGATGATCGGGAAGAACTGGAAAGAGACAGTATGAATATGTGGAATATGAATGAAAAATATAATTGTCAAAAGACAAATGTAAAGATGATGTTAGCTCATGCATATGTTCCATGGCAATGCTATGATGAAGCTTTTAGTCCTCAGGAAGCATTAAAGAAGGGAACCTTATTCCCGAGCTTATACGGTGTATATCCGATACCAAGGTAATATTGGGAGGTGAAAGCAGTGAATTGTGAAAAGCAAAGGAGTATGCTAAAGAAAATTCAAGAAATACAATTTGTTGCTGTAGAACTTAATTTATATTTAGACACTCATCCTTGTGATGCTGATGCGATTAATGATTTTAACTGTGCCGTTCAAATTCTGGAAAAACGTAAACAAGCTTATCAAGACGAATTTGGGCCTCTTTTAAATTTCGGATTTGGCGGATATTCTAAAGAACCATGGCAATGGGTGGAAAGTCCCTGGCCTTGGGAAATATAGATGGGGGAATTGCATAATGTGGATATATGAAAAAAGTTTACAGCACCCCGTAAAGGTTACTCGACCTGATGTAGGATTCGCCAAGCTAGTAGTTACCCAATATGGAGGGCCAGATGGCGAGCTAGGTGCATCCTTGCGCTATTTGAATCAACGCTATTCTATGCCAACCAATAAAGCAATTGCATTACTGACGGACATCGGCACAGAAGAATTGGCGCATATGGAAATGATTGCAGCCCTGGTATATAAACTGACTGAGGGAGCAAGTCCTCAAGATTATGAAGCAGCAGGGTGGGGAGGGCAATATGTCCAGCATAATCATGGACTATTTTGGACAGATGCGAATGGTGTTCCCTGGTCTGCGCAGTATATTGCTTGCCTGGGTGATCCAATAGCAGATCTAACCGAGGATATGGCGGCCGAGCAAAAAGCTCGTGTTACCTATGAACATCTCATTGAGATGACGAATGATCCTTGTGTGAAGGATATGCTTCGTTTTCTATGGCAAAGAGAAGTCGTACATTTCCAACGGTTTGGTGAATGTTTAAATGATATACAGGAACATATGGGGAAGAAAAATATGTGGTGCGGTTGCACGATAAAAAAATAGGGATGATAATAACCGCCTTAGTGAGGAAAGGGCCTTCTTGCTAGGGCGATTTTGCTGTTTTATTCAAGATAGTAAGTCATTTTAGAGAATCTGTCATTTTCTTGTCATATATCTAAATTATACTAAGATTAATCTAATGAAGGAGGAACTATAAATGAAAAATATAATTAAGAAAATAGCCATTTATTCAATGTTAGGTGTCATGCAGCTAGGGATAGGTGCATCTGTAATAGAAGCTTCGCCTCAGCATCCCGATTTAACTCCCATGCAGCAGCAATATGATCGACAAGAAAACAAGCCGAATCAACCAGAACGTGGTGAAAAGGACCGACAAGAGCGGGAACATGCTGAAAAGAAACGCCATGAACAAGAAATGAAGAGACGCCCTCATGAAACAGAAAATCAATGGCACGAAAGACAGAAACATGAAAAAGAACGCCATGAAATAGAATTTCGTAAAATCCGAGAAAATAGGTAATCAAATAGCCGCTCCTGTCATTGGAGCGGCTATTTGCATAATCAGTGTAGTTTAAATCAACGGAAGGTTAATTTAACTACTGCTAAAACAATTGTGTATACTCAACTTCCGTTTTTCGAATCGGAATATTCCCTGTAATGGTTCTGACGTGACTATACTTCACAACTAATCGATTGGACAGCGTTAATGCATGAATAGTGGAAATCTGGAAACCACGGATGCCATTATCATAGCCGCCGAGGCTGGATTTTCCTTTTGGTACAGCGTTGTCAGGCAATTTTCCCACGATTAATTTTATCGTCTGATGCTTAATGGGAGAGTATTTCACGCCGAGAAGAAAGGCCTTATTGTCAGTGGGTGCAGAAGAAAATGCCATTTCTGTAAGTAATTCTGCTTTACCCAAGGGGGAACTGAGGCTAAATCCTGTAAAATCATCAGCCTGTTTGGGCAAATCGGGAATATGCAGGTAGCTAAATAATAATCGAACATCACCAAAATAACGAGCCCATTCCGCTCCCAAAAGGCTGCGGGATTGGTTATCGGCAAAAAGAGCAGAATCAATGCGCCCACCAATAAAATGATACGCGTTATGACCGTTTTTATCACGATAGTCAATGCCTTTAAACATACCTTCGCCAATGTTTGAACTATTATCAAACATCGCGCCAGATGCACTTACGTAAGCCTCTTGGCTGCCCAATGTAACGACTTTATGACTATTTTTCCATCGTAGACCGTATTGATCTATCTTGTTCTTATCCGAATCCATAATGTCTCCACTATAAGACCGGTGACCGAAACGAAAGAAAAGTGAGGTTTTGGCAGAGAGTGGAGCACTTCCATTTAGGCGTATAGTCCGTTCAATAAAGTTCATGTCGGCAATATTGACTTCTTTATATTGACGGGATTCATATTTGACGGTTGCATCTCCCTCCAGAAGTAGTTGCTGAGCTTGGACAAGATTGGGTAAAGAGAATAGAAAAATAAGGAGTAGGAGATAGGTCATTACTTCATTCCGTTCGACATAATTAAATATAGTCATATATTTCTTAGACTAATGATTATTCTGGAGGCAAGAAGAAAATCCTTTTTGATTTATGTGATTAGTAGTAAAACTCTTTAAGAAGTTTGTTTTATTATCCATTAGAGGAGTAAAAATAATAAAAATATGCTGATGTGGATAATGCGGATTTATAGTATAATGTATAATAAGGGAATACTTGGTTTCGTAGTGTAACAATATTGGGAGGCGAATCTGTGATTAATATTTTGTTAGTTGGCGGTGGTAGAGGTGGCGTTGGCATTATCGAAATGGCGAGTCAAGTTCCTGATTTGGAAGTTGTCGGGGTTGTGGATGTAAAATCAGATGCTGTAGCAATACAACTGGCACAAAAATTAGGAATTCGTACATTTAATGATGTTCGTGATGGTCTTAAAATGCCGACAGTTAATGTGGTGCTAAATATTACTGGCAACCAGAAAGTAAATCAATTAATTGAAGAGCATAAAACACCGAATATTAAAGTGGTAGATGACTTTATAACAGGTATGTTGTATCATTTAATTAAATCTCAGGTTTTAATGAGCGAAGAATTAAATGAAAAGGTTGCAGTATTGTCACAATCTGTAAGTGAAGCAAAAAGTCATATTAATAACACCCACGAAGTGATTGATTTTATTAATAAAGTATCACAGCAGACCAATTTACTGGGTTTAAATGCAGCGATTGAAGCTGCACGAGCTGGCGAACATGGCAGAGGGTTTGCTGTAGTAGCTACAGAAGTTCGCAAGTTATCAGAAGATAGTGTAGAGGCAACTAAAAAGATTAATGATATCTTAGGAAATATTGAAATATCGATGCAGCATATTATTACTGGTATTGAAGAAACTGCTGCAGTAGCAGAAAAACATACAAAAAGAGAATTAATTACTGGAGCAAGTATATAAGTGAATGAGACAGCCTTCGAGCAAACGCAGCTCGCGGGCTCTTTTTTTGAATGGAGGTAAAACGGATGAATCGTAATATCGCAAAAGGAATACTATTATTCATGGTATTTGTTATAGGTATGGCAAACCTTTTAAGCATTGGTGAGACAAAGAAGCAAGCAAGGCAAAAGAATAACCTAGAAACTAACCAATCTGCCCCAGTGCGATTAGGCATTGACCGAATCGATGAGTATTTACACATTTTTACAGGAAAGCGAGTTGGTTTAATTACAAACTCTACAGGAATGAATAGCTCTTTTCAGAGTTCAGTGGACGTTCTGCATGAAAAAACAAATTTAGTTGCCTTGTTTTCTCCAGAACATGGCATTCGTGGTGCTGTCAAAGCTGGAGACTCTGTGAATACTAGTGTTGATGAAAAGACCAAACTGCCTATTTATAGTTTATATGGTGCAACGAAAAAACCTACCCCGGAGATGTTGGCAGATATTGATGTATTGGTTTTTGACATACAGGATGTAGGGGCGCGTTCTTATACTTATATTTATACAATGGCTTATGCAATGCAGGCCTGTAAAGAGTTAGGAAAAACGATGGTGATCTTTGACAGGCCTAATCCTATCGGCGGGGCAATGGTTGAAGGAAATTTAGTAAAGCCTGGTTTTGAATCCTTTATTGGAATGTATCCGATCCCAACAAGGCATGGCATGACGGTAGGAGAGCTGGCTAGGCTGTTCAATGCGGAGTTTGGTATCGGCTGTGACTTGGTGGTTATTGAAATGACAGGCTGGCAAAGAAAAATGAATTTTGAAGAAACCCACTTACCTTGGGTAATGACATCTCCCAATATTCCTACCCCTGATACAGCGATTGTATATCCAGGAACAGGTATTTTTGGTGGTACTAATATCTCAGAAGGTGTAGGAACAACAAGACCTTTTGAATTTGTTGGGGCACCATGGATCAATGCATATGATTTGGCAGCAAAAATGACAGCACTGCAGTTGCCTGGAGTAATCTTTCGTCCTGTTTACTTTACTCCCAATTTTGGATTATATCAAAATGAGCCATGTGCAGGCGTACAGCTGCATGTGATTGATAAAAGTACATTCCTGCCTGTAAAAACAGGTATCAGCTTACTATATACGATACAAGAAATGAGCGGTGATAGATTTTCTTTTACGCGTAATGGAAAAAATGAAAGCTCGATTGATTTGATTACGGGTGACGACGATGTTAGAAAAGGGACATATACTTTGAATGAGTTATATAGCTTATGGGAGAAAGAAACAAATCAGTTTAAGGCGATGTCTAAAAAATACTATTTATATGAATAAGTAGTTGAGAGTTATAGTAAAATCTCTTCATTCTTATGCTTAACCGATCTTATATATCTGGTTGCTATGAAATACAATATGGAAAAAAATAACAAATTAAGTTAAGGAAAGCCTATTTTATTTCGATATATTTAATATAGAAGAAGTAAGGAGGGCGGTTCGAATGATTACTAAGGTATCAAGGGTTTATCCAATTGATTTCCAAAAGCATGACAATCCGCAATCCAGGGACGGAATGAAAAAAAAACAGCAGGAAGAGTTTAAAGATGTGTTAGCAAAAATCTTGGGTAATTCACCTGTAAAGCCAGTGGGATTTAAAGGATAGGGGTTTACGAGCTTTTTCATCACAATCATCCAGCCTCAGCAGGAAAATAAATTTAGTTTGAAGAAGTAATATACAAAGTTGTACAATGAGGTCAACAAGATTCAGTTGGTTTTACGCCAGCTGGTTTTGTTGACCTTATTTGGATGAAGAAATCCTGATAAGGATAAGAGGAGCGTGTAAAAGATGTATTTGCGAATATTATACATCGATCGTATCGGAGTTGTTCATGATATTACCGCTATCCTGGCAAAACGTAGAATGAATATCGTATCTATGGAAGTTGAGAAGAATAAAATTTATTTGGAATGTCAAAGCGTACCGATACAGCAATGCAAGGACTGCATTGCTGAGTTATCCCGGATTACTGGCATTCAAAAGATTGATGAGATCTCTGCCATGCCTTGTAAAGAACGAGCTGAGCAGCTCGATGCAATTTTAACATCAGTGCATGATGGGATTTTATCTGTTAATCCTGATGGACTTATTACACAATACAATCCAGCAGCGGCTCGGATTTTGAATTTGCCTGTAAAAAAAGTAATCGGCAAACCCTTAGAAGCTGCCTTGTTTAAGAATTTACTAATACAGGAAACACTTCAGACAGGCTGTCAATATCATAATCGAGAAGTATATATTGATGGGGGTAATAGTTATTGTGTAGTTAGTACAATTCCTCTAAAGAATAATGATAATGAAGTTGTTGGTGTGGTTGCCTTAATCCGCGATACTCAAGAAGTAAGAAGTTTAATGAATAATATGACAGCCTCTTTGCCCATGACATTTGCGGATATTCCTTATGCCAGTGCTGTCATGAGGCAGGTAGTCAATCAGGCACGGAGATATGCCGCGAGTGATTCTACCGTATTAATCCGTGGAGAAACAGGAACTGGTAAAGAGCTATTTGCCAGAGCTTTGCACAGCTCATCAACAAGAGCTGGCGCGGCATTTGTGCCGATTAACTGTGCTGCGATCCCTGAGACTCTACTGGAAAGTGAGCTTTTTGGATACGCCCGAGGAGCTTTTACAGGTGCTGCCAAGGGAGGAAAGCCAGGAATGTTCGAACTTGCCAATGGCGGCACATTATTTCTAGATGAGGTGGGAGAAGTCTCTGCCCATCTTCAAGTTAAACTACTGCGGGTATTGCAGGAGAAGCGAGTAAGGCGTGTGGGCAGTACGAAAGAAGTGGCTGTTGATGTACGTATTATTGCGGCAACCAACCGTAATTTAGAAGATATGGTTGCAGATAAAATTTTTCGAGAAGATTTATATTATCGCTTAAATGTTATTCCTCTCTTAATACCTCCCCTTAGAGAGCGATTTGAAGACATCCAGCTATTAGGGGAACTCTTTTTAAAACATTTTGCTGAGAAATTACATAATCCTGTTCAAGGTTTTTCTGCTGCTGCATTGCAGCGGCTGCAGGATTATAATTGGCCAGGCAATGTACGGGAATTAAAAAATAGTATTGAAAGATCCGTAAACTTAGTTGATGGAACGTTAGTGCAGCCAGAACATATCTTTTTAGGACGATTATCTGGTTCCCAGACAGCACCGCCTAGCGTGCAATTTGAAAAATATCAAACACTAGAGGAACGACTGGCAGAAGTGGAAGTCGTTATATTAAAAGAAACTCTTCGCCGATTTCGCTCTTCGAGACGTATGGGTGCAGTACTAGGGTTATCTCATACTGCGGTATTAAAAAAATTACGAAAATATGACTTTTCACTCGACTGAACTGGAAATTTATGTATTTTAATTCAATAAAATGGAACCTATTCGTAACAATGGAATCTATTGTGGAAATTAATCGTTCCATTTTGAATTGACTAATTATAGATTTGTTTGAAGAATGAGGTTAGAAAATCTGTTTATTCTATAAGTGAAATAAAAAAAACCTTATATTTGTTCGCTAGAGTGGCTGATGTATCATAGAAATTCTCTATGTGGCATACTTCTTGCATTATAATGAATCATAATACTAATAATGTATTTATATATTGCCAAAGTAGTATAACGAAAATGGAGGAGATTTATTATGATTATTGGCGTAGCAAAAGAGATTAAAAACAATGAAAACCGCGTAGGACTGACTCCGGCGGGAGCAGAAGATCTTTGCAGAGCAGGGCATACTGTCTTAATTGAAAAAAATGCAGGTATTGGTAGTGGTTTTTCTGATGAAAGCTATGCGCAAGTGGGAGCGACCATTATTGCTGATAAAAAAGAATTATTTGATACTTCAGAAATGATTATTAAAGTAAAAGAACCTCTGATGCCAGAATATGAGTTATTTCATGAAGGACAAATATTATTTACATACTTACATTTAGCACCTGAGCCAGAACTGACAAAAGCATTGTTAGAGAAAAAAGTGATTGGCATTGCCTATGAAACCATTGTAGGTCGGAATAATTCATTGCCGTTATTATCACCAATGAGCGAAGTAGCGGGTCGCATGGCAGTACAAATTGGTGCGCAGTTCTTAGAAAAACCTTGGGGTGGTAAAGGGATTCTTCTAGGTGGTGTACCTGGGGTAGAATCAGGCCAAGTCGTAATTGTTGGTGGCGGCATTGTAGGCACAAATGCAGCTAAGATGGCTGTTGGTATGGGCGCACGTGTTACGATTCTCGATAAGTCCACAGAGCGTCTTGCTTATTTAGATGATATTTTTGGTGGTAGAGTAACTACTGTCATGTCAAATAGCTATAATATTGCAAAATGGGTAAAACAAGCAGATCTTTTAGTGGGAGCTGTGCTCATCCCTGGTGCAAAGGCTCCTAAGCTTGTAAGCGAGGATATGGTAAAAACCATGGAAGCTGGTTCTGTTATTGTAGATGTGGCCATTGATCAAGGCGGATCCGTGTCTACGATTGATCGAATTACCACGCATAGCGAACCTACCTATACTAAACATGGTGTAATTCATTACTCTGTAGCCAATATGCCGGGAGCAGTTGCTCGTACTTCCACCTTGGCTTTAACAAATTCAACATTGCCATATGCGCTGCAGATTGCTAATAAAGGCTGGAAGCAAGCTCTTATTGATGATGCTGGATTAGCAAGAGGGCTTAATGTTTATGATGGAAAAGTAACATTTAAGGCTGTAGCTGATGATCAGAATTTACCTTATACTCCTGTAACAGCTGTATTAAGCTAACAGTTTGTCGAAAGACCAAATTTTTATTATCAATTAAACATCCTTTAGTAAAGCTGCAAAAAGCATACTCACATCGGTGCAAAGAGTATGCTTTTTGCGTATAATATAAAATAAAATTATCTGAATATATTGAATAATTACATGGTTACATGATTAAAATTACTCTAGATTGATGAGTGACAGTATATGAAGACATTTGCTTAGAGGGAGGTGGTTGTAGATAAATTGCTGTAATCCCAAATTTACTATATGAGGGGGAAAATTTGTGGAAAAAAATAATGCATTGCAGGAAGATCTGCACCGGGGATTAGAGGAACGTCATATTCAGTTGATTGCATTAGGTGGAGCGATTGGTGTAGGATTATTTCTTGGGGCTGGCGCTGCAATAAAAGCTGCGGGGCCGGCATTAATACTTGTATACTTTCTGGCTGGTATTATTATGTTCTATATTATGCGGGCGCTAGGTGAAGTAACAGTGGAATACCCCGTTTCCGGTACCTTTAGTGCTCATTCTAATATTTTCTTAGGACCTCTTACAGGCTATATTACAGGGTGGACGTATTGGTTTATGTGGGTTGTTACATGTATGGCAGAGATTACGGCAGTTGGTGTATATTTTTCCTTTTGGGTGCCAGAAGTGCCCCAGTGGATTCCTGCCTTATGTGCGTTAGTTTTAATGTCAGCTGTTAACTTAACCAGTGTTCGTGCCTTCGGTGAGTTTGAGTTTTGGTTTGCCTTGATTAAAGTAGTAACGATTTTAGCGATGATTGTAGCTGGATCGGCTATGATTGCTTTCGGTGTTGCCAATCATGGCGTGGCAATCGGCATTTCCAACCTCTGGTCTAATGGTGGTTTTTTCCCTCATGGTATAGAAGGTATGATTATGGCAAGCACTATGGTAATGTTTTCTTACTTAGGCATTGAATTGATTGGTGTTACAGCAGGTGAAGCAAAGAATCCTGAGAAGTCCTTGCCAGCTGCGATTGATAAAGTCTTTTGGCGTATTCTCATCTTTTATGTTGGTTCTTTAACGATCATCATGTCGTTATATCCTTGGAACCAAATTGGTACAATAGGCAGTCCGTTTGTATTGACTTTCAATAAGCTTGGAGTAAGAGCTGCAGCTGGTATTATCAATTTCGTAGTACTGACAGCGGCTTTATCTTCTTGTAATAGTGGATTGTTTAGTACAGGGAGGATGCTTTACAATTTATCATTGCAAGGTAAAGCACCAACAATGTTTAGCAAATTAAATGATCGTCATGTTCCTGTAAAAGGAATTTTGGTTTCATCAGGTTTCTTATTGATTGGCGTAGTGCTAAATTATCTGGTTCCTGCCCAAGTGTTTGTGTATGTCACCAGTGTTGCAACTTTTGGTGCCCTTTGGATATGGGCAATTATTTTGCTGATACAACTGAAGTATCGCGATAGTTTATCACCTGAACAAATTGCAAAAATTAAATATCCGATGCCTTTTTCACCTGTATCAAATTGGATCAGCTTAGCTTTTCTAGCATTCGTTGCTATCGCTATGTTTTTTAATCCTGAGACTCGTGTTGCATTATACATCGCACCGATCTGGTTTGCTTTGATCATTGCTTCGTATTATGCAACGGGCATGCATAAAGGCAATGGAGAGAGAAAATCTCTTCAGCAATAGTTGGATCTCCTTGCAATGAAAAAAACACCTGCAGAGGTGTTTTTTTCATTGGCAGCAGTTGTGATAAACTCCTTTTCTTGCAGGGAAATACTGCAAATAAGACGAATAATAAGACATTGCAGTATTGTGTTCTAGGAAGGATTGATGATAGATGATAGAAAAGAATGCTGTAATCTTGCAGCGACGCATTGCTTCATTTTTAATTCTGTTAGTAATAATGATTTTTATCTTGGCAATGCGTATTGGCTGGCTGCAGTTCATCGACGGTGATCGTATGACAGCAAAAGTAGCAAATCAAGTGAAAGATAGTCAGACGCTGCAATCGCCTCGCGGGACGATTTATGATAGAGACGGACGGGAGTTAGCAGTCAGTAGATTAACCAAATCCTTATATGCAGATCCTTCTGAAATTAAAGATCCGGATCTTGCAGCATCTCTGCTTGCTCCGTTATTAGAAATGCCGCCTGGAGATGTTAAAGAACGGTTAACTGCAGGAGGCCGTTTTATCTGGATCAAGCGTATGATTGAGCCGATGGTGACAAAGCAAATAGAGAATGTAATCAAAGAATCTAACCTTAGAGGTCTAGGCTTCTTGGAAGAAAGTAAGCGGTATTATCCTAATGATAGTTTGGCTGCTCACGTTTTAGGATTTGTGGGGACAGATGACGTTGGTTTAGATGGCATGGAAATGGCATTAGATAAAGTCATTAAAGGGACCTCTATGGAACATTTTGTTGATACAGATAGCCGAGGCATCCCCATTTTTAAATCGATTTTTACATTTGCTCCGCCTAAACAAGGGAAAAATGTATATCTTACATTAGATAGTACCATTCAGTTTATCGTTGAGCAGAGCTTGGATAAGGCGATGACCACCAATCGCCCTCAAGGAGCAACTGTAATTGTCATGAATCCCCATACGGGAGAAATATTAGCTATGGCTAATCGACCCACTTATAATCCTAACCAATTCTACAAATATAGTATCAAGGAGTGGAAGAATCGGGCAGTAGCATACAATTATGAACCTGGATCTACTTTTAAAAGTGTTGTAGCTGCAGCTGCATTGCAGGAAGGGCAGTTATATCCGGAAGAACGATTTATTGATAACGGCTATGTTGAAGTATCGGGGCGGCGTATTCGAAACTGGAGTGACGAAAGTTATGGCAATGTTTCGTTTGTTCAAGTTATTGAACAGTCCATTAATACCATTTTTGTACAGATTGGTATGAGGCTGGGAGCTTATAAATTGATCGAATATGCCAAGGCCTTTGGTTTTGGAAAGGCAACAGGTGTTGAGTTGCCCGGTGAAGAAGAAGGTTTGTTATTTAGGCCAGAAGATATGCGAGATTCTGATGTGGCGACGATGTCTATTGGACAAAGTATCGCTGTTACACCATTGCAGCTTATTACAGCTGTATCGGCAATTGCCAATGATGGGGTACTATTAAAGCCTCATATTATCAAAGAAGTACGAAATATGGACGGTTCTATTGAGCGTGAAGGGATGACGCAAGCAGTACGTCAGGCGATTAGCCCTGAAACAGCTAATCGCCTGACGGGCTTAATGGAAAAGGTCGTATTGGAAGGTGGCGGTAAAAAAGCTTATTTAAAAGGGTACCGCTTTGCAGGGAAAACAGGAACGGCAGAAAAACTGCAAGATGATGGCAGCGGCTATTCTGCAGGACGTTATGTAGCATCATTTGTTGGTTTTGGTCCTGTAGAAGATCCTCAAGTTGCAATTTTAGTTGTCCTTGATGATCCTCAAGGAAGCTATTATGGAGGTGAAATTGCAGCGCCGATTGCTGGAGAAATTCTAGGTAAAATTATGCGTCATCTCAATATTTATCCTCAAATGGCAAATGAATTACCTGCTTCAAAAGAAAATATTCAAACAAATTCGATACCCATGCCTACTATTCAAGTGCCCCCAGGAAAGGTAGTAGTACCTAATGTGGCTGGAAAGAGTATTCGTGAGGCAGGGGAGGCGTTAACACGAGCAGGATTATCAATTGTTCCTGTGGGGACAGGTATTGCGGTACGGCAAAGTATAATGGCAAATACAATTGTAGAAGCAGGAGTAGAGATTAGCGTCTATTTTGAAGCAAGATAGGAATACTAACAAATAAATAAAGGGCGGCTTTTAGCCGCCCATGCATACGATTAAGGCTGTTTGTTTGCATCATATTGAGCAGTTAATGTTCCGCTGGTTGCTTGAGTGGTAGTTCCACTTAAACCAGATTCATATTGCTCAATCATTCTGCGAACCATTTGTCCGCCCACACGTCCGCAGTCAGCGGAAGTCATGGTAGCCCAGCCTTGTGAACGTACTCGATCAGCAATTCCAAGTTCACCTGCGATCTCATATTTCATACGATCGAGGGCACTTGCAGAGCCTGGGTTAACAGGTTTGCTACTTCTGGCCATTGATAATCACCTCCTTATGTTGGTGTAATCATAGTATCAGCGAAATAGAAAATGATTATTCGAGTTTATATTATGTAAATAGTTCCAATCGTAAAAAACATCAATTATGAATCATTGAATTGATTGTGATAGCAGGAAATCATCCTCTCATGACGAATTAACTGTATGAAAATGGTAGACTTGGAGTGAAGTGTAATGCATGAAATGTCCATTGCGCAAGGAATATTGGACATCGTACTAAAGACTGCTGCAGAGCATAATGCGGTTAGGATAAGCTACATTAAGTTGCTCATTGGTCAGATGACTCAAATTGAGCCCGAATCTCTTACGTTTGGCTTTGCTGCTTTGGCTGCAAATACAATAGCTGATGGCGCAAAGGTAGATATTACGATTGTACCTCTAGTTGGCGAATGCAACGGCTGTGGGCAGCAATTTACGGTGGAACGATACTCTTTCCTATGTCCCCTATGCCAATCCGCTAATGTTCTAGTGGTATCGGGCCGAGAGTTAGCAGTTGATTATCTGGAGGTAGAATAAAGTGCAAATAAAAGTGATGACCAGTATTCTGGAGAGAAATGATCAAATTTCTGCTGCTTTGCAGGAACGGTTCGAAAAAGCAGGAATTTTTGTGTTAAATTTACTAGGGTCACCTGGGTGTGGCAAAACATCGTTATTAGAAAAAACCATTCACGCTTTAAAAGATACACTTTCAATCGCCGTTATTGAAGGTGATTTGTTTACTGCTAAGGATGCTGAGCGTATTGAACAGCATGGTGTACCTGTCGTACAGATTAATACAGCTGGAGGCTGTCATTTAGACGCGAATATGATTGACGGTGTACTGGATTGTCTTGATCTTGATACTCTTGATGTTATTGTTATTGAAAATGTTGGAAATTTAGTGTGTCCAGCGGAATTTAATATTGGTGAGGATTGTAAGGTAACGGTTCTTAGTATTACAGAAGGGGATGATAAACCGTTAAAGTATCCATTAATATTTAAACAAGCTAGCGCAGTGATTTTAAATAAGATTGATTTACTGCCATATACTAATTTTGACTTAAAAGCTGCAGAAAAAGACATTACGAGTATTCATCCTGGAATTACTTTATTACCAGTCTCATGCCAAACTGGTACAGGACTTGAAACTTGGTTCAATTGGCTTATTGAACAAGTGCAAATTAAAAAAGGCAAGGAGAGCAAGTGATGTTTAACCTGCAGAAGCTGGCACAAGAAATTGAACGTGTTCGAGTACATCTTCATGAATTGGTAGAACAAAAATCCGGTAATTTAATAGACCCAGAAGTGGCAGAAGTCAGTATTCAATTAGATAAATTAATTGTTGAATATGAAAGAGTAAAGATGCGGCATGTAAGAAGATGAGCGTAGTCAATAGGTATAAGGACGATTAAGTAATGTTTCTTTGTAACCTATTTTGATAGGAGGTAAGATATGTTTAATCGACCAGTATGGGCAGAGGTTGATCTTTCGGCTGTTGCTCATAATGTAACTGAAATTAGAAAAGTAACAAACCATAATGCGAAAGTCTGTGCAGTTGTTAAGGCTGATGGGTATGGGCATGGCGCAGTAGCTGTTGCGCGAACTGCATTGCAGGCAGGAGCAGACCGTTTGGCTGTAGCGATTGTCAATGAAGCAGTGGAATTGCGCAATGCAAAATTTGACGTACCCATTTTGGTGTTAGGGTATACGCCGGCTTGTCAGGCTGATTTAGTAGTTAAGCATAATATTACGCAAACGATATTTTCTCTTGAATCGGCACAGGCTTTATCAGCAGCAGCCATATCAGCTGGTAAAACAGCTAAAGTACATCTTAAGATCGATACGGGAATGGCTAGAGTGGGTGTTAGCCCAACTGATGCAGGTAAATTTGCAAAAGCAGTAGCGGTTTTACCGGGAGTTGAAATCGAAGGAGTATATTCACATTTTGCTACTTCTGATAGCTGGGACAAGGCTTTTACCTATGAACAATACAATCATTTCTTAGAAGCAATTGAATATATTAAGGGACAAGGCATTCACATACCTATTCGCCATATTGCCAATAGTGCAGCGTTATTAGATTTGCCCGAGATGCATCTGGACATGGTACGCCCTGGCATTATTTTGTACGGTTTATGGCCATCAGAGGAAGTAAAAAAGAGTTTGTTGCTTAAGCCAGCGATGAAGTTTAAAACCCAAGTCGGTTTTGTTAAGGATGTGCCACCTAACTCGTCTATAAGCTATGGAAGGACTTATTATACGGATCAGAAGAGTCGAATTGCAACTCTGCCTGTGGGCTATGCAGATGGCTGGTCTCGTTTGCTGGCGGGGAAGACACAAGTCTTGGTACATGGTCAGCGAGCTTCTATCGTTGGGCGAGTCTGCATGGATCAGTGTATGATTGATGTTAGCCATATTCGGGATGTTGCCATTGATGATGAAGTGATATTATTTGGTGGAGCGGAATTACCAGTAGAGGAAATTGCTCAAATTATGGGTACGATTAATTATGAGATCGTATGCATGGTAGGAAAACGAGTTCCGAGGCATTACATTAATCGGTGACTCTTTTTAAACAGTATCGATAGAATGCATGAAAGTAACTGAAAAAATACCCACGTCACCTTTAGATTGGTGAAAGTGGGTATTTTCTATTGGAATATAATGATTGCTATAGTAGTCAAGGGAACAAGCGTATTGTAAGTCTTTTGATGGGAAGGTAGGAAATTAATAGAATATGTCGAATATACTTCTAGAAATTAGTTAGGAGGTGTTGTATGGTTAGTGAGAAGGACTGGGAGTTGTTTAAGCAAAAGTTTAATGCGAAATCAAGCATTAACCTTAATGATTATAAACCTGCGCAGATGCAGAGACGAATTAATAATTTAATGACTCGTTATGGTGTGAATACATATGTAGACTTTTTTAATTTATTGGATAAAGATGCGAAGATGTACAAAGAATTTGTTGATTATATGACGATCAATGTGACAGAATTTTTCCGAACACCAGAAAAATTTTCTGAGCTGGAAAGCAAAGTTCTGCCAGATTTATTAGCACAAAGTCCTAAACTAAATATTTGGAGCGCTGGATGTTCTGTTGGTGCCGAGCCATATTCTTTAGCAATGATTTTGAAAGATATAACACCAAATGTAAAACATCGAATTTTAGCCACAGACCTTGATGTAGAAATGCTGGCAAAAGCTAAAAGCGGTATATATACTAATACTGAGTTTAAGAATATTTCTACTGGAAGAGCTTCAAAATACTTTAAACAGGCAGGTGCTACCTATACAATTGATGAGGATATTCGTTCTCGGGTAGAATTTAAACGTCACAATTTATTGCTTGACAAATTTGATACTGGATTCGATTTAATTTTGTGTAGAAATGTAGTTATTTATTTTACTGAAGAGGCAAAAGATGGCTTATATCGAAGATTTTTAAGTGCTCTTAAGCCCGGTGGCGTATTGTTTGTAGGCGGTACAGAGGCTATTCTAAATTTCCGTGATATTGGATTCAGCCAATATATGCCTTTTTTCTATCGCAGACCTCTTTAACGTATAATTAGAGTGCCCCCCAACTAGATAATAGACGAAAGGTACGTAATAAATATTGCAGTAATATTTTACTGTTTGTGCGTTCTTCAATCGTTTGACCAGATGTAATATCTACTGTTTTTATTGCTTTCTGGTGAACAAGAAATACAATTTCACCAATCTTTTGCCCCTGATAAACAGGGGCTTTTATTTGTTCTGGAAGATTAACACTGACGGTAACATGCTCATAATCCGCCGCTGGTACCACTACGCTTGCTGTATTACTCACTACTGCGTCAATCAGTGATCCAATGCCTTCTTCCACAGGAATAGACCCTAAAATATCGTTTTTAGCAGCATATTCATACAGTTCAAAGGCATCAAATCCATATTTCAGTAATTGCATGGAGTCATACCAGCGGGAGTGGTCATGAAGTACAACTGCAATTAACTTCTGATTTCCCCGGGTAGCGCTGGAAATTAGGCAAGGGCCTGCCTGATTAGTGGTTCCTGTTTTCACACCATCGGCCTCTTCCAATAGCCATAATAATTTATTTGTATTCTTGAGACTTTGATCATGTTCCTTGCCTTTGCGATCAAGCCATTCAATATTCGTTTCTTTCGTGTTTACAATCATGGAAAAAAGCGGATTCGTTAACGCATACCTGGCAATCCAGGCTAAGTCGAAAGCTGTAGAATAATGGTTGACGGCAGTCAGACCATGGGGATTGGCAAAATGGCTGTTGGCGGCATCCAGTGATTGGGCCTTCTCATTCATAAGCATAACGAAATTATCGACAGAGCCAGCCAAATGCTCTGCAATTGCTACGGCTGCATCGTTACCTGAACGCAGCAAAAGGCCGATCACTAGTTCACGCATGGAAATGAGCTGTCCTGTGCTTAAGTGCATGGAAGATCCCGCTGTATTCGCGGCTCGGGAACTAACCTTCACCTCTTCATCTAGTCGTCCACTTTCAATAGCAATGATGGCTGTTAATACTTTTGTAGTACTGGCAGGAGCATTGCGAATATGACTATTCTTTTCAAAGAGAATTTGCCCTGTTTTTGCATCGATCAAAATGGCTGCCTGTGCCTCAATTTTTGGCGGTGAGCAATTGGCAATGGGTGTAAATAAAATAAAGAAAAGGCAAAATAGGAGTATGGCGCTACGAGCAAATGGTATCCACATATGCATCCTCCTCGTGAATGGCTTTTATAGTATATTGCTGTTATGGCATAATCATGCAAAACATGAAGCATATCTTTTTAGTCTTTTGCGTAATATCCACTGAGGTAATGATGGGAGGTAAGGATGATATGAAGCGAGGAAGTTTCGTCTTTGCAGGCGTAATAGGAATTGTTTTTTCTGCAGCTGTAATGGTTGATGGAGTCGTAAAAGATAATGATAAAGCAATACGAAAAGTTCCCACGACTCATAAAGTCGTGGCATTGACAGTGGACGATGGTCCACACAATATGATGACACCACAGTTATTAGCGGTTCTTAAAGAAAAAAATGCAAGAGTAACATTTTTTGTTCTAGGAGAGCATGCTGCTGCTCATCCGGAAATAGTAGCACAGGAGGTGGCTGATGGACATGAAGTGGCCTCCCATGCTTATAACCATAGGTTTTTATCTAAAATAAGTAAGGAAGAAATGGGTGAAGAACTTGATAAGGCTGAAAAGGCGATCATGGCAGCTGCTCCGAAACCAGTATTGTTTCGTCCTCCTGGCGGAGCCTACAATGATACGGTAGTGGCAGAAGCACAACTGCGTGGCTATACGACGGTCTTATGGTCAGTGGACCCTGGTGATTGGCGGCGGCCTAGTGTATCTTCTGTTGTTGAGAACGTAATGAATCATGTAAAGCCTGGCAGCATTGTGCTACTACATGATGGTCAATATCCGCTGCCTACACCAGAGGCCCTTGGCATTATCATTGATAAACTTCGTGAACAGGGCTACAGCATTGTCACCGTCAGTGAACTATTGCAGTATTATGAGGTTCGTAATTAAAATATGCTTTGCTTTAGACTGCAGCTTATTCGATAGGCTCATAAGGTATCAGATTTTGCCAATGGGATTTGATCAGCTGATCAAATCTCACCATTGTGGCAGTACGTTCGTTACGCAAACTCTGAATCGAACTATATAGATTTTGATTAAAAGCATAGACGTTATGCTTGGGTACAAGAAGAGGATTTGAGTATTCACGCAGCTTTGTAGCCACTTTCATATTAACTTTTAGCTGCTTAATGACAACTCCAGCCTCTAATAGATCAGAGCCGTCATAGCGATAAATGAGACAATTAGGCTGAATTCGATCGATTACATTTTTGCGTTCTCCATCCATAATAATATCCGCATTGCAATCAGGGCAGTTTTTGGTTTGTAGTGTCATCCAAGTATGACAATTGGAACAGATCATTCCATCCATGTATACACCTCCTAGGCCTAGTTTGCCCAAACAGAAAGGAAAATATGAAAGAAATCAGAGCGAAATTTGATTATCCAGTGAGGCATCTGTTAGCTAAAGGAAGGTTAAAATTTAAAAATGGAGAAATAAGATAAAGAAGCAAGACGTTCTTTAGGGTCATTTAAAAGGAGATGCAGATATGATTTGGAACCAGCAAGTAGAAATGTTGTCCCGTGCCGATATGACAGCATGGCAATCTTATAAACTAGCAAAATTAATAGAGCGTGTATATGAGAAAAGTATCTTATACAAAAGCCGCATGAATGAATATGAACTGCTGCCAGAAAAGATTGCAAACCTGAATGAACTAAAAAGACTTCCTGTTACTACCAAACAGGATATAACGGCAAATTACCCTTATGGATTATTAACAATGCCAGTAAGCGGTGTTTCCTACATACATACAAGCCAAAACGGTAAAAAAAACGCTGCCATGAGTTATACCAGGAATGATATGGGAATGTGGAGTGAATTAATGTCACGGATATTAGTTGCTGGAGGGGTCAATGTCACCTCTATTTTTCAATGGGCGGGTATAATGGAGGAACATATACCGAGCATAGGAATAAGTTCTGGAATACAGCGAATTGGTGCAACCTTATTGCCTGAATGTAGAAGCAGCAAGGTTGAACAGTTACGATCAATAGAGGATTTTGGCGTTACCTCAATATTTTCTACTGCTTGTTACTTGCTGCAGCTTGCATGTGAAGCTAGTAGTAAGGGGTATAAGCCAACAGAGTTACCATTACAGAATATATTTTGCGATGCAAACTTTGTGTCACAAAATCAAAGTGAAGAAATTGAACAGGTTTATGGAAAAAAGCCAAACCAAGTTTATGGCATATATGACATTTGGGGAATGGGGATTGCAGGCGAATGTCATTGTAATGCTGGTTTACATATTCAAGAGGACTGTTTTTATCCTGAAATTATCCATCCTAAAAGCGGACAAGTTTTGCCAATAGGAGAAACCGGCGAGTTGCTTCTTACTAGCCTTACATTAGAGGCGATGCCTCTTCTGCGCTTTTGTACGGGAATCATATGTAGTTTAGATGATAGTCCATGTGCTTGTGGACGAACATTGATACGCATGAGAAAAAGTGCAGAAAACAATTGCAGCTAGTATTCTACGGAAGCAGAAGATATTGAGTTATAAGAGCGGATAAAGTTTTACAAAATAAAATGTACAAGGGCTCTGCGACGAAAAATCGCAGAGCCCTTGTACTAAGAGTACATCGTATTCTTATCTATTTATATTTTTAATAGTAATCGCCGCTATCACGATATTGCTTCACAATGTCAATGAGATGATTACTTTCTGTATGTTTTCCTAATAGTTCAAAAAAATGGTGAGAGTCTTCAAAACTAACACTCCAGGAAAAAGCTCCATCTGCAGTGTAGTAAGCAAAAATGATTTCTTGTTCTAGATCTTCAGGTATAATCCCATCACCATCAGTAACTAAGGCGTAATCGCCGTTATTTAGTGTTTCATAAAGAAGAGCAGTACAGCCATCTTCAGTTTCTGTTTCATAAAAGCCGAAAGGTTCATAAAAATCTAATACCGCGTTGTCACTCATTTTAAATCATCCTTTTATTATTAGTAGTAAGAGTATAACCAATTATTGGTATTGGTATTGCTGTAGCCAGGATTTTTTTCTGGATACAGTAACATGGATTTTAGATGGCGGTAAAACCCCAACTAAATCAAGTCTTCTTTATATTAAGATAGTAAGACGGATTTGACAAGTAATTTTTGAGATAATCGTAAAGGTGTGATAAAATTTTCAATAAATGCATGAAAAAAACAGATATCATTTCGTTTTAAGATACAGGAGCTGATCGATATGAGAATAGTAGTGGATGCAGATGCATGTCCTAAAAAGGCATTGCAGATTTGTATGGAGCTGGGGCGTAAATACCAGACGCCTGTCTGGACGGTAGCCAGTTTTAATCACATGATTGTATCGGATCATCATGTGGTAGTAGGCGACGATTCTCAAGAAGCTGATATTAAAGTGCTGAATTTGACACAAGCTAAGGATATCGTTGTCACCCAGGACTGGGGGCTCGCAGCAATGGTTCTGGGGAAAAAAGCGTATTGTTTAAGTCCGATAGGGAGAATATTTTCTAATGAAAATATTGAATTTTTATTGGAGGAACGAGAAGTCAAAGCCAAATTACGCCGTGGAGGCGGTAGGACAAAAGGTCCCAACAAACGCACGGCAGAAGAAGATAAACGATTTTATCACTCATTAGAGCAACTACTTGCTGATGCGGTAAGATTCGGTGAGAGCTAATTCCGTTGTTGGAATATTTATTTTTAAGGATGTTTTGATAGATTGGGGTGTATAGGATGTTATCTTTTTATTTAACGGTGAGCGGCTACGGCGAGGCGGAATTTGAGATTCAAAAGTCACGATTTATTGCTTATGTACAACGGGTAGAGCAGGAAGAAGCTGCAGTTGGATTTATAGAACAAATTAAGAAAAGGCACTGGAATGCCACTCATAACTGTTCTGCATATGTAATAGGAGGAAATGATCAATGGCAAAAAGCGGATGATGATGGTGAACCGTCAGGTACGGCTGGCAAGCCTATTTTAGAGATCATTAAGAAGAATCAAATAAAAGATACTGTGATTGTCATTACACGCTATTTTGGCGGGGTTAAGCTAGGGGCGGGAGGGCTTATTCGCGCCTATGGCAAGAGTGCCAGTTTAGGATTAAAAGCAGCAGGAATTACTCAGCGGCAAAATCATACACGCATAGGGGTAGAAATTGACTATACTTTTTTGGGAATGCTAGAAAATCAGCTTAGGCTGCAAGGTTATCGAATTGAGGATAAAATATTTACCGATACAATACGACTGATTGTATTAGAAAAAGTGGGGCAAGAAGAAGTTCTGGAACAAAAGATTATCGATTGGACGGCAGGGCAGGCTGCATTAACTCGTGAAGGACAAGTTTATGTGGAGACATCAGTCACTTGTGAGGAGTAAAACAGTATCTTGTAAGAATTTTTTGCGTATCTCCAAGAAAGTAGAAAATAACGGCAGGAGGTTGGATTGTGCGGTTTTTACATACTTCGGATTGGCATTTAGGCAGGTTATTCCACGGAATTCATTTGACGAATGATCAGGCCCATGTACTGGATCAGTTCTTAGCTTTGGTACGGGAGAGCAAACCCGATGGGATTATTATTGCCGGAGACATTTATGATCGTGCCGTGCCGCCTATCGAGGCAGTAGAATTATTAAACCAAGTAATATCGCAGATTTTAGTAGATTACAAGGTGCCTACGATTATGATTGCCGGTAATCATGATAGTGCAGAACGCTTAGGCTTTGGCAGTCGTTTATTATCGGCTCAAGGGCTGTATGTAGCAGGGGCATTAACCCGGGAAATCGACCCTATCATTTTATATGATGAGCATGGACCGGTTTATTTTGCTCCGCTTACCTATGGAGAGCCTGCATACGTTCGCGAACGTCTTTCTTGTCCTGATGTTTCCAATCATGAACAAGCGATAGAGGCTATGGTACAGCATGTAATTAGAAAAATTCCCAATCAAGCACGTTCGGTTGCAATTGCTCATGCTTTTATTGCAGGAAGCCTGGAAAGTGAGTCGGAACGTCCTTTATCGATTGGAGGCAGCAGTATGGTAAATGGGGCTGTATTTCGGCCTTTTTCCTATACGGCTCTGGGACATTTACATAATTCTCAGCAGGCAGGGGATCCAAGCATTCGTTATAGCGGATCACTACTGAAATACTCTTTTGCAGAAGCTTCTCAGCAAAAAGGTATTCATTTAATCGAAATGGATAAAGCTGGAGGCATCGCCGTTGAGAGGATTTCCCTATCCCCTCGTCGTGACGTTCGTTGTATAAAAGGATATTTTAAAGATATTCTGGATCATTCCATTGATCAAGGGAACCAGCAGGATTATGTATCAGTAACGCTGCTAGATGAAATGCCCATTTTAGATGCTATGGGGAAATTGCGTGAGAAATATCCTAATGTGCTGCAGATCGAAAGTCCGCGTTTTGCAAAAAAAGGTGTGCTGAGCGGTTTGCCTAGAGATCATCGTAAACTGAGTGAAAAAGAACTATTTGACGCCTTTTATCATCAGATGACGGGAGAAAATATGACGCAGGAGGAGCAAATGCACTTGGTTCATGTGATCGAAACGGTATACCGTGAGGAACGGGAGGCGATTCTATGAGACCATTATCTTTAACCATGACGGCTTTTGGTCCCTATGCCCAGCAGCAAAAACTTGATTTTAGGGAATTGCAGGATCGGACGTTTTTTTTGATTCATGGTCCTACAGGATCAGGAAAAACAACCATTTTAGATGGTATGTGCTTTGCCTTATTTGGTGATGCCAGCGGCACGCAGCGTGAAGGAAAATCCATGCGCAGCGATCATGCCGATAGTGCTGTAATCACGGAAGTAATTTTTGATTTTGCGATTGGCGAAGCTTGTTATCAAGTAAAGCGAATTCCAGAGCAGGAGCGGCCGAAGAAACGAGGAGACGGCACTACCACCATGCTGGCGCAAGCTGAATTGTGGAGTATGCCTTTAGTGGGGGAAGCCATTTTGCTGGCAGCGAAATGGCTGGACGTTACGAAGCAGATTGAAATATTGATGGGCTTTAAAAGCAATCAATTTCGTCAAGTGGTGCTGCTGCCCCAAGGTGAATTTCGTAAGCTATTAACCGCCAATTCCAATGAACGGCAAGAAATTATGCAGGCATTATTTAAAACAGACCTATATCAAAGAATTGAGGAAAAATTAAAGGACAAGGCTCTACTTCTAAAAAAAGCGAGTGAAGAACAGAGTAAACAGCGTCAGTGGATTTTGCAGGAAGCCGGCGTAGCGCAAGAACATGAACTGCTGGATTGTATACAGCAAAATGAAAGAGAAGTAGAAGACATACTCGTTCAGATTAAAAGCAGCAGTGAAGAATTAAAAAGTGCTCAACAGGCTGTGAATCAAGGGGCAATCATACAGGGAAAAATCCAAGACAAACAAAAAGCAGAGCAATTATTTGCAACGCTTACCGAGCAAAAGCCAATCATTGAAGAAGAACGGGCGGGTCTTCTTCGAGCAACGGCGGCAATGGGCTTATTCGATGCGGAAAAGAATCGTTCAAACTATGCTCAGGATGTATTGTCGTTGGAAGAGAACTGTAAGACATATCAGGTTGAGCTGGAAATTGAGGTGCAGAAGCTGAAACAGGCACAGCAGCGATTTGAAATAGAAGCTGCTAAAGAGGAAGATCGGGAGATGCTGGTTCGGCAAATCATTCATTTGCAGCAGACAGAGAATAAGCTCAAACTACTGGAAAAAGCCTTGAGTTCAGCAGCGATACGAAAAAGTGAACTAGAACAGGCAGCAAAAAAGAAAGATACTGCTGAATTCAATTATACGAAGATACAAGAAAAGATAGACCATATCATCCTAGATGAACAGAAAGCTGTTCAACTTGCATTAGAAGTGGGCAGCAGGGAAATACAATGGCAGTATGCCCAAGGATTGCTTACGAAAAGTAGACTGCTAGAAGAACATAGAAAAAAATTCACCCAGCTAGAACGGCAAGTTTCTGCTTCAGAGCTGAAGCTGGCAGAACTTGAGAAAAACTATGCAGCTGCTAAAAGCAGTCTTACCACATTGCAGCATGAATGGATGCAAGGGCAGGCAGCTTTCATGGCAAGTACCTTGGCCGCAGGAGAGAGCTGCCCTGTCTGTGGTTCAGCGGATCATCCTAAACTGGCTGCTCCTAGAGGAGTCATGCCAAATGAAAGGCAATTGAAAACAGCTCAACAGCAGATGGAATTTTTAGAGCAAGAAAAAGATACCTGCCGTAGGCAGCACAGTTTGCTGCAAACCGAGAGGGATACATGGGAAAAGCGAATTGCCGATCTTACTGAAGAACTGAAAGAACAAGCTGCAGTGCCTTTGCTAGAGTTGGCTCAACGAGTTCAAACATTGCGTGAAAAGTATGAGCAGGCTTTGACAGGAGAACAGCGGGCCAGGGATATAACCAGGCAGTTGGAGCAGCTAAGAAAGCAACAAGAGGATCTGCACAAGGAATTGGTTCAGGTGCAAGAAGCATGGCGTCAGGCAGAACAGTCGTTTACAGCTGCGGAAACCATAACAGCAGAAAGGCGTCTCGCGATACCAGAGGAACTGCAAGGGATGGGGAATTTGGCAGCAGTCCTAAAAAGTGCCCAAGATAAGCAAGACCAATATAAAACAGCTTGGGAACAGGCTCAGCAGCATGTACAGCAGGGAAAGCATCTGGTAACCCAGAAGCAGACGCTCCTGGAAAATACCAGCTATCGTTTAAAAGAGAGCAGGATAAAGTACGAAGAAGAACAAAACTATTTTGTAAAACGAGTAGCAGCAGCTGGATTTATGGATCAGCAGGATTATGAGACTGCAAAAAAGAACCCAGAGAGTATGAGTATCACTGCAAAGAAAATTGCTGCCTTTGATTCAGAATTTAGTAAAGCCGCTTTGTTTTTAGAACAGACTGCTCAGGCAGCGGAAAATTTGGAATTACCGGATATGCTGGAGCTGCAGCAAGTAGTTGTAACGATGCAAAATCGATATAATGATATGTTTGCTGCACACACCAATCTAGAGGCGCTTCTAAAGCGTCAGCAAGCTTGGCTGAAAAAGATCAGCCAAGTAGATGAGGCATTGGGCACATTAGGATCCCAATATGCTGTGGCAGGGCGTTTGGCAGAGGTGGCTAACGGCAGCAATGAGCACAAATTAACATTGCAGCGATTTGTATTAGGAACATTATTGGAAAATGTAATTGTGGCAGCGAACGAACGTTTAAAAATGATGAGCCGCAGCCGTTACTCCCTGCAAAGAACGTTAGAACGAGCCAGAAAAAACGCTGCTGGTGGTTTGGATCTAGAGGTTTTTGACAACTATACAGGCATTGCCAGAGGCGTAGGGACTTTATCTGGGGGTGAGACGTTCTTGGCGTCTTTGTCATTAGCTCTGGGTTTAGCTGATGTTGTTCAGTCCTATGCCGGCGGCATACATTTAGATACAATTTTAGTCGATGAGGGCTTTGGTACTCTTGATCCAGAATCCTTAGATGTTGCCATCAAGGCTTTAATCGATTTGCAGCAGGGAGGGCGACTAGTGGGGATTATTTCTCACGTTCCTGAACTCAAGGAAAGAATAGATGCCCGTTTAGAAGTTATGGCAACAGAAAGAGGCAGTACCGCTTGTTTTAAAATTGGTTAATTTATGTGGATTTTGGTTATTTTATCTATATACCATAGTTGTATGTTTGCCATAAGCAGGAAAAGGGCGATAAATGACGAAATGTGAGTAAGATAAAAGATAAATCGAGAAGGGGTTTCAAGGATGACAACAAATACGACAATTTCTTCAAACTTTATTGAAAATATTATTAATGAAGATTTGAAGAACAATAAAAATAATAAGAGGGTACATACCCGCTTTCCACCAGAACCTAATGGGTATCTGCATATTGGACATGCAAAGTCCATCTGTCTTAATTTTGGGATTGCTCGAGACTATAATGGTTTATGTAATTTGCGCTTTGATGATACCAATCCAAGTAAAGAAGAAGTCGAGTATGTTGAATCCATTCAAGAAGATGTAAAATGGCTGGGATTTGATTGGGACGATCGTATGTTTTATGCTTCTGATTATTTTGAACAGCTTTATGAGTGTGCCGTTCAGTTGATAAAATCTGAAAAGGCATATGTTTGTGACTTGAATCCCCAAGAGATGAGGGAATACCGGGGGACTTTGACTGAACCAGGAAAAAATAGCCCTTACCGTGATCGTTCCATAGCAGAAAATCTAGAATTATTTGATGGTATGAGAGCGGGAAAATTTGCTGATGGCTCTAGGGTATTGCGAGCAAAAATTGATATGGCATCGCCAAATGTAAATTTGCGCGATCCTATTTTATATCGTATTATGCGAGCGGAACATCATCGTACAGGTAATACCTGGTGCATTTATCCTATGTATGATTTTGCTCACCCCATTTCCGATGCTTTAGAAGGAATTACTCATTCCATTTGTACCTTAGAGTTTGAAGATCACCGTCCATTATATGATTGGCTGATTTCTTCTCTTGAAATGGAGAACTGCCCTCAGCAGATTGAATTTGCACGATTGAATGTTACCAATTTGGTCATGAGTAAGAGAAAGCTTAGAATGTTAGTGGAAGAAGGTTTGGTGGATGGCTGGGATGATCCGCGGATGCCAACTATTTCTGGGTTGCGTCGTCGTGGCTATACGCCGGAAGCCATTCGTGATTTTTGTGAACGCATTGGCGTAGCCAAAAGCAATAGTACTGTCGATATTGCGATGCTGGAGCATTGCATTAGAGAAGATCTAAACAGTAAGGCTTTGCGGGCGATGGCAGTGCTGCGTCCATTGAAAGTAGTTATTACCAACTATCCTGAAGGCCAGGTAGAGGAACTGGAAACCGAGAATAATCCAGAACAGCCGGATACGGGCAATCGTAGTATTCCTTTCTCGCGGGAGATTTATATTGAGCAGGATGATTTCATGGAATTTCCAATTAAGAAATTCTTTCGTTTGGCTCCCGGGCAGGAAGTGCGTCTAAAAAATGCTTATTTTATTAAGTGTGAAGAAGTGATTAAAGATCCGAAAACTGGTGAAGTGATAGAATTACGCTGCACTTATGATCCTGAAACCAAAAGCGGTTCAGGAACAGCGACCCGAAAGGTAAAGGGGACGCTGCATTGGGTTTCTGCTGCACAGGCTGTTAAGGCTGAAGTACGATTGTTTGATTATCTTCTTAAAGAGGAAGAGACAGAACAAGAGGAAAAAGACTTTAAGGATGATATTAATCCTAACTCTATGGAAAGACTTACAGCTTGTATGGTAGAGCCTAGTTTGCTTCATGCTACCGCCGATCAGCGCTACCAATTCATACGTAATGGCTATTTTTGTTTGGATGCTAAGGATTCTACTGCAGAATTGCCTGTATTTAATCGTGTTGTCGGTTTGCGCGATTCTTGGGCAAAAGCACAAAAATCATAAGAATAAAAAGGACTCATCGTTCGTTGATGAGTCCTTTTTATTTTAAGTCTATAGTTGCTGTAAGAAGCTTTACATCATCCCTAGGTCGTGCAAAATGTGTAATAACAAGAAGGAAACTGCAATGAAAAGAAATGCAAAGAAGCCCAATTGAAGTTCCACCATGTTAGTAGCTCCTTTTTCAAAATAATGTATAAACAGTTTTTTTATACTTACTATTATTTTGTCCCCAAAAGCTTTAAAAATGTAGAGTTTTTTTATTTGTTTTGCAAAAGAAGCCCTATTCCGATACTGGAATAGGGCTTCTTTTAGATTAGAACATAGTTTATTGGCCAATTAATTTTGCTGGTTAGCTGTGGTAGCACTACTATTGCTATTTACTACTGAAGAAGCATCACCGGAACTTAATCCCATGTTTGTGTTAGAATTAAGACGATCTTCAATAGTAGAAATATGCTGCTTCATATCCTGTGACATTTGAGTAAACATTTGCTGGGCCTTCTGATCATCTGTAGATGCAGCAAAAGTTGCATAGGTTCCTTTAGCTGATTCGGCAGCTGCTAAAGCCTTTTCTAAATCTTTTTGTACAGTCATATGTTTTACCTCCAGCATCCTTTTTTGGATAGATCATACTGTAAGTATTTTTCCTAAATTATGCTGTTTTATTACAGGATAATATTGGTTTAATCCTCTGCGGCTAACTTCACTAAAGAAAATTACATTTTGAATTTTTGCACAGCTTTTTGTAATTTTTCCGCCATGCTAGCCAATAATTGGCTAGAGTTTGAGATTTCCTGCATAGAAGCGGATTGCTCTTCAGTTGCTGCTGATACAGTTTCGGTTTGAAGAGCTGTATCTTTACTAATCGTATCAATCGTTTGCATGGTAGTGACTACATTTTGACTGCCACTGGCTATTTGCTGAATAGCGCTTGATATTTCTTGTATTTGTCCAGACATCTCCTCAATGGAAGCAACAATCTTTCGGAAAGCATGTCCGGCATCGTTTACGACTTCAGCACCTAGTTGTACTTCTTGGGTCCCATTATTCATGGATTGAACGGCTTTATCTGTTTCATCTTGAATACCGTTAATTAAAAGGGCAATTCGTTTCGCAGCATCATGTGATTGTTCTGCTAATTTTCGTACTTCGTCAGCTACCACCGAGAAGCCTCGACCCTGCTCTCCTGCTCGTGCAGCCTCGATTGCAGCATTTAAAGCTAAGAGATTCGTTTGTCCTGCAATACCAGCAATCGTATCTACAATTTGTCCGATTTCTCCAGAACGTTCTCCTAAGGCAGCAACAATTTGAGCAGAACTCATGACAGTGCTTTGAATGAGATTCATTTGTTTTATTGCAGTATGAATTGCTTTATCACCATCTTTAGCTGTACTGGCTGTCTGCTCAGAAGTAATTGACACCATATTAGATTGCTGGGCAATATGATGAATACTGGATGATATATCCGTTACAATAGCTGTAGCTTGATTAACAGCCAAAAGTTGCTTGTCAGTAGCTGTTGCGACTTGTGTAATAGATTGGGCTACTTGGTCGACAGCTTGTGCTGATTGTTCAGCTCCAGACATTAATTGTACTGATGAAGAAGCTACATGTTCTGATGTAGTTACGATATTTTGGATAATTTGTTTGAAATTAATTTGCATTTGGCTTAGAGCATTGGAAAGTTGATTAATTTCTAAGGCACCTCGAGCAGTAATTGAAGTCGTTAAATTACCTTCGGCTAATTGTCCTGCATTCGCTGCAAGCTGCTGCAAAGGTCGAGAAATGCTTTTTCCAATGAAAAAAGCTGTGCATCCAGCGCATAATACGGCAAATACACTAATCAGCAAGGTAAACCAAAGAGAAGATATAATGATGCTGTCAATTTCTTTAGATGGCATATAGGCGGCGATTGCCCAGTTGTACTTAGGGATAGGAGCAAATACGGTTAGTGCTTCGGCTCCATTACTTGCTATAGCGGTAGTGTTACCTGTTTGTCCGCTAAGAGCCTTTGTAATATAGGGAAGGTCTGCAATGCTTTCTTTTTGCAGCACACGTTCTTTGTTAGGATGGGCAATGAGCACTCCTTGTTTATCAACAATATCGATATATCCAGTTTCACCAATTTTACCGCTATTTGCTATTTCCTGCATAGAACTTAAGCTAATATCGGCAGACATCAGTCCGATGACTTCACCAGTTTTATCTTTGATTGGGGTATAGATTGTTATACAAGGTACTTGGGTAGAAGCGGATATATAAACATCAGAAAAGAAACTTTTTCCTTGTAACGCAGAAATGATGTTTGCCTTTCCGGCTTGGCTTCTTAATTCTCCAGAGGTTCGTGCAATCTGCATAGCATTAGCATCATTAGCGATAACTAACTCAAAAATTGGATTTTGCTTTTTCATTTCGAGCAGTGCAACTTTAATGGCAGCAGCATCTAATGTTTTATTAACAGCGGTTGCACCAATTGCTGATGCTGTCGTTATTAATAGACCCTGAGAATCATCTAAAAGTCGTTCTATTTGATTGGCAAGCTGAGTTGTAAGGACAGTATTATTCTGAATGATCGTTGCTTTTTTATCACCAATATTGTGATATGAACTCACTGCGCCTAAGATAATCGTCGGCAATAATGCAAACAGTACAAAAAGGACGATCAAGCGAGTTCCTAATGAATGAATTGATTGTGCCTTGATACGTGCAAAAGATGGCATAGTATTCCTCCTATGAATGTATTATGTAAAAAATTAGTAGAATAACAGTTTGTATTATAACATAAAATGGTAAAAAAGTATTGATAAAATAACACATAAGGTTAGAATGTAGTATTTTTTTAGGAAAGATAAGAATATAATGAGTTTAGAAGGAAATATAAAATATGAAATATATTGAATTTTGTTACGCTATAAAAATATATGTAAGTAAATCTGTACTGCCAATGCTTTAAAATAGAAAAAAGACCATGTATTTTATAAAACTTTTCTTGCACACTAGAGAAGAAAGGTTTAAAATAAAATTCGCAGTAAAAAAATTACAAGGATTGGGGCGGTGATAGTGAGTTACATGAAAAAGGAAATTTCAATCGTTGGTGTACCAATGTGGCTGGGACAGACCCGTTATGGTACCAATTTAGGCCCTCAAAGTATTCGTAGTGCAGGTCTAGTGGATCGCCTTAAGAGCCTGGGAGGAAATGTTCTGGATGAAGGTAATCTTTCTATAGGCATTACAGGATGTTTTAGGCAGAGTGGCGAGAATATTAAAAACGTAAAAACCCTTGTTGATTCAAGTGAAAAACTGGCAGCAAAGGTTTCAAATATTATACAAGAAGGGCGCTTTCCCCTCGTTTTAGGCGGCGATCATAGTATTGCTATGGGGACATTAGCTGGCATCGCAAAACATTACAACAATGTCGGTGTCATCTGGTATGATGCTCATGCTGATATGAATACACCTGAAACATCTCCGACGGGTAATATTCATGGTATGCCTTTGGCAGCCAGTATGGGTCTAGGTCATTCGGCTTTGACCAATATTGGGGGCTATCAGGGAAAAGTGAAGCCGGAGCATATTGTCTTGATTGGTGCTCGAGATGTGGATAAGGGCGAGCAGCAGCTCATTGCAGAAAAAAATATAAAAATGTACACTGCTAATGATGTGAAAAGGCTGGGAATGGAAGCGGTCATCGCTGAAGCAGTACGATATTTATCGGAACGTTGTGATGGTATCCATTTGAGCTTTGATGTAGATGGTATTGATCCTGCCGAATTCCCAGGAGTCGGGACACCGGTTACCAACGGTCTTAGCTATAAAGAAAGTTTACAGGCGGTTCGATTATTATCTGCAGCTGAAAAATTAATTTCGGCGGAATTTGTAGAGGTCAATCCACTGCTGGATAAAGATGATACAACGGCTCGTTTGACAGTTAACCTGATTGGTGCATTATTTGGCGAAACTGCTAAAAGCAAACAGGTGCAGAGAATAGATCGAAAAAGAAGTGCTGAAGCGATATAAAAGTTGGTTTAGTTATCAAAAGCGCTTGAGAACTTTAATATGTCAAAAATAAGAATGATTTCAAGAAATAGAATGAGGAGAGTTCACTTTATTTAAAGGAGAACCCTCCTCATTTATTATTTAATATTTACGTGATAGTTTCCGATAAATGGCAACAAAAGCAGGAATATTATTGGATATGTCGAAAAAAATAAAAACAACATTCTATAATATCGAACTAAAGGAAGGTAACATTCTTATGACGAATAAACAGCTTGGTGAAGGCGAAAAACATATTCAGTCCGTATTTAGGGCACTAAAGATACTAGAGTGCGTAGCAGAGCACGGTAATCTTATCAGTTTAACTGAAATCAGCAAAAATTTGGAATTGAGCAAGAGTACCGCACATGGATTAATTGCTACATTAGAAAGGTATGGCTATATGCAGCAAGATTCGGTAACTGGGAAGTATTCTCTTGGTTTGAGAATTTTTGAATTAGGTCAGGCTTATGTTTCAAATCTTGATTTACGTGAAATCGCATTACCGGATTTGCGGGAACTTTCCTTGCATTATCAAGAAACGGTCCATCTTGCAGTATTATCGGGAGAAGATGTCGTTTATATTGATAAAGTGGATGGTTCTCGCTCCATTGGCATTCGATCTCGCATTGGCGGCCGAAACCCAGCATATTGTACTGGTGTTGGCAAAGTCTTACTGTCGGGTTTAAGTGAGCGTCAAATAGAAGAAATGTACACAAATAGAGAGTTACAAAAATTCACAGAAAATACAGTTGTAGATTTGTGCCCATTGATAGATCAAATACGTCAGACTAGAGAATTGGGATATGGTTTTGATATGGAGGAAATTGAACTGGGTCTAGGATGTGTTGCAGCACCAGTCAAAGATAGCCAAGGTATAATTATAGCGGCGATTAGTCTTTCCGGACCATCAAGCCGTCTGCTCAATATGGAGGAGATTGCGAAAGATGTAGTAAGAACAGCTAAGAAAATTTCGATGAGATTGGGATATAAGGAATAATCAATCAACCGATCGATTTAATGATGTTTTTGTAAAGATAAAAGCTGATTCAGTTGGAGTTATAGCTGCATTTGAATACTAGCACCTCATCGGTATTAAAAGCATTGCTTCTTTAGCAGTCTTTTTCCGTTCTGCTTTATTGCTGCTGTCTTACAGATTTCGGTCTGCGCGGCTCCTTGACTTGCAGGTCGAAAAAATCCTCGCTAAATTATCCATAATTTCAACGCAGATGAGGTACTAGTTAAAAAATTAATATTTATTAGAATAAATACTTAATTTAGTATTGACACTAAACCATTAGTTAGGATAAAGTAAAAGCATAACATTAGAAACGGAACCAAGTTCGACAATGTAGGACTATGTGAGCATACATGGTTAAAAGATATGGTATTCATTTTACTAGACATGTTCATTATTTTTTTGGAAAATAATATGAACGTAGTTCGACAATGTAAAACTAAAAAGTTTCTAAATTTAATTATTGGAAGGATGGTCGTTTTGGAACAAAAAAAACTAAGAGCGGCAATCATTGGACCAGGTAATATTGGTATTGATCTGATGATGAAGATTAAGCGAAGTAATGTATTGGAATTGGTTCTAATGGCAGGTATTGTATCTGGCTCACAAGGATTAAAAATGGCTGAGGAATCTGGTATTGCGACAACTACACGGGGTATTGATGGTGTAATTGAATTTGGCGATCTTGATATTGCCTTTGATGCTACAGGTGCTAATCCTCATATGAAACATGCTCCACTGCTTAAACAAGCTGATATTTTTGCTGTAGATCTGACTCCTGCTGCTGTAGGACCTTATATTGTTCCTGCAGTGAATATGGATAGCCAGCTGTTAACTGCACACAATGTAAATATGGTGACCTGCGGTGGACAGGCAACGGTTCCCATTGTGAATGCAATCAATCAGGTTACACCTGTAGAATATGCGGAAATTGTAGCTACCCTTAGCAGTCTAAGTGCAGGACCTGGTACTAGGCAAAACATTGATGAATTTACGCAGACTACTAGAAATGCCTTAATTAAAGTGGGGGGCGCACAAGATGCTAAAGCAATTATTATTTTGAATCCTGCTGATCCTCCCATTATGATGCGTAATACAATTTATACGAAATGTGATACAGCGAAGATTGCAGACATTATCAAAGCGGTAGAGGATATGACGCGTAAAGTACAAAAATATGCTCCAGGATATAAGCTTAAAGTATCACCTTACGCAGATGGTGATAAAGTCGTGACGGTTGTGGAAGTCGAAGGGGCTGGAGATTATTTACCTAAATACTCTGGGAATCTTGATATTATCACATCGGCAGCAGTGACTGTAGCGGAGCGGTATGCAAAATTAAAACACGAGGGGGCTATGTAATGAAATCAATACGCATCATCGATAGCACTTTACGAGATGGAATGCATGCTGTCAGTCATCAATTTACTCCAGAGCAAATGGCGATGATTGCTGGCAAGCTGGATGAAGCCGGTGTAGATACCGTAGAAGTAGGCCATGGAGATGGCTTAGGCGGATCTTCTTTTCAATATGGTTTTAGCAAAGCGACCGAAGAACAATATTTAAAAGCAGTTTCAGAAGCTTTAACAAAGACCAAACTAGCAGTGTTATTAATTCCTGGAATCGGTACTGTAGAAGATCTAGAAGTTGCGATGGAATATGGTGTAAAAACCGTTCGGGTTGCTACCCACGTGACAGAGGCGGATGCCGGCGAGCAGCACATAAAATTTGCGAAAAAGAGCGGATTAGAAGCAATTGGCTTTCTCATGATGTCTCATATGGCACCGCCTGAGAAGGTTTTGGAACAGGCAAAATTATTTGAAAGCTACGGTGCTGATACGGTGTATATTACAGATTCAGCTGGAGCGATGTTACCTCATGATGTAAGGGCTAGAATTGGTCTTGTCTCCAAAGAATTATCAGTTCCTATTGGCTTTCATGCTCATAACAATCTTGGATTGGCGGTTGGGAATACATTAACAGCCATTGAAGCTGGCGCTGCATCTGTTGATGGCACGGTTTGCGGTCTAGGAGCAGGCTCTGGCAATTCTCAGTTGGAAGCATTAATCGCAGTATTAAATAAGGGCGGTTATAACACAGGTGCTGACTTGTATAAATTGATGGATTTAAGCAAAGAGGTAGAAGGATTGATGCATCGTCCTCAAACAATTAATTCGGACTCCCTTGCAATCGGTTATGCTGGAGCCTATGGAAGCTTCTTGTTGCACAGCCGACGTGCTGCTGAAAAGTTTGGCGTTGATGCGAGAGAAATTTTATTAGAACTAGGCAGACGAAAAACTGTCGGCGGACAAGAAGACATGATTATTGATGTAGCCATTGAATTGGCAAAGGCAAAGTCATCGAAATAACTTATGATAAAAAAAGCAAATGAAATGCGTTAAATAGGAAAATGAGAAGGAGTGCTTTTTATGAAATTCCGTAGTAACGATATTTTAGAGAAACCTGATTGGTCTTTTAATCGTAGCGTTTTCAAATCCGTAGGATACTCTGATGATGATCTTTCCAGACCTGTCATCGGAATCGCCAACTCCTGGAACGAATTAGTTCCGGGGCATGCCAATCTGCGGCAGGTTGCAGAACATGTGCGCAAGGGAATACACAGAGCTGGCGGCTCTGTGGCAGAGTTCGGTGTTATTGGCGCATGTGACGGAACAGCCCAAGGACATGCTGGAATGCATTACATCCTGCCGTCGCGGGATTTAATTGCAAATGACATTGAGGTTATGGTTGAAGCTCATCGTCTAGATGGGATTGTGCTGCTGGGTTCATGCGACAAGATTGTTCCTGGAATGCTGATGGCTGCCGCTCGCTTAAAAATACCAGCTATTTTTCTGCCAGGCGGACCCATGTTAGGTGGAGTTGAATTCGATGGCCGAAAATCGGATCTAACTACTATGTCGGAAGCATTAGGTATGCTTAAAAGCGACAAAATTGATGAAACTGCTTATGACCATATGGAAGAACTTTGCGGCCCATCTTGCGGATCTTGCGCATTTTATGGAACAGCAAATACGATGTGCTGTCTGGCAGAAGCGCTGGGAATGTCTGTTCCCGGAGGGGCGTTAGTACCAGCAGTCTACGCTGATCGCTTGCGGTATGCAGAAGAAACAGGCAAGACGATTGTAAATCAGGTATATAACCAAATTACAGCAGATAAGATTATCACCGAGCAGTCTTTAGAAAATGCAATTCGTGTTCTGATGGCTACAGGTGGATCGACAAATGCGGTACTGCATCTTTCCGCTATTGCAGCAGAAGTGGATATTACGGCAGAAATCATGATGGATGCTTATCACAGGCTCAGTGAATCCACCCCGCAAGTGGCAAAAGTCAATCCAGCTTCTAAATACAATATGGAAGATTTTTATAAAGCTGGCGGTATTCCAAAAGTAATGCAGGAAATTCATTCCCTCCTACACTTAGACAGCATTACTGTAACAGGAAAATCGGTTAAGGAAAATCTGCAGAGCTATAAGTTTAAGTATCCATTTGATACCAATGTAATACGCAGCTTTGCTGATCCATTTAGTAATTTAAAAGGGCTGGCCATTTTAAGAGGAAACCTAGCTCCTGATACTGCTGTTACCAAACCGGCAGCGATTGATCCGCAAATGCACTTATTCACAGGACTTGCTCAAGTTTTCGATTCAGAAGAGCTAGCAGAGGAAGCAATACTCGGCGGTAAAATCAAGGAAGGCGATGTCGTTGTAATTCGTTATGAGGGCCCTAAGGGCGGTCCTGGGATGCGAGAAATGTATAAAGCAATGAAGTATATGTATGGCATGGGGCTGGCGAAGAAGACTGCTTTGATAACCGATGGACGTTTCTCAGGGACCAATAATGGATGCTTTGTAGGTCATATATCACCGGAAGCTGCTGAAGGAGGTCCGCTGGCTATTGTAGCAAATGGCGATAAGATTACCATTGATATTCCCAATGGAAATTTGCATCTTCATGTATCAGAAGAAGAAATCCAAGACAGGCTGAAAACATGGCAGCGTCCTAAACCTAAGTTTACGAAAGGCTATCTTGCCATTTACTCCAAATTAGCAAGCTCTGCTGATAAGGGAGCCGTCATAAAAATTTAATGTGCAAAATTAATTGAATTTTCGCCATTATAGTAAATTTTCCCATAAGAAGAGGTGCAGGACTGGTACTTGCACCTCTGGTTAAAAAAGCATTTTTAAAAATTAGGGGGATGGATTGTGAACGAACAAATACAAGAAAAAGATATTGTCAACAAGGTATCGTGGAGGCTGATTCCTTTTCTAGTGGTATCCTATCTATTGTGTTTTGTGGATCGGGTAAATCTTGGCTTTGCAGCGTTAACCATGAATACAGAGTTTGGTTTTACGGCAACGGTTTTTGGCTGGGGTGCAGGAATTTTATTTATCGGATATTTTTTCTTTGGGGTACCCAGCAACTTGGCATTACAAAAATATGGCGCTCGAATTTGGATTTCTCTCATTATGATTGCTTGGGGACTATTGTCTGCCTCTATGGCTTTTATTCAAGGAACCACCAGTTTCCTAGCGTTACGTTTTGTGTTAGGGGCTGCAGAGGCTGGTTTCTTCCCAGGAGTTATCCTTTATCTGACTTATTGGTTTCCTGCTCAGCATAGGGGTGTCATTATTTCAAGATTTATGTTTGCTCAACCCATCGCACTTATGATTGGATCTGCTGTATCAGGATGGATTCTGGGGATGGATGGCTATATGGGCGTAGCAGGCTGGAAGTGGCTATTTATTCTGGAAGGTCTCCCCTCATCCTTATTAGGATTGGTTGCGTTACGATATCTTACTGATACTCCAGCTCAGGCAGCTTGGCTTAAGCCTAATGAACGTCAGTGGCTCCAGTCGAAGCTTGATCAGGAGCGAGCAAGTGTAGAAGCAAAATCAGGTCCTAAAAATAGCATTCTAGAAACGATGTCAAATGTGAGAGTGATTCTCCTTGGAATTATTTATGTATGTATGGTAATTGGAATCTATGGTATTAATTTGTGGATGCCGCAGATTGTTAAAGAGTTTGGTAACCTTACTTCCAGTCAAATTGGTTTAGTGAGTGCAATTCCATTTTTAGCTGCCGCAGTAGGTATGCTGTTAATTGGAATTAGCTCCGATCGATATCAGGAACGTAAGTGGCATGTGACCATCTCGATGGTAGTAGCTGGTTTTAGCCTAATGGCTAGTGCTTATTTCCATAGTAGTCCCAATTTAGTAATTTTCTTTTTATCTTTGTGCAGTATTGGACTTTACGGATGCATGCCAATTTTTTGGACAATACCTCCGACTTTCTTAGCAGGAACTGCAGCAGCAGGCATTGCCTTTATTAACTCTATTGGTAACCTTGGGGGGTTTGTTGGTCCGTTTGTTGTTGGCTGGGTTAAAGATATCACGGGCAACTTTGGCAGTGGTTTAATCTTTATGGGTTCATGCGTATTAATTGGAAGTATCATAGCCTATCTGATTTGCAAAAAAATGGAGCAAACCGCAGCACAGGAACGTCTCAACACACTGGCAATTCAACCTGATAAAAATTAAGTTTTTCTATAAGGTTTTAAATACTTCAATTTTTGATGTAAAAGTAAGGTAGCTATATGCTGTCTTGCTTTTTATTTACATGAAAAGGATAAAAGGATGAGGACAATGGGGTTTAAACATGAATTGCAGATAGCAGGTCGCCAAATTAGCGATAAGAAAGGATGATGATCGATGTCAAATGTAAAAGTAACAATACCATATGGACAAGAGAATCTTGAAGTATCTCTTCCCAAAGAAAATTTAATTGGTGTTTATTCACCAAAAGATGTTACTGTTGTAGCCGATGTAAGGGAAGAAATTATTCGGGCGTTTACAAATCCCATTGGTTCAAAATCTTTGGCTGAGCAGGTTAAGAACAAGAGAAAAATAGTAATTTTAGCGGATGATAACACCCGCTTGACTCCTACTGATAAGATCATTCCTGTAATGCTGGATGAAATGAATTCAGCAGGAATAAAAGATGAGCAGATTACCATTATTATTGCTCTGGGGACCCATCGCTTTATGACAGAGGAAGAAATCGTAGAAAAATTTGGGCAAGAAATTGTAAATCGTGTAACCATTAAAAATCATGATTTTAAAAATCCAGAGGCTCTGATTGATCTTGGAAATACAAATAATGGAACCAGTGTTTGGGTAAATCGTGAGGCATATGAGGCAGACTTTAAAATTGGCATCGGCAGCATTGTCCCTCATCATATCCCTGGATTTTCTGGTGGAGCGAAAATTGTTCAGCCTGGTATTTCTGGAGAGCATACCACTGCTGAAACTCATTTATTAAGTGTTCGTGCTCCGCGTTCTTATTTAGGAGTGCAAGATAATCCTGTTCGCAGAGAGCTGGATATGATTGCCAAAAAGATTGGCATGGATACTATTTTTAATACGGTTTTAAATCGTCACGGAGAGGTCGTAGGGGCTTTTTTTGGTGATACGATAGAAGCCTTCCAGAAAGGTGTAGCTTTATCGAAGGAGGTATACTCAGTTGAAATTCCTGAAGAAGCAGATATTGTTCTTTCTAGTTCTCATCCTTGTGATATTGAGTTTTGGCAAGCCCACAAGACCTTGTATCCTTCCGATTTAGCAGTGAAGGTTGGAGGAATCGTTATTATTGCAACTCCGTGTTATGAAGGTGTTGCTGTCACCCACTCCGAAATGGTGGATATTACCTGCCTTTCTTCGGAGTGTCTAAAAAAAATGGTGGATGATAAAGAAATACATGATGAAGTTGCAGCGGCCTTAGCAATAGCCTGGGCACAAGTGAAAGAGAGAGAAACTGTGTACATTATATCAAGTGGTATCCAGTCAGAAGACGCTAAAAAGCTTGGATTTATTCCCTTTGACTCTGTGCAGGCAGCCCTTGATTCAGCGGTCAGACTAAAGGGACCAAAGTCTAGAGTTACGATCTTAACACATGCTCCTGACATGCTTCCAATTATCAAGTAGGTGTGCTGATTATTCTTAATTGATTTAGCAGATGTATTGTTGTTATCTCAAATTATAGGATAAAGTTTATAGTAATGTTAAAGACCAGGAGAGCTTGTATAATAGTGCGAGCTCTACTGGTCTTTGTAATAATTACGAATGTTTATGGATATACAATAAGGGAATATATATTCAGCGATATAAAACCGATCCTTATCGTATAAATTAAGACTTAGGCTTCTGATTCTGGGAAAGTGTTATAAAGTGGTTGATTAATAGCTCCACTTGATTTAATTCCTGAAATACGAGAGGTAACCACTCTTGCTGATTGTTCACAGGATTCTTTTCAAAAACTTGTAAATAGCCTTTGATAACCGTGAGCGGATCACTGATTTCATTTACTAGTGTAATTACATCGGCATGAGAATTATTGGATACTGTAGCTTGCTTCTTAGGTTTATTGTCTGTCATTTGCAATGCATCCGTATCTTTAGAAAACGTTACTACCTGCACGAAACTGTCCCTCCTTTTTTATCCTCTTGCTTTTTATTGAATAAGAATTAGTGTCCATAAGACACTAATTCTCTAGAATGTTGTAAAATCCTGCCAAAAAAGTGTCTTATGGACGAAAAAATTGCACTGCTATGATAAGCACGCTATCGTAATAAAGAGGGGGGGTGCTCATGGAAACAACATTAGGAGATCGGATTAAACAATTACGGAGTGAGTTAACCCAAGAAGCATTAGCGACGATTCTTCAGGTTGATCGTTCTACGCTTGCCTCCTGGGAAATTAACCGCCGCGAACCGGATATTGCAACACTTAGGCGTATTGCCAGCTATTTTAAGGTAAGTATCGATTGGTTAGTTGGATTTGATGAGGAAGATTTGCTTTCATCAGATCAGGAGGGCTGTATTCGTGAAAGCATTCCTATTTATCAGGCAAGTACAGATAAACGGTGGAATAAAGTAATAACTCTTGCTGAGCAATATGGATTGGATCCTGATCTAGTATGCCATATTCTAGAAGTAAACGTAAAATTAACATTGTCATTGAAAGGGGAATGTCATCCCAAAAAGAAGTTTTGATGTACATCTTTTGCTTTTCAATCCAGCCAGTCTGCCCACAGGGTCAAGGGAAGACTGGTTTTTCTTATATCTTTAATATTTTCTTAACTGTTTCTTAACTTAAAACAAGATCGCACACTGTATAATGAAACTCATAGAATGGGAAAAGATATCTACTGGTATCATTGAAAAATCTGATAGTGAGAGGTGTCTCATGGCAAATAAGCCTACAAAGATTATGTTTGCAATATCAGATACTGGCGGTGGACATCGGAGTGCTGCAGCATCGATTATCGCTGCACTTGATCAAGAACTAAGCATACAATCTACAATTGTTGATTTCCTGCGAACTACAAATTTTCCGGGGCTTAAAAAAGCACCGGAAATATATGATTACTGTTCAAAGAACCATGTATGGCTAAACAATTTGTTCTTTAATAAAACAAATAGCATCAATCGTATTAAGGCACTAACAAAAATTGTATATTTACAATCCCGCTATAGTATAAAGCACGCTATAGAGGATAGCAGTCCAGATGCTGTTGTGGCTGTTCATCCGCTTGTCATTGGTTTACTGCATCAAACGCGCAAAGCATCACATGGGACTTGGCCGATCATCGCTGTCGTTACGGATCTTGTTACAATACATGCGTCGTGGGCAACACCAGGAGCAGATTTGTATTTAGTTCCAACGCAAGACGCATTTCGATCCCTAATTCAGTATGGTATTCCTTATAGCCAGATTATCTATACCGGTTTTCCGGTACATCCTAAATTCAAGGATTTTTCCTTATCGAAAGAGCAAGCCTGTGACGAACTTGGGATAAAGAGTGATGCATTTACAGTTCTTTTTACGGGTGGCGGAGTGGGAGCGGGAAATATGCGCGATTGGGTGCACACGCTAAAAGCGCAGTGCCCTGACAAACAACTTTTAGTTATAACAGGAAATAATAAAGAGTTATATAATAAACTTAAGAAGTCAAACGCTCATTGCGATGGACTGCATGTCTACGGTTTTGTTGATAACATGGAAAAACTGATGGCAGCAAGTGATGTAATTGTTTCCAAGGCTGGTCCTGGTACTCTTATGGAAGGCGTGGCAATGAAGAAAACGTTGATTGTTACGGAAGCAGTCGGTATTCAAGAGACTGGTAATATTGACTTTATTATCAATAACCAATTAGGCTATCACTGCCCGACTCCAAAGGAGGCATGCAAAAGAATTAACCAAATTGCGAACTCGACTTCTTTTGGCAAACTAACATGCAAGGAGATAGCAGATGCAAATGGCTCTAAGTACATCGCTGATATTATTCTCGATACTACGAGCGCAGCAATTGCAGCTAACATCTCTAAGAAATCTCATGAAAAGCAGATTTTTATCGGTGCATGATAATAGAAGCCATTTTCCGTTTCGTGAAAATGGCTTCTATGTATATAACAGTGTTTAAAAGGAATTAAAGCGATACCCTGTACCCCACAAGGTTTCAATGAATTCGGGATTGGTTGAGTCGGTTTCGATTTTTTTGCGAATTTTTTGGATATGGACTGCTACAGTGGCTACTTCGCCAAAACTTTCATTATTCCATATGGTGTCAAAAAGATGCTCTTTACTAAAAACAATATTCGGATTAGAAGCTAAAAAAAGTAAAAGCTCATATTCCTTCGTCGTCAGTTGTACTTCCTTGCCATATACAGAAACTTTGTGAGAAGCAGTATTGATTTCTAAGCCCTTATGCTGTATTACTTCAAGAGAGAGGGTGGGACCTTTTAGTCGCTGGTAACGTTTGAGGTGAGCTTTTATTCTTGCGATCAGTTCTGCAGGGCTGAATGGCTTAGTTAAGTAATCATCTGCACCAACATCCAGTCCTCTGATTTTATCGATGTCGTCAACTTTAGCAGATACGACAATCACGGGAATTTCCTGGTTTTTTCGAATCTCTTTGATAATTTCAAAACCGTCTTTATTGGGGAGCATCAAATCCACTACAACTGCATCATATTCGGATGAAGCTGCCTTTTTTAATCCCAGCATTCCATCCTGAACAATTTCTGCTCTATAGCCGTTTAGTTGCAGATAATCCCGCTCCAGTTCAGCGATATCCAGATCGTCTTCAATAATCAAAATACGTTTCATGGTATAATCTCCCTGACATTTTTTTAACAAATGGGAAGCTGAATGGAAAAACAGCTCCCTTCGTTTAATTTGCTGGAGAGGATAATTCTTCCCCCATGAGCCTCGATAAGTTCTTTGGTAATGGCTAGACCCAGTCCAGTACCTGCTGTTTCTTTTGGACGTTCCCTGTGGATGCGGTAAAACCGATCAAAAACAAAAGGAAGCTTTTCTGTGGGAATACCAGGTCCGTTGTCTTTAATGTCAATACAGACAACATCTTTTTGCTGATAGACAATTACTTCTATCGATAGACCCACTGCAGGACCATATTGGATGGCGTTATTCAAAATATTATTAATGGCTTGATGTAAGCGCTTTCCGTCCAAATCAACTTGAACATTCTCCTCCAGCAAGACATCATAGTAAAACTGAATATTCCGCTCGCTAAAATCAAAGCGATATTCTGCAATCAAATCATCCATAAAGGATCGAATTTTTGTACATTGATATTGAAACTCCAGCTTTTGCATGTCTAATTTTGCAAACAAAAATAAATCATCAATTAGTTTATTAACGTAAATAGCATTATGATGGATGGTTTTTAGATACTTAGTTTGGTTTTCCTTAGACGCGATGGAAGAATCCATAAGTGCTTCCACATAGCCCTGAATGGCAGTTATGGGTGTTTTGAGGTCATGGGAGATATTAGCGATCAATGCCTTACGGTTTTCTTCATACTCCATTTGAAGCTTTTCATTTTCATATAATTTTTCCGTCATTTCATTAAAAGCATCAATTACGATGCCAAGATCACTGGATAGTTCATTTTTTACTTTAATCGTATAATTTCCCTTTGTGACTTCATCCAGACCCTGCTTTAAGTGAATCATAGGCTTAAATATGTTTTTTTCTAAGCGCCACATTAAAAAGAAATGGATGATTTCTTTTACCGCAAGCAGCGTGACAAAAAGTATACCAATCTCCTCATTGCCTCCCCAGTAAAATGCTAAGTAGAGAATAACAAAGGTAAATGCAATGCCTAGTGGGCGAAGATAGCGAAAATAGGTATAGTGCTGCAAAAAACGTCCATGATGATGCCTGTGATGATGAAATTGCCGGAATTTTTCAGGGAAACTGCTTTTTTCGTTTAGATTTAATTTGCTATGGAAATGTTTTGGGTCGTTATGTTTGTGCATCCATATCACCTTTCACTTATTTCAAGGTCCATTGCTACCACTATTATAGTCTAAAGAAAAGGAAGGTGCAAAATGATCCTGTACCTTCCTTTTCTTAGAAGAATCCCTCGACTTAAAACTGCAAGCGGACACGATATGATATGGCACCTTGGTGACATACTTTTTTGCAGGCTTTGCAACGGATGCACTTTAAATTTTGGATTTGGGGTTTGCCTGTTTCTGTCAACTCAATAGCTCTTGCTGGGCAGACAGAAAGGCAGCGGTGACAGCGAGTGCAGCGGTCAGGATGAATGTAATATTGCTTAAGATGCATCGCTTTCATCTTCCCACACAAAGACTACTTGGGCATCTGCATTTAAATCATGTTGACTGGCTTGTGCATCGATTTGAGTACCGGCAGCAGTAGCTACGACTTTTTCGATTTCATAATTAGAATTGATGAATATACTAAGCTTTACTTCAGGATGATCAATGGAGTAAAACTCCTTTAGGAGGCCGTGACTTTGACGATGATGTCTGCCTGTATGAACAATTCTTTCGGAAAATAGTTTTTTCATATCTTCCGATAGATCATTAGCATCTAGTGATAAAATCGTGGTTTTCTCTTCTTCTTTAACTTGCAAAGCGTTTAAAAGGCTCAATGTGAAAGTCCATTTAGAAAAAAGCTCTTTTAACCCTCCGTGACGACGTGATGGGGAGTAGTGCATGTGATGCAGCCCTTCATGGTGCTTTCTTTCTGGTGAGCAAGGAGCTGCAGCGTGGGCGTGATGCTCAGGCAAGTGAATTGTTCCCTCATAATTTAATGAAGCAGTTACTTTTGTTTTTATTTCTCCCGTTGATAAATTTTTCTCGAATTCATTTTGGAGAGAAAGGATCGTTGCCTGGTTTTTTTCTACTTGTACCTGCAATATTCCCTTTACCTCCTCTTTGGCTTTCATTGTTTTCATAACATCGTATAAAAAGCGAATCTTATTCATAAAAAATAACCTCCTTGAATTTTGTTATGAGGTTATTATAAGAAATGAGTATAAATCTGCTTTAAAGGATTTATAAAATTTTTATAAAAAGATTAAAAAATTATATAAAAATAATGAACTCCTCTATTTATAATGGAAAGGTTTATAGAAAAGGGAGAAGTAAGTTTATATTTAATGTAAATTCAATCAAAATATGTAGTAAAGCCATGTCGATCAGATCGAATCTGAACGACATGGCGTAATTTTTTTGCAAAAAAACAATTCTAGTTATCTTTTATTAAGAAAACGGCTTTCCTTTTTTATTTGGCGGGAATGTAGCCATCATAGTAAAGATCCTCGTTGATGTGCTTCCAAGCTAAGGATTTAAAATGTTCAGCATCCTGCAGCTCTTGCTTAGCTTTTGAGTAGTACCCTGTATTTCGAAGACTTATGGATATTTTCATGTCTTTTAAGGATTGATGCAGCATATCACAAGTTCGAAGCAACTGGATTTTATCGTCTTCGTATTTGCCAGTGAAGTTCAAGGAATATGTTTTACTGCGGGTGTTCTTTATTGATTCATTTAACTTGGTTACATTCGTATTCATCTCACTTGGAGTCAGGCGATCATTGCTATAATCGTCAATGAACCCTTGATACTCTTTTATATCTTTTTCAAGGGCGGTGTTGATTTCTGAAAAAACTGTAAAAATCTCTCCAAGCTGTTCTTGACTTAGGCGTACTGATTCTTCTTGCATGACATCGACATCGTCGGAAGCCTTCGCATTGACGGGAGAGATATTATAAATAAGCATACATAAACTGACGACGATAAGGGCCGTCCATGATTTCTTTATCATTTCTGCACATCCTTTTTAATCAGGATATCATGCTGGAAACAATTAGGCAATATCCGATTCTTCAGCTGTAGTATAATATCTGATCAAAAAAATCTCCCAGCTTTATGATATAAGTTGAGAGATTTTGTATTTACGTCAGGTAATCTATTAGATATTGTATTCAACTAATGAAATATAACGTGATAAAAATTGTTTGGTACGCTCTTCTTTTGGATGGTTTAGTATTTCTTGTGGAGGACCCTGCTCTACGATGACGCCGCCATCCATAAAGATAACATGATCCGCAACCTCACGGGCAAAGGCGATTTCATGGGTAACTACCACTAGAGTCGAATTAACTTCCTGAGCCACCTTTTTCATTACTTCCAATACTTCACCGACTAGTTCCGGATCAAGGGCTGAAGTAGGTTCATCAAAGAGAATTACGTCAGGATTCAGGGCTAGTGCACGAGCAATACCAATTCGCTGCTGCTGACCGCCTGATAATTCATGAGGATAGGCATTGGCTTTATGTCCCAGACCGACCTTTTCTAAAAAATAGATCGCTTTTTCTTTAGCAGCGGCTTTGGGGACCTTTCTTACAATCGTCAAACCTTCCATAATGTTTTCTAAAGCAGTTTTGTTCTTAAATAAATGATACATCTGGAAAACCATAGCCGTACGCTGCCTAATTTTATGAATGTCTGCCTTTGTAGCCTTTTCCACATCAAGATGGAAATCATCTAAAATGATTTCCCCGCTATCGGCTCTTTCCAGAAAGTTTACCGAACGCAGCAGTGTTGTTTTTCCTGAGCCGCTTGGCCCTACAATAACCGTTACAGACCCCGTAGGAATTGTACAATTGATTCCTTTTAAAACTTTATTTTCACCAAATGCTTTATGGATATCTTTAAATTCAATCATATGTTCGCTTCCTTCTTGAAAATTCTTAATTTCTGTTCGGCAAGTAAAAAGAGTTTCTCAAAGATGATACTGATACCCCAATACATAATCGCAACGACTAAGTAGGTTTCTAAATAACGATAGGTTTCTACAGAAGCAATTTTGGCACCGCCTAACAGTTCGATCACTGTGATGGTAAATACAATAGATGTACTTTTAATTAATCCTAAGAATTGATTTGCAAGCAGGGGGACGGCAACTAGCGCCGCCTGTCTGAATATGATTCGATAAAAGCCTTGAAACCAAGTCATACCAACAGACAAGGCTGCTTCCATCTGTCCTTTATCAATGGATAGTATGGCAGCTCTAAAGATCTCTGCTAGATAAGCTCCGGTGTGCACGGTAAGGCCTGCAATTGCAAATACCATTGGCGGTATATGCTGATAGCCTGTATCAATTCCCGTTTTATCTGTGAATACCAGCAGCAGAATCGGCAAGCCGAAGTACACGATATACAGCATTACCATAGTGGGGACTGCCCGGCCAATTAGCAAATAAACAGTCGCAATTTGTTTTAGTACTGGTATATTTCTAAGTTGTACGATAGCGCTGGCCAAACCGATAATACTTGCTAAAACCATACTGATAATTGCCAAAAACAAAGTAACAGGAATAAATTGTAATAAATGAATAAAAGTATCCCACATAAATGAAAATTCTACTATATTGTTCATACTCTTAATCCTGCTTTTTGTAAAAATGCAATAGCCGCAGCGGTTGTAGCTCTTACGCCAGTTATTAGTGCTTCATCGGAGGCTGTGAACTTTGGACTGTGAGCAGGTTCTATCTTTGCTGAAGGATCAGGGTTTACGCCAATGCGAAAAAACACAGAGGGCACTTCCTTTGAAAAACGATAGAAGTTCTCGGAACCATTGCCGGGAAATTTGGCTTTTAACACATTGTCTTCACCGATAATAGCAGATACTGCTGTTACAAATTCTTTGGTTTTTGCTGGATCATTATAAACAGCTCCTGATCCGAATCGAAAGGTGGCTGTTCCCGTGACGCCTGTAACCAATTCGTGGGCTTTTAGAAGGGCGACGATATGCTCGTGAATTTGTGGATGCAGAGCATTATTCTGGGTTCGAATCGTTCCAGTGAACGTTAATTCTTTAGGAATGATATTGCTCCGGCTGCCGCCGTGAATACTGCCGACTGTAAGCACTGCTGGCTCAAGGTGGTTAATTTTTCTGCTGGGAATGGATTGGAGTTCTATAATCAGCTTTGCGGCTGCCAAAATGATATCATCCGTTTGATGAGGTGCTGAAGCATGACCGCCCCGACCGCTTAATTGTATGGTAAATTGGCTGGAAGCTAGCATTACTTCTTCCTCTTTGACTTGAATATAACCCGTTTTCACATCTTCGGAAACATGGGCAGCTAAAAAGGCTGTTACCTTTGGATTCTCTAAAACACCGAAATCAAGTATTTCCTGAGCGCCACCGCCAATTTCTTCAGCCGGTTGAAATACTAGCTTGACTGTCCCAGCAAAGTGATCTTTTAATTGGGACAGTACGTATCCTGTACCCAAAAGATTTACCGTATGAATATCATGTCCGCAGGCATGCATGACCCCTTTGTTTTTCGAAGCAAATTCCAGTGAGGTGTCTTCATCAATTGGCAATGCATCCATATCAGCTCGTATACCAATGCTTTGATCGCCCTTTAAATTTCCTTTCACTTGGGCTATAATTGCCGTACTGTTCGGCAGTCTCGTATATTGTATCTTCCAATCTGTAAGCACTTTTTCAACTAGTTCAGCAGTTTGATATTCCTGGTTGCTTAACTCGGGATATTCATGTATCTTATGACGAAGCGCAACTAACTCAGGATAGAGAGCTGCGGTAAGTGCATTTATTTTTTCATTTATATCTTTCATGATCGATTCACATCCATATCAATAGTCTTTATTTACAGATTGCTCATTTGCTGATAACCGACTTGTCGTTTCTCTATAAAGGTTGATAATTTACTGATGATATATACCAAAAGAATATAGATTATGGCAACATTAATATACAGTTCTAAGCTTCGATGACTGTTTGCACCCATTAAATCTGCTTTACGCATCATATCAATCACTCCCACATTAAAGACTAAGGAGGTTCCTTTTAATGTGGATATAATGATATTGCAAATGGTAGGGATTGCAATGCTAAAGGCTTGAGGCAGTATAATCCGGCTATAGGCTTGGATCGCTCCCATGCCAATGGAATAAGCCGCTTCTAATTGACCTTTGTCTACAGCTAAAATCGCGCTGCGAATGATTTCGGCAATATAAGCCCCCACATGAAGGGAAAATACAATAAACACATAAAACAACGTTGGTATCTCACGAATCCCTTGATAACCTAATTTTTGCATAAGTTCGGGCAGACCAAAATAAGCCAAGAAAAGCTGTACTAAGAAGGGAGTTCCTCGTATAAAAGAGATATAGATGGCAGCCAATTTATCTAAAACGATTATCTTATTAATACGAATTAATGCTACGATACTTCCGATGACAATGCCGATTACCCCTGCAACAAGGGTAATCAGCAATGAAGTATGAACATAGGACAGTATGATAGGAAACGTCTTAATCAAGTAGCTTAAATCAAAATAATTTCCCAAGATAAGACCCCTTTTCTATTCCTTAGAGGAAGATGTATAATCTGCCCCTAAGAATTGCTCAGATAATTTTTGAAGTGTACCGTCAGCCTTCATTTCTTTTAAGGTGGCATCAATTTTGTCAGCCAATTTCTGAGAATCATCATCTTTTCTTAAGATAAAGTAAGTAGGCACCCCGGAAATTACCTTACCAACACTTTTCACATCCAGTCCTAAGGTTTTCTTAGCTTCTGTTACTGCAACTTCATAGTCGGCACTGGCATCGGCGCGGCCTGTGGCAACTAAGTTCAATGTTTCGGCAGATCCTTTATCCGTATAGATCAAGTTGATTTTAGGCTCGGCAGTTTCGTTAAATTTCTTAATCACTCTAGCTGATTCGCTAGTAGGGACTAATACCATCGTTTTTCCTTTTAAGTCATCCAGTGTAGTGATGTCATTTCGATCACCTTTCACTGTAATTTTAGTACGTGTGTAATTGTTAACTTCTTTGGTAAATGTATATTTGGCGGCACGCTCTTCATTGCGGCCCATTTGATTTGCAATGAGATCAATCTGGTTTGATGTCAGACTGACAAAAGCACTTTCAATACTCATTGTTTTATAGTCAAATTTGATATCTTTATTTCTTTTTTGTATTTCTTTTAAAATCTCAATATCATAGCCGGTTAATTGATCTTTATCATCCATATAGGTAAAGGGTTTAAATGTTCCTCTGGTCGCTACATAATAGGTTTTAGCCGTATCAGCCTGTTTTTCGCTGCTGGAACCGCAGCCTGTGACTAGGGCAAGCCCTGTAAATAATAAAAAAACTAAAAATATGTTCAGTAGTGCTGTTTTTCCTGTTGCTGTTTTCATAAGTGCATTCTCCTTTTTATGTGCCTAAATTTTATTTATAGGTCTTCTTTTTTAGCAGTAATGAAAAATAGCTAAATCAAAAAAGGCTGATTTCCCTAACGTTTAGAGAAATCAGCCTTCAGTTTTCTGATCAGCTATACATCCTGTGCAATTTATATATTGTATCGATTATATATAACTATTGCAAAAACGTCAAGGATATTTTGCAATTGGGACGGGGGACAGGTACCTCAATTGGCACGGGGGGGACAGGTACCTTGTCCCGCAAAAACTACATACTTTTATCGTACGCCTCTGTGTTTTAAGTAAACAAGCTTATTCACGATGAACTGTGAAAAGTTATAATTCCTCTAAAAAAAGGAATATCAAAGATAAATATAAATGTATTTCAAATTTGAAGAGTCGATATAATAATTGTTCCCCCAATAAAATGAATAACAATAGTAAGGAAGGAGGAGAATGTGATGGCAATACCGGCAATTAATGAAAACATCAATAGCTTGTATTACACAAATTTGCAAAAAAAGAATTTAGTATCTAAAAAAATTGAAGCGAGTAAACCAGACACAGCCAAAAAAAACAATATCGTTGATGTAAAAGCGTAGCTTTTACTACAGCAATATGGTCCATTTCTCCACAAACCTTCACACCACACGCTATTATCGCTAGTTTATACTTCTACTAAGAATGTATAGACTAGCGATATTCTTGTTTTAAAGCATAGTCTAGCTGTCCCGTTCTTGACAGTTCATACAAGCGGAACTATAATGATTAAAAATGACATAGTCGCAAAACTGCATAAACAATCATGCAGTAGGTGGATTTTCTGAGAATTTAAATTTTCATTTCGCCATTCATCTCTTTAATAAAGGGATGGGTGGCGTTTTTATTTTATGCAGCAGGAGGCGTTTAAGATGATGGGATTTTGGAAATATTCGATTTTAGTTTTTCTTGGCGGATGTTCATATGGCGTTGTTTCAACCTTTGTGAAGCTTGCATATAAAGAGGGTTTCATAGTCAGTGAGGTAACTGGCAGTCAATATTTTTGTGGAGCAGTTATGTTATGGATGGTGGCTGCCTTTGTTCCTAAGAGAAGACTATCGGTAAAGCAATGGGGAATTCTTCTTATAAGCGGAACACCAATGGGGTTTACAGGCATTTTTTACAATCAATCTCTTGGATACATTAATGCCTCTTTAGCAATCATTTTACTCTTACAATTCATATGGATAAACCTTAGTTTACGGTATGTATTTGATAAAATTATTCCAAGTCGAAAAAATGTCATTGCGGTTGGAATTATACTTCTTGGCTCGTTTCTTGCTTCTGGCATTCTTAAAAACGGCATCACTTTTTCCTGGATCGGAATACTTTGGGGTTTATCTGCTGCACTATCCTTTGCTAGCTTTATTTATGTGAGCGGACGTAGCAACATTCTTGTCCATCCAATCTATAAGAGTGCAATTATGACTAGTGGAGCAACCTTGGTTGTCTTTGCATCGATGCCACCGTTATTTCTTTTTAATGGAGCATTGACAAAAGGCCTGATCAACTATGGAATCTTTACAGGACTCTTTGGGTCGGTGATTCCTCCAATATTGTTCAATATCGGAATGCCCAAGGTGCGCAGTTTAGGTAATATCTTGAGTGCTTCGGAACTGCCAATGGCTGTACTTATGTCTACATTGGTTCTCCGTGAAACGGTAACCTATTTACAATGGATTGGTGTTCTATTTATTCTTGCAGGAATTGTGTATCCAAATTTAGAAAAAAAACGAGTCTCATCTGTCTATTCGATACAAGATAAATCATAAGGAAACAAGTCTCAAACGTTTCGTAAATGAAATTAATAATTCTGCATAACTGTCGAGTCTACGCATAGATTACTATGCCCTCGGGTAATCTAAGGCTGATGCAAAAAAAGAGAGGAGATTTCTATGGATATTATTGACATGATTCATAACTCTACATTGGAATTGTGGGGTTATCAACTCACAGATTGGCATAGGAATCTCTTTACGGTTCGGTGGTGGCTTATCATTGGCAGTATTGCTATCGCATATGGAATTTGGTGGAAGTATGTAAATAAGCGATACTTAACTCAAATACTTTTGTTTGGTTCGTTTATAGCGGTTTTCAGGTTAATTATGGATGATGCTGGATCTTCTGCTGCTCTTTGGAGTTACAGTGTAAAGCCGCTGCCTTTTGGTCAAGCATTATTTTTAAACGACTTAACGATTGTGCCATTAGGATTTATGTTAGTATATCAGTATTGCCAGTCATGGAAAAAATTCTTTCTCTGGATCGTTATCGTTGAAGCAGGTTATTCTTTTTTCCTTCTTCCCATACTGGTTAAGTTTGATATTCTTCGGCTGTACAATTGGCAATATTACTACACTTTTTTTATTATGATAATCGTTGCAATCGTCATGCGGGCGATGATTCTTATCGTTTTAAAAATAGAACAAAAATACGAGTTTGGATATTCCAGTAACTCTTTGACAACAAAAATGCATCCAGTTCTGAAGCCTTTGAACCAGGAGGATAAGAGGCGAAAAGATTAAAAAGGAGAACAGATGGTATTATATTGACGGTATGTAAGATAATGTGCTATGCTTAGTCACAAGTTTATATTCGATAAAAGCTGATCAGGATAAATGAAGGCTGGAAAACGTCCCATGGGATGTTTCCGGCCTTTTTTGCTTATTTATAAAATTCTTACAGAAAGAAGGAAAAAGTCATGACGATAAACCGATTTGATGCGGAAGGTAAATTATCTGCCCGTATTACGCAGATTACAGTACCCAGTTTTAAACAACTGGCGGATTTAGCGGTGCAGCATTTAAAAAGGCTGCGATACAGGCGATTCAAGATGACTTTAACCAATATGCTCCGACCCAGGGCGTAGCGGAATTGCGACAGGGAATTTCAAAAAGATTGCAGCAAAAAGCACAAGAACATTTTGATGCTGAACAGGAGATTACCATTTGCAGCGGTGTAACAGAAAGTACGGCCGCTGCACTCTTAGCCATCATCGATCCAGGGGATGAAGTGATTGTATTAGTACCTGCCTTTGCATCATATGCGGCAGATGTGCAGTTGTGTGGTGGAAAACCTGTTTATGTAGAATTGACACAGCCGGACTTTCGATTGGAAAAAGAAAAAGTGAAAGCTGTGATTACAGCGCGTACGAAAGCGATTATTTTTAATTCACCCCATAATCCTTCTGGAAGAGTTTTCGATCAGGAAGAAGTGCGAGGAATTGCCCAGCTAAGCCAAGAGTATGATTTGATCGTGATTACAGATGAAATTTATGATGAAATCTATTTTGGGGCAGTGCCGCCGATACCCATTTGGAAGCTGCCTGACATGCGAGAGCGAACGATCATCACCAATGGTTTCTCGAAAGTCTACAGCGTTCAGGCTGGCGGCTGGGTTATGTCATTGCAACGCCTGCCTTAACGAAGGGGATTCGAAAAGCGCATAATTATTTAGCATTAAGTTCTGCATTACCATTGCAAATGGGTATGGTAGAAGCGGTTGGTAGTGAGGAAAGTTACTACATCCAGTTGAGAAAAGACTATAGCAAACGGCTGGATATATTGAAAAAGGGATTTGATGAACTGAAAATCCCTTATTTAGCGCCAGAAGGAGGATATTTTTTACTCGTTGATTTCTCGGGTTTCGGATGGAAGGATGATTTTGAGTTTACGAAATACATAACAGAACACATTGGTGTATCAGCGCGACCTTTATCTGGTTTTTATCCCAATGAAACCTTAACAAACGAAAAACTTTGGCTGCGATTTGCATTTTGTAAGAAAGAAGAAGTACTAAAAGAAGCTATAAAAAGATTTAAAAAAATAGGAGAGCTAAAAAACTAGAAAATGTACTAAAAACAATTTTTGAGAAAATAGATGTTGCAAGAAAAGCAACAGCGTAAATAGGATGTGGCAAAAATGATGATCTGGAAAAAGAAATGGCTGACATACTCTGGGATGGCAGCAATAATGATAAGCTTACTAGTAGTGGCCGGTTGTGGTGCAAAAGAGCAGACGAGCCAAGGTGCGAAAAATGATAATGATGTAAAGACCTACTATGTGGGTACACGAGGAACCTATAAACCTTATACCTATGTGGATGATAAAGAGCAATTGACGGGGTTTGATATTGAGATTCTAAAAGAAGTGGAAAAGCGCAACAAAGATATTAAATTTGAATTTAAAACAATGAGCATAGAAAGCGGGTTCGTCGCATTAGAGGCAAAACAGATCGATTTGATTGCCAATCAGATGGTACATAACAGCGACAGGGATACTAAATATTTATTTACCAAAGAAGCCAATAATGTTAAGGATAATCAATTGGTAGTAAAAAAGGATCGTAATGATATTAAGACGATTGATGATTTGCGGGGAAAAGTAGTTGCTGTAGTGCCAACGAGCCCAAGTTATCGAGATTTAAAGAAATATAATGAGACAGCAGAACCAAAGATTAAATTTTTGGTAACGGATAAAGGGGCGGCAGAGACTTTAAATATGGTTGCAACGGGTCATGCTGATGCTTCCATTGATAATAAGTTAACTATGCGGGAAGTTAATGAAACGTTGAATTACGGATTAAAAGCTGTAGGGGAAAACCTTACGCCGATTCCGACCTTTTATATATTAAGAAATGATGAGGATTCGGCACAGTTAGCTAATAAAATCGATGCAACGCTGCGTGAAATGAAAAAAGACGGCACCTTGAAGAATTTGTCAGAGAAATTTTTAGAAGGGGACTACACCGTTCCTTCAACAACAAAGTAAAGCAAAATGAAGAAGTGAAAGTTTATATTCTAAGGAAGTGAAGGAGAATTGTATGTCAACAAAAAATAAACTTGTTATTGTAGGCATGGGGCATGTTGGAGCGGCTGTGCTTAATCGTTCGATTGCGTTCCAATTGGTGTCGGAAATTGCTGTTATTGATGTTGATAAAAAAAGAGCCTATGGAGAGGCACTCGATGCCAGTCATTCCACGCCGTGTAATTACAGTCAAAATATTAAAGTGTATTCTGGAGGCTATGAAGAATGCAGGGATGCAAAGGTGATCGTGATCGCTGCTGGTTTTGCCGGACGTTCACTGCCGCCGTTGAAACCAGGAGAGACCCGTGATCGTTTACGCCTTGCTGAGCGTAATATTAAAGTGGTTCATGATGTCATGACGTCAATCACAAGGTATACCAAGGAAGCCGTGATTATCATGATTAGCAATCCACTTGACATCACAACCTATTATGCTGCTAACTTTTTTGATTATCCCCTTGATCGCTTAATCGGTACAGGGACGACACTGGAAACCTTGCGATTTCAGCGTATTTTAGCCGATCACTATCAAATTGATGGAAAGAATGTCAATGGATTTATGCTTGGTGAACATGGTAAATCTGCATTTGTGGCATGGAGTTTAACGAGTATCAGCGGCATCCCGATTCAACAATTCGACGATTATTATCAGCCGAAAAAACTGCTGGATCGGGATGCTATCGCTGAAGAAGTCATTCGTGCCGCAAGTGACATTGTGGATAACAAAGGCTGGACCAACTATGGCATTGCTATGGGGGCTTGTCGGATCGCAAAAGCAGTATTATTCAATGAACGTTCTATTTTACCCGTTTCTACAACCTTACAAGGGGAATATGGTATTTCTAACGTGGCACTCAGCCTACCGTGTATTGTTACAGAAAACGGTGTTGAACAACGTTTTGCTGTGCCGCTAAATGAGGAAGAGCTTATTAAATTGAAAAAAAGTGCATCAACACTTACCGATACTCTCGGAAGGCATCAAATTTTAAAAGGCGAAATGTGTTAACTGCATTAAACTGGCTACTGTCTGTTGACTGTAGCCAAGTTTTTATCTTTATTCGATAAAATTTTTATAATTATCTAAATTGTGTTTTTTAACGGAATAAACTTTCTAATTGACAATGATTATTGACTGTTATATATTCACATTAAAACTAGTAATTTGGTTCGAAAGGAGTGAATATAATGGCTAATGCCTATTGTCACAATAGATATTGTGAATCAACAAAAAAAGAAGAGCTTAACGAGAGTATGAATAAGAAAATCCTAATTGGCGGATATCTATTATTCTTGGTAGCTTTAACAGCTATTGTATTATATGGAGCCTCTATCGGAGTTTATATAGATCCTACAACTTTAAGTTAATTTTTAATCCTCACACTTCCTAGAAAGAAGTGTGAGGATATTTTATTTTCTAGATCACGATTTGAATTTGAATATGACATACTGGTGTCTTATTCCCATATGTACAATAACAATATTAGGTAGTATCGGACGTCGATAGGAAAACGGTTGCGGTTATGAATTATGCAAGGTTTTTAAGGGATAATAAAACAGGATTGTTCATCATCCAATAATTAAAGATTAAGGAGAAAACACATGCATATAAAGAAGTTAAATCCGGCTGCACTTGATTTTAGTGAGGCCACTGAACAGGCAATGCACGTTCGCATGCTTTATCAGAAACTTGAAGAATGCAATCATAAAGGCGCGTGGACCACGGAAGAGGATATGCTCGCTTTTACTACCGATGTTGGTGTTCTTGGCCGCCTAGTCATGGCTGCTGAGGGACGATGGGTATATCATGGGGATGTGCATGCTGAGCTTGGGTCTAAGCTTGCCGAGTGTCTTTGGTGGATATTTGTATTATCCGATCGCCTTGACGTCGATATTACGGAGGCTTTCACGTCCTTTATTGGCAAGCTTAATACTGATCTTGCAAAGCAAACGTAGGTATCATCTGAATGAGTCACTTGGAATAAGAAAAAATACGATTGTTATCCCCTATAAGATATAATACATATGGGTTATTATTACTCAATTGCATATAACAAGAGCGATAGCTGGAAGTTAAGTAAATGACTGTGCTAGATCTATCGGTCTGCTTCTACTTAGGCTACTTTTGAATAGCAAATGAAAATCAGGTTCTTATCGGTATAGGTAAAAAGTGATTAATCTGTAACAATGTTGTTACATTGGTAGATTACAATATAAACAATAAATACCAGATAGGAGTGATTTCTTATGAAAAGCATGGTTAAAAAAATAGCAATATTGTCAATGGTAGGTATGATGCAAGTTGGATTTGGCGCATCATTAATAGAAGCTTCACCGCTGCATATGGAACGATCCTCTGTGCAGCAGCAAGATGATCGTAATCAGATTGAAAATGAAAGACATGAACGGGAAATGAAGCGGCGTCCCAATGAGAGTGAACGAGAGTGGCATGAACGTCAGAAACTTGAAATTCAACGGCACAAAGAAAATCTAAGATAAAGTGTTTATAATATTGACGATTAGTAAGAAAATTATAGGGATGGATCATTTAATAGAAAAAGAAGCGAGAAATCATTTAGGATTTTCCCGCTTCTTTTTTGTTTTGCATCCCAGAATACGATTCTAGTGATGCTTTGACCTTTTCGAGATCTTCTTTTGTCATAGTCTCGTCACAAATGTATAGTATCATATTGTTTGCTTGTGTCAAAATTATTATCGATGAGGAGTGCTGATTTTGCAAAACAGAAAGATTTTCTTACTCATTCTTGGTTCTTTTCTTTTCGTGAACCTGTTTCATTTTAACACTGCGGCGGCAACAGCAAAGTACCTTATTTCTGGGAAAATAACGGATTCAAATTTGCGGCCAATTGATGGAGCAAAAATAGTATTGGAAATGGAGGGCGGCTTGAAAGGAATACAAATTGCAAAGACTGACAATCGAGGCAATTATACAATTTCTTTGCCAGCAACAGACAAGAACTATTGGGTAACGATAGGTAAAGAAAAATACAAAACATACCGCGGAAAAATTTATTTGAAAGATGGTAGTGATAACTTTAATTTCATTTTACATAGATAAAAATATCTCAACATATGTCTTCATTCTACTCTTTTGGGTTCGATATTTCTACAATTTTAAATTTCCTTCTCCGGAGTAATTCGCAGAATCCTTGATTATATAAGTAAGGATATCCGATTGGAACATGCGACCTGCTTGACGGAAAAAGAAGCGAAGAAAATCGTTTTACGTTTACGATTTTTCCCGCTTCTTTTTCTGTTTTGCATCCCAGAATACGATTTCTAGTGACGCTTTGACTTTGGCTTTATCTTCTTCTGAAAGTAAAATGCCATCGAATAGTACTTCTGGCTGTTTGAGGAATTCAATTAAATCTTTGCATTTTGCTTCTTTGGATTGGATTAGGGGAATTTCATCGCTAACAATATCCATAGATAGGTCAACTAGCTTTTTTATGCTTATTCCAGTTCCAAGAGAAATTTTATTGAGAGTCTCGACTGTAGGACGTACTGTTTTATTTGTTCGAGGGTCAACACCTTTTTCTATACTATCTATGTGAGTGTGGCTTATTCCGCACAATTTAGCAAAATCACGAAGTGACATATCGCCACGTATATTTTTTATATAATCGCCTAACTTATTGGAGCTCATTAGAATCACCTCATGTATAAAGTGTAAACCATACAGGACACAAAATATATAAAGATAGTGATGAAATGGTGTTGTTTATGATTGACAGGAAGATATTTGTTGTGTATGATTAATTTGTAAATCATACACAACAAACGGCGGAGGGGATTGTTATGAGATTCTTGCACAAATATATTGAAGATCCATTTGTGAGCAATCTAGTAAACGAGTTAGATGGTTTTATTGATGACCGACGCAATAGAGCTTTTCGTCAGTATCATAAAACAGAGGAATATCAGAAGATGGCAGCAGAGATTGAAAAGCTCCGTGAACAGCTTAGTTCACTTGATGAAAAGCTGCTAGAGCAGTATGAAACGGTCGTATTTCAAGAGCAAAACTATACCAGTACTCACGAATATCTGCAAGGGGTACTCGATGGTATTGTCCTGCGGAATGTATTTTATAGTTTGCACTTGAATGAACCAGCCAAGTAAAGCTATAAAAACAGGAGAGTTTTCCATGAACACTTTCCCTGTGCAATCCAATCCTATCGTGTAGGACTTTTCCCCCCTCATACCGAATGTTACTGCTAATAGCAAGATACAAGGTAAGAGGTGAAACATAAGGTGAAGCTTCGTTTAATGATAGGAAGGGCTGGAGCTGGTAAGACCCAGTATTGTTTAGAGGAAATGGGGCAGATGCTGGCGGCATCACCAGAGGGACGGTCTATGGTCATGATCTTGCCGGAGCATGCTACCTTTCAGGTGGAGCATGAGCTGGCATCTAATCCTGACATTGCTGGCTTTACAAGGGCCTATGTCTTTGGTTTTCGCCGTTTGGCACATCGGATTTTAATGGAAACGGGTGGTGCGGTTCGTTCTCATATTACGGAACTAGGGAAACGAATCGTATTGAATAAATTGCTGCATGATCATCAGGCAGATTTTAAGATCTTTCATCGGGCGGCTGCCCAGCGAAGTTTTGCCGATATTTTAGTCAGCATGATTCAGGAATTTAAAGCTTATGGTGTATCACCAGAATCGTTGGCGGAGGTGGAAGAACAGTGTTCGGATTTGCCGATTGGTGATAAACTTCATGATTTAGCTTTAGTATATCAAGGTTTTGAGAACTTTTTGCAAGGGCGTTATACGGATCCTGAAGACTATCTCACCTTGCTGGCAGAGAAGATTCCTCAGTCTGCTATTTTGCATCAGGCCCAGGTGTGGATTGATGGTTTTACCTGGTTTAATCCCCAGGAGGCAGGTGTGGTGGCTCAGCTATTGCAGAATTCTGCCAGTGTAACCATTACCTTGTGTTTGGCAGATGCCAAGTCTGGTGAGCAGGCTAGTGAGACAGCATTGTTTCATCGCCAATGGGATACCCGGCGGAAGCTATTGGATATGGCAAAGAAAATGGGAGCAGAGGTTGAGGAAGTGGAATTAGTCCAGACGAAACGCTTTAGCGCTCCTCTCCTCGGGCATATGGAAGAGCAGTTATTTACCTTTCCTTCTACGGTTTGGACGGGAGAAGCGCGAGGCGTTGCGGTAACAGAGGCTGCCAATCGTCGGGTAGAAATCGAGGGTATGGCTAGAGATATGCTGCGTTTAGTTCGAGAGGAAGGCTATCGCTGGCGGGATATTGGAGTTTTGCTTCGGAGTGGGGATAGTTACGCTGAACTTGTAGAGACAGTGTTGGCTGATTATGAGATCCCTTTTTTCAGCGATCGCAAACGTCAGCCGGTTCATCATCCCTTAGCAGAATTATTGCGTTCTGTTTTAGAAGTGATCACGGAAAGGTGGAGTTATGATCCGCTGTTTCGCTGTTTTAAGACAGATTTATTTGATTTATCCCGGGATGATATTGATAAATTGGAAAACTACGTATTGGAGTTTGGGATTCGCGGTACAAAATGGACCAATGGTCAGCCCTGGACATTTATTCGTCGTTTCTCATTAGGGGAAGATGAGGAATTGAATGAAGTGCAGCAGGAGCAGCTGCAATCCATTAATGAGATACGGATGAAAGCCTCTGCGCCTCTGATTGTCTTTGAGCAGCAGATGAAAGCGGCAACTACGGTACTGGCGATGACGACGGCCCTATATGAATTTCTAGTGGGGTTGATGGTGCCTGAAAAACTAGAAGTGTGGGCGGTTCATGCCGAAGAAATCGGGGATCTGGAGCAGGCACGGGAGCATCGTCAGTTATGGGATCAAGTCATTCAGTTAATGGAACAACTGGTGGAAATCTGCGGAGCAGAAGAAATGAAAGTCGCCGATTATGGAATTATGCTCAGTGAAGGTTTGGAAGGACTGACCCTCAGTCTTATACCTCCTGGGCTTGATTATGTTACTGTTTCTCCTATGGAGCAGACTAGCTTAGTAAACATTCGGAGTATTTTTATCCCTGGCGTAAATGATGGGGTATTGCCTATGCGTGGTCGCGGTGAGGGTTTATTAACGGATGCTGAGCGAGGTCAGATGATCCAGCTGGGACTGGAATTAGCACCCGGATCTCAATCGGATTCTTTTGCCGAGCGGTTTTTGGTTTATACGGCTTTAACAAGGGCGAGAGATTATTTGTGGCTGAGTTATCCTCTGGCAGATGAAGAAGGCAAGGGGCTAAGTCCCTCTCTTTTGATCAAACGGGTGCGAGAATTGGCGGCTGTGCCCTTTCATTCCTTGCCTGTAGAACCTGTACCGGGAAGTGAACGACAATATATCGCTCATGGGAAGCGCAGCATTTCCTCCTTGGCCGCTGTGCTTCGCAGCTACAAGAGCGGCGAGGCAATTGCTAGTGTGTGGTGGGATGTTTATAATTGGGCGATACAGCATCAGGGACTAGAATGGTATGTGCAGCGGGCGGTAGCAGGGTTATTTCACCACAATCAGGTAGAGTCTTTGCCAGGAAATTTGGCGATACGCTTATATCCGAAGAAAAATAAACTAAGGGGCAGCGTCACCCGTTTTGAATCCTATCAGGCTTGTCCCTTCAAGCACTTTGCTCAATATGGACTTAGTCTTAAGGAACGAGCGGTTTTTCGCTTGCAGGCTCCTGACTGGGGACAGTTTTTACATGCTGCTCTCAAAGGATTTGGCGACAGCCTGCAAGAGGCCGGGCGGGATTGGGGCAGTATGAGCGAAGGGGAGTACAAGGAGATTGTCAATCAAGTGGTAGAAGAGCTGGCTCCAAAGCTGCAAAATGAGATTTTATTAAGTTCAGAGCAGCACAAGCATTTGGTGGGCAGACTGAAACGAACGGTGACCCGTGCAGTGCGTCGGCTGGTGGAGTTTGATCGAGTAAGTACCTTTAAGCCCATGGCAATGGAAAAGTCGTTTGGCCGGGGGAATGATGCGCTGCCGCCTCTCGTTTATATGCTGCCAGATGATATTTCCTTGGAAATAGTGGGACAGATTGATCGTTTGGATGTTGCCGATTTAGAAGGCAAGAAATATATGCTCATCATTGATTATAAGTCAGGGGGCGCTTGGCTGAAATTGGTGGATGTGTATTATGGACTGCGGCTCCAGTTATTAACCTACCTATTGGTAGCGAGTAAGGCGTACGAAGATTGCCTGCCCGCAGGAGTGTTGTATTATTTCTTAAAGAATCCGAACTTATCCGATAAGATAAAATTAGACGCAGATGAAATATGTAAAAAAATCAATGGCCTTTTGAAGATGCCGGGCTGGGTGTTAGCAGATTCTCAGGTTATACGGTTATTGGATCAAAGCATTGATGGCTATTCAGAATTCTTGAAGGTCGCCTTGAAAAAGGATGATACCTTTTATAGCAATTGCTTATCTTATGTCAAAGAGCCAGAAGAATTTCAATTGCTACTTCGGCATGTAGAGAAGAAATTAGTGGATACGGCACGGGAAATTATGGCGGGCAATATTGCAATTAGCCCTTATGCTTTGGATAAACGGACACCATGCGGATTTTGTCAGTATAGTTCAGTGTGCCAGTTTGACAGTTTATTGCCGGAAAATCAGTACCGCAGACTGGCAAAGCCGGATGAGAGCAGTATTATGGGAAAAATTATCCAGGGACAGGAGGTGAAACCCGATGAGTTGGTCTGAGCAGCAGTTATTGGCAATCGAAACTCGCAATAAAAACGTATTGGTAGCGGCAGCCGCTGGGTCGGGTAAAACTTCTGTATTGGTTGAGCGGATTATCTCCCGCATCTTGGATAAAGAGCAGCCAATTGATGTGGATAAGGTACTAGTCGTTACTTTTACCAATGCGGCAGCCACTGAAATGCGGGGAAGAATTGGCTCGGCGTTGAATGATGCGCTGAAGAAACAGCCTCGTTCCGAGCATATTCAGCGGCAGTTGGCACTCTTAAATTCCTCCGCCATTTCAACCATCCATGCTTTTTGTCAAAACATTGTACGGCAGAATTTTCATCTCTTAGATTTAGATCCTCAGTTTCGCATTGGGGGTCAGGCAGAAGTGACGATTATGAAGACCGAAGTCTTAGAAGCCCTCTTTGAGAGCAAATATGCTCAAGGGGATGAGGCGTTCTTGGATCTGGTGGAACACTACGGGGATGAGCAGAGTGATGATTCTTTGTATCAGCTGGTGTTAGGGTTATATAACTTCTCCCAGAGTCATCCGTGGCCAGAAGACTGGCTGGCTGATCTTTCTAAGCGTTTTGCTTTGCCTGAAGGGACAAGAGTTGATCAAACACCTTGGTCTCAGTTGATTCGGGAGAAGATCATATTGGATTTGGAACAGGCAGGGCAGCAGCTGGATGCTCTTTGCCTGGAAGCGGGGAAGTCAGGTGGCGTGGAAGCCTATGTAGATACCTTTATGGCGGATCGGGCCGTTCTTGATGAAATACTGTCTGCGGCTGCTCATTCCTGGGAACGGCTGGCTGATGCAATAGCCAGTTGTAAGTTCGAGAAGATTGCTGCTGTACCCAAGGGAACGGATGAGTCGCTGAAAAAATATTTTCAACGGGGCAGGCAGAAAGTAAAAGATAAAGTCAATGACTGCAAGGTGCATTTTTTTGATCGTCCGGCAGAAGAACTATTGGCGGATATGCGGCTCATTGCTCCGGTGGTGGAAACCTTAGGCAAGTTAGTCATTGAGTTTGGCCGGGAATTTGCCAAGATGAAGCGCAGTAAGGATGTATTGGATTTCAATGATTTGGAGCATTTCTGTTTAGAAATATTGCTTGCACCAACAAGCCGGCCAGGGGAGATCGAACCCTCCTCTGTTGCCATAGAACTGCAGGAGCGTTTTGCAGAAGTGATGGTCGACGAATACCAAGATACCAACGGGGTACAGGAAACCATTCTGCGTTTGGTAGCCAGCAGTACCCAGCCTAATTTATTTTTAGTAGGGGATGTAAAGCAGAGCATCTATCGCTTCCGCTTAGCTGAACCAGAATTATTTATGGAAAAATATCGCCACTATCCCACCGCTGGCAGCGAGTATGCCCGCATTGATTTGTCTCAGAATTTTCGCAGTCGGGCGGGAGTGCTGCATGCTGTCAATTTCCTTTTTGTGCAGCTCATGGCACCGCGAATCGGAGAGCTGGAGTATGGGGAAGCGGAAAAACTCAATCCTGGTCCGGATTATCTGGAGGAGCAGGGCAAACTATTAGAAGGACCTGTAGAGTTGTGCATTGTAGATCGGGATGAGGCTGAGGAGCCGATGGCTTCTCCTGAAGGGGAAGTGGATAACGGTGAGGGCGTAGAATCCCCGGATGGTCCTGCAGCCGAGCTGATGGAAGAGGCGGAGCTCAGTGGTTTTGAACTAGAGGCACGTTTGATTGCGAAAAAGATGGCTGAATATATGACAGGCAGTTATCGTGTGTATGATAAAGCTTTAAAACAATATCGCAATCTCGCTTGGCGAGATATTGTTATTTTACTGCGGTCAGTAAAGGGCAAGGCGAATGTCATGCTGGATGTATTGCGAAAGGCAGGCATACCAGCCTATGCCGAACTAGATGCCGGTTATTTTAGAGAAATTGAAGTGCAAATCATGGTAGCGTTATTAAGTGTAATTGACAATCCACGTCAGGATATTGCCTTGGCGGCGGTGCTGCGTTCACCCTTAGTAGGTTTTACGACGGAAGAGTTGGCTGAAGTTCGTTTGTGCTGCCCGGGAGAAGAGTTGTGGAGCGCCTTGAATGATGAGACAGAGCAGGGGAGCTTAGAGGAAAAAACGCAGAAGAAAGTGGCAGCCTTTGTGAGGCAGTTTGAAAAATGGCGTAATTTGTCTCGGCGCAAGGGTGTACCTGAACTGATCTGGCAGATTTATCGGGATACCGGGTACTATGATTATGTAGGCGGCATGCCGGGTGGAATGCTGCGGCAAGCAAATTTGCGGGCGCTATATGATCAGGCTCGTCAATATGAATCGACAAATTTTCGAGGTTTATTTCGCTTTTTGCGCTTTGTAGAACGGATGCAGGACAAAGGTTCTGATCTTGCCGTTGCCAGAGCTTTGGGAGAAAGTGAAGATGTGGTACGAATTATGAGTATTCACAAGAGTAAAGGGCTGGAATTCCCTCTTGTATTTGTGGCTGATTTAGGGAAGAACATTAATTTGCAGGATAGTAAAGCCCTGGTACTGAGTCACAAGATCTTAGGGGTGGGTCCTTATGTGACCAATCCGGAACTGCGGTTTCGGTATCCAACCTTAGCAAGGCATGGCATTCGTCATAAGCTCATCATGGAAACCAAGGCGGAGGAGCTGCGCATTCTCTACGTAGCCTTAACGAGGGCGAGAGAAAAACTGATTCTCGTAGGTTCTGTGAGCAAGCTGGCGAAAAAAACGGCAGGATGGTGTCAATATACCGATCGTCTTCAGCCTACTTTGCCAGATGCAATGATTGCAGGAGCTGGTAATTATTTGGATTGGCTATGTCCCGCTGTAGCACGGCATGTGGGGGGAGCACCTCTTCGAGAATATGGGGAGTGTGAACAAGAGCCCAGCCCAATTTTCGCTGACGATCTGTCGGCGTGGAAGGTGGATATTTATTCCCGCAGCCAATTGCTGGAGGCTGGTGAAGAGCAGTCTGAAACGATTACGTTGTTAGAAAATATCCGTACTCTGCAGCCTGTTGAGGGCAGCGAAGATTTTGTCTGGGTAGAGAAAACCTTAGGTTGGCAGTACGCTTATCAGCATATTGTGGGCAAACCTGCTAAATTGTCTGTGACGGAAATCAAACGGCGTTTTGATACAGAGGTGGAAGAAAGCAGCAGCCAGCCAATTTTTGCTAAGAAATCCATTGCTCTGCGTCCTAAGTTCATTCAGCAGTCAGTGGGACTTACGGGTGCAGAACGAGGCACATTAATGCATAGCATCATGCAGCAGATGGATTTGCAGGGGGATTTGTCTGAGTCTGGTATCAAAGAGCAAATCACAGCGATGGTGAAGAAGGAAATGATCTTGCCGGAACATGCTGAAATTGTGGATACTAAAGGCGTGGCAGCTTTTTTCAAAAGTAGTCTTGGTCAGCGCTTATGCGCTTCGCCGAAAGTACGGCGAGAATTGCCCTTTAGTCTAGTTCTTCCTGCTGAGAAATTTTATGATGATGTGGCAGGGGCGGGAGAAGGTATTTTCATTCAAGGGATTCTCGATGTACTGTTTGATGAGGCGGATGGGTTGGTATTAGTGGATTATAAGACGGATTGGGTAACTGACAGCAGTGAATTAATTGACCGTTATTCGGTGCAGCTCAATCTGTATGCAGAAGCTGTAGAGAAGATTTTTAAACAGCCGGTAATCGAAAAATATTTATACGTATTTAGCACAAAAGAAGCTGTCAGGATGATGTAACTGACAGCTTCTTTTTGTAAAGAACACCCGCATGGCAGGCAATGTCGTCAACTTAAGGATGTTTGCCTAAGAATTCTACTTTTAAAAGCAAGTTTCAAGACCAAAGAAAAAAGAATTCCAACTCAAATAAGGCTATCTCAATTATAAAAAAGAAAATAGCTTTAATCTTCCTAAGAGTTAGAGAGAAAAAATATAATAAGTTATTTTTTTCATATAGGAAACGCTTGACATGGAGTTAACTCAAGGTTCTAAACTAAAGAAAATAAATAATAATACAGAGTCAGGAAGGGGGTATTTGTATGGCAATTACGGAGTTTTCCAAGAAGTATCATGAAAGAATGTTTCCAGGATATGTATCTAAATTTTTAGAAACAGATCCGGAATTTATTGAGCGGTTTGACAACTTTGCCTTTGATGAAGTAGTAAACAGTGATAACCTAGATGACCACACGCGTATGATAGCGATTCTAGCAGCACTTGTGGTGCACAATGCGTGAACGAATACAAGGCGATGATGAAGGCGTCCCTAAATTTCGGCGTCACGCCAGTTGAAATAAAAGAGGTGGTATATCAGGCAGTCGCCTACCTTGGCATTGGAAGAGTGTTTGATTTTTTACATGCTACCAATGATGTATTGACAGAGAAGGGCATTCCGCTACCACTAGAAGGGCAGGCAATTGCAACGACAGAAAACCGTCTGGAAATGGGAATTCAGGCGCAGGTAGACATTTTCGGATCTCAAATGGCAGAGTTTTATAAATCAGGGCCGGAGGAATCGCGCCATATTAATCAATGGCTGGCAGATAACTGCTTTGGAGATTATTACACTCGTAAAGGCCTTGATTACAAAATGCGCGAGATGATTACCTTTTGCTTTCTGTCCGCACAGGGTGGCTGTGAGCCACAGCTTGCCAGTCATGCAGCGGCGAACATGCGTATTGGCAATGACAAGCAGTTTTTAATTAAAATCATATCTCAGTGTCTACCATATATCGGATATCCAAGGAGCTTGAATGCACTTCGATGTGTCAATGAAGCGGCAGATCGGATTGCAGAAAATAAGTGAAGGGTTGCAGAAAAGCGACAAAACGAAAAAAATTGGAGGTATGTATATGAGTGAAATAATGGATTTAAGTAAGGGAGTCATTTTTTCTGTTGGAGATAGACTACCGGAAAAGTTCAGTCAATATTTTACTGGACAAGCATATTTGAATATGTTAACAACGATAGGAGTTCCCATTGGAAACGTGACTTTTGAAGCGAGATGCCGGAATAACTGGCATATTCATCATAAGGGCGGTCAGATTTTATTAGTAACAGGTGGTCGGGGCTATTATCAGGAATGGGGGGGAAAAGCTTTAGAGCTGCGTCCTGGAGATGTGGTAAATATTCCGCCGGAAGTAAAACACTGGCATGGAGCATCTTGCGATAGCTGGTTTTCTCATCTGGCTGTGGAAGTGCCCGCCGAAGGTAGTTCAAACGAATGGCTGGAACCAGTGGATGATGAAGTCTATGGTAAGCTAAAATAATCGGGAGGCGCGCCTATTCAAGGCGGAGAGTCGGCAGAGTAGACAAAGATGTAGCGAATTTGAGGAACTAGACTGAATAAAGTTAAAAGACAGGCCGGCTGCAGTGGTATTCAATCACCGTAACCGGCCTGTCTCTTAACTTAGAATTAAACAGAGTAGGGATTGGCTGTAGACTTTCAGTTACATATCCCAAAAAACTGATAAATAAAGAAACTTTGAGATAAGAAAAGAGACTTCTGTCAATTGTAAAAAAATCTTTATAGAGCCTTAATATGTTTGTAAAAATTTTCTCTAAAAATACTTGACTTGGTGTTAACTCCAAGTGATAGACTGCTGTTAATGATGGGCCAAGGACAATGATAAAAAGACTAAATAGGACTAGCCATGTTTATTCAAAATACGCCAAATCCAGGGGGATAGAAATCACGAAAAGAGGAGCCGTGAGACAATGGAAAAAACGAATAGTCATGAAGAACAAAAAAACAAGGAATTTTCCAGACGAAATTTTTTGAAGTTTGCCAGCGGTACAGTGGCAGCATTAGCAGCAATTCCGGCATTTGGCCAGTTAACTGCGCAGGCACAGGAAAGCGGGCAGCTGCCCGTGACTTGGGATGGATCACATGCGGTTTCATCACATGATCCAAGTAAACCCAATGTTTATTTCACGCGGGATTTGAGCCCGGAAGGCGTACAAAAGATTTATGAAAAGATTAATCAGGGAATTACCGGCAGAGTTGGGATTAAACTGCATACTGGTGAAGCACACGGACCGAACCTACTGCCGATTGAGTACATCAAAAATCTGCAGAAGAGGATTCCGCGCAGCAGCATCGTCGAGTGCAATGTGCTATATAACAGTCCGCGCCGGGAAACAAAGACGCATCGTGAAACGATCAAAATTAACGGTTTTGACTTTTGTCCCGTCGATATTCTGGACGAGGACGGAGATGTTATGCTGCCGACAGGCGCAAAAGAATTTCTTGATAAACACATAGATAATTTCGGAGGAAAGTTTCCTTTTGAGCCAGGAGTTCATTTGCAGGAAATTGCGATAGGGAAAAATGTGCGTAAGTATGATTCCTTGATCGTCTATACCCATTTTAAGGGTCATGCAATGGGGGGATTCGGTGGCTCTTTAAAAAACATCGGCATCGGTATGGCTTCCGGCAAGGGGGGCAAAAGAATGATTCATGGGGATGGCTGGCCACTCGGAAAAGGATTTTTGGAGCGAATGGTGGAATCGGGCAAGGCCATTGCTGAGCACTTCAAAGGTCATATTACCTATATTAACGTGTTGAAAAATATATCGGTTGACTGTGATTGTGCTGGGGCCAGTGCCGCTAAACCGACTTGCAATGATATTGGGATTATTGGGTCGACAGATATTCTGGCAGCTGACCAGGCGTGTGTAGATTTGATTTACCAGATGCCTACCGATCAACGCCGAGATATCGTCGAACGCATGGAATCCCGCCTTGGCTTGCACCAGCTCGAATACATGGAGATACTGGGAATGGGCAATCGCTACTATAATCTAATAGAAATCTAATTTATTTCTGGTATATCATGTTGTCTGATATGGTGATTTCGATAATATTGTTTCAGTCATACACCTATTAAAAATATGAAAGCAGCTGGGATTCAGCCCGGCTGTCTTTTTATGATTATAATAATTAAGGAAATGGAGAGATCGATCATGAAAGTGTTATATTATGATTGTTTTTGTGGTATCAGCGGTGATATGAATCTTAGTGCATTGCTGGACTTGGGCGTAGATGAGGCCTATCTAAGGAGGGAGTTGTCTAAGCTGAATTTGGATACTGAATATGAACTGCATGTTAAGAAGGAGACCCAAAAAGGAATAAGCGGCACCAGAGTCGATGTGGTCTTAAAACAAGACCACCATCACCATGGAGCAAACAGTGATATAGTGCATGCCCATGGACACACTCACCATGAACATAGAAATCTAAAAGATATTGAAAATATAATCATTAGCAGTGGCCTGAGTGATCAAGTTAAAAAGGCAAGTATGGCAATCTTTATGAAAGTAGCAGAGGCTGAGGCAAAAGTTCACGGTAAGTCTTTAGATGAAGTGCATTTTCATGAGGTTGGAGCGATAGACTCTATCATTGATATTGTGGGAGCTGCGGTGGGTCTAGAGTACTTAAAGGTAGACAAAGTTATGGCATCATCGGTTCAGCTTGGGGGAGGATTTGTAAAATGCGCCCATGGTACCTTTCCCATCCCAGCTCCGGCAACAATTGAAATTCTAAAAGATACTCCAGTAAAGACAGGTATAGTAGCATCTGAAACGACGACACCGACTGGAGCTGCAATCTTGGCGGCAAATGTCAGTGTCTTCACAGACCATATGAATCTTTCAGTAAAGAAGATTGGCTATGGAATAGGGCATAGAGAGTTTGAGATTCCTAATGTTTTAAGAGTATACCTTGGTTGTGAAGAGCAGCGTGATCAGGGGGAGAAGCATGCAAAAGAGGTTTGTAAAATGATAGCGGCAGACAATGAAAATCAATAAAAGAACCTGTTTAAGAAATGGGAAAAAAAGGAGTACTGTAATAAATGAATGCTGAAATTCAGTCTAAACTGGATCACTTACTGAAATTATTAGCCGGTCTTGACAGTGTTGTAGTGGGCTTCTCCGCCGGAGTTGACAGTACATTTTTAGCGGCTGCCGCTAGCCGGAGTCTAGGTGATAAAGTGGTAGCTGCAACCGCTTATTCGGCTACCCTATCGGCGTCAGAGCGGGAGGAAGCGGTAGCGATTGCCAACCGGCTGGGTATTTGCCACATTCTACTGCACATCGATGAATTGGAAAGTGCTGAATTTGCCGCCAACACTAGCCAGCGTTGCTATTATTGTAAAAGGACTCGCTTCGGTGCTTTGAGCCAATGGGCTAAGGCAGAAGGCTACTCCTGGGTGCTTGATGGTGCTAACGCTGATGACTGCCTAGATTATAGACCGGGAATGAAAGCGATTGTTGAATTGGAGGGAGTATGCAGCCCACTCTTGGAGGTCGGATTAACGAAAGCAGAGATACGGGAAATTTCCCGAGAATGGCGATTACCTACATGGAATAAACCCAGTGCCGCCTGCCTGTCATCCCGGGTGGCCTATGGTTTGTCGATTACCAAAGAGCGGCTGGAGCAGATCGAGCAGGCGGAAAAAGTCATAAGGGAATTTTGCAGCGGGCAGATCCGGGTGCGCCATCATGATAAGTTAGCGCGTATCGAGGTTTCACAGGCTGATATACCGGTTCTTAGCGCATCGGAAAATGCTCGTCGCATTCATAGTGCACTAAAGCAATTGGGGTTCAGCTTTGTTACGTTGGACCTGGCTGGCTACCGTATCGGTAGTATGAACGAGACGCTGGAGTGATAGATCTTTTTGGACGGGAGTATGAAATACTGTCTACAAATCGAAGTTCGCGAGAAGATATCTCAGGAGGAAATGATGAATAAAGCGGAAATGAGAAATTTGTTGCAAAGAATAAAGAGTAAAGAAATTGAAATCGAAGCGGCAATGGAAATCTTTGAGGATTTACCTTATAAGGAATTAGGTTTTGCCAAAATCGATAATCATCGTGAAATACGGGTAGGATATCCAGAAGTGCTCTATTGCGAAGGAAAAACAGTGGAACAAGTGAGAAGTATTATCCAATTTATGCTGACTCAAGATAATAATATATTAGCAACCCGCGTAAACGAAAAGATGTATGAAGCTATAAAAACGTTCGGTGTAGAAGCCAGGTATAACCCGTTGGGAAGGACCATCACGATTCGAAAAAGAGAAGAGCAACTTACGGATAGTTACATTGCCATTGTTTCAGCAGGAACATCTGATATGCCGGTGGTAGAGGAAGCTGCAGAAACAGCCGTGATTCTGGGGAATCGTGTAGAAAAAATTATGGACGTGGGAGTTGCAGGCATTCATAGGCTTTTTGCCCAAATTGATCTTATTCGTGGTGCAAGGGTTGTCATCGTAGTTGCAGGCATGGAAGGCGCATTAGCCAGTGTCATAGGAGGGCTCGTGGACAAACCTATTATTGCCGTCCCTACCAGTGTTGGGTATGGGGCTAACTTTGGTGGCCTCTCGGCGCTCTTATCCATGCTGAACAGCTGCGCAAGCGGTGTTAGTGTTGTCAATATTGATAATGGATTTGGTGCAGCTTACAATGCGAGCATCATCAATAGATTGTGAGAATACAATGGTGTTGCCTGCCTTTTATTCGTACTGTTAGGAATGTTAGTCTGTAAGCCCTTAATCAGTGAAATTCGCAAAAGGTTCGGGTCATGTGGTTCGCCCGTGTGTAATTTAATGCCAACCTTTCCGGTAACTTTGTGATTGATATGTGCATAACCTCCTGTAGTCCTTTCACGCTTATATCATTTGTAAAATAGACATCAGATTTTGCAATGTCAGACACGGCAAGCTCGACATACTAACTTAAAAGGAGATGAGTTAATGAGGAAAAAAATAGCGGCAATTTTAACGGGGGTTTTTCTTTTTGTAATTAGTATGACAGCTGTTTCGCAGGCGCAGACAGCAATTCATTCAGGCTTGAATGCCAAACAGCAGGGGATGGTCACCATTGCGGCTTTCACCGCCAGGGGCGATTTAGAGAGACTAAAAATCGCATTGAACGAAGGATTGGATGTCGGGTTGACCGTGAATGAAATTAAGGAAATCCTTGTGCAGATGTACGCATACTGTGGGTTTCCACGCAGCTTAAACGGAATCACTACCTTTATGAACGTCCTGGAGGAGCGGAAAGCGAAAGGCATTAGGGACGAACCGGGCAGAGAAGCTAGCCCCTTGCCTGCCGGTAAAAGCAGCGTTAAACTTGGCACAGAAATTCAGACAAGCCTGGTAGGCGTACCCGTCAGCGGGCCAGTCTATGCCTTCGCTCCCGCCATTGATGAGTTTTTAAAAGGACATTTGTTCGGGGACATCTTTGGCCGCGATATCCTGGATTTTCAGAGCAGGGAGATTGCGACCATTGCCGCCTTAGCCAGCATGAACGGCGTCAACAACCAACTTCGCTCCCATTTTAATGTGGGATTGAATGTAGGGTTGACCGAAGCGCAACTAAAAAGCCTGATATCCGTACTCGAAGCGAGAGTAGGCAAGCAAGAGGCCGATAATGCCCAAGAAGTACTGCGCGCGGTTTTGAATAACAGGTAACATTCATCAAGTTGTTCAAGTGAAAACCAGGGATGCAGTATTAGAGTTCACCGTATTACTCTGACGAACAATTTTAAAACTTGGTTCCCATTCCCTCACGGGTTGACTTTGCAGCAGACCGCATCCATGAGGCGGTCGTAGTTACGTTGCAAGATGATTAAGAACACACTATTATCTGGGCCAGTACATGATAATCAGGACACCTGTTAAGGAAATGAGTCCTCCAATAATATCGAAGCGGTCTGGAGGAATTTTATCAATACCCCAGCCCCATAAAATAGAAAGAACGATAAAAACGCCTCCATAGGCAGCGTACACCCGGCCGAAGCTGGCTGGCTGTAATGTAGGGATTACTCCGTATAGTACTAAAATAATAGCACCCCACACTGCATGGCTAATCCCTTTTCCTTCCCGCAGCCAAAGCCATATTAAATAACCGCCGCCGATTTCAAATAATCCAGCAAGGATAAAATATCCTACAGATTTTAAAACTACCATCGTTGTCCTCCTTGAGTCTGCTTTATGATTGCGTAATATAATTAGTCATCTGATAAAGTATACTGTATAAATGCCGTATAGGGGGAGCAAAGCTGCTTTTAAGATGATATAATACAGAAATAATAACATATAATATGAGTAATTGGTAAAAAATATATAAAAAATTACAACTATAATATGTGAAAAAAGACGTATGTTCATTGCGAAAACACTTTAAATGGAGGGGTAGAAACATGTCTTATCAAGCACAAGATTTTGGACATCTTTTGGGAATGCAGGGCTTTAGTGAGAACTTACTCAACAATCATTTTACCTTATATCATGAACATGTAGAAAGAAGGAATCAAACTGCAGCAAAGCTAAAAGTTCTAGCTGCGCGTGGACAGGAAGACACCCCTGAGTATGCGAGCCTTAAGCGGTGTTTTGGCAGTCAATCAAGTGATATGCGTTTACACGAACTATATTTTGAAAACTTAGGCGGTCAGAATGAGAGGAGCAGTGCATCCTGTTTAATTGAGAAATTAACGGATAATTTTGGAAGCTATCAAGCATGGAAAGAAGATTTTAAGATAACTGCAAGTATTTCTGGCGTTGGCTGGGCCATATTGTGTCAGGATCACAACAATGGTAAATTAAATAATCTTTGGCTTGATGAACACCATGCTGGGATTCCTGCAGATTATAAACCTTTATTAGTATTGGATGTATGGGAACACTCTTATATGATGGATTATGGTTTTAAAAGACCAGAGTATTTAGAAACCTTTTTTAAGAATATTGATTGGGATGTAGTTGATAGAAGATTAATTGTATAAATGATGAAAAAAGAGGCTGTCGCAAAATGCTTTTTGAAAAAAAGCATTTTGTGGCAGCCTTCCTTTCTTGAGCAGATAAAATCCAGGCGAAAAAGAATAAA
>NZ_FOTS01000023.1 GCF_900114615.1 Pelosinus propionicus DSM 13327 | reverse complement strand
TCCTATAAGTTCAAGATTAAATCCATTTTCGATAAAAATTTGATTAGGTGTTTTTCCGGTTAAATACTCTCGAACAGCTTTAACTTTAAAATCAGTATGATAGGATATGGAACGGTCAGATACTTTAATCACATTCGAATTTTTCAGTAATAGGCTTTGCTCTAAATTGTTGTACAAGATCTTGCTCATTATTATCCTCCGAAAGATTTAATACTATTGATTATAAACTCAAAAATACCCCTTGTATTGGACTTTTTCTAAAATGTCCAATACAAGGGGCTCAGTTCACTAACGGGTAGACTATGTCTTTTATTGCTTTTTCCATTAACGATACAATTCGGCATATCGCTTATATATAGCAAAACTTAAATTGCGACTCACCAGACGCAAGCTCCTTCTGCAAAAACAATGGTAACATCTTTCATGCTGCTTGACGAGTGAAGTAAAATTAATTACAATTATAATCATTTGAAAAACTTCTTTTTTATAAATACTATGATATGAGGAGCAACCAATGACAACCTTAAATGCAATCATTATGGAAGTAGGTAAAGATCCTGCTGTGTACAAACTATCAACGGCGATTGATAAACAACTTGAAGAAATAGCTAGTATATTAGGTGGAAATTTTGTTAGTTCTCGCTTATTCGAAGTCGGTAATGGTCTATCCTTACATATTTTTCTCAACGATATGGCAATTCCTCTACAACTGACTGCAAATCGCCGTTTCCCCGAACCTGATCAAGATCAAATTATTTATGGTAATGCCCTTTTTCTCATCATTGATGATACCAATGGTGATGAAGAAGGTGCATTAGATATTCCTAATTCAATCTGTGATATTTTTATCAGTAAACTCAAAGAGAGTTTACTGCCTTGTAATGGTGACGAGAAACCAAACCTAGATGCAGAAATCTTTGTGGAGAATCCAGGTACAAATGAAGAGCGACAGTTTAAGTGGGAAGAAGTACAAGCACCTGGCAAAGAAGAAGAGTTAAAATTTATTGGACAAGGTTATGTCCGTATTGTTGACGATGGTATCTGTGATATTCTAGAAGTTCGCGGACGTTACTTCAAACAAAAATATCTTAAAAAAAAGCAAAAAAATTTTCAATAGAAGGCTTGAATAAAACAGAGAAGCAATCTAGGAAGGATGCACATAGCCTCCCCAGATTCATGATTGTGTTGCGCATTTTAAGCATCTATCAATTGCAAAATTTTTTGGCACCAAATGTCTATTCTTTTTACATCTTCTACAGTCGTTGTGGTTATCACCCCCTTCGATGTAAAACCGCCTTTGTTGACCTTTTAACATCAATAAATTCAATATCAATCTAAAAATCATATTAACAGAGTATGTAAGAATTTAATTAAAAAGACACAATTATCAGCTCCCCCCCTGTCAAGTAAACAATAACCAACAGTCCTGTTAGCCAGCCATCTTTTTCCGATATTAAATCGGTGAAAGGTGGTTTAGCTTTTTTAAAACCGATTTTTTTAGGTATACCGTTTTATGTAGATTTGGGATATCGCTTTTTAATAATCTCGCTCAGCTTTGACATAAGTGAATTCTTCCTCAATATTAGAGAAAAATTAGCTTTTCCTTCCTTTCTCTAATCAATTGTATTGCTTTTGCGATTTAGCAGATTCAGTTTACTATGGATAAATTTACTCTATATTCTTTCACTAGCAATAAGACAAAAAAAAGCCGTTTATTCTTTAAAGCTGATTATACGGATTATCAAATAACCTCTCAATACTATAAACAAATTCTGTATTGAAATCAATTTACTGAGCTGAAAAGAAGATCATTGCTTAATGCCCTTCGTTTTTCCTTAAAATGTTGCTCTCCTCTTTTTCTTCTGATCACATGCTTGTTATTAAATTAAGGCAACCAAAGAACCAGACTTTTGGAAGTATTATCTTGTCTCTTTGATTCAAATTTGCATAATTACCTAACTTAAACCAAATAATATCTTTTACACTAACTAAGGAGAGTAGCCTATGATTTTTGAAGTACATATTTTATATCTAGCATGGTTTATCTCAATAGCTTCTTTTTTCTTATTTATTCCTAAAAAAAAACAACGTAATGCACAATTTTCTATTTTAGTAATGCAATTTATTACCTGGTTTTTAGGACTATTTGTTGCTAATTTAAATTTGATTCAATATCCTGTTCGCTTTTTTTCTGGTGTTAATGGAACCAGTTTTACTTTTGAATATTTAGCGTATCCTGTTATTTGTGCATTCTTTAATGAGCATTATCCTGAATATAAAGGTAAATTGATCAAATTTTGCTACTATACTACCATCTGCTCTGTTATCACTATTTTAGAAATTATCTTGGAGAATTACACACAGCTAATAAAATATATAAATTGGACTGGTTACCATACATGGTCATCTGTATTTATAACCTTATACATCTCTAGACTGTATTACAGATGGTTTTTTAAAATACCATAGCTCTCTCTCAATTTAGCATTCCCCCTTTAGGTTTTCTTTTAAAATTGCCATCCAACTAATAACAGATCACCTCTATCTTACAAATTACATATTATGTATAAAGAATCACTAATTATTGAATCTCATTTCTCCAAGTTAACATTAACTTCTAGATAGGCAAATACTAGGAGGGATTTTATGAATATTATACAACGGAAAAAAGTTGCTGTTAATTCTATAAAAATCACTTATGGTGGTCGAAAAGATAACTCTAAGCAAGCAAGTGTCCAGATCGATAAAACACAGTCGAAATCTAAAAATCCCTAGTTTATAAAAATGGTTGTTCTTTTTAGAGCAGCCATTTTTATTTACTCTCAGCGATTAGCTACAATCTTTAACCCGTCCAACATCACGCTCATCAATCAACCATAATTCAAATTCTAGACTCTCTTGAAGTTCTAATGACTAATTTGCAGTAGTGTTAGATCAGCTCCAACACTATGTTGTAAATAATTAACATTATCGAATACTCACCTCTTCGTTTTAGCGATCATACAATATATCAATTGAAGATAAAGGAGGGATACATATGGGCCTAGGATTTGGAGGCGGTCGCAATGGTTTCGGCGGTTCCGGCTGTATTATCATCATAATTATCCTCTTATTATTTTTCTGCTGCAATGATGAGTGTTCATCCAGTTGCTAATTTTTTAAACTAATCCGCCAATCGATTTCACTTGTAACCACGTTACACCAAGACGTGGTTCATTTTTTTCTTTTATAAAATTACCACATTCTAAGATAAAAGGGATTTTTCTATACAGAACAAGCTACAATCAATGATAGTCAAAGATTCCTTCTTGATGGTTTCAGCTATTTTCAACGCTATGACAGTGATATTAAGCATTTACCTGGTTAGAATCATCTTCCCTATCTAAAAAGACTAGAACTACTACTCAAACTTAAAGGTTACATATTTTTTATAATTATATTGACAAAAGAGCAATATGTGTAATATTATAATAATACTTTCGACTGCAGGCGTATATTACAACTAAAATTATAATTGATAAAAATAATGATTGGGAAAAAGCAATTAATATTCTGTTCCAGAGAGCCGGTGGCTGGTGAAAACCGGTACAAATATTTGTTGCGAAACTCACCCATGAATTCTTTTGCTGATATAAGAATTAAACTTATTTAGGTAAAAGCGTGCGTCCACGTTATAGGATATCAGCCATTGTATTTTGTTTGGTTGATTTACGAGCTAATGTAGGGTGGTACCGCGATATTGTCGCCCCTATTGACATATGTCAATAGGGGCTTTTTTATATCCTAAGATTCTTTGGTCGTACCATGTAATAGCTTATCTTTTCACAAATCTTAAGTACTAGAACTACTAAAGGAAGGACGATAATTATGAAAAATCAAAAATCCAGTTCAATTGTAACATCATTTGCGATGGCAGCGGTATGGTTTGCAACGCATAGCGGTGGAGGCTTTGCCACCGGCAACCAAGAAGTTAACTATTTTGTAAAATATGGTTGGTACTCAGTTTTTCTCCCATTAATTGCTATGCTACTTTTAGGCTGGGGCCATCGTAATGCACTTGTCTTGGCTAAAGATCATAAGACCTATGATTATAAAAGCTTCTGTGATGCCCTTTTTCATCCTTACCAAAAATATTTTTCTATCATCTTTGAGTTGGGATTTATCATGTTGATTGTTTGTGGCGTAAGTACTTCAATTGCAGGTTCAGGTGCTCTATTAAAGAGTTCCTTAGGAATTCCTTATGGAGTAGGCATCGTAACCGTAGGAACTATTTTACTGTTATTAACCATATTTGGTAGCGAATTAATTGTTAAAGTCTTAAGTCTCAAGACCTATTTCATAATAATTACCCTTCTCATACTTTGTGTATTAGGTATTCAAATGGGAGCATTTAATTTTCAACAGGTTTTAGCTAGTCGCGAAACATTTGGCACTAGTTTTGGGGACGCAGTTTGGTATATGTTAATCTATATTGGCTTTCAAGCCTTTACAGTATTGCCTATAATATCCGTCTCTCATAATATTAAAACTACTAAAGACTGCAATAGATTTATGCTATTTGGCACCCTTCTAAACGGCGCTTTTTTGGCAATTATCTGTATTATGTTATTAGGTTTCTCCCCAGAAGTTCTCAATCAAACTCTACCAGTATATTTTGTCACCACCAAACTTGACTTACCTTGGTTAAAGATATTATATAGTGTTATTTTATTTGTGGCTTTGTTAGGTACTGCAATATCTTTGATATTTTCTACTGTTGCGCGTTTTGAACCTGTATTGATTAAAAGAAATATTTTCAAAAGTTTAAGCACTCGTAGAATTTTCATTTCCCTCATCACCATTGCGCTGTGCACAGGTATATCTGTATTTGGTTTAACAAATATCGTTGTCAAAGGATACGGCTCAGTCGGTTATATCGGCTTATTCTTTGTTTTACTTCCTGAAATTATTGTCGGCACTATAAAAATCAAAAAAAATGCTAAGTTGCGAAGAGAACAAAGGCTAAATAAAGCAGTTTAAAGAAACACTCAAACCCATATAGTCTACTGCCATGGAACATTAGGGATTCGACTGAATCCTGGCTATCCTTGCACCGTCTAATTTTGGCCCTATGCTGACATACGAGCAGTAAGCTACTAGCTACTGTATTGTAATGATTGCGCCAAGATTTTTGATATGCAACATGTTTTTATATCATTTGTTCTATTATTACTTACGCGGTTTGGAGATAAGTATATATTTAGTAATGTTAAGTTAAGATTCACTCTCTAACTTGAAAATCATACTTTCTAAAGGTATACTAAAGGTAATTCAAAGGCATTTAATATTAGAAATGAGTGTGAGCATATGGCGAAAGTATATTACCCTGAAGCAGCAGCTATGGTACCAGCAAGTCCCCCCCACCCTCCTAATACTCAGTATCGAGTTTCCATAGGACTTGAAACTTGGGGTGGAGAAAACCACAGAGTAATAAAAGTTCAGATGGTTTATAATGGGAAAATAGCAGATCGTAGACCTCCATCCTATCCTGTTGGAAATGATGATCATATGCGAGTGGCGGAAGTAATACGGAAAATAATTAGCAGAAATTCATAAAAGGTTGCTTCGCTGCAACCTTTTTATTTTATATCAAACCTAAGAAAAGCACTTGTTAGATGTATCAATAAAATAATGACGGAAGATTTTTTCTTATGTACTAATCCTATCATCATGGGATGTTCTCTATTTTTTCAGAGATCTTACTAAGCATTTTTCTATTAAGTGTATCGACCAAGCAACTAATAGTTAATTAAACCATCTTGTTTGATAAAACCGTATTAACTTTTCCATAATTTCTGTAATATCTCTACCATCTACCGTGTAACTAGTAACAAGGCCATTATCAAAATCAGTTGCACCATCTAATGATCTCGTACAACTGATTAGTGGTTTAACACTAGATTCAATTCGTTTTGCTTTATTGCAAATTTCTCTTACGATTTTATGCTCATTTGTGAGATAGACATCATTTGAGAATTGCTCATACTTTGTTTTAGGAACGTTTATATTTCCGTTCTTTGTGAAAGGAGCATACCCCGGCGCTATCCATTCATTTAAATGGCTTAGTCCCATAATAATAAATAATAACAGTTCAATACTTTTATTATTTTCAGTTTTATATTTTATAAAACTAGTTTTAAGAATTTCAAAAAAATCTTCTTCTGAATTCATATCAATTATTTTTTTATTCACAGATATCCCTCCGTTGGTATTTAAATACATAATTCTTCAAAGGTGCATAAACTCCTGCATCGTTACTCTGATTAGAATATTATAGGATAAAACGAATATCTCTTTGTGTTGTTCACATTCAAGAGATGCTTATAATTAAATTTCTTATTTTTACAATACTTACGTTAATAAGCTTTTTTATCAATTATTTTTATTTGATGATACTAGTGTTTTAATATTATGAATAAAAAAAAGCCTCTTTATAAGATGATCTTTTTCAAAATTACTGCTATATTCCTAGAAGTTCTTGAACTAGAAAAAGAAGACTATCTCAAAATTATCGAGATAGTCTCCTCTTTTATATTCTCGTTATTAGTTGGGACGATCTAAAGTAAAATTCCCTAACTTGCTGCCACGAAATTCATTCAGAATGATACGTCTTGCTTTTTCATAATCAATTAAACCGCCACTGCGTAGACAACCTCGGCGCGATCCGATTAGGCCTAATAACTCAGTTGAGTCTTCAGGTAATGGAGACGACAATTTATATCTTTCAATTAAACGATCACTATAATTCTCACGTAAGAATAGTAACAGTTTTGACATGGCTGTTTCGACATCATAGATATCATCATTGATAGCACCTGTCATCGCTAGCTTAAATCCAACCTCAGGGTCTTCAAATTTGGGCCATAAAACACCTGGTGTGTCTAAGAGTTCTAGATTTTTTCCGATAGTAATCCATTGTTTACCTCGAGTGACGCCTGGTTTATCAGCAGTACGCACTGATTTTGTCCCCAACAAACGATTAATCAATGAAGATTTACCAACGTTAGGAATACCTAAAATCATCGCTCGAACTGCTCGTGGATTAACACCTTTTGCTACTAATTTCGCTGCTTTAGCACTGCCTAGTTGTTCCACTTGGCTAACTAATGCTTTAGTACCTCTTCCAGTCATAGAATCTATGGTGACCACTTGCAGACCTTGTGCATGAAAAGTATCTATCCATTGTTTAGTCCATTCTGGTTCAGCCAAATCGATCTTATTTAAGGCTACCACTCTTGGCTTGCCTTCTAAAATTTGATGAATTACCGGATTGGCACTACTTATGGGAATACGAGCATCTAATAATTCAATGACTACGTCAACTAATTTTAGATTTGCCTGAATCATACGCAGGGCTTTTGTCATATGACCAGGGAACCAATTAATATTCAAATTATCCATTATTATCACTCTCTATAACGCTATTTTCTTCTTCAGTATGTGTAAAACCATTATGCAGCTATGGGAGAGTTTTTAATTGATCAATCGGCCAAAATATCATAACCGCTTTTCCCTTTATCATTTCCAAAGGTACAAAACCAACATCACGGAAACGACTATCCTCCGAATTGTTGCGATTGTCACCCATAACAAAGACATGTCCTGCAGGCACAGTAGCTAGAGGGTAGGATCCACGGGTTTTTTCTAAAATGTAAGTTTCATTCAATAATTGACCATTTAAAAATACACGGCCATCTTTTATTTCAATAGTATCACCAGCTACCGCAATTACCCTCTTAATAAAATCACGACTTGGGTCTTTAGGGTAGCGAAATACTAATACATCACCTTTTTCAGGTGCTTTAAAGCGATATATGAATTTATTCACTACTAGTCTCTCACTGTTTACCAGTGTAGGACGCATAGAAGGACCTTCGACCATATAGAGCTCAACGATAAAGTAGCGAATAAAAAACGCTAATACAACAGCAATAAGTATCGAAACTATCCAATCTTTTACCTCTTCGCCTAAATTAGTATTACTCATAATTAATCCTCCTTCGTAAATGAAGAAAAGGGACTGAAAACAGTCCCAAGCAAAAACTACCGTCTTTCTTTAATACGAGCTGCTTTACCTTTAAGTTTACGCAGATAGTATAATTTTGCACGGCGTACGATACCTTTACGTACTACTTCAATTTTTTCCAAACGTGGAGAATGCACAGGGAAAGTACGTTCTACACCGATGTTGTAAGAAACACGTCTAACCGTAAAAGTTTCCCGGATACCGCCATTATTTCTGGCAATGACAACACCTTCAAACATTTGGACACGCTCACGAGTACCCTCAACAACTTTAACGTGGACTCGTACAGTATCTCCTGGTTTAAAAGCCGGAATATCCTGACGTAATTGTTCTTGTTCTAATGCTTGAATCATATTCATATCTATTTTTCCTCCTTATCCTAGACGTTCATGCCAATCCACTATTACATTGTGCAGAGGACCGTCCGTTACACCTTAAAAATTATAACATACCAATACTATAAACTCAAGCAGATTATAAGGTTATAGTATATATTATAATTCCCACCATTTCTCACCTAATAATCGATCCAAAATAATCGCCACTGCCGCTCTTACCGGCAAGTGATTATAATCACCAGGGCCATAAATAGGTTCTAATGTAAAATCAAACTTTTCCATTACAGACTTTTCAATCCCCCAGCCAGTACCAAATAAAATGAGATAAGGCCGGTCTGCCAGTTCAATCTGCTTCCGCATTTTCTTATACGATATGGTATTGGGAAATGTACGCGCATCAGTAGTAATAATAAACGGTTTTACACCTTCAGACTCCGTAATGTATTCTACAGCACTTTGAATATCAGTCTTAATATCTAAAACACGAAACGCTTCACGACGATCAGGATTATATTCACCACCATAACCATGCTGCCAGTAATCCATAATCTCTTGTGCTAACATCGTTTGGCTTTCATGTGGATGAATAATAAAATATTTTTTTATATCATAGGTTCGTGAAGTACGCGCAATGTCATGAATATCAAAATTAGTAATGGCCGTAGTAATAATTTCATCGTTTTTATTGTATATAGGATGGTGTACCAAGCCGAGATAAATTGGTAAAGCCATATTAGTCTCCAGTCTGCTCAGCTATGATTTCCGCTAATAATTTAGCATCATCTGGGCTTAACTCTTTATTTTTCAACAACTCTGGTCTACGTTCAAGAGTATTTTTTAGCGCTTGTTTATTACGCCATCTCTTAATTTTTGCATGATCCCCTGATAATAATACCTCAGGAGCTACCATTCCTTCAAAATCCCGTGGACGAGTATATTGGGGATATTCTAGCAAACCATTATAAAAAGAATCTTGGGGAGCTGAGCTACTAGATCCAAGCACACCTGGTAACATTCTAGCTACTGAATCAACAATTACCATCGCTGGCAACTCTCCACCAGTTAATACATAATCACCAATGGATATGCTTTCATCAACTAAGTGCAATCGTACTCGCTCATCAATTCCCTCATAATGTCCGCATAATAAAATAAGTTGCTCATAGCCAGCTAATTCTTTAACTTTTTCTTGGTCCAGTCTATAGCCCCCTGGACACATTAGAATCACTCGTCGATTGATGATATTAGTTGAGGTAATGATATTTTCCACGGCTCGAAAGATGGGATCTGGCTTCATTACCATACCCACTCCTCCACCGAAAGGATAGTCATCAACAATATTGTGTTTATTAAAAGCAAAATCACGAGGATTTGTTACATTAATCTTTAATACATCAGCTTCTTGTGCTCGCTTTAATATACTATGTCCCAAAGGACCCTTAAACATTTCAGGAAATAAAGAAACAATGTCAATCTGCATCGCTTTCCCATACTTCCTGTAATTTTACGATCATTTTTCCATCTGGGATATCAATTTTTAAAACAACTGTTTTTAGTGCTGGAATTAGTAACGGATTTTTATCTTTTTGCTCAACAATGTATACATCATTACTACCTGTTTCCAAAACATCTGTAACTTTTCCCAGATATTCATTTTCTTCCGTAAATACTTCTAAACCAACAATATCAAAGATATAATAATGTCCCGTAGGTAACTGAACTAAATCCTTATGCTCTATTTGGATTAGTTTTCCTCGTAAATGTTCTATTGCATTTCGATCATTCATATCACGAAATTTCAATAAAACAAACTGTTGATGATATCTGACACTTTCAATTGGTAAATTCCTTCCATCATCAAGCTGTGCACTTTTAAGTTCACGAAATCGTTCAGGAAAATCAGTAAGAGGCATAACACGAACTTCACCACGCACTCCTTGAGGAGCAATAATTTTCCCAATAACTATCATATTATCATTCATAATGATTAGTTTCTAAAAGCGATAACTTTGCCATCTTCTAGCAAAATTTCAGCATTCATATATGTATGTAAGTCGTCGCCTACTTTTACAGTTACGATTTGTTCTAAAGTTCCTTGGGGAATTTCTGCACCAAGTTCTAATTGGGCTGTTTCTTTTAGTTTCTCCGTCATATGATTTTTAAATTCAATACGTTTTTGTGTTTCGCCATCAATTTGCTGTCGAAGTGCAGTTAGTCCTTGGGCATCTTGCTTTGCTTGTTCACTCATCATACGTTTTGCATGAAATTCAATCTGTTGTAGTTCTACATCAGCCTTGCGGATATTTTCTTGAATTTCAGCAGCTAGGTTCTTTTTGAGCTGCTCAGTAACTTTAGCTTTAATCGTGACTGGACATTTTAACGTAATACTATCCATGTGTGCTCACTCTCCTAATGTTGTTGGAAAAGGCTCATCTGCAATGCTACGGCTGAAGAAATGTATTTTACTACACAGTACTTCTATACGCAACTTGCATCTGAACCTTTTCTAATAGTTTATATCATTTAATAGTATAATTATACATATTAAATGATTTCTATCATTATTTTCTTATTTTCACGAGTAGCGGCAGCTTTGACAACAGTACGCATTGCTTTAGCAATACGTCCCTGCTTGCCAATCACTTTCCCCATATCTTCAGGGGCTACATGCAACTCATAAATAGTGGTATCAGCATCGACAGACTCTGTGACACTCACTTGTTCCTGATTTTTAACTAACGCTTTGGCGATAACCCCAACTAATGTTTTCATAGTTCATTACGCCTCTTTCTTCGTACGCTTTAGTTCATCCCATTTTTTCATAATACCAGCTTTGCTGAAAAGAGCTTTAACGGTATCAGTAGGTTGCGCACCTTTTTGCATCCAACTGATGGCTTTATCTTCATCAATTTTAACAATTGCAGGTTCAACAGTGGAATCATAATGTCCTAAAGTTTCGATAGAACGTCCATCACGAGGAGCACGAGAATCAGCCACAACTACACGGTAGAAAGGGTTTTTCTTCGCACCCATACGCATTAAACGAATTTTTACTGCCACAAAAATCACCTCCTTCATAGAATATCCATTTTTAATTATTTCATAAAGGGTAATTTAAAACCACCAAAAGATTTTTTACCACTTTTCTGCATATCTTGAAAACGTTTCATCATTTTTTTTGCTTCCGCAAATTGTTTGAGTAATTTATTGACATCTTGCACTCGAGTGCCACTACCCATAGCAATACGCTTACGACGACTGCCATTTATAAGCGAAGCGTCGCGTCGTTCTTTCTTAGTCATCGAACGTATAATAGCTTCCGTACGTGTCAATTCTTTCTCATCAATTTCAACATCTTTCAATTTTTTCAAATCACCCATGCCAGGTAGCATACCCAAGATTTGGTCTAAAGGACCTAACTTACGCACTTGCTGTAATTGGCTTAAGAAATCATCTAAATTAAAATCATCTTTACGTAACTTCTTTTCCATCTCTTTGGCTTGTTCCAAATCAATAGAAGTACCAGCTTTTTCGATTAAGCTAAGGACATCCCCCATCCCTAAGATACGTGATGCCATACGATCTGGATGAAAGATTTCAAGAGCATCTAATTTTTCGCCCATACCCGTAAATTTAATGGGACAGCCAGTAACGGCTTTAATGGATAATGCTGCACCACCACGAGCATCCCCATCTAGTTTGGTAAGAATTACACCATCTAATCCTAAATCCTTATTAAAAGACTCTGCTACTGTAACCGAGTCTTGCCCTGTCATAGCATCCACAACTAATAAGATTTCATGTGGCTTTACTTTTGTTTTGATTGATTTTAATTCCTGCATTAAATCTTCATTAATGTGTAAACGGCCAGCAGTATCAATAATCACTGTATCTCTAGCATAAGAAGTGGCATATTCGACTGCTTTTTGTGCAATCAACACCGCATCTTTGCATTCGTCCACCGTAAAGACAGGTATATCCAATTGTCCGCCTAAAACTTGCAATTGTTTTATAGCAGCAGGACGGTATATATCCGCAGCTACTAATAAAGGTCGTTTGCTTTGCTTTTTAAGTAAGTGAGCTAATTTACCTGCGGTAGTTGTCTTACCAGCACCTTGTAATCCAACAAGCATAATGATCGTCGGAGGACGTGAAGAAACCGTAATACGGCTTTGCGTCCCCCCCATAAGAGCGGTCAACTCATCATTAACTATTTTTACTACAAATTGGGCTGGTGTTAGACTTTGCATCACTTCTTGCCCAATTGCCTTTTCTTTTATATTCGCAATAAAATCCTTAACAACTTTAAAATTAACATCAGCCTCTAATAAAGCCATACGTACTTCACGCATTGCCTCATTAATATCTGTTTCCGATAACTTTCCTTTCCCCCGTAACTTCTTAAACGTTTCTTGCAACTTGTCTGCTAACCCTTCAAAAACCATACTACACCTCTTTTGAATAGTCTAATAAACAATTCAATTCTTGTAGTGCCAAACGCAATCTAGGTACTTGCTGTACTTCTTTTGGCAACTCATGTATCAATTCATATATATGTTGTATAGCCTGTTGTTCACGTTGGTGTTTTTCAACAAACTTAAGTTTTTCTTCATATTCTGTAAGTACCTGTTCAGCCCTTTTTAAAATATCATGGACTGCTTGTCTTGTTACCCCTAATTCATCAGCAATTTCAGCCAGTGATAAATCATTTAGGTGATGCATTTCTATAGCAAGTTGTTGTTTTTTCGTCAACAATGCACCATAAAAATCAAATAATAAAATAATACGCAATATTTTATCTAACAGTTTTATCACCTCTTGCCTGACAAGGGAAAATACTTTACAGACCATATTATAAAATAAAATGCATTTACTGTCAAGTGTTTTTACTTGTCACCAAATAATGCCTCTGCAAATTCCTGCGGCACGAAAGGCCGCAAGTCACCAGCACCTTCTCCTACTCCAATCCATTTTACAGGTACATTCAGCTCGGACTTAATCGCAATAACTACTCCGCCTTTTGCAGTACCATCTAACTTAGTGAGTACAATTCCTGTCAATGGTATTGCTTCTCCAAATAGTTTTGCTTGATTAATCGCATTTTGTCCCGTTGTTGCATCCAGGACTAACAGGGTTTCATGAGGAGCATCAGGAATCTCACGGCTGGTTACACGTCCAATTTTTTTTAATTCTTCCATTAAATTCGATTTTGTATGTAGTCTTCCAGCTGTATCAATAATAACAATATCAGCTTTCTTAGCTCTAGCAGATTGTACTGCATCAAAAGCCACTGCAGCAGGATCAGATCCTTCCTTATGTTTAATGATTTCAGAACCCGTTCTCGTTCCCCATATTTCTAATTGATCAATAGCAGCTGCACGAAAAGTATCCGCTGCTGCCAATATTACTTTATGTCCTTGTTCTTTATAATATTGACCTAACTTTCCTATCGTTGTCGTTTTACCTACACCATTCACACCAACAACAACAATTACAGTAGGAGGAGCAGCAGCAAGTTTGATATCATTACTACCTTCTGTCAGCATTTCGCTAATTTTATTTTGTAAAAAAGGTTTTAAATCCTCAGGACCATTAATATCTTTACTCTTGATACCTTTTTTGATATCAGTCATTAATTTGGCAGTTGTATGCACACCCACATCGGCCGATAATAATACAGCCTCCAAATCATCAAGAAACTCATCATCAATGGTTGCATATCCCACCACCAACTGTTCAATCTTCTCCGTGAAATTCTTTCTAGTCTTTTCTAAACCAGCTTTTAATTTTCCAAAAAAGCCCATATTATTTACCTCCAGTTTAACTACTTTATTTCATCTGTTAATTTAACAGAAACTAAACGTGATATACCTGATTGTTCCATCGTAATTCCATGTATAATATCAGCAGCCTCCATTGTCCCCTTGCGGTGAGTAACAACGATGAATTGAGTATGGCGAGCATAATCTCGTAAAAACTCACGTAATCGATCGATATTTGCTTCATCTAGCGGTGCATCAATTTCATCTACCACAATAAATGGAGCCGGGCGATAAGCTAAGAAAGAAAATAAGAGAGCAATCACCGTAAGAGCTCGTTCACCGCCTGATAGTAATATTAAGTTCTGCATTTTTTTCCCGGGCGGCTGTACGCTAATTTCTATCCCTGTATGTAGAATATTATCAGGGTCAACTAATTTTAATTGAGCTTGTCCACCACCAAACAAGCGAGAAAAAATATCACTAAAATGTTCATTAATTTTACTAAAAGCGGTTAAAAACTTACTTGACATTGTTTTGTCAATATCGGCAATAATCGAGGCTAAATACTCTTTAGCAGATGTTAAATCTTGAAATTGATTTTTAAGAAAATCGCATCGTTCTTGTAAACGAATATAATCTTCTACTGCGCCATGATTTACTGGTCCTAGTAGCATAAGTTCTTTTTCTAAGTTTTTTATTAACTTGCTAATAGAATCTAAGCTTTCAGTGCGGCAAAGTTCTTTTGCCTGATCGATCGTAAGGCAAAACTGTTGCTCCAGCTGTTCTAAAGAGCGTGTAACTTCAAAACTATATTTAGTTGCCAAAAGTTCACTCTCATGTAGACGAGTTTGTACTTCATGGTGGTTACGCCTCAAATCTTTTAGTTCTTTTTCCAGTTGCTGCATTTCTACCAATAAATTAAGCTTTATTCCATAATGATTTTTATGATGTTGCTCATAGTTGATCTTGTCTTCTGTGAGCGTTTTAAATTTCGAAGAAGTATCAGATAATTCTTGACTGGACTGTAATATTTGCGCTGCAATGTCAGTACGTTCTGCAAACAATTGTTGAAGCTGCTCTTGCAGCAATTGCTTAGCTTGTTCTGCTTGCTCACAATTAGCAACAAACCCAGCAATTTCTTGCTGCACTGTTGTAATGTTAATTTTAAGATCGGTTAGGCTCTCTTGCAATATATCTTTAGAAGCTTGCAAATCTCTACATTTTTGCTGTTCTAGAGCAATCGTCTGCTTGTGCTGACCATCACGGTTTTCTAAAGAAACAATCCTTGCTTTACACTGAGATAAAGTAACCTCTAACTGTTCTTTTTCTCGATAGCATGCAGCTCTATCAGTATTAATAGTAGTAATTGCTAAAGTGATCCGCTTTATATCAAATTGTATTTTATCAGAATGAACCGTATTTTCAGCTTGACGAACATCCATTTGCTGACGCTGTTCTTGAGTGGCAGACAGTTCATAATTGATATTTTCTACTTCAGCTCTAACGTTTATTACCTTTTCCTGTATTGCATCAAAATTATTTCTTCCCTCATCCAATTTTAACTTAATGGCAGCGATTTCATTATTACGCCCCAAAAAACTAGTTTCTCGTTTACCCGTGCTGCCACCGGTCATTGAACCACCTGGATTTAATACTTCGCCGTCTAATGTAACGATTTTTACCGAAAAGCCGGATTGTTTAGCGATGGTAAGAGCAATCTCAACGTCTTTTGCTATAATCGTACGTCCCAATAAGAATTCAATTACTTTGCGATAACATGAATCACAAGTTACAAGATCAGCAGCAAATCCTAATGAGCCATTCATTTTAGCAGCAGCTATTTCTGCATCTCTAGGTTTAAAAGGTTTAATCGTATTTAAGGGTAAAAAGGTAGCTCGTCCTAAGCGCTCCGTCTTTAGAAAATGCATAGCTTCTTTCGCAATATCGGAATCCTCCGTAATAATGTGTTGTAGCGCCCCACCTAATGCAATTTCAATAGCCGTAACATATTCATCAGGAACTGTAATTGTTTGTGCCACTGCGCCACAAATCCCTCTATGCCAGGGAGCGTCACTTTTCAGAATACTTTTTATTCCACGAGCAAAGCCTTCATAGTCATTTTGCATGTTCGATAAAATTTTGAATCGGGATTGCAATTCATTTACCTGTCTCGTCAATTGTTGTTCTTGATGCAAGAATTGTTGTAAGGTATTCTCAGTATTTTTTTTCTTGATATGCAAAGCGTTATTTTCTTGATTTAATTGTGTAATCTTAACTTGTATTGCCTCTTGCTCTGCCAAGAGAGATGTATATGCTAATTCTGCTTGCTGTAACTGGTTCTGGTACCCCTGATATTCTTGATCGAAGTTAAGTTCCCGGGTTTCGATTCTTACAATATCATTTTGAATTGTCACAAGTTTATTTCGTTCTTCAACAATTTCTTGTAAAAATGTAAGAGTTTTGTCTTTACTAGATTCTAACTGCTTTTCTGCTTGTTCTAAACTGGTAACTATATTTTGATAGAACACATTTTTGTCAATTAAGATTTGTTGCAGGTTTTCTGTGAACTTTTTTTTCTCAATTAGAATTTCATTCACTTCACTATTTTTTTTCTCAAGTTCATTTTTTTGTTTTCCTACACGGATTTCTTCATCTCTTATACGCTCTTGATTGCGTTTTCCTTGACTAATTCGTTCTTCTAGTACAGCAACCTTACCATGAATTCTTTCTAGTTCTGTTTCTGCCTCATTTATAAAAGTCGTATACGAAGTAAGTTTTTCTTCTACTTGTATTAACTCAGTTGCCAATTTCTCTTTATCAGTTTCTTTTAAATTCAAATTTGTACTCACAGTAAGTTCATTTTCTGTTAAATGCTCTTTCTGCAAGTTGGCACTTTCTATTATTTTCTCAGACTTGTCTAATGTACTAAGCAGTAATGTCACTTGACAAGACGTAAGTTCGGTCTTAAGAGTATTATACTGTTTTGTCTTTTCAGCACTTTCTCTAAGTGGAACAAGTTGATCTTCAATTTCATTTGTAATATCAGACACTCGAATGAGATTTTGAGTAGTATCCTCTAATTTGCGCATTGCATCTTTTTTTCGTTGTTTGTACTTGGAGATACCAGCTGATTCTTCAAATAATAAACGCCGCTCTTCTGGCTTGCTATTTAGAACTTCATCGACTTTATTTTGCCCAATGACAGTCATCGCATCCCTTCCTAGACCTGTATCAGCTAATAATTCATATATGTCTTTTAAACGACATGCTGCTTTATTAATGAAATATTCACTATCACCAGATCGGAAGACTCGCCTAGTAATGATAACTTCACTAAAATCTAAGGATAGGGTACCATCACTGTTATCAAAAATTACGGATACTTCAGCTGCACCTAAAGGTCTGCGACCTAAGCTACCGGAAAATATTACATCTTCCATTTTTGTGCTGCGTAAATTGCGAACACTTTGTTCACCAAGAACCCAACGAATGGCATCGGAAATATTACTTTTTCCGCTGCCATTTGGACCTACAATAGCAGTAATACCATTGCCAAATTCTATTTCTGTTTTATCTGCAAAAGATTTAAACCCATATGCTTCAAGCCTACGTAACAGCAAACTAAATCACCACACAATATTATTATATCTAACTTTAGAATTTTACCATGCGTTGGTTGTTTATACAATAAACTTAAGTAAAAAACCTGCTTGCTAAGCAAACAGGCATATTTACGAAATTAAAAAGCTATATTAATTTCAACTTCGATTAGGTCCCTGATTACTCTTAGGAATTTAGCACTAAAATCAATTGTTACCTGGGTTCCACAATAAAACGAATCGCAGTGCGCTGTTCACCATCAATAATGATTTCGGCAAAGGCAGGAATTGCAATTAGATTAATACCATTGGGTGCAACAAATCCGCGAGAAATTGCAATTGCTTTGATGGCTTGATTCACTGCGCCGGCACCTACTGCTTGGACTTCCGCAGAACCTTTTTCTCTTAACACTGCAGCTAAGGCACCTGCTACCGATTTAGGATTTGACTGTGCAGATACTTTGAGCACATCCATTAGCTAACCTCCTTTTGGTATCAGGACGTATTACAATACATGATATTCTCTGGATTTTCCAGAAATACCTTTTTTTATAATTTAAATAAAAAATATCATTTTTTTATTAAGTACATAATATAGATTGTTATACTCAAATCCTATTTCATTCTTACTATGACCATCTTGTTTTAGAATAAGATGGTCAATACCATAGATACGCTTTACTTTTTTTATATTTTGATTAAAAATGCCTCTAATTTTAGAAGTATCATGAGAATGATGATGGATAATGATAGGATCATTCTTGTCCATAGGAAGAATCGACTCTATGAAATGGGCTAGCATGCAATAAAAAATATAGGAATCTACCATTTCTCCAAATGCAGGATGATAGGGGCCAGCCAATACAATATTGCCTTTGTCCAAATCTTCTGTTGCTTGCAAGCCAGTACGAATCGTTAATATCCCCTGCTGTTCAAAAAATAATTTTAAATATGCGCTACGAATAATTCCTGCTGATAAAGATAATGCCTTATAACTTCCATTATCATACCTAGTAGCCAGTTGAGTATTGGCAATGACTAAAGTAGGATAAATACGCACAAAGTCTGGAACAAGCTTAATAACACCATATGCAGTATGAATCAAACTGTTCCAATCTTCTAAAGGTAAACCTGGCATTAATTGAATGCCGCAGGTTATATTCATTTTTTTTATAAGAGTTATCGCCTCAAAAACATTTAGCGCAGTATGCCCTCGAGCACTCGCATCCAATACCGAATTATCCAGAGATTGCACTCCCAATTCAATGATAGATACCCCAAATCTTATAAGATTATCTAGAATCTGCTGCGAAATACAATCTGGACGAGTTGAAAGACGAATTCCATGAATTTTCTTGTTTATTAAAGCTGTATATGCTGGTTTTAATAATTCTGACTGCATACTAAGAGGCAAGGCAGTAAAACTGCCACCATAAAAAGCAACTTCAATGTGTCTTTTTTCTGTAATTCTTGTCAAATGTTCATCAATAATGGCCTGTACTTCTTGATGCCTTACAGGAGTCTCTCTCCCGGTAATCTTTCTTTGATTACAAAAAATACAATTATGTTCACAACCGAAATGTGGTATAAAAATAGGTATAATATAATGTCTCATAAAAACTCCTTCTTCTTTTTCAAGGCGAGAATCTATCACATCCTTCCAATGGATCGTGACTTCATTATAAATAATAATTAATGTAGACGACCATGTGGTCGCCTACATTAATTATTATTTATAATTCCTAACTTCACTAATGCTTGCTTTGCAGCATATTGTTCAGCCTCTTTTTTACTTTTGCCTAAGCCCTTACCAAATAAATCTGCATTTACTAATACAATTACTTCGAATAGTTTATTATGATCAGGTCCATTTTCAGAGATAATTTCGTAAGTGATTCTACTGTCATTTTTTTTCTGAACAACTTCTTGCAGTACGGTCTTATAGTCCTTCACGTATTCACCACGCGCAACTAAATGTAACTCTGGCTGAAGCTGTCTTAACACAAAATTACTAACCTGAAGAAAACCGCTATCTAAATATATAGCACCAATTACAGCTTCAAATGAATCTGCCAAAATAGAAACGCGTTCACGACCACCTGAGCTAGTCTCACCTTTTCCTAAAAATAAATATTCTCCAATTCCAAGTTTAGCCGCACACCGAGCCAAAGTAGGCTCGCAAACAATAACTGCTCGAGCCTTTGTCAGCTCTCCTTCAGGAAGATGACTAAATTGGCGAAATAAGTATTCACTAACTATCAAATCCAATACGGCATCACCAAGAAACTCCAACCGCTCATTATGAGAAATAAGTGTTTTTTTACACTCATTGGCATAAGAAGTATGGGTAAGGGCTTGATGCAATAAATTGATATCTCTAAATTGCACACCTAATGTATTCGATAACCTGGATAATGCGTCCATTCTTTTCTTCGTAAGCATTTCAATCATATCATATTAATTTTCGAATTTTTTTAATAAGATAGTTGCGTTATGTCCGCCAAAACCTAAAGAATTAGATAATGCTACATTTACGACTTGTTTGCGAGATGTATGCGGAACATAATCCAAATCCATTTCTTCATCGGGCGCATCACAATTAATAGTAGGAGGAATCATATCATTCTCTAAAGTTAAAACAGTAGCAATACATTCGATGCCACCTGCTGCACCGAGTAAATGTCCTGTCATGGATTTGATAGAGCTAACAGCTAATTTATAAGCATGCTCACCAAATAATGATTTAATTGCCAATGTTTCATTTTTGTCATTAAGAGGAGTCGAAGTACCATGGGCATTAATGTAATCAACAACTTCTGGAGCGATACCAGCATCATTAAGAGCCATCTCCATACATTTTGCTGCCTGTGCTCCTTCAGGGGCAGGTGCAGTAATATGATAAGCATCAGCATTAAAACCATAACCGATAACTTCTGCGTATATATGCGCTCCTCTAGCAACTGCATGCTCTAAAGATTCAAGAATTACTACACCTGCTCCTTCACCCATTACAAAGCCATTACGGTCCTTGTCAAAAGGACGTGAAGCTTTTTCTGGTTCATCATTACGCGTTGACAGGGCTTTCATTGAGCAAAAACCAGCTACTGCGATAGGAGAAATAGCCGCTTCCGTACCACCAGCCACCATGACATCTGCATCGCCGCGTTGGATGACTTTAAAAGCATCACCAATTGCATTGGTTCCTGTTGCACAAGCTGTAGTTATACAACTACATGGCCCCTGTAAACCAAAGGTAATCGATGTTTGTCCAGCAGCCATATTACCAATCATCATTGGGATAAAAAACGGACTGATACGATTTGGCCCTTTATCAAATAAATTTTTGTACTGTTCATTTAACGTATCCATTCCACCAATACCAGTACCAATCATGGTGCCAATTCGGGTAAGATCTTCGGTATCCAAATTAATACCCGAATCTTCAAATGCCATTTTACTAGCAGCAACAGCAAATTGAGTAAAGGGGTCCATACGTTTCGCTTCTTTTTTATCGATATATTTTGTGGGATCAAAATCTTTAACCTCACCCGCAATCTGGGTAGTATATTCACTCGCATCAAAATGGGTGATTTTACCGATACCAGATTTACCGGCTAGAAGAGACTGCCAGAATTCATCTTTACCAATTCCGATAGGTGTTATCGCACCTAGTCCTGTTACCACAACTCGTTTTTTCAAATGGAATCACCTCACGTTAATTTATAACTTCAACCTCTGCAAGAAGTCTATTGAAAATCTCTTTAACAGGTAGTATTTCATCTATTTTATGAATGTACTCACCGGTAAACACTAATCCAGTTTCTACATCACCCTGTTGAGCGCGAATCAATGCCTTAATAATGCAAAAGTTTCTTGCACAATGTTTTAAACATCCATCACAACTTTCAGGAACAGGTGCAGTACTTCCAATAATTTTCTCTGCAAATGGATTTTTCAAAGCACGACCAGGTAATCCTACTGGACTGTTAATTAAAACAATATCTTCATGCTTAGCTTTTAAATAAAACTCTTTTAAAGCAGGGGCAGCATTTGATTCTTTACTGGCAGCAAATCTCGTTCCCATTTGCACACCATCTGCACCCAGCCTTAGTGTATCAACAATATCTTGACCACTAATGATGCCACCAGCACCAATCACTGGTATTTTTACTGCATTTTTTATACTAGGAAGTAATGAATGCAGGGGTTGATCTGTACCTAAATGTCCACCAGCTTCTTTACCTTCAACAATTACGGCAGAAGCGCCTAATGATTCCGAAATTTTTGCTAATTTTGCAGAAGAGACAATGGGTACAATCGGTGTACCTGATTCTTTTCCTAATCCAAACATATCACGAGAAAATCCTGCACCCGCGACTACCAAATCAATGCCTTCTTCAATTGCAGTTTTTACAAGACCTGCAAATTCTCTTGCTGCAACCATTGCATTGATACCAATGATACCTGTGCTAGTAAGTGAACGCGCTAAGCGAATTTCTTTGCGCAGCTCATCAAAGCTCATGCCAGAAGCAGCAATTAGTCCAATACCACCCGCTTCACCGACAGCAGCTGCTAAAGGGGCTGTAGATATTCGAATTGCCATTCCACCTTGTATGATGGGTATTTTTGCTACTAAATTACCTATTTTAAGTTCTGGAAGTTTCAAGTTATAACTCCTCCATTCGATAGGACATTGTCTTTTAAGAAAGTCCCGCGAAAAAATCATTATTTCACGGGACTTTCCATTTTTAATACTAGAAAATTAACCTTGTTTTTCTTTTTCTATGTACTCTACCGCATCTTTTACAGCTTTAATTTTTTCAGCAATTTCATCAGGAATCTCAATGTTAAATTCCTCTTCAAAAGCCATAATTAACTCAACGATGTCAAGAGAGTCAGCACCTAAATCATCTATAAAAGTAGAATCCATAGTAACATCAGCTTCATCAACACCAAGTTGTTCTACTGAAATTTGTTTAACTTTGTCAAATGTTGTCACGATATTCACCTCCTTTCAAAGGCAAAGATTTACATTAACATACCACCATCAACGTTCAATGTTTGACCCGTAATATAATTTGCCGAGTCTGACGCCAAGAACGTCACAGCAGCTGCAACATCTTCAGGACTACCTAATCTTCCGGCAGGTATTTTTTCAGTTAACTCTGTCTTAACTTGATCAGATAAAACAGCAGTCATGTCAGTACTAATAAACCCTGGAGCAATCGCATTTACAGTAATGCCTCTCGAAGCCAATTCTTTAGCCATAGATTTAGTAAATCCAATGACGCCAGCTTTAGCTGCAGCATAATTTGCTTGACCTGCGTTTCCCATTAAACCAACAACAGATGTCATATTGATAATCTTACCGGATTTTTGCTTCATCATAATGCGAGAAACAGCTTTTGTACAAACAAAGACACCTTTTAAATTGATATTCATAACTGCATCCCAATCTTCCTCTTTCATACGCATTAAAAGATTATCACGAGTAATTCCAGCATTATTTACTAAAATATCAATTTTACCAAAAGTATTAATTGTTTCTTTAACCATCGCATCTACTGCTTCTACATCACCAACATCTGCTTTTACAACAATCCCTTGACCGCCAGCAGCGACTATTATGTTTTTAACTTCCTCTGCTGCTGCTTCATTACCAGCATAGTTAATTACAACTTTGGCACCTAATTTTGCTAATTCAATTGCAACAGAACGACCAATACCTCTAGAAGCACCAGTGATAATTGCAACTTTTCCATCTAAATGCATTTTAACGAACCTCCTTGAAATAATCAAGGGTTTTTTCTAAACTATTACTATCTTCTACATTTAGATTCGCTATTTCTTTAGCAATTTTTTTAGTAAAAGATGATAATACTTTTCCAGGGCCTACTTCAATAAACGTATCAGCACCAAAACTCACGATCTCGGCTACACATTCTTCCCACTCTACAGGATGATCTGCTTGCTTTACTAAAGAAACTTCAATATCTTGACTCTTGATAAGAGTTTGTCCATTAACATTAGCTACAACTGGAATTGCTGCGTCATTGATCGTTATTTTACTTAACTCTATTGCTAATTTCTCAGCAGCTGGTTTCATTAATGTACTATGGAAAGGAGCACTTACTGGTAGTATTACAGCTCGTTTCGCACCAGCCGTTTTTAACATTTCAGCTGCTTTTTCAACAGCCTTAGTTTTTCCCGCAATAACGATTTGCCCCGGACAATTAAAATTCACAGCTTGGACAGCGCCAAATTCAGCCTCTGCTTTTTGACAAATATCAATAACAATTTGACGATCGCTACCAAGTATTGCTGCCATACTACCTTCTCCCAATGGAACTGCTTCTTGCATAAACAATCCACGTTTGTGGACCAATTGTACAGCATCACTAAAAGAGATAGCACCAGCTGCTACTAAAGCAGAATATTCACCTAGGCTATGTCCAGCTACAATTGTAGGTACGATACCATGTTCTTTTAGTACTTCATATAAAGCAATACTGACTGTCAAAATGGCAGGTTGTGTATTCACTGTTTTTCGCAATTCATCCTCTGGACCATTAAAGCACATATGAGTAATTGAAAATCCTAATGCCTCATCTGCCGCCTGAAATATCTTTTTAGCTACATCAAAGTTTTCATATAATTCTTTTCCCATTCCTACAGTTTGCGAGCCTTGACCAGGAAAAACAAAAGCTATCTTTTTCATATTATACCTTCCCTTTAACTATAGTTAAATATTATCAGATATACCAGATAAAACCTTTGGTAGACCGTTAACCAAATCTTGGATAATCTCTTCTACAGACTTAATATCTGTAATCATACCTGAGATTTGTCCAACCATAACAGAACCATGATCTACATCACCTTCACGAGCAGCGATGCGTAGTTTACCTGCACCTAACTGTTCAAGCTCTTCAGGTGAAGATCCATTTTTCTCCATGGCATGGTATTCACGGGTAAATTTATTAGTAAGCACCCTAACAGGATGACCAGTTGCAATACCAGTTACTATCGTAGAACGATCTTTTGCTTTTAAAATAGCATTTTTATAATTAGAATGTGCAATACATTCTAAAGATGCCACAAAACGAGTGCCTATTTGAACACCTTGAGCCCCTAAGGCTAAAGCTGCTGTCATGCCTCTACTATCAGCAATACCACCTGCTGCAATTACAGGTACACTTACTGCATCGACAATTTGCGGAATCAAAGACATGGTACTAATTTCGCCAACATGCCCGCCACTTTCCTGCCCCTCAGCAATAATAGCATCTACACCCGTCCGCTCCAATCTTTTAGCTAATGCTACAGAAGCAACCACAGGTATGATTTTACTACCGATCGCTTTTAAAGCGGGTATGTATTCTGCAGGGTTACCAGCACCCGTAGTAATTACTGCTACTTTCTCATCGATCACTACTTGCATCACTTCTTTAACAAATGGTGACATAAGCATGATATTAACACCAAAAACTTTTTTGGTCAACGATTTTGTTTTTTGTATTTCCTTGCGAAGCACGTCTGGTGGCATATGACCAGCACCGATAATACCTAGGCCACCAGCATTGGAAACAGCAGCAGCAAGTTCAGCAGTAGCTACCCAAGCCATTCCACCTTGCAATATAGGATACTTAATATTTAACATTTGGCAAAGTTTATTTTTCAACAGTTTTATCCTCCTTGTACCATTTGATGACACAAGATCCCCATGTAAGTCCTGCACCAAATCCAACTAATACAACTATATCATCATTTTTAAGCTTACCACTTTTCATTGCTTCATCCATTGCAAGAGGAATGGATGCAGCAGAAGTATTTCCATAATTATCAACATTTATAACGACTTTTTCCATAGGCAACTTTAGTCGTTTAGCCGCGGATTGAATAATTCTAATATTTGCTTGATGAGGAATTAAACAATCTACATCCGTATGAGATAAACCTGAGTGTTCCAAAGCCTTAATCGCAGCTTCTCCCATTACTTTAACAGCAAATTTAAAAACATCATTCCCACTCATTTGAAGATAATGCAAACGCTGCTCAATACTTTCATTTGTAGCCGGTATACGTGAACCGCCTGCAGGCATTTTTAATAGTTCTCCACCTGATCCGTCAGCACCAAGTTCAACCCCTAAAATCCCATAACCTACAGGAACCTCTCCTAAAACTACAGCTCCAGCACCATCACCGAATAACACGCAAGTATTGCGATCATTCCAATCGAGAATAGTGGATAATGTTTCTGCCCCAATAACCAAAATTTTTTTATACAGTCCGGTTTTAATAAATTGACTACCGGTTACCAAACCATAGGCAAAGCCAGAACATCCTGCTGATAAATCAAAAGCAGCTGCTTTACTTGCCTTAATTTTATCTTGTACCAGACATGCAGTAGAAGGAAATAACATGTCAGGAGTAGCCGTAGCCACAATAATCAAGTCAATTTCATCTGCAGTTACACCGGCATCCACTAGAGCTCTTTCAGCAGCCAGCGCTGCCAAAGAAGAAGTAGCAACTCCAGTTTCAACAACATGACGCTGCTTGATACCAGTTCGGCTAACAATCCACTCATCAGAAGTTTCTACTACTTTCTCCAAATCTTTATTTGTAACTATTTTCTCAGGAGCAAAGCTACCAATACCAATAATTCCTACTCCTTTATTCATCTCCTGCATTCGTAATAACTCCTTCCTTTGCAATATTTTCGCTTATATGTTTAACAACATTATTTTGCGTAAATTCAGTTGCAACCCGAATTGCATTTTTTATAGCTTTTGCTTTGGAGCTACCGTGGCAAATAATAAAGCATCCATTAACACCTAAAAGAGGAGCTCCTCCATACTCTGCATAATCAAGCTTTCGTTTTAAACCTTTCAGTGCAGGCAAAACCATCAAAGATGCCATTTTAGTTAAAATACCGCTATTTTTAATACTTTCTTTTATTAACTGCATAATAGCGCTACTTAAACCTTCTCCCAACTTTAACACTACATTACCCACAAAGCCATCACACACAACTACATCAACAGTTCCTTTCGGAATATCTCTTCCCTCTACATTACCAATAAAGTTTACTGTCTGCAATTGACGCAAAAGCGGGTACGTAGCTAAAGCTTGCTCATTTCCCTTAGTCTCTTCTTCACCTATATTTAACAAACCCACACGAGGGGTTTTTATATCCAAAATATATTGAGCGTATATTGAACCCATAATTGCACTTTGCACTAAATGTTTTGGCTTACAATCCACATTAGCGCCAGAATCTAATAATACCGTAGTCCCACTAAGGTTTGGAATAGGAGTAGCAATAGTGGGTCTTTCCACACCTGGAATGCGTCCAAGTCCAAATAGTGCAGCCGCTACTGCAGCACCTGTACTACCTGCTGAAACAACAGCATCACATAAGCCCTCTTTTACTAAGCGTGTAGCCACAACAATCGATGCATCCTTTTTTTTACGAGCTGCTGCTCCAGGATGTTCATGCATTTCAATTGTTTCGCTAGCGTGCTGGACACTGATATTTAAATGACCCCACTGCCCTGCCTTATCTAATACTTTTTTAATTTGGATTTCGTCTCCAACTAAAACAATTTCACATTGATACTCGCTAGCGGCCTGTATTGCTCCTAATACAATTTCTTCTGGCGCATAGTCGCTACCCATGGCATCAACGGCAACTTTCATTGATAGTCTCCCTTTCATGGCTCTAAAGATACCATAATAAATTTAGCACGAAATACTTCCTGCTTTTCATTTCTAGTTTTTACCCAAATAAACGATTTATTTCCACGTTTTCGAATTACTTCAGCTTTCGCTATTAACTTTTCTCCAATATGAATCGGCATTTTATATTTTACATTAGCTACACCAGTCAGTGCTGTAGGCGCATCAATAACGGCAAGAGCTAAGGAATTTGCTTGCGAGAATACATAATGGCCACGAGCAATTTGTGTTTTTTCAAAAACCATTTCAGGCGTAATATGTAAAATGGAGATACCTTGTTTATCCAACTCTAAATCAATTAAATCGCCTACAATTTCATTACTGGCAATTGCTTTTAATTTATCTTGAGCACGTTCTGCCATTTGTTTCGTACGTTCTCGCAATTCAGGTATACCCAACTCCAAACGATCTAGTCGCAGAGTTTGAATGCTTACATTTAACAATACTGCTAATTCACCATCTGTAAGAAATGGGTTTGATTCTATTTTTTCCTTAAGTATTTCTTGCCGTAGCTTTTTATGAATACGCGCCATCATATCACCTAGTTTTATTTCATTACACTGATTTTTAGTAGTTGCTACTATAACCAGTTACTATTATAATCACTTAGCAACTAAAATGCAAGAAAAAACAGTGAGCAAGAAAAAAGTTCATTAACTCTTATCTTGCTCACTAAGTAAGATCTTATTCTGCTTTTGCTTTTATTACTACCTTACCATTGTAATGACCACATTCAGGACAAATTCTATGAGGCATTTTCAATTCGTGACATTGTGGACATGCTACAAAGCCAGGAACGGTTAATTTCCAATTCGCACGACGTTTGTCACGACGAGCTTTGGACATCTTACGCTTAGGTACTGCCATTTACTACACACCTCCTTAACAGGGTTTCAACTATAGTTATCGGAAAAATAAAATTCAAACGACGCAGTTAGAAAATCCTTTAAATTCATTTTAAAAGTTTTTGAAGTACTGCGAGTCTTGGGTCGATTAACTTCCCCTGACAATCACATTGTGCAGTATTAAGATTAATACCACAATGAGGACACAACCCTAGACAAGTTTCACCACATACGCTTTTCAATGGTTCTGCTAATATTAAGCTCTCACGAACTAAATCAGCAATATCAATTTCATCACCAGTATAATAAGCTAAATCAGCTTCATCATCAATAGCTTCATCACTAGATTGTTGATAGTTATCACTAAAAGGGATTTCCATCTTTGCAGAAAAATCCTCTAAACAACAACTACATTGATATTGGGCATTAGCAGAGATTACACCTTCAACAGCAATTACTCGCCCATTATTTATCAATTTACCTTCAACGTGTATAACACTACTTTTCCAGGGACTTTCCCCCTCGATAGCTAGTTCTTCAGCAGAAGTGACAAATTCAAATGTTTGTTCGTTACCAATAGCCTTTTTAGCCTGTAAGACATTAATTTTCATCATTTTCCACCTCAACCTTCATTAATTATAGCTACCCCTCTATATTTTGTCAACAAGAAAAGGCTTGGCTAATGCCAAGTCTTTTCTTACTGACAATAATATTACTTACTACAAATACTTTTTGTATCCCTAGCAATCATTAATTCTTCATTTGTTGGAATTACAAACAATTTTACTTTAGAGTCGTCAATACTAATTTCTCTTTCTTTACCACGAACATTATTTTTTTCATTATCAATTTTAGTATTTAAATATTCTAACCCCTTTGAAATGTTTGCACGCATTTCGATAGAGTTCTCACCAACACCAGCTGTAAAGATGATTGCATCAACGCCATTCATTGCCGCTGCATAGCTCCCAACAAATTTTACAACTTCATATGTAAACATGTCCAATGCCAATTGAGCACGTTCATTGCCCTCTTGAGCAGCTTTTTCAATATCTCTAAAGTCACTTGATACACCTGAAACCCCTAAAACACCCGACTTCTTATTAATGTAAGTATCAATTTCTTCCATCGTCATATTTTCTTTTTTCATTAAAAATGGAATGATAGCTGGATCTATATTGCCACAGCGTGTTCCCATCAAAAGTCCTTCTAGTGGCGTGAACCCCATACTGGTATCAACACATTTACCATTTGCAATGGCAGCTACGCTAGAACCGTTACCTAAATGACAAGTAATAATTTTTAAATCATTATAATCTTTACCCATTAAGTCAGCAACTCGTTGTGACACATACTTGTGAGAAGTTCCATGGAAGCCATAACGTCGAATTCCGTATTTCTCATACGCTTCATAAGGCAATCCATACATGAAAGCTTTCTTAGGCATCGTTTGATGAAAAGCAGTATCAAAAACTACAACTTGTGGTATTCCTGGCATTAATTCAGTGCAAGCATTAATTCCTGCAATACTTGGCGGATTATGAAGAGGTGCCATTTCGATGCAATCTTCAATTGCCTTTATTACACCTGCATCTACCAGCACAGAGTCAGAAAATTTTTCACCACCATGAATACCACGATGTCCAATCGCATCAATTTCCTTCATGCTAGAAATGACTCCATGTTTGGCATCAGTTAATGCCTCTAATACTAAGCTAATACCGATTGTATGATTTGAAATATTAGCATTAATAACAACTTTTTCTTTGTCAGCAGGCTGATGAGTTAACACTGCTCCATCTAAACCGATACGTTCAACTAACCCCTTTGCTACTACTGACTCATCATTCATCTCAAATAATTGATATTTGATAGAAGAACTTCCGCAATTCACTACTAAAACTTTCATAATTCAATTCCTCCTCGTATTCTTCTCTTCTTTACTATTCTCTTTATACGATCATACAAGTACTTAAGTTTCGACACAGTACTATTTTTTCCTTTAATTTTATACAAAGTTACTAAAAAAAACTGTTTTCCTATAGTATTAGCAATTTTCTTTTATAAATTACAAAAAGAAGTAGAGATCTGGGTATTTTTATTTATTTTTGTAGAGTTTTATCAGTATAATGGATATTATAACTTAATACACAGTTATAATAATCTTTTGAAACTGGAGTGACCATATTATTATGCAAGCAGTTGGTGTTATTGTTGAATACAATCCTTTTCATAACGGTCATAAATGGCAAATAGATGCTGCAAAAAAAAGATCTGGTTGTCCCTTTGTCATAGGTGTTATGAGTGGAAATTTTGTACAAAGAGGCGAACCAGCAATATTTGATAAATGGAAACGAGCCGAAATGGCAATTCGGGGTGGTGTAGATCTTATTATTGAACTTCCTACTGTATTTGCAGTGCGCAGCGCTCAGTATTTTGCTGCTGGAAGCATTCGTCTTTTACATTCTTTAGGTATTGTCAGTCATGTTTGCTTTGGAGCAGAACACGCCGACTTGGAACTATTGAAAAAAATTGCAACAGCTACAAGTGATGTAAATATAATGAACCAGATGCATATAAATTTGCATTTAGGTAATACATATGCCTCAGCATTAGGACAAGCCTTAAGAAAGCATTATAACGTTGCTGAAAATATTACATCTTCTTCTAATAATATTTTAGCAATAGAATATTTACGGGCTATAAAAGAATTTTCACCGGCATTGCAGCCAATTGCTGTTACTAGACAAATTTCAAAATATAATGATACTACGATTACCTCATCCTTTGCGAGTGCCACTGCAATAAGACAAGCGATTATAGAATATCTTACCGTTACTGATAAAATAAAATTAGCTGTCCCTGAAACAACGTCAGAAGTTCTTTATGACCTTCTGTTGCAAAAATATGGACCAGTAACTTTACATAATTTTTCTTCTATTATTTTAGCTCAGCTAAGACTAAACAACTCCAAGCAATTGGAAAAAATACCAGGTGTGTCAGAAGGTCTGCATTATAAAATCCATGATTCTTCTCTGTTAGCAACAAATATAGACCATTTGTTATCACTGTTAAAAAGTAAGCGTTACACTTATACACGTTTACAGCGCATACTAATTCACGCTTTATTGGGAACTACTCAGGAGCAATTGGCAAACTTTGATAAGGAAGGTCCCTTATATGCTCGAATTTTAGCCTTTAATCAAAATGGACGTTTACTTATAAAAAAGATGAATCAACACAACACAATTCCCGTGATAACGAAAACCACTCATTATTTAAGTAGCAAACAACGTGATAACAATATTCTCACTCCACTGCAGCAAATGCTTTCTGTTGATACTTTAGCAAGTGATATTTATAGCTTAGGAATCCCTTCTTCTAATTTGAATATGGGTGCATGGGATTTTCGTTATCCAGCTCTTTATATTCCAACATAGAATGATTTAATAAATGTTTGATATCTAAGATCATCTTCTCTGCAGCTTGTTCGCCTAATAGTACGCTTTCATCCATATATTCAAATGAACTTGGTTGAATATGAGCAACGTCTGGCCGGATTAATATGTCCCAATTATGTTGTCGATATTTGAATAATTCCCGTTCCATAATGTCGATTGATTGTATAATAACATCCAAAATATTCGTAATGTTGCATATTGTTCCTGCATGTGCTAAATCAACGGCAATTACAATATCAGCCCCCATTTTTCGGACTATGTCAATAGGAGTGGGGTTAAGCACTGCACCATCAACGAGTAGCATATCACCTAAGATAAAGGGCACAAAAAAACCTGGCACCGAAGTACTTGCTCTTACAGCAACAGCTACATTACCTTCCGTAAAGATAATTTCCTTGCCTTGTTTTATATCCGTAGCCACGATAGCTAGCGGAATCCTCAAATCCGAAAAATTTTTCCCTTTTGTTAGTAAATGTATAATTTCCAATACTTTGTCACCAGAAACAATTCCCATTTTTGAAATCATAAAATCCATCCAATGACGAGGTTTTAAGTGTTTCGCTAATTGTAAAATGATTTCTGGCGTATGTCCTGAACAATATAGAGCTCCAATTAAGCTACCAATACTACAACCTGCAATGTAATCAATAGGAATTTTTTCTCTTTCTAGAATCTTCAACACACCAATATGCGCTAACCCTCTTAATCCGCCAGATCCAAGAACCACACCAATTTTAGGCCGCATCGAAAACACTCCTTAGGAAACAGCAAGAGGTACACTCCAGCTATTTTTTCAATTCCTATCTCATATAGTTATATTATCTCTCATATTTCAATATATATTAAAGACCGCCTGATAGGAGAGGAGATAATTATATGAGAATTTTCAGCAGAGGCAAACGTTATCACTCACGTCTACTAGCATATTTTATGGCGTTTGGTGTCGTTTTTATTACTATTTCTATGGTAAATTACCCAAAAGAAGCATTTGATTCAGCGATTATGGGACTAAATTTATGGTGGAGTGTTGTCTTTCCTTCCTTGTTACCTTTTTTTATTTTATCTGAACTTCTAATGGGATTAGGTGTAGTTCATTTTATCGGTATTTTACTAGAGCCATTAATGAGACCTGTTTTTAATGTACCAGGAGTAGGAGCCTTTGCCTTATCCATGGGGTTGGCCTCTGGCTACCCTATGGATGCTGTAATAACAGGCAATTTTCGAAAAAATCGACTCTGTACTGCTGTTGAGGCGGAACGTCTATTATCTTTTACCAATACAGCCGACCCCCTATTTATGTTTGGCGCCGTTGCTGTTGGTATGTTCGGGATGCCAGAATTAGGTGCAGTTATTGCACTGGCGCATTATCTTTCTAGCTTCCTTGTTGGAATTATTTTTCGCTTTCATGGCCGCGAACGAGATCATTATGCTAACGAAACAAAAATAGTAAAGGGAAATATCTTATTAAGAGCTTTTCGAGCTTTATATGCCGCTAAACAGGAGGATAAACGCTCTATTGGACAATTATTAGGTGACTCTGTAAAGAATTCTATGAACACAATTTTATTAATTGGTGGCTTTATTATCCTTTTCTCTGTCTTTTTGCGCATTCTATCTATTGTTGGCATTACTGATCTATTAACAACTGTTTTTGCGGGATTATTAGGATTGATCGGCTTCACCACAAATCTTGCTCCTGCTTTAGTGAGCGGTTTGTTTGAAATCGATTTAGGTGCATTAGCAGCAAGTCAAGCCGATGGATCATTACTTGAGAAAACAGTAGTCGCAAGTATAATCATTGCATGGAGCGGCCTTTCAGTACACGGGCAAGTAGCCAGCATCGTTATTGAGTCAGGAATACGAATGTTACCTTATATGGTTGGAAGGCTTTTGCACGCGATTTTGGCAGCGATCATTACAATATTCTTAATGAAATCTTCCTTTCTCAATGCCACACAACTATTTATTTTGCCAGTTCTACTAACCCCTAATTCAACTCCTGTTAGTTCATTTCTTACAAGAATTGAACAAGTAAGTTATCAGATCTTAGTATTGTTAAGTATTATGATTGCCTTATCTATTGCGATACACATTAGTAGAGAATTATATGGATATATAAGAAGAAAAAGTTATTAAATCATTATAATCTATGACACTTATAAGATTTGCAAAACAAAGCAGCCGTAAAAATAAGGGAAAGCATACTCTTCCTTACTTTTACGGCTGCCTTGCAGGTGAATCTTATCTTATTTCTTTTGTTGTTGGTGAAGTTCACTGTGCCCCTGCTTAACAACTTCCAATGCTTTTTCTAAATTCCCTGAAAGATGTTTAAAAACTTGATCCGCATATGCTACTGCATCATCATGTAAATCGGATGCTTGCTTATGCGCTTGAGTAAGAATCTCAGCACTCTGTTCTTGTGCTTGTTTGGTAATCATATTTTCATCAGTTAATTTAATCGTATAGCTTTTAGCTTTTTCAACAATATTTTGAGCTTCTTTTTGCGCATCTTCCAGAATACGTTGCCGTTCTTCCATGATCTTACTAGCATCAGAAATTGCCTTTGGCAATGCCTCTCGTAATTCATCAAGCAACCTTGCAACATCATCTTCTTCTAAAACTCTTTTATTTGTAAAAGGCACACGTGCAGCATCGATTAACAGTCCTTCTAATTCATCTAATATTCCTTCAATAGTCATAAAACCTCTCCCCATTCGGTATTACTTGCAATACATTCTTCATTAAAAATGTTTTGGTGTAAACTCCGTATATATCACAACGCTGATGCTATGAACTTGATCCAAATGGAGATTAAACTCCACCTGAGTCTTAGTCACACTTATATCCTTAGGACTTAACCACTCATAACTCCCACATGCAAGAGGGTCGAAGTCTTGGAATGGTTTATCACGCATAAGTTAGACTTTTTTAATCCGACTACCAATTCTATCTTCTACGCCCTTAGGCACCAATCCTGTTATACAGCCACCAAAGCTCGCCAATTCCTTTATCCCGCTTGAACTTATGAATGAATATTCACTACTAGTCATAATAAATACTGTTTCTAACGTCGAATCAATTTTTTTTATTAATAACGCCCGCTGGAATTCATATTCAAAATCGCTTAATGCCCGCAAACCTCTAACAATAATATTAGCATTTTGTTGATGAGCATATTCATTCAGTAAACCTGAAAAAGAATCAATGCGAATATTAGGGATATGCTTAGTTGTTAATGTTAATAATTCTACCCTCTCCGCCATATCAAAAAGAGGTTTTTTGTTGGGATTATGAAATACGGCTATAATCAATACATCAAATAACTTACTCGCCCTTTCAAAAATATCAATATGACCGTTAGTTACTGGATCAAAACTTCCTGGACAAACTGCAATGCGCACTATCTAACCTCCTGATTGGTATTATATAATAAAAAACTGATTAATGTTTCTCCATATTTTTCAACACGTCTTAGCTGCAAATGATCCCATTGATTTTTTATTTCTTCATGCTTAGAATGTTCGATAACAAGTATCCCCTTTGGATTTACTATTACATTTGTTTCAATTTTTTCTAATACTTTTTGAACAAATCCTTTATTATAAGGAGGATCGCAAAATATTAAGTCAAATGAACGACCAGTCCCTGCAAATCGATCTAGAGCCCTTATTACGTCATTTTTAAGAATCTCAACTTGTCCAATTAATTTAGTACGCTGAGCATTTTCTTTTATGCTTGTAATGCTATCAATGCTGCTGTCAATAAAAACGGCAGTTGACGCACCACGGCTCAATGCTTCCAACCCCAAATTCCCTGTACCTGCAAAAATATCCAGCACCTGAGCATCAACAACAATATCTCCCAGAATATTAAAGACCGCTTCTTTAACTCGATCAGTTGTAGGTCTCGTTCCATGACCGCGTGGTGCGCTTAGTTTTGTACCCTTGGCACTTCCTGTAATTATTCTCATCTTAAATCACCCATAATCACATCTTTTATTGTAGCATATTTTTATAGTATACTACATATTTTTTACTATACAACTATAATACTTTTAATTTTGTCTTTTTGGTAGGTCACATATTGCTTATCATCTTTTACGATTTACAAAACATATGGTATGATTATGTTGTATATTTTCATAATGAGGTGCCTTATTATGTCCAAGAACTTTAAATATTTTGTTCTTATCATTTCTTTCTTTATTGCAACGACAAGCCTCTTACATATTTCCCCTTGGAGATCAGATCCTATTATGACATGGAAGCTCAACGTGAATTATTGGCTAACTGTAGTGTTACTTCCTTTAGATAGCCGACCACCCTGTACACAATTCGTTGAACAATTAGGTCAAATCACAGGAATTCGCGTATTACTTCCTCAACAAGAATTATTGGATAACTATCAAACTCCCGCTAATAAAAAAGAACTGCGCATCTGGCTAAGGCAAGTAAGCTCACAGGCAGATGCAGCTATTATTTCAACTGATATGCTAATCCACGGGAGTCTACTAGCATCGCGCCTATCTATGGGAAGCAATGAAGACACAAATGAAGTCCTTGATCTGCTAACTGTTATACACCAAGAAAACCCCTATTTGAAAATGTATGCATTTAATATTATACCTCGATTATTAATTGCGGATAATCAAGAAAATATTACTTATCAAAGAAATATGTTAAAATACTCCGTAATCAAAGACCAAGTTTATACTTTTGAGAATGCTGAAGATATTAAGACAACACATTCGCTAGAAAAGCAACTTCCAGCTAATGTTATACAACATTATACCGCTCTATATGAAAAAAATACTACACTAAATCTAGCACTATTGAATATGGTCGAACAAGGAACGCTTGCCGGCTTAGTGATTGGACAAGATGATGGTCAACCTTTTGGCATTCCCAACATGAATAAACAACAATTACAGCATCAACTATCACAGAAACCTTCACTCGCAAATAAAGTATTCATTACTCGTGGTACCGATGAAGTAGCCATAAGCCTTTTAGGACACATTGTAATGGAAAATTCCAACGATCGTCCCAAAGTTTTTGTGATGTATTCCGATCACGATGCTGCACAGATTATTATGCCCTTTATGCCTCACACTGTAGCCAAAACAGTGCAAGAAAAAATGAGGATTGCTGGTGCCGTAGAGGCAAAAAAGATAGATGATGCTGATTTTATTCTTTATATACATGTTGGTACCTCGAATAATCAATCAACATTTTCATCTTCGGCTGAACAAGTAAGAACTCTATTAGATCAGGGGTATCGAGTAGCCTTAGTCGACTTAACAGAGCATTTTCAAGTTTCTGAAACACTATTACCTGTGTTGTTAGCACAAAAAGTTGCTATTCCTAAACTTATTGCTTACGCAGGATGGAATACTACCAGTAACTCAATTGGAACTGCTGTCACTCAAGCTAGTATCTTTACGAAAGCATTAAAAAAAGACGGTAACTTAGCAGAAATAATGGCTATATACAAAGAAAATTTAGAGTTTTTAACAGCAAGGTTCTTAGATGATTTATATTACCAAAAAGAAATTAATCCGTATATAAACAAACAATTACAAAGACGAAAAATAGACCCTTATCATTTACAAACGGTTTATTATCAAACAAATATTCAAGTACAAAAGATGATGGTTAGTAAAGCAAATCATTTATTGCGTGAAGGATTGGTGAATTATCCTATAACAATTCGTACAGATCAAGGATTAGAACAAATTATTATAACGGATTTAGAAACACAAACCTATTTACCTTGGCAGCGTACATTTGAAATATGGATAAAACCAACATTAGCTCTCACTGCTATAAAGAAGAGTTAAGCAGCGATGAACTTTCAACTTTTTGACTTACTTAGCTACTCTTTTAACTCCCATTTGTAGAAGGTGACCTCAGAGCACCTTAGTTAGTGATAATATAAAAAATAACCAGGCTACTGGTTGTTTTTTATATCGGGTTCATCCGCCATTATAACATTCTTCGCGCACCAAGGTATCTTGCTTGATAATAGGGCTTTGATAAAGCTGTTATTGTTACCCGCTCTGCAGCAGAGCTAGCATGAATGAACTGATCATTGCCAATATATATTCCCACATGGGATGGACCTGGCTCGTAAGTGCTAAAAAAAACTAAATCTCCAGCTTGTAGCTCAGATACACGAATTGCCAATCCAACTCTAAATTGTTCATCGGCCATACGAGGCATAAAGATACCATATTGGTTAAAAATATAGTATATAAATCCCGAACAATCAAACCCACTAGGAGAAGAACCGCCCCATTGATAAGGAATATTAATAAACTTTTGTGCAAAAGAACCAATATTTCTTTCTGGCCTTCTTGTCTGACCTCGGCTGCTTATGTTGCCTGTTTTATACTGATACAGCGCAGCAAGTGTTTGACTGCCTGCAATACCGTCAGTTTCAAGTCCGCAGGCTTCTTGAAACTGAATAACGGCATTTAGCGTACCTGAACCAAATACTTCATCAAGTTCTCCTGAGTAAAATCCCAGTTCCTGCAGCTTACATTGTAATAAATATACAGCTTCCCCAGACATGCCTAGTTGCAATTTCAAACTCTGCGCTTCAGCTGATCCATATATAATAAAAAACATTGCGCAGCATACAACTAACCTTATTATATTTTTCGATATTTTTATCATAGATTCTCCTTAAATTATATTGACATATCTATATTAGATACGTATAATTAATATTCGTGGGTAAAGAATATAATATTATATAATATACTTCTTAAGGTATCCATTTACAGGGGCATAGCCAAGTTGGTAAGGCACGGGACTTTGACTCCCGCATCCGTTGGTTCGAGTCCAGCTGCCCCTGCCATTTATAACTTAAAATATAAACCCAATAGCATTCAGTCTTTTACTGGATGCTATTTTACATATCCCAATAATTATTCTTATAGTTTATTCTAAATTCACACAAAAGACAAGTGCTCCTTACACATATATATTATAATATTAACTAAATAATCTAATAATTCCTTCAATTAATGCTTTTTATTATTTGGCATAAAATAAAAAGCAGACTTTTAGCCTGCTTTTCAATTGGAGTTAATTTTCTTCATTTTTTTCCTTTTTGCTAGCGGCAATTATCATTTCTGCAATACGTTGAGGCACTTCTTCGTAATGGGAAAAGTTTAAATCAAAATCACCTCGCCCTTGGGTGATAGAACGTAAATCAATCGCGTAACGAAACATTTCAGACATAGGAACTTGTGCTTTAATAATACCAGCACCTTTAGTAATAGGTTCCATTCCTTGAATTCGTCCACGTTTGCCATTTAAATCAGCAATTACATCTCCCATAAAAGAATCTGGTACATTTATATTAACATTGCAAATTGGCTCTAATAATGCTGGCTTTGCTTGTAAAGCACCTTTACGTAAAGCCATTGTACTAGCAATTTTAAATGCCATTTCTGAAGAATCAACATTATGATACGAACCATCATATAGAGTAACTTTTACATCTACCATTGGATAGCCACCTAAAATACCACCAAAAAGCGCCTCTCGCACCCCTTTTTCAACAGCAGGGATATATTGACGCGGTACAGCTCCACCAAAAATAGAATCAACAAATTCGAAATTAGTCCCCATCGGTAATGGATCTAATTGTAGCCATACATGCCCATATTGCCCATGACCACCACTTTGCTTTTTATGCTTTCCTTCTACTTTGACAGAACCACGAATAGTTTCCCGATACGGGACCTTAGGGTTTGATAGAATTATATCTACACCAAATTTTCGTTTCATACGTTCTGCCATAATATCCGTATGTAATTCCCCAATACCACTAATCAATAGTTGTTTCGTTTCTACATTTTTTACAACTTTAATTGTTTTATCTTCATCCATAAGGCGATTTAAAGCATTTCCGATTTTGTCTTCATCACCTTTATTTTTCGCTTCAATACTCATCGTAAACATCGGTTTCGGGTACATTATTGGTTCAAAAATCATAGGTTTATCTTTCTCACATAGGGTGTCACCTGTTCCTGTCTCCTGTAGTTTTGCAACAACAGCAATATCACCAGCATATATAGTACTTAAAGGTTCTTGATGTTTGCCACGCAATGTAAAAAGATTTCCGATCCTCTCAGTTTTTTCCTTAGATGCATTGTATATCATACTGTCAGCTTTCATAGATCCTGAAAATATACGTATATAGCTAAGACGTCCAACGAACGGATCAGCAGTGGTTTTAAATACTAATGCTGAAAAACCATCAGAAGTTTTTCTCTCCACAATTTCCTTTGAAACAGGATGTATCCCTAAGAAACTACTAGCTTCAGAGGATGGAGTATAATCCAATACTGCATTCATAATTTGTTGGATGCCGATATTTGGGTAGGCTGCCCCGCACATAACAGGAATTATATTTCCTTGAAAGACACCTTTTTGTAACCCTATTTTTATTTCATTATCCGATAATTCTTCTCCATCCAGGTATTTAGCTAAAAGATCATCATCAGCCTCAGCGGCAACTTCAATCAATTTCTGACGAAGTTCCAAAGCCGTTTCTCTTAAATCCTCTGGAATCTCTTCTTCCGTTCCCTGAGAGCGTTGACTAGGAGAAGGTAAAATTGCCTTCATTTTTACTAAATCGATAATCCCTTTAAAGTTTTCTTCTGCGCCAATGGGTAATTGAATTGGCAAAATAATGGAGCCAAATTTATCTTTCATCTCTTGAATTACATTATAAAAATCCGCATTCTCACGATCCATTTTGTTAATAAAAACTATACGAGGTAAATTTAATTCACTAATAGATTGCCATGCTTTTTCTGTTTCTACTTCAACGCCAGATGCAGCGCATACCACAACTAAAGTACTATCAACAGCTCTTAATGTACTTTTCACTTCTCCAACAAAATCAGCATATCCAGGAGTATCAATAAAATTAATTTTATGATCAAGCCACTCACACGGCGCTAACGCCGCACTAATCGTTACTTTTCGTTTGATTTCCTCTGGCTCAAAATCTGTAGTCGTTGTCCCATCATCCACACGTCCGATGCGAGTTGTGGCTCCTGCATTAAATAATAAAGCTTCAGCAACACTTGTTTTTCCTGCCCCGCCATGAGCCACAATTCCCACGCTTCTTAGCTTATCACTTCTGTACTCTTTCAAATTAATTCCCCCTATATTAATTTAGCCTTCTACCCATACTAATTAATATAACTTTTTTAAAACTTCTTCATGAATACTGAACATTCCTTCTTTTCAGTTTATTCATTATAAAAATTAATAACCGCCTATTATAGGCGGTTATTCTTTAATCAGCTTACGAACTTTTGCAAAACAGCTGCATAATTTTACGCAGTGGCTTAGGAACTGACATAACATAGATTTTTAAAGGTTTCACCGCGCTCGCCTCCCTCATTACTTAACATGATACACACATTATATACTTATATTGTATGCTGCGATGGGGGCATTGGTGTATCTGATATTTATTATTGATTTTGTTCAAGTTCTGCTCTAGATAACATAAAGCATAAATCAGATAACCGATTTAAAGCAATTAAAACTTGTTCGTTTACGTCTTCTTGCTTTGATAATTTAATGGTCTGCCGCTCCCCTCTTCTAGCAGTAGTGCGAGCTAGATCCAAAGCAGCTGCCCCGGCATTTCCTCCTGGAATAATAAATTCTTTTAATGGAGCTAATTTAGCATCAAGTGCATCAATGTATTGCTCCAATTGTTTTACATGCGCTTCCGTAATATAATATGATTCCTTATTAACACTAGCAAGATCTGCCATGACCATCATTAGCATTTTCTGTACGCTATAAATAATATCTTTATTCTCATTTTTACAGCACCACACCCTTGCTAAACCCAAAGCAGAATTAATTTCATCAACTATACCATAAGCCTCTACTCTCAAACTATCTTTGTCAATGCGTTCTCCAGTCAATAAACCTGTGGTTCCTTTATCGCCAGTTTTTGTATATACTTTCATGAAATATCTCCCCCTTAAATCTTATCGCAGTCTGCGACTTCACTAAAAAATCAAAGAATGATAACTAATACTCACCGTTTTACTTCCCTTACGCTTCTAGTTGTGTTCATCCTTTGCCTGTATGGCTATAGCCCCTTATAAATAAAGCTCTTTTTCAGTAAAAAAATTCTTAATTTCTCTTTCTGCACTTATCAAACTATCCGAGCCATGAATAATATTTTTTCTAATATTTAACGCGAAATCTCCTCGAATCGTACCTGCTGCTGCATCAATGGGATTAGTCGACCCCATCATAATTCTTGAAGCTTTAATTGCATTTTCTCCTGCTATTACCATAGCAATAAGAGGACTAGAGGTAATAAAATCGACTAATTCTTCAAAAAAGGGTTTATCAGTATGTTCACAATAATGCAATTCAGCTTGATTCCTAGTTAATTGCACCATCTTTAATGCTGCAATTTTAAAACCACGTTTTTCAAAACGATCAATAATTTGCCCACTTACACCTTTATCGATAGCATCAGGTTTTAATAGAAGTAAGGTTTTTTCCATGAGTATCACCTCTTCAAATTATTAACGATAATGTAATGATTCTTTATAATAACTAAGTGCAGATTGCCTAATATTTTCAATTTCCTCTTTGGTAACTGTTCTGATCACTCTTCCTGGCGCTCCCATCACCAAAGAATTAGGAGGAATTTTTTTATGCTCTGTAATTAAGCATCCTGCACCGATAATGCAATTTTCTCCGATTTCTGCATAACTTAATATCGTAGATCCCATACCAATAAGGCAATTACTGCCTATATGACAAGCATGTAAGATCACTCCATGACCAACAGTAACATAATCTTCAATAATCGTTTCATAGTCATGCATTGCATGAATTGTGGAGTTATCCTGTATATTCGTAAAGCTACCGATGCTGATAGGATGAACATCACCGCGTATTACAGTATTAAACCAGATGCTGGCATGGGAAGAAATTGTAACATTACCTATAATATATGCGCCACCAGCCAAAAATACATTATCCTCAATTTGAGGAAGGGTTCCTTTATAAGGTATTACATTGTCTTTCAACATTTAATTCACCAACTTATTATATGTAGTAGCATCTAACTTCTTTAAGATTGCCATTAATAATTCGATTGCGGACTGGTAGTCATCCCGATGGATAATACTGTGATGACTATGTATGTAACGAGTAGGGATACTCAACACCAAGCTGGGTACTCCCTTTGCATGAACATGAATACGCCCAGCATCAGTCCCGCCCCCTTCTGTAAATTGCAATTGATAAGGAATTTGATTTTCATTAGCAATTTCAATAACAAAATCACGTAATTTTATATGTGGAATCATGCTCGCATCATAAATACAAATTGCAACGCCTTTACCTAGCTTACTCGATGCCTGATCTTCAGAAATCCCCGGCGTATCCCCAGCAATACAGGTGTCAATTGCGAATGAAAGATCTGGATTGACAGCACCTGCGCTAGTTGTTGCGCCCCGTAAACCAACTTCCTCTTGGACAGTTCCTACCCCATACACGGTATTTGAATGTTTTTCTAAAGCAAGTTGATCCATAACCTCCGCCATTATGGCACAACCAATTCGATTATCCCATGCTTTAGCCATTAAAAGTTTCTCATTCGCCATAACTGTAAATTCACTATATGGAACAATGGCATCACCAGGACGAATTCCAAAATTCACTTTTGCCTCCTCTTCACTACTAGCCCCAACGTCAATATACATCTCACGCTTTTGTACAACCTTCTTACGATCTTCTGGAGTCAAAACATGAGGCGGCTTACTGCCAATAACACCTGGAATATCTCCTTTAGTAGATAACAATGTCACTTTTTGCCCTAGCATAACTTGTTCCCACCAACCCCCGAGAGTAACAAATTTAATAAACCCCTCTTTACTAATATTTTTCACCATAAATCCAATTTCATCCATGTGACTAGCTAACATAATTTTAGGGCCAGGTTGTTGGCCTTCTTTTTCAAATATAATACTACCTAACTTATCATAGGATACCGTTACATGGTTATTGATTTTTTCTAACAGTAAATCCTTTACACGATGTTCAAATCCCGATACTCCAGGAACTTCCGATATTTTCTTTAACCATACTAATGTCTTATCCACAATATCCTCCTTTATAATTGCGCCTATAATATCTTCTGTTGCCATACATACATCCAAAAAAGGAACTGATTTTCTCCTGGTATTGTTTTCTATTTTTCATAATAAAATTCCTCTTTTGCTCACTTTAATTCATAAAAGGACTACTTAAATGAAATTCCATTATACTTTTTTCAAAATCATAAAAAGGTTATCCCATTGCTAGGATAACCGAATCAAACTTGTATCTTATATTGATTCAACAATTAAATATGGTGATTATCTACATTAAAACATTGATAGGACTTCAAATTACGGATTGCTACCAATGCCTTTCCAATAAGTTGACCAACATCTTCACTGTTATCTTCTAATTCGCAAATTTTTTCGCAACTTTCCAATAAATCTTTTTTATAGATTACGTAATTGGGTATTTTCTCTTCTTCTGTAATATCTTCGATACGATTAAGGATGGTAATAACTGCAGAAAAGCATAATAGTCTTTCGATCTTATTTTCCTTTTTGAAATTACGCACTAAAATCTCAATCTGCTCTAAAGCATTTTTAATTATCATTTGCAACTCTCTTTTCTTTCTAATTTTTATGTACAAAATTCGGCGAGATGTTATAAACTCCTGCACACGTACTTAACGTCTTGAGAATATCTAGAAAAAGAAAATTTTAAAATGGTTGTTTCTTTTAGCTAAGATTATTCGTTCCAGTATCACCTACTCCGCCTAGTAAGCATACAATGTAGTAAGTCACAAGACTATGTATGAAAAAAGGAGGAATAATTATGGGCTTCGGGTTTGGAGGTAATGGCAACGGCTGTGGTGGTAATTGGTCCATTATTATCATTATCATCATTTTGTTATTTTTCTGCTGTTCATCTGATGATTTTTCCTCTTGCTGATATTTTTAAAATTAATTTAGGAAATCTATTTATACAATGAAAGGTACTTTACGCAAAGCATAAAGTACCTTTTTCATTGTATAACCTTGTCTTTTTATTGTTTTTCAATTATGTCGATTATTTCTTCTAGATTACTTTTATTAAATTGATATTTAGCACTACAAAAAGGACAACAAACTTCAGCTTCTCCATCCTCAACTAAAATATCGTTGATCTCTTCTGCACCAAGGCTAACTAGTACTTTTTGCACCTTTTCCAAGGAACAAGTACATTTAAATTCCAAAGGAACTTCTTCATAAATAGTAGCTGATAAGCCCGTAAAAATTCGATTTATGATACCAGCTGCATCTAATCCCTCGTTTATCAATTGAGAAACGGGTGGTAATAAAGTTATATTTTTTTCAATTTTACTTAAAACCTCATCATCAGCATTAGGTAATGCTTGCACCATAAATCCTCCAGCCGCAGTAACAGTCATATCGGGCTGTACTAAAACACCTAAAGCGATCGTTGACGGAGTTTGCTCTGATATATATAAATAATTAGTAATATCTTCAGCTATTTCACCACTCACTAATTCTGCACTACCTGTAAACGGCTGTTTTAAACCTGTAAATCGAGTAACAGATATCTGCCCCTTACCAATAGCATGGCCAACATCTAACTTTCCCTCTCGTAAGGGTAGGTGGGTATGTGGGTTTTTAACATATCCACGAACGCTTCCATTAACATGCGCATCAGTTACAACCTCACCTAGAGGACCATCTCCACTTATTTTTATTGTAATGCTTTCATCTGTTTTAAGATTTGCAGCTAATAATAGAGCTCCTGTCATAGTCCGTCCTAAAGCAGCAGCTGCTACCGGATAACAATCATGGCGTTTTCTAGCCTCTTCTGCTAATGTTGTAGTCACTGCAGCAAAAGCCCTTACTCCACCTACTATAGTTCCCCTTGTAATATGGTCCCCCATGATTCCTCCTCCTTTATAACCTTTCTGACATTAAAACGTGGCCACTTGTAGCATCTAAAACCTCAATAGTATCCTCTATTAACCTTGCAAATGTACCAAGGCCATCGGTTCTCTTGGACATCGCTGGCGACCCAGGATTCAAATACACAATATTATTATTTTTTTCCAGCATTGCTATATGAGTATGCCCTGTAATAAATAAATTCGTCTTAAACTTGATCGCTATTTCTTTCTTAGCATCATCTGTAAGATTATGTCCATGCGTAGCAATAATACGTAAACCATCTACCATCATATAAGCGTAGGGTGACTGTATAGGCATAGTTAATACCATGCTATCCACCTCAGCATCACAATTACCGCACACTGCTATGATAGGAATCGGACAATCATTCAGTACCTTTGCTAATTGCTTAGGATTGTATTCTGCCGGAATATCATTTCGTGGACCATGATATAGTATATCTCCAGCATGAATAATAAAATCACATTGTGTAAAATATTTATCATAAATTGTTCCCCATGTTTTTGCACAACCATGAGTATCACTGATAATACCAATATTCATGTAATCACTCACCATTTCCCTGGAAATATTTTACTTTCACTATATTTGTCTTAATAAATTAGCCATTTCAATAGCGGTTACTGCAGACTCAAAACCTTTATTTCCAGCTTTCGTACCTGCTCTTTCAATTGCTTGTTCAATGCTTTCTGTGGTAAGAACACCAAAGATAGTAGGAACACCTGTAGCCATACCTACGTGAGCTACTCCTTTAGATACTTCTGCACATACATAATCATAATGACTAGTACTGCCTCTTATAACAGTACCTAAGCATATCACAGCTTGATATTTATTGCTGTTAGCCATTTTCTGTGCTACTAAGGGTATTTCAAATGCACCAGGTACCCAAGCAACTTCAATATCATCTTCCTTCACACCATGTCTTTTAAGACCATCTAATGCTCCATCCAGCAGCTTACTGTTTATAAACTCATTGAATCTCGCCACTACAACACCAATTTTTAATCCTTCAGCTACTAATTGTCCTTCAATAAATCTTACCATATTCTTATTCCTCCCCATATTGTTTAAGTAAATGCCCTAACTTTACTTTTTTAACCGATAAGTAACGTTGATTGAATTTATTCGCTTTAATTTCCACAGGTACTCTTTCCGTAATCGTTAATCCATAACCTTCTAAACCAGCTCTTTTTTTAGGATTATTGGTAAGCAGCTTGATACTTGTTAACCCCAAATCGACTAATATTTGAGCCCCAATCCCATAATCTCTGAGATCAGGTGCAAAACCCAATATTTCATTTGCTTCTACTGTATCCTTGCCCTGATCCTGCAATGCATAAGCACGAATTTTATTGGCGAGACCAATTCCACGACCTTCTTGGCGCATATAAACCAGGACTCCTGCTTCTTCCTGACTAATACGTTTTAATGCATTATCTAGTTGTTCGCCGCAATCACAGCGCATTGATCCTAATACATCACCCGTTAAGCATTCTGAATGTATGCGCACCAGTACATTTTCTTTACCAGCCACTTCACCTTTCACTAAAGCAACATGACATTGATTATCTAATTTGCTCTCATAAGCAACTAATTGAAAATCACCATATTTAGTTGGCATTTTTGTTTCTGCACCGCGTATGATAAAGGATTCATTAGCCTTCCGATACTTAATTAATTCTGCAATGGAAATGATCTTCAGATTATGCTTCGCAACGAATTCCAGCAGGTCTGGAACTCTAGCCATTCTGCCATCATCATTCATAATTTCGCAAATTACACCTGCAGGGTAACATCCAGCTAACTTTGGCAAGTCAACTGCAGCTTCCGTATGCCCTGCACGTCTTAAGACCCCACCTTCCACATACCGTAATGGGAAAATATGGCCTGGTCTTCTAAAATGTTCTGGAAGGGCATTGGGGTCTAACATGGCCCTAATCGTTTCTGCTCTTTCATGGGCTGAAATACCTGTTGTCACAGTATGTGCATCAACCGATACTGTAAAAGCAGTACAATTTGGATCCGTATTGTCACATACCATCGCGCCAATACCCAGTTCGTCCAATTTAGAACCAATAACTGGCATACAAATAAGCCCACGTCCATGAGTCGCCATAAAATTAATAGCCTCAGGAGTCACTTTATCCGCAGCCATTAATAAGTCGCCCTCATTTTCTCTATCATCATCATCAACTACCACGATGATTTTACCATTTTTAATGTCTTCAATTGCTTCTTCAATCGTATTAAATTTCATGTTCAGTCCTCCAATTTATAGTGTAAACCCATTTTTCTCTAGAAAATTCATGTTAATAGCAGAAGTTTTAAATTTTTGTTGAGCTGAGTCTAAATTTAACAGCTTCTCTACATATTTTCCAATAACATCTGCTTCTAGATTTACGACATCCCCCGTTTTCTTAAATCCTAATGTAGTGGCAGAGGCGCTATGAGGTATTAATGATACAGTAAACCAATCCTGTCCATAATCTACGATAGTGAGACTGATACCATCAATTGCAATGGAACCTTTTTTTACAATATAGCGCATAACCTCGGAACCAGCCTCTATTTTAACAATTACGGCATTATCATTATTATCTTTAGCTCGAATGATTCCAATACCATCAATATGTCCACTTACGATATGACCGCCAAAGCGATCACCAATACTAAGAGTTCTCTCAAGATTTACCTTAGAACCAATTTGTAAACTTGCCAGAGCTGTACTATCCACTGTTTCTGGCATAACATCAGCCGTAAAGCAATTTGCATCATATTCAACTACCGTAAGACAAGTTCCATTAACAGCAATACTATCGCCTAATTTAACATCTTGTAAGACCTTCTTTGCAGCTACCGTTAAACGCACAGATTTTACACCACGTGCAATGGCTTTGACTTTACCTAATTCTTCCACAAGTCCGGTAAACATCTCGTCCCTCCCGGTTACGCAGATATGCGCTAATTAATATATCTTCCCCAATTGCCTCCATATGTATATCTTCAAATCCCTTGGCGTCATTTACATCAGCTATCCCTTTGCCGCCAACTGGACCTGGAGCATCTATGCCACCAATTATTTTAGGAGCAATAAACCAATTGATTTTATCAACCAAATTATCTTCTAGAACGGAAGCATTGATGGCAGATCCACCCTCAATCAAGATACTCGTAATTTGCAGCTCACCTAATATCTTAAATAAATGAGACAAATTCACACCAGCCGTCGTCTTCTCACACTCGATTACTTCCACACCACAAGCTCTGAGGACATCAATTTTTTCTTGAGGTGCTTTATCGGTAACAGCAATTATCGTTCGCGCTAATCCATCCGTAACGACATTAGAATGAATTGGTGTGCGTGCCATACTGTCAACGACCACACGAATCGGATTTTTCCCCTGGTACGTCAGACGAGTAGTTAAAGTAGGGTTATCAGCGAGCACCGTACCAATCCCAACTAAGATAGCGTCATAAGTATCTCGTAATTGATGAACATAAATTCGTGATTCGGCCCCTGTAATCCATTTTGAATGTCCTGTATAAGAAGCAATTTTCCCATCTAAAGACATAGCACTTTTCAAAAGTACAAAGGGCTTTCTCGTAGAAATCCATTTAATAAACGTTTCATTTAGCTTTGCTGCTTCCTTTGCCAAGACACCCTCTACTACTTCAATCCCAGCCTCACGCAGCTTAGAAATGCCTTGACCGGCTACTAAGGGGTTAGGGTCTGTCATGGCAATAATTACTTTTTTTATACCCGCTGCAATTAAAGCTTCCACGCATGGCCCTGTTCTGCCATGATGAGAGCAAGGCTCTAATGTAACATAGATACTGGCATTATAGGCTAAATCTCCAGCTTGCTGCAATGCATTAATTTCAGCATGGGACGTACCAGCTTTTCTATGCCATCCTTCGCCAACTACTCGTCCATCACGAACAATCACCGCCCCAACCATAGGATTTGGACTGGTACGACCTTTGGCATACTGAGCTAAAGCTAATGCCTGCCCCATATACTTTTCATCCATAATTGACCCTCCAAAAAAATTAAGCTGTTAAAAAAGTTTAAAAACTTTTTAACAGCCTCATAGAACATTAGAAGAATGCAACATTGATTAAGCCTTATAAAAGACTTAAATCATCACCTTTTTCCATCCAGACTATACTGTCGGCTCCGGAATTCCACCGGATCAGCCATACGGCTCGCGGGCTAATCACCGCCGGTAAGGAGTTAAAAGATTGCTCTTTTTCACCTTGCCCCAAAGGCTTACTTATTCAATTACTGTATATGTTACCAGCATTAAGGAAAATAATCAAGTCCCTCTAATTTCACAAATCGCTTTTTTTATGTCATCTGCCTGATATATCGCAGAACCTGCTACTAAAATATTGGCACCTGCTGCTACAACTTCTCTAGCCGTTACTGGATTTATGCCTCCATCAACTTGTATATCAACCTTCAGATTACGTTCATCAATCATTTTTTTTAGTTTCGCTATTTTATGAATCATACTAGGGATAAATTTTTGACCGCCAAATCCCGGATTTACAGTCATTAACAAGACCATATCCACGTCTCCAAGTACTTCTTCGATTGAGGATAGCGGTGTTGCCGGATTAAGGGATACTCCTGTTTTTAGCCCTAGTTCTCGAACACATTGCAGGATTCTATGTAAGTGTGGAGCTGTTTCAACATGGATTGTTAAAAGATCGGCTCCTGCTTTAGCAAAGGGTTCAATGAAATCTTGAGGATTATTAACCATTAAATGTACATCAAATAACAAGGTAGTAACCTTACGAATCGCAGCTACAACAGGTGGTCCAAAAGTAAGATTCGGCACAAAATGACCATCCATTATGTCGATGTGCAACATATCAGCACCTGCTGCCTCTACTAGTTTTATATCTTCAGCTAACTTCGAGAAATCAGCTGAAAGAATTGATGGTGAAATTTTAATCATACAATTTAAAATCCTTTCTTCTTATCTTGAATTTCTGCCAATATTTCAATATAGGAATGATAGCGTTGCTCCTGAATACGCCCCTCTGTCACTAACTGTTTTACAGCACACTGAGGCTCTTTTAAATGTAGGCAAGTATTAAATTTACATTCATGCACCACGGCTGCAATTTCAGGAAAATAATACATCAGCTCATTTTTTTTCACATTCTCAAACTCAGTAAAGCTAAAACCTGGAGTATCTACTACAAATCCGCCACTAGAAAGAGGTAACAATTCCGCAAAGCGAGTCGTATGTTTACCACGTCCTATCTTTTCACTGACTTGACCAGTTACCAATGTAAGACCCTCTTCTACAGTATTTAAGATAGTAGATTTACCAGCCCCAGAGGGACCGGCAAATACGCTAATCTTACCAGATAGCTGATTACGTAATTCTTCTATGCCAACGCCCATCTTAGCAGATATCGTAATCACACGATAACCAATGCTACGATATAGTTCGAGAATCGGTTTTAATTCCTCACTATCCGCTAAATCAATCTTATTAATACAGATGACAATATCTAGATCTGACATTTCAGCTAATACTAGAAATCGATCTATTAATATAGTATTAATATCTGGGCTTACTGCTGCAAATGTGATGATCACTTGATCAATATTCGCAATCATCGGTCGTTGCAGCATACTACGACGCGGTAAAATCTTTTCAATGATTCCCTTGCCATTTTCTGTTACATTATACTCTACTTCATCCCCTACAAGAAGAGAAAAACGCTCTTTCTTAAAACGTCCTCGTAAAGTACACATTGTTACCTTCGCATTGGTCTTCACATAATAAAAACTATTATATGTTTTCAATATCACCCCATGCAGCACTATTTTGCCTCCTGTTATATTGTTTGCTCTTGCAACAATACACCATTTATATATACCTGTACTCTAACTTGTCCTACACCATCAACTGTTTTTTCAACCTTATCACCAGGCTTGTGTACATTTTCATAAACTACACGCCGTCCATTTGAATCTGTTATGACGATTTGTACAGCCTGCCGTATTGCTCCCTCAGGTACAGTGATCTGCACTACAGCCTTTTTAGTAGAACTAGTATTTCCTTTTGCTACTGTTAAATCAACGGCTGCACCTTCTGCAATCTCAGCAGCAGGACTAGGATTTTGTCCAATAATCGTCCCAGCAGGATATTTGTCACTCACTTCTTCTGTTACTTTACCAACCTTTAATTTTAAACTTTCAAATTGCGTATTTACAGTATTAATTGGCGTTCCACGGAAATCTGGCAAAGCAAATTTGCGCGGACCAGCCCCTTTACTTACAACAAGATCAATCGCTGTATTTTTATTAACCTGTGCAGGTGGCCGCGGCTGCTGATTAATAATAACATCAACAGGCGTATCAGCATTAAACTGCTCATCAATTCTTCCTACCACAAGTCCTGCATTTTTAATTTGCAGCTCTGCATCTCGCCGACTAAGCCCTCTAAGATCAGGTACTACAGTCATTTCGCCACCCTTGCTAATGACAAGATTAATCATGCGCTGCTCTTTCACAACATTTCCAGCATCTGGAGACTGCGAAATAACATGTCCAGCTGGTATTTTATCACTAAATGATTCAGAAACATTCACTCGCAAGTTTTGATCTACTAAAAGACTGCGGGCAACCTCAACTTGCTTACCAATAACATTAGGCACAGTAACTTCATTGTTGCTCCAGAACTTACCAAATGCGAAAAAGGCACCTATCATAAAACCAAATAGCAGCAATAATACCAATCCCCATACTACTCGTCTAGAATGATTTTTTTTCTGCAAATGATTATTATCCGCTTCTAGCGCAGTCCCCGTATTGGCTTGAGATATAATAGGCTCATCTAAACGTGGTAATATCTGTGTGGGGAAATCTCCCCTTGATAAGCGTCGCGTATGATCATCTCTGAAATAATTTTGTACGGACTTTAAGTCTGTAATCATTTCGCCAATATCATTATAACGGTTAGATACATCTTTAGCCATTGCCTTTAATACAATAGCTTCTAACAATGGAGGTACCTCTGGTTTTAATTCTCGTATAGGACGAGGCTCTTCTTGTAAGTGCTTTAATGCAATACTAATCGGTGTTTCACCATTAAACGGCACTGTACCTGTCAGCATTTCGTAAAGAACTACCCCTAAAGAATAAATATCAGACTTTGCTCCTACTGCAGTTCCTTTCGCTTGTTCTGGAGAAAAGTAATGCACTGATCCAATAATCGTCGCAGTATGATGCATCGTCACAGAACTTACAGCTCTTGCAATACCAAAGTCTGTAACTTTAATACGTCCTGCACGAGTCATAAGAATATTATGAGGCTTTATATCACAATGTACTAAATTATTTTGATGAGCATGTTCTAATGCTTCTGCAATATCCGCAGCAATTCTCACGGCCATTTCAATCGGCAGTGGCCCTCGCAAAATACGTTCCTTAAGAGTTTCACCTGAAATATATTCCATAACAATATAATGTATTTCATCATCTTTTCCAACATCATACATATTCACAATATTGTGATGAGATAGCCGGGCAGCAGCCTGCGCTTCGCGGCGAAAACGAGTAACAAATTCTTCATCATTAGCAAATTGCGAGCGTAGCACTTTTACAGCTACAGAGCGATCTAATAGTTTATCATGAGCACGATAAACATCAGCCATACCGCCGCCGCCAATATGTTCCAAAATAGTATATCTTTTATCAAGAGTTCGATCAATCATGGTGAACTATCACCTCCTTATTGTAATGCCGCCTTAAATACTTGACGCGCCATCGGCGCTGCAATGCTTCCCCCAAATCCAGAATTCTCAACAATTACCGCAATTGCAATTTGGGGGTTATCCGCTGGTGCAAAACCAATAAACCAAGCATGAGAATCTCCTTGGGCATTCTCTGCTGTGCCAGTCTTACCTGCTACTAATACTCCTGGTAAAGAGGCCGCTGTACCTGTACCATCGCGAACTACCCTCACCATCATCTTATTAATCTCACCAGCTAATTGAGGAGTTGTGGGAGTAAGCCATTCTGCAGGTGCAAACGTTTTTATTAGACTCCCATCTAAGTCTGTTATTTTGTCAACAAGATAAGGTCTCATAATTTTCCCTTCATTTGCGAAACTGCTTGCTAACATAGCCATCCGTAAAGGAGTAACTAATAAACTTCCTTGTCCAATACCTGTCTGCGCTAGATCTCCATCTCCTAAAGAAGAAAAATCAGGCAAATGAGATGCAACCTCTTGCAATTCTTGACCAACGGAACGCTTAAACCCAAATCGATCAAAGGTATTTTCCATTTTTTTATATCCTAATTTTAAAGATAATGTGCCAAAAAATACATTGGACGAAACAGCTAATGCTTCTTCTAAATTAATATTCCCATAAGCTTCTAAATGGCTTTCTTGTAAAACATAGTCTGGAGGAATCTTTAAAGCGGCTTCACAATATATTTTTTCCTTTAAATCGATTACTTTTTCCCTTCGTGCTGCTTCTGCAATCATAACCTTAAGCGTAGACCCTGGAGGATACAACCCCTGGGTTACTCGGTTTAGTAAAGGACTGTTTTTATCAGTAGAAATACGTTTCCATTGCTGATCAATTTCATTGGGATCAAAGCTTGGTTTGCTAACCATAGCTAATATAGCACCTGTACTAGGGTTAATCGCTACAATTGCACCTTTATGATTACCAAGCGCTTTATAGGCTGTTTCCTGCACAGCAGCATCTAATGTTAACACTACATTATTACCAGACCTGTTCGTTAACAAATGGCTTACAGCACCTAAATGCGCAATGGAGGTATTATTTCCTGTTAAGTCTCTATTGAAAGTACTCTCAATACCACTCCGGCCATAAGTAATACTATCATAGCCCACTACCTGAGCAGCGATTGATCCATAAGGATATTCCCGTTTAAAACTATCCCCTACTTTTTTACTATATGCTAGCTTTTCACCACTCTTATCGAGTATCATCCCCCGGGGAATCATCCGAAAAGCTTCAAGAGTACGGCGATTTAAGGAATGTGCTATTAAAAAATCACTTTGAACTACTTGAATATACGTTAAATAGAAAAGTAAAATAACCAATAAACTTAATAATCCCAAAGCAACTTTACGAATATTCTTAGCCAAATCATTCATGTCATTTCGCATCGTAGCCTCTCACTTCCGATATGGAAAATAACATACCGAGTAAAATAAAATTAGAAACAATGGAACTCCCGCCATAGCTAATGAAAGGTAAAGTGATGCCTGTTAAAGGAAAAAATTTAATGACACCAGCAATAATCAAAAAAGTCTGCAATGCCATGGAAACTGCTAGTCCAGCGGCAACCATCATACTAAAAGGCATTAACGACAACAAAGATGTTCGAAAAGCACGGTAAATCATAAGAATATAAAGCAAGATGACAGCTCCCGCACCAATAAGCCCCATTTCCTCTCCAATCGCTGCGAAAATAAAATCTGTATGAACCTCAGGAATCATCGTAGGAAATCCATAAGTAAGACCACTTCCCATGATTCCTCCCGATCCTAAAGCAAACAATGATTGAACAATTTGATAAGCCCCGCCCGAGGGATCACTCCAAGGATTAAGCCAAATATCAACGCGCAGTTGAATATGAGAATATAAATGGTAACAGATTACAGAGCCAACTAGAAACGCAATCATACCAATTATCACATAACTGGATCTGCCACTAACCATATATGTCATGATAATGGCAAGACCAAAATATAATAAAGCGGCACCCATATCCCGCTGCAAAACAAACATTAACATTCCAAGACTCCACACTGCAATAAGAGGTGCAATAAATCTTGGATGAGGCAATACAAAAGGGCCATAATGCTTCGTAGCAAGAGTAAGTAATTCCCGCCTTTCACTCAAATAGGCCGCTAAAAACAATACAATAAAGATCTTTGCAAACTCAGAAGGCTGAAACCGAACAGGCCCCATGATAATCCAATTTTTATTCCCACCAATGTCTACTCCAAATAGTATCGCTGATAGTAGTAATCCAACACCAATAAAACCACAGATATATTTAAAGTAAGCTATTTGCTCTAACCGCTTAGCAAGAATTGCTGAAATTAGAAAGGCGACTAAACCCACACCTACCCACATTACTTGCAGCATGAAAAGCTCTGGTTTAAGTCTCAAAATGATAATTAGCCCTATTCCAACTAATAAAGATGCCAAAGGCAAAAACAAAGGATCACCAGTATGTCCAACTTTGCACAATACTATGTTGGCAGCCATAAATCCGGCAAAGATGAAAGTGACTGCCCCTAGGGTCTGGTAATTTAGAACACCGTGAGCTAAGTTAACTGCTAAAATACCATTTAACATAATTATACCTGCAACCATAAGCAAGTTACGCTCCAGTTGTCGTCTGTTAATCATGTCTATAGGTCCTCGTTTTTTAACAAGATCACAGTAATATTATCAAACCCACCAGCATCTTTAGCCTGATTTACTAATTCTTCTACAATAGAAGAAATTTCACAATCTGTCTTCTGCATTAGTGTACAGATATTCTGCTCACTAACCATATTTGTTAATCCATCTGTACACATTAATACAATATCACCTGGTTTCCATTGTACAAAACCAGTATCAACTGTAATAAGGCAACTAGTACCAACTGCACGAGTTAACAAATTCCTCTTAGGATGAACATAAGCCTCATCTCTAGTTATGTTACCACTTTGAACCAATTCCCAAACTAAGGAATGATCATTTGTTAGTTGATTAAGTTTCCCATTACGCAAGAGATACATACGACTATCGCCAACATGACCCCAGTATATTGTATCTCCATCTATATAAGAAGCTGTAACAGTGGTTCCCATACCACTAAACTCTTCTTTAGATAGTGCCATTTGATATATTGAGGTATTTGCCTGTATTATCGCGTCTTTTAACAATATTTCAAGATTATCCTTCCCCACATGCTCTTGAATATAACCATTAACTGTGCTTATTGCAAGCTTACTTGCAATTTCTCCAGCCACATGGCCTCCCATGCCATCCGCCACAATAAATAAATGCGGCGGATCACAGATATAGCTATCTTCATTTGTTTCTCTAACCAACCCAATATCAGAAATTACATGTGCTAGCAATACCCCTCACCCCTTAAAGCTAAATGTTACCGCTCCAATTTTAATTAAATCACCATTTTTCAATAAAGTCGCCTCCACTATAGGCTGACCATTTAAATACGTTTTATTGGTACTGTTCAAATCTGTCAGCAAATATCCTTGCTGTCCTTTATTTATACTAGCATGTTCATGAGATACAAATGAATCATCAATGATAATTTCATTTTGCTCATTACGTCCAAGATATGTAATATCATCTAAAAAAAAACTATTCTGGGATAATTGAATATGCCCGCTATCAACAACAAGCAGGTTAGCCCGCTTACGAAAATTAGATTGATTGCCTTCATTTCCTATAGATATTTTTTTTTGTCCTGATCGGTCTAAATCTGTGTATATAATTTTTATGACTTTGCTTAAAAAATAATAGATTAATCCTAGTAAACTATATTGTAATACTATTCCAATATAGTTGAAAATAGCCTCCTTATTAGGCATTTAATTCACCTCATATAAAATAACAGTATTACCTATTTTTATATGATCACCATTTTCTAATTCTTTACGCATAATCCGATGATCATTAACATATGTGCCATTAAGGCTTTTAGCATCATATAAGATGTGATTTTTATTCTCTACAATCACATAAGCTTGTAAACGAGATGTGTTTAAATCCGTAAGAGGTAATTCATTACTGGCCCTTCGACCAATATTCACTCGATTATTCTTTACATCAACTTTTACTCCTATATCAGGCCCTTCTAAAACTTTTAATGTCCCTAATAAACATGGTTCCCTACCGATCATGTTACATTCTACTTTATCAAACACACGTGTATCCGAAGCAAGACATCCAAGATCTTCACTTTCTAACTTATTTTCTTCTGGCAGTGGTTCACTAAAGAAACTAACCACGCGGAAATTACCTTTTGTAACCGCTATATCCTCATTAAATTCGATTACAGGTGTACCCATAATCGTATATTGCCTTTGCTCTGCCTGATCTGCTATATAAAGGGATAACTCTTTGCAAATCGTCTGGCTATAAGAAACGATTCGACTGTAATCTGCATTATTTAAATAAACGATGTATAAATTAGGAACATAGGTTTTAGAAATACCCACTGTTTTTTCATCATCCATTGTCCTAACTAATTGCTTACCAATTTCAATAGGCTGTAACCCACTGGAAAATTTTTTATTAAAAAAGCCTTCAATATATTTTTCAAACATATTTTCTAAACTTCTTACAAACTTCATTTTATTACCTCACCATAGATTAATCTATTTTATTATACGTTATATTATCAGCATAGTCAAAATAAGGTAATATTATCCCATTTCATTTAAATCAGTAACATAAAAGGACTTGGCTTGTACCAAGTCCTTATTTGGCAGGTATAGACCTCAACTATTTCCTTATAAGAAATTATAGATACTTGTGATTATAAGAAAGTCAAGATGCTATTTTTTCTTAGCTTTTAATTATCATTTAAAACTTTATTTCGAAGCTGCCCACAGGCAGCGCGTATATCTGTTCCCATTTCACGACGAACTGTAACGTTAATTCTTCTTTCAAGAAGAATTTTCTCAAAGTGTTGAATTGTTTTGCTGTCAGGTCGTAATAATCCACGCTCAATTACTGGATTAACGGGAATCAAATTAACATTGGCTAGACGTCCCCTCATTAAAATTGCCAACTCTTTAGCATGCTCTATCTTATCATTCAGATCAGCAATTAATATATACTCGTATGTCACTCGTCTGCCTGTTTGTTCAGCATAAAAATCGCCTGCAGCCATAACCTCCGGCAGAGAATAGCGATTATTAATTGGCATTAATAAAGAACGTAATTCGTTATTCGATGCATGGAGAGAAATAGACAGCGTCAGAGGCAGTCCCTCTGCTGCTAATCTGTTTATTTCTGGCACTAAACCAGATGTAGATAATGTTATGCCTCGGTAACTTAAGTGAAGGCTATATTCGGCATGACATAATTTAATGAAATTTAAAACATTGTCATAATTGGCCAAGGGTTCTCCTGATCCCATAATAACAATGGTATTCACAGCGCTCCCTTCCTGCTGCAATACTTTATTAATAAATAAAACTTGGGCCAGCATTTCTCCACCAGTTAAATTTCTTGAAACGCCATTTAAGGTGGATGCACAAAATACACAGCCCATGGCGCATCCAACCTGAGTTGAGATACATACACTATTCCCATAATGCTGTCTCATTAAAACAGTTTCTACAGCCATTCCATCATGAAACTCCAACAAATATTTACTAGTTTTACCGTCTGATGATTGTTCAACAGCTCGCGCTGTTACAGAATGAATCACAAAGTGCTCCGTTAATAATGCCCTATGTTTTTTGGATATATTTGTCATATCTTTAAAATCATAAACTCCATCCTGATACATCCATTTTGCAATTTGCCCAGCACTGTACTTCGGCAAACCATAGGGATGGACGACCGCTGCAATCTCCTCTATAAACATTCCAAAAATATTGTTACTCATTTGTTCACCTATTTCACTCGCACTAAACGAGAAATGAAAAATCCATCTACATGATCAATATGCGGCCATAACTGCACCATCTCAGCCTTATTTTCTGTAACCGGAAACATTTCCCCGGCATGCTGCAAAGCAAAATCCGGATTCTCCTTCAAAAAATTGTCAACAACTTCTTGGTTTTCTTCCGGCTCGGTTGTACAAGTACTATATACTAAGGTGCCGCCCAATTTAACACATTCCGCAGCACTTTTTAAAATTGCCATTTGCAATATCGGTAATTCCTTAAACATATCCTCAGTCTTTCTCCAGCGAGAATCAGCCTTTCGCCGTAAGACTCCTAATCCAGAACAAGGCGCATCCACTAATACTTTATCTGCTTGTCTTGTATAGTGATCGCCTAAAGTTGTCGCATCCAGACTCTGCACATCAATAATCGTCAGACCTAATCGCTGAGCGTTCTCCTTGGTTAAAACTAATTTATGTTCATAAACATCCGTTGACAAAACCCGCCCCTTATTTTCCATTAATGTTGCGATATGGGTACTCTTACCTCCAGGTGCACCGCAAGCATCAATAATAAACTCTCCTGGCTTAGGAGCCAGAACGTGAGCAACTAGCATAGAGCTTTCATCTTGAATTTGAAATAATCCATCACGTAATGACTTTAATGTACTAAGCGCTGGATAACTATGACATACAATTCCTTCTGGAGTCCATACGGAGGCTTCCGCGCTTACACCTTCTTGATTCAAAACATCCAAAAGCTCTTCTCTGGTATTCTTCAGGGTATTGGTACGTAACGAAAGAGCTGGAGTCACATTATTAATCTGACATAACTCTTCAGCAGCATCAGCGCCTAAACGTTTCACCCATCGACCCACCATCCATTGAGGATGAAAATATTTTAAAGCTAAGAATTTGACAATATCTTTTTCTCTGTCAGGATAAATTACTTTTTCAGGTCCTCTACCAGCATTCCTTAACACTGCATTTACAAATTTTACAGTACCAGTATGTCCATATTTTTTAGTTAATTCTACGGCTTGATTACAAGCTGCGGATACAGGAACTTTGGACAAGAAAAAGATCTGATACATTCCCATACGTAAAATATTCAAAATAACTGGTGCAACTTTATTTAATGACCTAGTTACATAGTGACCAATCATCCAATCCAAGGTTTCACCGGCCTTAATCGTACCATATACTAGTTCTGTAATAAATCGACGGTCCTGGTCAGAAATCTTGTGACGATTAAGTTCTCTCACTAAGGCTATGTTTGCATAAGCATGATTACTTGTCACGTCATTGATAATTTTAAGAGCAATTTCACGTGCGTCCATTTGTTCACCTTTACTATCTTTATTTTTTAAGTATAAAATCTTGTACTGCTTTTTCAACTCGTTTCATATCAATTCGCGTATTACAACATGGTCCATTCGGCCTTTCATTCAATACACCAATAACGGGAATCGGAAACACATCTTGAATACCACTTGTTAAATCTCGTTCACAGGCTATGGCTAGAATAGCATGGGGACGTAATGTCTTTACCACCTTACGAGCTAATGTCCCTCCATTAGAAATTGCAACATGTACTCCAAAATTTTCTGAAATCGTCAGTAAATCCCCTACCTGACAAGCACCACATTTTCGGCAATTACTAATATCGTGAGTCACTTTATACTGACACATCTCTTGTTGAATACAATGTGGCGTAAGAATTAAGAGTTTCTCAGGTGCAACCTTAATTCTTTTTTGCTGTATTAAGTAATTACTAACTTCAATAAAGGAACGTTCGACTCTTTCTTTTTCCACATCAAAGATTTTACCAATTCGAATGGCAAGAGGAAATAATAAATTAATAGCAGACCAAGCAGGTCCTTGGAATAAAGCTAGAGTTGAAAAACCTAAAATGGCTAGAATGATTCCACCAACTCCAATTCCAATAGCCAAGATAAATAATGCCAAGAAAACGCCAAGAATAATCGGCAAGTGAGTGCTGATATTTGCTAATCCGGGGAAGCTTACCATCCACAATCCATAAGTAGAAAGAGTAGCCACTAACAAACTAGCTAATATAAGTGCCAAAAACAAGCGTTTCTTGGGACGAGCCATCACCTCTATCATGAAAATTCACCTTCTATTCTAAGATATCGCCAACCCGTAACCCATAACCACATATAAAATCAATTGCCCTCATACGACGCTTACTGGCAGGCTGAACTTCTAAAATTTCCAGCAAACCCTGCCTTGTTTCTACTACAAAACCTTCTGCAGTAATCTTAGCGATTCTCCCTGACTGGGTTACTATATCATCTGTTGGATAAATCCTAGTTTGCCAGATTTTTAAGTTTTTATCTTGATAGAAACAATAAGCGCCAGGCCAGGGATTAAGACCTCTAACCAAATTATGAATGGCAACTGCCGGTTCTTGCCAATTGATACGTTCTAATTCCCTTGTCAACATAGAAGCATAGGTAGCCTCTTCATTATTTTGTGCAAGACGTGGAGCTTTCTTATCCACAATTAATTTCATTGTCTCACTAAGCACCTTGGCACCAATATTTTTTAACTTATCATGGATATCCCCAGTAGTATCCATTTCAGAAATGGATACCTTCTCCTTTAATATCATGTCCCCTGTATCCATGCCAATATCCATAAACATTGTGGTGACACCAGTTACTTTATCACCTTTAATAATTGACCAATGGATAGGTGCAGCTCCCCGATATAAAGGTAATAAAGATGCGTGCACATTTATACAACCCAAAGGAGGTAAATCTAATAGCATTTTGGGCAATAACTGTCCAAAAGCAACAACAACAATAATATCAGGTTTTAAAGAAAACAATACGTCTTGAAATCCAGGATCTTTTACTTTATTAGGTTGCAATACAGGTATTTTATAAGAAATTGCAGCCTGCTTCACCGGGGACTCTGCCAGTTTTTGTCCTCGCCCTTTAGGTCGATCAGGCTGAGTTACCACTGCAACAACATTATATTCTCCTTTAACTAATGCATCTAAACAAGGAACAGCAAAATCTGGCGTCCCCATAAATACGACTCTTAATTTTGACATATCAATTACCCCTTATGAATGGTTTTTGCTTTTTCAATAAATAATATGCCATCCAAATGATCAATTTCATGCTGCAGGGCTCTAGCTAACAAACCAGTCCCTGTAATCGTTATATTTTTACCATAACGATTTAACCCTGTAACGGCAACTTCAGAAAACCTCTCAACTTCACCAAAAACCCCAGGGACACTTAAACATCCTTCATTACCTAATTCACAGCCTTCACTTTTTATAATAATTGGATTTATTAATTCGATCAGCTCGTTATCCACATCCAAAACAATAACCCTAAGAGATACGCCAACCTGCGGAGCGGCTAATCCAACTCCATCAGCATTATACATAGTTTGAGCCATATCATCAATAAGTTTCCTTATTTTTTTATCAACGCGAGCCACAGGCTCAGCTATTTCTTTTAATACTTTGTCACCAGCTTTTCTAATTTCCATACAGTTATAATACCCTCCTACCTTGGATAAATCCTGCCCAAATTTTATCATAGAACTATACAAAAATCCACGCCTATACTAAACAAATTATTCTACATGATACTAACAGGTTCTACATCAATCATAACATCTGGACGTATGGTTAATCCCATAGATGTTATGTGAGTCCTCACACTAGCGAGATCCTTTGCTTTTATAATCATGTTCATACGAAATATATCATTGACTTTGGCAATCGGAGCGGGAAATGGCCCTATTATTTCTACAGTCTTACTTTCCGCCATTAAGCTTCGCAATTCTTTGATTATTTGATCAGCCTGGCTGCGAGCCATACTTTCTTCTTTAGCCTGAACTGTTAATTTTATGATTTGTCCATAAGGTGGATAACAAAGCGCTTTACGATACACAATCTCAGCTTCATAAAAACTTTGATAATCCTGATTGGCTCCTGCCTGTACTGCATAGTGTTCAGGATTATAAGTCTGTACTACGACTTTTCCTGCTTTATCACCGCGACCTGCACGACCTGCTGCCTGAGTCAGCAACGCATATACACGCTCCGCTGCTCTAAAATCTGGTAAATTTAAGATACTATCAGCTGCTATAATGCCAACAGCCGTCACATTTTTCACGTCATGCCCTTTAGCCACCATCTGTGTCCCCAGTAAAAGATCATATTCTCCTTTAGCAAATGCCTCTAAAATACGATCATAGGCCATTCTTCCACCTGTTGTATCCTGATCCATTCGCACTACGCGAATATGGGGAAACAATGTTACTATTTCCTCTTGCAGCTTTTGAGTTCCGGTTCCAAAAAACCGAATATAGCGGCTATTACATTCAGGGCAAATATCCGGAACCGTTTCAATACACTGGCAATAGTGACACTTCAGCTTCTTCCCTACTGAATGGTACACAAGAGAAATATCGCAATGCTTACAACGTGCAATATGTCCGCATTCCCGACACATGACGAAGGTAGCATAACCACGACGATTTAGTAAAATAATAGCTTGTTCCCCACGACTTATAGTCTCTTGCAGTAGTTCTTGTAAGGAGAGTGATATTACATTTCGTCTCTTCTTACGCAATTCTTCTCGCATGTCAACGATAGTGACTTCAGGCAAATTTGCATTAGCAATGCGTTTTGACATAAGCAGCAAGGTATGTTGACCCATTTGAGTCTGAAAATAAGTCTCTATCGCTGGCGTAGCGCTGCCCATAATGACCACCGCTCCAGACAATGTAGCCCTCGTAATAGCGACTTGTCTTGTATGATAACGAGGTGTTTCTTCTTGCTTGTACGTAAATTCATGCTCTTCATCCATAATAATAATACCAAGATCCGACGCTGGAGCAAAAATAGCAGAACGTGCACCAATTACAATGCCAGCTTGCCTGCTTCGAAGTCTCTGCCAAGCATCATAACGTTCACCAGTAGACAATTTACTATGCATTACAACAACATCATTACCAAATCTAGCTTTAAATCTTGATACAATTTGACTAGTAAGAGCAATCTCAGGAACAAGAACAATAGCTTGGCGATTCTTTTGACGCGCAGCCGCTACCGCTTCAATATATACCTGCGTCTTTCCACTGCCAGTAATACCATGCAGTAAAAAAGATTGAAACTCCTTTGCTTTCATTTTCAGCATAATTTTCTCTAATGCCTGCTGCTGCTCTATTGTTAGTGATATATCATTCTTTGCTTTACATATATCAGCATAACTATCACGTAGCACTTGAACTTTTTCAAGTTTTATAAGGCCGTCTTGTACTAATTTTTTTACAGTATCATGGCTGGTATTACTCTTTTTCAATTCATCAGATGCCAATTGCCCGTGATCTATCAAATATTGCAGCAAACGACATTGTGCTGGTCTATTTGCCAACTTGCTAATTTGTTCTCGCGCTGTTTTTGCATCCATTAGTAAACTTATTACCGTTTTATAACGGTGTGTACCCATTCTTTTGGCAATGGATTCAGCGAATATGATCTTATTTCTCACTAAGTATCTTATCGCTTTTAAAACGCTTGGGCCAAATTTCTTTTCTAGCTTAACAGAAAGAATAGGACTGTGCATCTCTATATATGACAATACTTGACTATATTCTGGATATTTAGCCGATAAGGCAACCAATGCCTTTTCTGTATCTACTTCCATCTCGATGGAATAAGCAACAACACTTTTCACGCCCGATTTTCCTGGAATAAATAAACGCATGGCATCTACCAAATTACAAAGATAATATTCACTAATCCATCTAGCAGTATTCATCATATGCTCATCAAACCATCTGTCATTATCTAGTATATCGATAATTGGCTTTAACTCAATACTACTCGAGTCTTCCTCTATTATAATAGCAATAACAAAACCTTCTAATTTACGATTTCCAAAAGGTACTAAAACACGCCATCCTGCATCAACATAATCTAAATGTTCAGGAATACTATAAGAAAATGCTTTATTAATATTTTTAGTTGTAATGTTTATTAGAACTTGAGCAATACGTTGCATATTTACCACCATTCGCTATTAAATAGTCTTTTAAAAGTATTCCTTTTAAAGGATTAGCTTGCCTATTATATCTTAACATGATATTGCAGCGTATAGCTGGATTTTTGTCTCATAATTATCATAAAATTAAAAAGAGGGAAGCTCATTGTTCCCTCTTTTTGGCTATAGCATATACAATTTCCATGACATTCAGAAAAATCCTGTTAAAAGAGCTAACATATTACTTATAGATTAGCCTCTTTACGAAGAATTTCTGCTTTATCGGTCCTTTCCCATGGTAAATTCACATCTGTACGACCAAAATGTCCATAAGCTGCGGTTTGGCGATAGATAGGGCGGCGTAAGTCTAACGCTTTAATAATACCAGCCGGACGCAAATCAAAATGCTTTTTAATAAGCTCAGCAATTACATCCTCATCCACCTTAGCAGTCCCAAAAGTTTCTACCATAATCGATACTGGATGAGCCATACCAATAGCATAGGCTAGCTGAATTTCACATTTATCTGCCAATCCTGCTGCAACAACATTTTTAGCTACATAACGTGCAGCATAAGCTGCAGAGCGATCAACTTTGGTACAATCTTTACCAGAGAAAGCACCACCACCATGACGAGCCATTCCACCATAAGTATCAACAATTATTTTTCGGCCGGTTAAGCCAGCATCACCTTGTGGTCCACCGATTACAAAACGACCTGTCGGATTAATATAGTATTTGGTTTTCTCATCTAATAATTCTGCTGGAACAATCGGAGCAATTACTTTCTCAATCAGATCTTTTTCAATGGTTGCCAGTTCAACTTCAGGGCCATGTTGGGTCGAGATAACAATGGTATCAACGCGAAGAGGTTTACCATCTTCGTACTCTACTGTAACTTGAGTTTTTCCGTCAGGGCGCAGATAACTTACTTCCTCATTTTTGCGTACCTCTGCTAAACGACGAGCCAACTTATGAGCTAAAGCGATTGTCAATGGCATGTATTCAGGAGTTTCATTGGTAGCATAACCAAACATCATTCCTTGGTCACCAGCCCCAATGGATTCAATTTCATCCATTTGACCTCGTTTGGCCTCAAAAGACTTATCAACGCCTAAAGCAATATCAGCTGATTGTTCTCCGATAGAAACCAAAACACCACATGTATCTCCATCAAAACCATATTTTGCACGAGTATAGCCAATTTCTTTCACCGTGTCACGTACAATTTTCGGAATATCCACATAGCAACTTGTAGTAATTTCACCAACTACATGTACTTGTCCTGTCGTAATGAGCGTTTCACAAGCTACACGTCCCATTGGATCTTTTGCCATGATTGCATCTAATACACTATCTGAAATTTGATCTGCTATTTTATCTGGATGGCCTTCAGTAACTGATTCTGATGTAAATAAAACTCTCTTTTTCTTCACAAATCATACCCCCATTTATTAATAAACAATAAAAAACACCCATAGGGAGGGTGCTTACACTCTCCCATCTTGCGGATTCTTCCACAGGAATTGGCACCGTTTTGGATTTCCAAATGGTTGCCGCGGTTTCATTGGGCCAATCCCTCCACCAACTCTTGATGAGCATGTCATATAAAATTATATCAAATTAAATATTAATGTAAAATAATGAAGAAATCAACCTATTTTCGACATTCTGAGAGAATTTTATCCAAAATAATGTTTGCCATATGTTCTTTGGACATTTTGGATAACTCTTCAATCCGTCCATCACGATATAGCACTTTCGCTATATTGTGATCTGCATTAAACCCAACACCTGGAACAGATACATCATTAGCAATAATCATATCTAGATTTTTTTTGGCTAGTTTCTCTTGCGCATGAAGAACCAACTGCTGAGTTTCCGCAGCAAAACCAATTAACATCTGCTTTTTTTTCAACTGACCAAGTTCTAGTAGAATATCAGGGTTTTTTTCTAACACAAGCTGTAACGTATCGCCAGTCTTCTTAATTTTGTGTTCTGCAGTAGCTTGAGGACGATAATCGGCTACAGCAGCAGCTTTGATCACAATGTCACTCTCATTATAGTGTGACAATACAGCCGCCCTCATATCTGATGCGGCTTCTACATATTCAACCTTAATTCCACAAGCAGCTTTTAAATTGGTGGGCCCTGATATTAACGTAACAGTTGCTCCTCTTGCAGCGGCAGCACTTGCTAAAGCATATCCCATCTTACCGCTAGAGCGATTACCAATATATCTTACAGGATCAATCGCCTCTTTCGTACCACCAGCAGTAATCAAAACTTTTTTACCTGCAAAATCATTTTGGACAACTATCAACTGATTAACTTTTTCTAAAATTACCTTAGAATCAGGTAATCGACCTATTCCCTCGACACCACATGCTAACATCCCACTCTCTGGTACTGTAAAATGATATCCTAAGTCTGTTAAATTACTGATATTTTTTTGAACGATCGGATTCAAATACATATTGGTGTTCATAGCTGGAACAAATAAAACCGGGGCAGTCGTTGCCATTACCGTAGTTGTCAACATATCATCAGCAATACCATTTGCTATTTTACCAATCAGATTGCCTGTGGCAGGTGCTAATATGAATAAATCTGCTCTACTCGCTAAAGCAATATGCTCAACATTCCAATTGACAACTTCAGCCCACATATCAACAACAACGGGCTGTCCACTGATTTCACGAAAAGTCAACGGCGTAACAAAGTTAGCCGCTGACTGAGTCATGATAACATATATATTTGCACCTTGCTTTTTTAACTGACTTACAAGATCTACTATTTTATAAGCAGCGATGCCACCAGCAACACCAACTACAATATTTTTTCCTTTCAGCATGGAAACCTCCTATTTTATACCACTTTTGGTCCGTTCATAGGAAATCTTGTCTTGCGCTACTTCTTCTAAAGCAATCGTCACCTGTTTATTGGATTTACTCTCAACTAAAGAAGCCGCTCCATCCATAATCTCACGAGCTCGTTTTGCCGCAAGTACCACTAAAGTGTATTTACTATCAACTTTAGTAACTAATACATCTAATGATGGATATATCATAGTAGTCCCCCTAAATATATTTATTTGATATTCGTTAAAATTTCTTTTACTATATTACAATTTCGTATTACTTGACATTTTTCGGCTGTAATAATAGCAGCCACTTTATTCGTTGCCGCTTGCACCTTATCATTGACTACTACATAATTATAATTATGTACATATGACAATTCATTATTAGCACAACTTAACCTATTTTTGATTACATCTAAGCTATCTGTCCCTCGTTTATGTATGCGATTAGCCAATTCATCTAAAGATGGCGGTGCTATATAGACAAATACACCTTGCGGAAATTTCTTCTTAATCTGCGTAGCTCCCTGTGCATCAATTTCTAAGACAACATCCTTGCCATCATTTAGTAATTTTTTTACTTGATGACAGGGTGTTCCATAAAAATTCCCATAAACCTCAGCCCACTCTAAGAGTTCATCCTCTTGAATCATATTTTGAAACTCGTCATGAGATACAAACCAATAGTTAACTCCATGTTCTTCTCCAACACGGGCTTTGCGTGTAGTAGCCGATATAGAATAATGTAACCCAGGATAAGTACGTAGCAATTCTTGACAAATTGTCCCCTTACCTGCTCCCGATGGACCAGATAACACAAGTAAAATTCCTTCTTTTGCCACAGCTGCTACTCCTTTCAATTTCTGCTATTCTGCAGTGTCTTCACTCGTTTCTTTGCTGGCAAGACGATGCGCTACTGTTTCTGGCTGTACTGCCGATAAAATAACATGATCACTATCGGTTATAATCACTGCCCGGGTACGACGTCCATATGTTGCATCAATTAACATTCCCCGATCACGGGCCTCTTGAATAATCCTTTTGATTGGTGCCGATTCAGGGCTCACTATTGATATAATTCGATTGGCAGACACAATGTTACCAAAACCAATATTAATAAGTTTAATTTCCACAAAAAATCCCCCTTATGTTTGTATCCCAATTTATCTTTATCTTACTCTATGTTTTGAATTTGCTCTCTGACCTTCTCGATTTCACTTTTTATTTCGACTACAATGTTAGCAACATTAAAATCATTGGCTTTAGAAGCAATTGTGTTAGTTTCACGGTTAATTTCCTGCACAATAAAATCTAATTTTCTGCCAACTGCATCATCAGCACTCAATGCAGCTCGAAACTGAGTTAAATGACTTTTTAAACGCACTAACTCTTCTGTAATACTGGTGCGATCCGCAAATATAGCTGCTTCTTGTAACAGGCGACCAGCATCAGGTTCTTCACCGATCGTAGCTAGCAATTCTCGCATACGACCTAGTATTTTCTCTTTATATTCAACTAAAACTTGCGGAGCACGTTTTTCTACAGCAGTGATATAGGATTCAATATCTGTAATACGTAATGTTAAATCCTGCTGAATATTTCGTCCTTCCGCTAAGCGCATGCTCATAAGATTCATCAATGCCATGTCAACTGCCTGATGTAACTTTGGCCACAAAGCTAAAACATCTTCAGTTACTTCTTCAACCTTAACCACATCCGGAAATTTAGCAATCTGCAAAACATTATCATTTACCGATATAGAAAATAAATCTCCTAAATCTTTTAAAGCATTATTATAGGCTATTGCCAGCTCTTTGTCAATTCGTACCGCTTTTTTCTTTTGCGCATATTCATCCATCGTTATAAAAACATCAATCCGACCTCTCACAAGCATACTTGACACGCTACGCCGGATTTTATCCTCAAGTGGACCAAGATTTTTCGGCATTCGAATAACAATCTCATTATAACGATGATTTACTGCTTTAATTTCTACAATGAGCCGATGCTCACTATCCTGAAATTCACCACGTCCAAAACCAGTCATACTTTTAATCACGTAAATTGGCTCCTCTCTTTACGGATGTTATTATTAACGATAAAATCACAATTATCCAATTCTTTTATAAATACTTCTCCATACTTCTCTAAAATCCCTTTTTCATTGAATATCGATACGTGAAGGTTTTAATATGACTACTTCATTGTTCCCAAATCAAAATAAAAATTATGTTCTTTCTGATCAGTAGTTATAATCGATAATACTATAGGGCGATCAAGCCTAATGTCTCTTTCAAAGAAATAAAAGTAACATTGGGCATTAAATACGGTTTGTCCTTTATCCAGATATACTTTTTCTCCTTCTGCTGGTATTATCATTTGATATGCCTTAATTATATTTGTAGCTTGTTTTATAACAACACTTGCATCTTTCGCAAAATCTTCTTTCTCCCCAAACAGCAAAGTGCTAAAACTCAATAATCCAGAATAATTTTCCAATACTTCTTCACTTTCAACTATAGTAACATCATGTCCCTTTAAAATTTTCTCCCTAGCATCTGTAGCAATTAATAAATAAGGAGTATATAAATAGGAATGCTCTGTCTTGGCATTTAATTTTTCAGCTTTTTCTTCATAAGCTATCCATGGAAACAAAAATTCTTGCAACGAATCTTTAATTTTTAATTTAGCATGATCTTGTGCCTCTTTAATGATACCTTGATTGATAGGAGAGATCGCTAATGTTTGAGTAACCAATAGTAAGAAAAAAATAATTGTCAAAATAAAAGATTTCATTTTAGCACCTCATTTCACGAAGTATAATTTTAAAGCACAAATGATAACTATAAAGTTCTCTTTAGACAGGTAAGGAGATAAAGAAATCCAACTTCATACGTTTAAAGAAGTTGGATTTCTTACTTTCTATAAAAAAGCTTGATTCAGATAAGATTATAAGTATGTTCCCCGAAAAACTTCTACTGCAGGACCAGACATATAGATATGATTATCTAACCCCCATTCAATCAGTAATTGTCCCCCATCTAATTCAACAGTAGCCTGACGATCTGTTTTACCATTTAATACGGCAGCAACTAAAGTAGCGCAAGCACCTGTACCACAAGCCATAGTAACACCAGCCCCTCTCTCCCAAACACGCATACGTAAGTTTTGTTTATTTAATACTTGCACAAACTCTACATTCGTTTTCTTGGGAAAGACAGCATTCGTTTCGATTTTAGCTCCAATATCACTTAGATTAATGCCAGCAATATCATCAACAAAAAGGATACAATGAGGATTTCCCATTGACACACCAGTGATTCGATATTCAGTGCCATCTATTTCTAAAACCTCATTAACAACCTGCTCATCTTCATTACCAACCATCGGCAATTCCCCGCGCTTCAGACGCGGTTCTCCCATGTCAACCCGTATAGTACTGAGCACTCCATCAATAAAGATTAATTCTGGCTTGATAAGACCAGCTTTCGTTTCTAAAGTAATTTTTTTCTTATTCGTTAAACCATATTCAAAAACATACCGTGCAATGCACCGTGTAACATTGCCACACATTTCAGCCTCACTACCATCTGAATTAAAAATTCGCATTTGAAAATCAGCTACTGCTGAAGGTAAAATAACGACTAACCCATCTGCACCGATTCCAAAATATCGATCACAAACCTGAATTGCCATTTCATTGTAATTGCTAATTGTTTCTTCAAATCCATTCACAATCACAAAATCATTACCTAGTCCATGCCATTTGCTAAAATTAAACTTCATCTTATATTCTCCTCACTATGAATTAAATAATATATTTAATATATTTAATGTACCCGCCCAAAAGCAGAACGTGATACACGTCTGCGGAAAAACAAATGCCTTACAGCACTTATGATAAATGTCCACCCTGAAACAACTAAAATAACGATCCAATCTTCTACCCCTAGCGGAACAGTAGCAAATACTCCTTGCATAAATGGATGATAAATAACTAGTAACTGCATTAAAAGAGAACAGAAGGTTGCTAATATCAAGTATTGATTTTTAAATATCCCAATTTCAAAGACATTGTATACTTCTGAACGACAATCAAACACATGAAACATTTGAGAGAACACTAACGTACAAAAAGCCATCGTTCTTGCTTCTGCTAAATCATTCTTTAAAAAGTACACCATAGCAAAAACAAATACCGTACTCATACCAATTTGTAAACCTCGGGTAATAATCTTGTGGCTAAGTCCACGAGAAAATACACTTTCTTTCGGATTTCTCGGCGACCGATTCATAATGTCATGATTATTAGGATCAACACCTAATGCCATTGCTGGCAAACCATCTGTCACTAAATTAACCCATAAAATTTGCACTGGCAATAAGGGTAATGGTAATCCTGCAATGGTCGCAATAAACATCGTAAGTACTTCACCTAAATTACAGGATAACAAATAGCGAATAAATTTACGAATATTATCATAAATGCCACGTCCCTCTTCCACAGCAGCAACAATCGTTGCAAAGTTATCATCGGCTAGCACCATAGAAGCAGCCTCTTTTGTGACATCAGTCCCAGCCGTTCCCATTGCAATGCCAATGTCCGCTTCCTTTATTGCTGGTGCATCGTTTACACCATCACCAGTCATTGCAACGATATGCCCCTTCCGCTTTAAAGCTTTTACAATACGTAATTTGTGGGCAGGAGATACACGTGCATAGACGGTAACATGATTAATAATGGCAGTTAACTCCGTATCGTCTAATTCATCAAGTTCGGTACCAGTCAGAGCCTGATTTTTGTCTTCTTTAAAAATTTGCAGTTCTTTGGCAATCGCTACAGCCGTGTTGCGATGATCCCCCGTAATCATAACTGTCGTTATGCCAGCTTGGCGGCATAACGCAATCGCCGGTTTGACTTCTTGGCGCGGAGGATCGATCATTCCAATCAGGCCTACGAAAACCAAGTCTTTTTCCAGTTCTTCACTGACATGACTAGCTTCTACCTTAGTTAACTGGCGATATGCAACTGCTAATACTCTAAGAGCTTGGTCTGTCATGTTTTCATTGGCTGTCAGTATTTCAGCTTTTTTTTCTGACGTCAGCAGGACTTCTCCTTTATTAGTGCTATAATGCTGGCACATATCTAAAATGATATCCGGGGCACCCTTCACATAAATGACATTTCGATTGTTTTTCTCATAAATAACCGACATCCGGCATCGCTCTGACTCAAAAGGAATTTCAGCTAATCGCTGCTGATGTTTTTCGGCTGCTAAACGCCATATGTTGGCTTTAGCAGCGGCAATCACAATAGCACCTTCTGTTGGATCACCTTCAATAGACCAGCCGCCCTTCGCGTCACGACGCCACAAACCCGTTATCCCTATATTATTATGCTTTAGAATACTATTATTACACAATACACCAATTTCTAGGCAATGTAATAAACATTTATCCTTTGTAGGATCAAAATCCTGCTTGTTTAATAAAAAATTTCCCTTTATTTCATAGCCAGTACCGGTTACTTCATAAATATTCCCAGATGTAAAAATTTTCTTTACGGTCATAGCATTTTGAGTAAGAGTTCCAGTTTTGTCGGAACAAATTACCGTTGTACAGCCAAGCGTCTCAACAGCAGGTAGCTTTCTAATAATGGCATTGCGCTTTATCATACGCTGTACACCTAAAGCCAATGCAACTGTAACGATGGCTGGCAATCCTTCCGGAATCGCAGCTACTGCCAAACTAATTCCTGCCATACACATTAGTAATAATGGTTCCCCTTTAAGCACGCCTGCCACAACGACTACTACACAAATCAGTAAGCACCCCCATACTAACCAACGCCCTAAAGACTCTAGGCGTCGTTCTAGCGGTGTACTTTCATGTTCCACATCCTGAATCATATGAGCAATATGTCCCACCTCAGTTGCCATGCCTGTAGCGCAAACTACAGCCTTACCTCGACCTTTAACTATACTGGTTCCAGCATACACCATATTCTTACGATCACCCAAAGAACTAGTTTCCTTATATTCTTTATCTACGTTTTTTCGTACAGGCATGGACTCACCGGTTAAAGTAGCTTCATCCACTTCCATATTCTTCACATCTATTAATCTGGCATCAGCAGCAATGCGATCTCCAGATTCTAAAGCCATAATGTCACCTGGCACCATTTCTCGCGCTTTTACTTGCTGCAGTATACCATTACGAATGACATGAGCTACTGGTGCAACCATTGTCCTTAAGGCTGCCATTGATTTTTCTGCTCGATGTTCCTGAACAAAGCCTAATACAGCATTGATCATTACAATTGCTAAAATCGTTGCTGAATCGACATATTCTCCTAAGAATGCTGAAATGAGCGTAGCCGCTAACAAAACTAAAACCATAAAATCCTGAAATTGGGCAAAAAATCGTTTCCACCATGGTGTCTTTTCTTTTTCAACCATTTCATTATAGCCAAATTCAGCAATTCTACTTTTTACTTCACTTGAAGTCAAACCATCATGTGGATCTGTTCTCCAAAATTCAATTGCTTCTTGCGCTGTACGCGTATACCATTTATCAGCCACTATGCCACCTCGCTACCATGTGCTTTTTTTATTCATGTTATTCTCTTTCCCCTCTAATTAGACCTAAATTGACCGTCCAATAGCAAAATGGTATACTAGTGAAAATTACAAGACATAGTTAGAAGTAGGAATCATGGTACGTATTTTATTAAATGGAGGCTGTCATATGGCTCTAGATGGATTATCTCTATCAACATTGTTAATCGAATTAAATAATAAACTTACAGGTGGCAGAATTGATAAAATCTTTCAGCCCGATAAATACACATTACTTTTTTGGGTTAGACAGAGCAATGAAAATCTCCGCTTACTCATCTCTGTCAATCCTAAGCATCCCCGTATCCATTTAACTGAAGCAACCTTGGAAAATCCAGCAACACCACCAGCTTTTTGCATGTTATTACGAAAGCACTTAGAGGGAGGACGTATTGCTGGCATCAACCAGCATAGCCTTGATCGCATTGCACTAATTTCTATTGATTTTCGTGGTGAAGACGGCACGATTACAACAAAAGAATTAACAGTAGAATTAATGGGTAAACATAGTAACATTATTCTCAAACAAAATAACATTATACTGGATGCGATAAAAAGAATTGGCGCAAATTTAAGCCGTTCACGACAAGTCTTACCTCGAATGGAATATACATTTCCTCCTGGGCAAATGCGTTTAAATGTATTGAATGCGCCCCTATCTGATTTTTTCAATACAATAACAGCTCTAGCAACACCTCTTGTCACGAAAGCTATGATTCAGGTAGGAATCGGCATTGGTCCTATAACTGCCAAGGAAATTCTTTGGAGAGCAGGTTTACCTAGTGATATTGCCACTCGTAGCTTAGACAATGTAGATATACTTGCATTAAATGAAGCAATACAAAGTATTATTACTTACATAAAATCGGGAGAATCGCTCCCCACTGTCATGACTAATATAGAAGGCGAACTTGTTGGCATTTCCTCTTTTCCATTAGAACATCTAGCTTCTAAATGCACAGTTCACAACTTCTCTACTATGAGTCAGGCAGTTGAATTTACAGACAGCCTTTCCGGAAAAAAGCAGCTCCCTGAACAGACGATTTTATCAAAACTTGTCATCGAAGAAAACAATCGTTTGCAGCGTAAAAAGCTAATTCTTATACAAGAATTAGCTGATGCAGACAATGCCGATTTCTTTCGTGAATGCGGTGATATTCTAATGGCAAACCTCTATAACTTGCCGCAAGATCAAGATACAGTTACCTTGGAAAATTTATATAGCCACTCACTAGATGACAACAAAATAACTATAAATTTTAATACAAGGCTTTCACCATTAGAAAATGCTCAGTCTTATTATACAAAGTATAATAAATTAAAACGTGCTAAAGAATCTTTGGATGGACAACTACGTCAATGCATAGAAGAAATAGCCTATCTTGAAAGTATCACCTTTTCTCTTGAACATGCTATTGATAGCTCTGAACTTGGTGATATTCGAGAAGAATTGATTAACGCAGGCTATCTAAAAAAAGCAACGAAACGTCGTATGCCCATCCCTCCTTCCTCTCCGCTAACAGCCGTAACCCCAGAAGGATTAACCATATTAATTGGAAAAAACAATCGTCAAAATGATATTGTCACCTTTAAGCAGGCGCAACATAATGATATCTGGTTCCATACTAAGGATATCCCAGGATCTCATGTTATTTTAAGATCCGGTTCTCAAAATCCCACCCTACAGTCTATTGAAGCAGCCGCTCACTTAGCTGCCTACTATAGTAAAGCGAATCAATCATCCAATGTCCCTGTTGACTATACCCAACGACGTTATGTAAAAAAACCAACTGGTGCTAAACCCGGCTTTGTCATTTACGATCACCAAAATACAATTTATATCACACCCGATGAAAAAACAGTTGCATCATTAATAAAAAACTAATAATCTTTATCAAATATTAAAGACCTTTGCTAGCCATTATGAACTGAGCCCCTTGTATTGGACATTTTAGAAAAAGTCCAATACAAGGGGTATTTTTGAGTTTATAATCAATAGTATTAAATCTTTCGGAGGA